>NZ_CP046122.1:4299671-4913910 GCF_009707365.1 Microlunatus sp. Gsoil 973
CTCCCGGGAGATGCGGGACCGGGGCCTGATTCCGGCGACGGTGGTGTTGTCGGCCGGCGAGGAACGGGCCGACGACGATGTCGCGTACGCATTGCGGATCCGGCCGGGACGGCCGGTGATCAGGGTCGAACGGCTGCGCACCGCGGACGGCACCCCAATGGCCTACGAGGTCGGCTACTACCCGTCGGCGCTGTTCCCGGGACTCCTGGATCGCGAGCTCGGATCCCTCTACGACGTTTTCGCCACCGAATACGGTCTTGTGGTGACCAGTGGTGAGCAGACCGTCCGGGCAGAGGCGGCCGACGTCCACCAGGCGCGCATCCTGAACATCCCCCGACGGGCGCCGCTGCTGGTCCAGGAGCGGGTCACCTACGCCGGGGATCGGGTCATCGAGATGTCGACATCGGCCTACCGCGCCGACCGGTACCGGATCCACATGGCGATCACCCCGCGCGGGGCGAACTAGCCCGATGTACGTACCCAAACACTTCGCCGCGACCGACGATCAAATCCTCGGTCTGCTGACCTCGCCGATCGCCGCAGACCTGATCACCCCGACCGCGGACGGCCTGCAGGCCACCCTCCTGCCGTGGCTGCATCTTCCGGATCCCGGCGGCGGCCCGGGTCGGCTGCAAGGTCATCTGGCGCGGAACAACCCGCACTGGCGGGCCGCCCCGACCGGGGAATCGCTGGTGATCTTGAAAGGCACGGACGCGTACATCTCTCCGAGCTGGTACGCCAGCAAGGCCGAACATGGTCGGGCGGTGCCGACCTGGAACTATCTGATCTGCCATGTCCACGGTGATCTCGTCGTTCACGACGACGTCGGCTGGCTCGATGATCTTGTCCGCAGGCTCACTGATCATCATGAGTCATACCATCCCGGCGGCCCGGAACCCTGGTCGGTCGACGATGCGCCGGAGAAGTACGTCAACGGCCAGCTGCGCGCGATCGTCGGTGTGGAGCTGATCATCAGCAGGATCGAGGCGAAGGCCAAGCTGAGTCAGAACCGCCCGGAGGCCGATGTGCTCGGTGTGATCGACGGGCTGACGGCCCGCGGCGACGTGTCCGCCGCCGAAGCCGTCCGCCGAACCCGGCCGCCGAACCCGGCCGCCGAACCTGTAGGAAAGAATGGATCGGGTGAGCTCAAGGATTGACGAACTGGTCGTCCCCTACGACCCGACGCCGGCACTGAGCCGCGCCGAACGCTGGCGGCGGTTGTTGCGCAGGCGGCTGGTCAGCCTCGGCATCTCGGTGATCCTGCTGGCGCTGATCTTCTTCTGGCAGCGGGACCGGCTGACCGCCAATTGGGCCGGCACCGTCGTCGTGTACGCCGTCGTGCTGCTGGCCGGCTGCGCCTGGGCGCTCTTCTGCTGGATCGCGATGCGCCGCTCCCGCCGGGCCGCCGCCGGAGCCGGGCAGGGCGTCGCCCTCCGCGTGGACCGGTCCGGCATCGAACTGGCCGACCGGCGCATCGGCTGGACCCAGCTCGCCACACTGACCACCGCGAAGGGCTCCTGGCCGTCCGGGCCACTGTTGCGCGCGGTCGCCACCGACGGCAGCCAGGTCGACCTCCCGCTGGAGCAGTTGCAGGTCCTCCCGGCGACCCTGGACAGCACCGTACGGGCCTATTCCGGCGGTCGCCACGGCCTGGATCTGAGTGCGCTGGACATCTGAGGGGCGGCCCCGGACCGACCGGCGGGTGCAGTCCGGTGGGGACTGGTGAAAGACTGGGGCCAAAGCATGCTGCACGCGCCAGAGAGGGACCCTTATGCCAATTGCAAGCCCAGACGTTTATGCCGAGATGTTGGATCGGGCCAAGGCCGGCTCGTTCGCCTACCCCGCGATCAACGTCACGTCGTCCCAGACGCTGAATGCGGCGTTGCAGGGCTTCACCGATGCCGGATCGGACGGGATCGTGCAGATCTCGACCGGAGGTGCCGAGTACGCCTCCGGCCCGAAGATCAAGAACATGGTGACCGGTGCGGTGGCGTTGGCCGAATACGCACACGAGATCGCCAAGAACTACCCGGTGAACATCGCCCTGCACACAGATCACTGCCCGAAGGACAAGCTCGACGGTTACGTACGCCCGCTGCTGGCCATCTCTGCCGAACGGGTGAAGACCGGCAAGGATCCGCTCTTCGGATCCCACATGTGGGACGGCTCTGCGGTTCCGCTGGAGGAGAACCTGTCGATCGCCGCCGAGCTGCTTGCCGCCGCTGCCGCGGCCAAGATCATTCTGGAGATCGAGGTCGGTGTCGTCGGTGGTGAGGAGGACGGCGTCAGCAACGAGATCAACGAGAAGCTCTACACCACTCCGGGTGACGGGCTGCGCACCGTCGAGGTGCTCGGCTCGGGTGAGAAGGGCCGTTATATCACCGCCTTGACCTTCGGCAACGTGCACGGCGTCTACAAGCCGGGTGCGGTCAAGCTCCGTCCCGAGGTGCTCAAGGACATCCAGGAACAGGTCGGCGCCAAACTCGGCAAGGACAAGCCGTTCGACCTGGTCTTCCACGGCGGGTCGGGATCGACTCTGGAGGAGATCCGGGCAGCCGTCGACTACGGCGTGGTCAAGATGAACATCGACACCGACACCCAGTACTCCTTCACCCGGCCGGTCGTCGGGCACATGTTCACCAACTACGACGGGGTGCTCAAGATCGACGGCGAGGTCGGCAACAAGAAGGCCTACGACCCACGGGCCTGGGGACGGCTCGCCGAGGCCGGTATGGCCGAGCGCGTCGTCACTGCCTGCGAGGACCTGCGCAGCACCGGAACGTCACCGAAGGCCTGATCTTGGCCGCTGGCGGACCCATCGCGCTCAGTGAGGCATGGATCGGAAGCCGGGTCATCGCCCACGATCTACAAGGCGATGACCTGGCCGATGTCCTGCAGCAGAACGGTGACGCCTCGGCCTGGGCGATCGCCCCGCGGGAAGAGACGGCTGAGCTCCGTCGGCTGGCCAAGATCCTGGGGCTTGACGATTATGCGGTCGACGAACTGCTCGCACCCGGCCACCGGTGCCGGGTCAGTGACGTCGCCGGGACCCGGTTGGTACGTCTGCTCGCGGTCGAGCTGAAGAATCGGGAGCTGTTCGCCGACGATGTCTCGATGATCATCGCCGATCAGGTGGTGATCATCCTCGCCGACGACCCGTACGGGCAGCGGATCGCCCGCATGCTGACCGCTGCAGGGCCGCGGCTGACCGGCGGCGGTGCCGACCGTGCCGCCCAGCTGGTCGTCGACTTCGTGATCGACACGACGGTGACCACCACCGAACAGCTCGAGGCAGCCTCTGATGATCTTGCCGATCAGCTGTTCGGTGGTCAGCCGCTGACCCGGGAGGGAAAGTTGGACGCGTTCCGGCTGCGTCGCGCGGTGACCCAGTTGCGGCGAGTCACCGCACCAACCCAGGACGTCGTCCAGGAGCTCGTCGACACCGCGCCCGGTTCGGACGAGGTGACCGACCGGCACTGGAACAAGATCATCGACCGTACCCAACGGGTCGCCCTCTCGGTCACCGCACTGGCCGATGGGCTCACCACGATCTTCGACACCAGCCTGTCACTGGACAACGCTCGGCTGGACGATGTGATGAAGAAGCTGACCGGTTGGGCGGCGATCATCGCCGCACCGACCCTGATCACCGGCTTCGTCGGCATGAACGTCGATTTCTGGTTCCAGGGTTCGAGTGTCGGCTTCTATGTCTACCTGGCCGTGATGCTGGCCTCGGCAGTGGTGCTCTACGTCCTGTTCAAGCGCAAGACCTGGATCTAGCCTCGCGTCCGACACATCGTCGGCGGAAGGAATGTCGGTGGCTGAGACCTCGAGCGGTATTGCCTACGACCTCGCTCGTCGCACGTGTGCCCGGGACCGCATCGTCTTCATCCACGCCGGTGTCGCCGACCGGCGGATGTGGCAGCCCCAATGGGATCGCCTGCACCCGACCTGCGAGCTGATCAGGCTCGACCTGCGCGGATTCGGTGAGAGCACGACCGCACCGGCGTCTGGCAGCTTTTCCCATGTGCAGGACGTCATCGAGACGATGGATGCGGCTTCGTTCGACACGCGCATCTCGTCGGCGCGTCGTTCGGAGCCGGGGTGGCCACCGAGGTCGCACTGGCGGTGCCGGACCGGGTCGACTCATTGACGCTTTGCCCACCGGGCGGGAGCCTGCTGGCCACGGTGACCGACGCTCTGCGCGAGTTCTTCAGGGCCGAGGCCGCGGCGCTGAAGTCCGGTGATCTCGACGCAGCGGTCGAGGCCAACGTCAGCGCGTGGTTGGTGGGCCGGGACCGTACCGTGGCCGATCTTGATCCTGCGATCCTCGCGCAGGTTCGGCTGATGCAGAGGCGCGCCTTCGAAGCCGCCGACCTGCTGGGGGATGCCGACGAGGTCGAGGCCGACCCGCCTGCCCTTGACCGACTCGCCGACATCCACGCTCCGGCGCTGCTCCTCGTCGGGGCCAACGACCTGGATGCCACCCACGATGCCGCCGAACGGCTTGCGGCGCAGCTCTCGGACGTCCGCGTTGTCACGTGGCAGGGGGTCGCACATCTGCCCACGCTCGAAGAACCTGATCGGTTCACCGAACTGTTGCTGGACTGGACAGCACAGGTCATGACGCGTCGGGCCGGGTGATCAGTGGGTCATCGGTTGCTGATGATCACGCTCTGCTGCAGGTCGTTGAGCCCACGGGCGGCGTCCCAGGTGTCGACATTGGCCGTCCGGATGGCGAACTTCGGATCGCGGGCCGTCCCGCCGTCGGCTGCCGGCAGCGACAGGTAGGCGTGGTAGCGGCCAGGCCCAAGCCCGCGCACGGCAGCGGTGACCGTTGTCGTCGTGCCCGCCGCCCAGCGGCGAGCATCGGAGTGGAACGGGATCCGCACGGTCCGATGCTGCGAGGTGAGTACCAGGTACGCCGGACGCCGGTTGTACGGGGCGGCCCAACCGACGTTCCGGATCTGGACCGAGACCTGCGCAGAGCTGTGTCGCCCGCTGTCGGTCACCGAACTGTCGACCATCACGAACCGATAGCCCAGCCGCTTGGCGGCCTCGTCGAGACCGGTTTGGCCCCAGGAATCCAGCACGTCGGTCAGGTAGTCCCGGTTGAGGTAGCTGTAGTGGTAACGGGCCAGTTCCGCCGATGCATTCGGCCACTCCGACCGCGGCGGGTTGACGGCACAGGTCTCGCCTCCGACCGGCAGGTACGCACTGTCCTGGGCCAGGTACTCCTCATCGAGGGTGATCGGGTCGGATAGGAACGTGCCGTAGTCGCCGAACGGGGCGAGGAAGCAGTCGTTGTGATGACCGATGCGTGCCTTCGCGGTGTTCCGGTAGGCCTCGTCGGCGGTCAGCGCTCCGGCCGTGCCGGTCGGAACGCCGAGGATCTCCTGCTTCATCTGCATGGTCCGCAGCTGGATCGACCGATCGGCCGGGAGCGCTTTCAGCTCGGCCCCAACGACTGCCCGCCGCTTGGCCCAGTCGGCCGCGGTCAGCTCACCGGGATTGCTCGGGTCGCTGGCGAAGTGGTCGGTGTAGTACCCCTCGCCCCACAGCCCGATGAAACCCGACTGCAGCACCGGGATCACGTCGGAGTTGTGGCGGAGCAGTGGCGTCAGTTGCCTGATGTGGGCCAGCACCGTCGGCAGGTCGGCATCACCGTAGGGCGGACTGTACGGATAGGTCGTGCCCTCGGCGTAGGCGAAGCGGGTGATGATCGAGACGCCGGCCGAGCGCGCGGTGTCGAAGTCCTGTTGCACGAGCCGCAACCAGGCCCGGTCGAGTCGTTTCGTGTGCGCGAACTTCTCCATGTAGAAGACCCGCACGACCTGGGTGATCCCGTCGGCCCGATACCCGGCCAGGGTCTGTTGATCAAGGGGTGTGTAACCGGATCCGTCTGCGTAGTAGTGGGTGTTGACGGTGTGATCGAAGCCGCGCTCGGGATTGGCGATGAGCGCATCGCTCGCCCGGTATTGCACGGTGTGCTGAGCGGGACTCGCGTACGCCGGTGCGACGGGTGCGGACATCGCTGCAGCCACCAACGTTGCTGCTGCGGTCGTGATGATCATGCGTCGAAGCGGTCGGAACCATGACATCGGCGTCACCTTCACTGCGGGGGATGCGACCTCGTCGGGCCGGTGGTGAGGAGATGTCGATCACCGTAGCGGTTGGTGGTCGATCACGGAAGCACTGCTGTTGATGATCACCCGGACGAGTAAGGTCGGAGCCGCTCGGGGATCCGGCGCCGGCGTGTCCGAGCGTCGGAGGACAGCAACACCAGACACCACGAGAGGTCAGTGATGATCATGTCAGTTCAGGGCCAGGAGATCTCCCGACCCGACCCGGGCCTCGTTGCCGCATTGGCCAGGATCGGCAGCGCGACGGCCAGCGGCGAACTGAGCAAACTCGGCGTCCGCAGCGCCCACATCACCGGTCCGGTCAGCCACACGCCCGGTGTGGTGGCCGCCGGTCCGGCGCTGACCCTGCAGTTCATGCCCAAGCGCGAGGACCTCTACTCGGTGGACGAGTACGCCGATCCAGAGAAGCAGCTGCATCGCCATGTGCTGTACCACGCCCAACCCGGCGACTTCGTCGTCGTCGACGCCCGCGGCAGCATGACCAGCGGCGTGTTCGGCGAGATGATGTTGACCTACTTCGCCGGGCGCGGGGGTGCCGGCGTGGTCATCGACGGCTGCATCCGCGACTTCGGACACGCCAGGAACCTCGGTGTCGGGCTCTGGCTGCGCGGGGTGACACCGAACTTCCACTCCCAGACCGACATCTTTCCCACAGCCGTCAACGTCCCTGTGGCCTGCGGGAACACCACCGTCGTGCCCGGCGACATCATCGTTGCCGATGACGACGGCGCCGTCGTGGTGCCGATCGCGCTGGCGCCCCGGTTGGTGGAAACCGCCGGTGCCCATGCGGAGTGGGAGGAGTTCTCCCGGATCCGCCTCTCCGAGGGCGGTGACCTGCGGCGCTACTACCCGCTGTCGGAGGCGGCACGCCCGGAGTACGAGGAATGGCGAGCCACGCAGCAGGCCGACGATCGGAAACCGGTCGCGTGAAGATCACCTCGATCGTTCCCTGGCTGATAGCGACGCCGGCGTCCTATTGGGGCGAATTCCTCTTCGTCGAGGTCCGCACCGACAGCGAGCTGACCGGCTGGGGTGAGGTCACCACCACGACGCCGATGGCGAACCGGGCGGTCGCCGGGATCGCCCGGCAGCTGAATGATCTTGTCGTCGGGGACGACCCCGCCCACATCGAACGGATCTGGCACAAGATCTTCCGCACCTTCACCTACACCGGCAGCCGGGGCGCCGCGCTGAACGCGCTGAGCGCGATCGACATCGCACTCTGGGACCTCCGTGGCAAGGCACTCGGTCTGCCGATCCATGATCTTCTCGGTGGCCGGCTGCGGGACACGCTCCGCCTCTACACCCATCCGGACCAGTCCCGGTTCGCCACACCGGAGGCAGTGGCAGAGGAGATCACGAGGATCACAGCGTCCGGCCATGACGCGATCAAGTTCGACCCGTTCCCGCATCCAGCCGACCAGTCGGGCCACAACGACGGCTATCTCGACGGCTCCTTGCCCAGGGCTCTGGAACAGCGGGCTGCCGACCTGACAGCGACGATCGCCGAAGCCGCCGGACCGGGAACCGAACTGCTGATCGACGCGCACGGCCGTTTCGACGTACCGACCGCGATCCGGGCCGCGCGGGCCCTGACAGCGGTTGCAGACCTGCACTGGTTCGAGGAGCCGGTGCCGCCGGAGAGCTACCATGCGCTTGCTCAGGTGCGCCAGGCACTCGACGTGCCGATCTCCGTCGGGGAACGGCTGCACACCCGCTGGGACTTCGTTCCGGTCTTCGAGCAGAAGCTTGCCGACTTCGCCATGCCCGACGTCACCTGGACCGGCGGCATCAGCGAGCTCAAGAAGATCGCGATCATGGCCGAGGCGTACAACATCCCGGTCTCGCCGCACGACGCCAGTGGACCGGTCAACCTGGTCGCCGGAGCCCAGGTGATGGCAACGGTGCCCAACTTCTACCGGCTGGAGACCAGCCGCTTCGACCTGAGCCACTACAACGAGCTGCTCACCGAGCCCTTGGACAATTCCGGCGGAGTGCTGCGGCTGCCCGAGGGCCCCGGTCTGGGCATCACGCTCGACCGTGACCGGCTCCGAGCGCAGGCGATCGCCGGGTTCGGCGACTGAGTCGCGGGCGCGGCCTGGCAGGATGGACCTCGTGACCGAGGCTCATCGCAATCTGTTGGCCGGCAACGCCGGGACGCCCCAGACACGGCTACCTGCAGACCCGGCCGCGTCCGAACTCGGCGCCGCCGGCGCCCAGGTCATCGACGCCCAGGTGATGGACATCGTCGGTCGGCACCCGGCGTCGAGTCTCGGCTGGGCGCTGCTGGCCGAGCGGGCGCTCGCCGAGAACACGGCGGAAGGCACGATCAGGGCGTACGCGTTCGCCCGAACCGGCTACCACCGCGGCCTGGACGCGCTTCGCCGGTCGGGCTGGCGTGGGTCGGGTCCGGTGCCGTGGGAGCACGAGCCGAACCGCGGTTTCCTGCGCGCCCTATGGGCGTTGTCGGTGGCGGCGGGCCGGATCGGGGAGACCGACGAACAGGACCGCTGCGTGCAGTTCCTGCGCGACTCCTCCGAGACTGGTTACACCGAACTGGTCGGCTGATTCCGCCGTCCCCGGCGTCCGCGTCCACTCAGGATCCGGACGTTGTACTCCATGTGCCGGCGCATCTCCAGCCGCGCGAGCTCCGGGTCACGCTCTTCGATGCACTGCAGGATCTCCCGATGGATCGAGGTCGCGTTGGCCAGGCCGTGCGGCTCCTCGTTGGTCACCCGGCGGCTGGTCACCAGCAACCAACGGGCCGAGTACATGATCCGCTCCAGGATGCGGTTCTGCGACGCACGGCAGATCTCCATGTGGAAGGCATGATCGACTTCGAGGTACGCCTCCGGCTGGTCCTCCAGCTCCTCCATTCGGGCGAGCAGGTCGTGACAGCGCTGGAGTGATTCCGCGCTCATCGACTCGGCGGCCCGTGCGGCAAGTTCGGGTTCCAGGAGCAGACGGGTCTCCTGAAGCTCCCGGAGCAGGCCGTTGATGTCGTCGGGCGGCAGCCACTCCAGCAGTTGGGCACTGAGATAGTCCCACTCCTCGGGCGGTCGCAACGTCACCCGGCGGCCCTGGGCGATGTGCACGATGTCCAACGAGGCAAGGATCTTCAGTGTCTCGCGGGCGACAACCCGTGACACGCCGAACTCCGTGGTGATGTCCGACTCCGAAGGCACCCGATCACCGATCAGCTTGCCGCCGGCGATCCGTCGGACGAGGTGCGCAGCAACCTGCATCGGCAAGGTGCGGACCTTGACATCCGCCGATGAATCCTGTTTGCTGACCATACCGTCAGCTTATATGACAAGTTGTTCCGGACGGCGTGCGCTGCGGCTTACGCCACGCGTCGGGACATGCATAGATCTGCGCCCCCCAATCCCCGACCCGCCGCCGCGCTGCGGCCATGAGGATCAATGAAGATCGTCAACATCACAACCGCCGTCGTCCGCTATCACGGCGAGGCCACCCTCGTCCGGATCGACACCGACGAAGGGATCTCCGGCTTCGGCGAGGCCAACCCCGATGCCGGGGCCGGAGGCGTCGTCGGCGTGATCAACTCGCTGCGACCGCTGCTGATCGGCGAGGACCCACGCAATGTCGAGCGGTGCTGGGAGAAGCTCCGCCGCAAGGTCTTCGCCGGCGCCCAGTCCGGTGTCTACGTGATCGCGATGAGCGGCATCGAGTTGGCGTTGTGGGATCTGGCCGGCAAGGCGATGGGGCAGCCGGTCTACCGGCTGCTCGGCGGCCAGTTCCGCGATCGGATCCGGGTCTACGCCGACTGTGGCAACGGCGACGACCCCGACGGATCCGTTGCCGGGTGCGTCGATCGCGCCCAGAGAATGGTCGCCGAGGGATTCACCGCGATCAAGTTCGACATCGACAACCTCGGACACCCGGCGAAGTTCGACCCCTACAACCACACCTTGGGGACCCGGGAGATCCGGGACATGGTGGACAGGGTGGCCGGGGTCCGGGAGGCGATCGGTCCCGATGTTGATCTTGCCATCGACATGCATGCCCGCTACGACGTGCCCAGTGCCTGCCGGATCGCCGGGGAGCTCGAGCCGTTCTCTCTGATGTGGTTGGAGGAGCCGACGCCGCCGGAGAATCCACAGGCGCTGGCCCGGGTCAGGGCCAACACCAGGACACCGATCTGCGCCGGCGAGAATCTCTATCTCCGCTGGGGGTTCCGCGAACTCCTCGACTCCGGCGCGGTCGACGTCATCGAACCCGACATTCCCAAGTGCGGAGGATTGGCGGAGAGCAAGAAGATCGCGAACCTCGCCGAGATCTATTACGTGCCCTTCGCACCACACCTCGTTTCGACCCCGTTGGGCACCATGGCAGCCGCCCACCAGTGCAGCACGATCCCGAACTTCTACGTGCAGGAATGGCACGCGCTGGAGGAGCGCGACGTGTGGGACAGCTATGTGATGGCGCCGGACGGCGCCCATTCGATCGTCAAGGACGGCTACATCATGCTGCCGGACACCCCCGGCATCGGTGTGGAGCTGGACATGGACGGGGTGCACCGCAACGCCGTTCCAGGTTTCGGGGTCTTCGAGTGACCTGAGCAGAAGTTCTCAAATCGGACGTGGGACAACGTCGTACCCAGGAGGATCGATGAACAACAAGATCGCCGTGCCCGCCGGAATCTCCCGGCGCGCCGTGCTCGGCCTCGGCGGCAGCGCCGCACTGGCCGGACTGGTCGGTTGCCAGACCAGCAGCAAGAAACCCAGCAGCTCGAGTTCGATCGCCGTGGAACAGGCGGTCGTCGACGCCGCCAAGCCGTACAAGGGCTCCAAACTCGGCATGCTTGCCCAGAAGCAGTACGCCGAATCGGCCAACACGGCCTTCAGCAACGCGATCAGCGCGTTCAGCAAGGCGACCGGGACGACGGTGACTTCGAGCACCATCGAAGGCGACACCGGTGATCTTGTCGCCAAGACCGACGCCGCGATCAAGGCGAGGAACGCCCGGGACATGGCCTTCGTCGACGACGGCCGCTTCCTGGCTGAGTTCCACGAGCTGGGTGATCTGGAGGACGTCACCGACGTCGTGGAGGACCTCAAGAAGACCTACGGCGACCCCGCACCGGAAGCACAGCTGAACTGCGTCTTCGACGGCAAGTGGTACGGGATCCCGTACTACTTCATCGGCCAGGGCATGTTCGCCCGCAAGGACTGGTTCGCCGAGAAGGGGATCCAGACGAAGGAGTACTACTCCTATCAGGAACTCCGCGACATCTGCCTGGAGATCTCCGACCCGAGCAAGAAGCGGTTCGGCTGGGGCATGACCGTCAACCGCTCCGGCGATGCCAACGGCATGATCGAAGGGGTGATCAATGCCTACGGCGGCGCGATGACCGACAACACCGGCCGCAAGGTCAAGCTGTACAGCTCCGAGACGATCGACGGCGTCAACTTCCTGGCGGAGATCTTCACCAGCCCCAAGTACAAGAAGATGCTGCCACCCGGTATCGAGAGCTGGACCGACTCCAGCAACAACGAGAACTGGCTGGCCGGCATCATCGGAGTGATCAACAACCAGTTCAGCGTGTACGCCGACTCCAAGTCGACCAAGAACCCCGTCTACGACAACACCCAGGCGTTCATCGGCTGCACGGGCCCCGCCACCGACGAACCGCTGTCGGCCGGAGCAAGCCAGGCGTTGGTGATCTTCAAGGGCGCCAAGAACGTCGGGCTGGCCAAGGTGCTGGCCGGCTATCTGATGCACGGCTCGGCGCTGCTGGGCATCGCACGGGACTCGACGGGGCTGGTGCTGCCGACCTGGAAGAAGGTCTGGGACTCCGATCCCTTCTACACCAACGGCGATCCCGCCTTCAACGTGATGCGGAACATGCAGGAAGCGCCGCTGCCGCACAAGACCACCACCGGCTACACCTTCCCGTCGGTGCCCAGTGCCGGGCGGCAGGCGGCCAACCAGTCCTATGTGCTGACCGACATGATGCAACGCATCCTGAAAGGCATGTCGGTGAAGGAGTCGGTGCAGGAGGCCCAGGACATCCTGATCAAGCTCTTCGAGCAGCAGGGCATCAAACAGTGACTGCGGTACCCACCACGTCCGCACAAGCGGTCGCCCGAGGCACGCCGTCCCGCCGGCGCGCGCGACTGGGCGGCGACTGGCGGTTGGCCTGGATGCTGCTCGCGCCGACGGCGCTGCTGGTCGGTGCGCTGATCCTGTTCCCGATCATCTACTCGGTCGTCCTCAGCACCACGCAGCGGCACGGTGCCGACACCGTCTTCGTCGGGCTGGCCAACTTCGCGTCGCTGGTCCATGACCGACTGTTCCACGCCGGCGTGGTGAACTCCTACGTCTTCACCTGCTACTCGGAGATCTTCAAGGTCACTGCGGGCCTGGTCGCCGCCCTGCTGCTGCACAACCTGCGCCGCGGCCGTGCGATCGTCGCCGGCGTCCTGCTGCTGCCCTGGGTGGTGCCCACCATCGTCACCGCATTCACCTGGCGGTTCCTGCTCGATCCGATCTTCGGCAGTGTCAACAACCTGCTCACCCTGTCGGGCATCGGGCCGCTGTTGGCACAGTTGCACCTGGTCGGCAGCTGGCCGGCGGCGTGGCTGTCCGATCCCGGGCTGGCGATGCCGTCGGTGATCATGGTCAACGTCTGGAAGGGCATCCCGTTCTTCACGGTCAACTTCCTGGCCGGGCTCAAGGCGATCGACTCCGGTCTCTACGAGGCGGCAATGGTCGACGGCGCGTCGGCGTTCCGGCGCTTCATCCACGTCACGCTGCCCGGCCTGCGGTACGTGATCATCGTCACCACCCTGCTGTCATCCATCTGGACCTTCAACAACTTCGACCTGGTCTGGCTGATGACCCAGGGCGGCCCCGGCGACGCGACCGCGCCGTACGTACTCGTCGCCTACATCAAGGCGATCCAACAACTGCAGTTCGGTCCGGGCGCGGCGTCGACGCTGGTCCTGCTGCCGGTGGTCGGAGTCCTGGTGGTGCTGCTGGTCCGGATGATGCGGTCGGGGGACCGGGCCCCGACGCAGCGCCGGCGGCTGACCGACGGGCAGCGCCGCGGACTGGTGATCGCAGCTCTCGTCGCCGGCGTGGTGCTGCTGGTGCTGGCCAGCGTCAGCTTCTTCTGGCGGGCCCTGGTGATCCTCGGCGTGCCGGCCCTGCTGGTCGCCTGTGTCGGCGGTCTGATCTCGTGGCTGGCCTCCCGTGGCAGGGTGCGGTCGTCCAAGATCGTTCAGGGACTCGGTTCCGGTGTCGTGTTGGCCGTGCTGATGGGATTCGTGCTGTTGCCGCTGTATTGGATCCTGGTCACCGCGTTCAAGTCCGATCTGCAGATCACCAGCAGGATGAGCGATCTCTGGCCGACACCGTGGAGTACCGAGCAGTTCTTCGGACTGCTCAGTGACCAGCCGTTCGCAACCTGGTACCGCAACACACTGATCGTCTCGCTGTCCTCGACCGCCCTGACCCTGGTCTGCGCGTCGCTCGGTGGCTACGCCCTGGCCAGATTGCGGTTCCGCGGGGCGCACAGTTTCACCTCGACGATCCTGCTCACCTATGTGATGCCCGGGGCGCTGCTGTTCATCCCGCTCTACCGACTGCTCAGCGGGGTGCACCTGACCGACTCGCTGTGGTCGCTGTTCCTGACCTATCCGACCTTCGGTCTGCCGTTCGCGACCTGGCTGCTGATGGGCTATTTCCGGTCGATCCCGGTCGATCTGGAGGAGGCGGCCCTGACCGACGGGTGTTCGCGGATGCAGGCCTTTGTCCGGGTGGTGTTGCCGCTGGCCAAGCCCGGCCTGTTGGCCGTCGGGCTGTTCACCCTGACCAACGCATGGAACGAGTTCCTCTTCGCGTTCGTGCTGATCACCAAGGACGAACTCAAGACGCTGCCGGTCGGCATGCAATCGATGATCTTCGGTGACGTGGTGCCGCAGGGCGAGCTGGCAGCGGCGTCGTTGCTGATCAGCATCCCGGTTGTCCTGATGTACGCATTCGGGCAGCGGTTCCTGACCGAGGGACTCACCGCCGGAGCCGTGAAAGGCTGATCGCAGTGATGCGGCAGGAACGGGGTGGGCGATGCCCGACGTGGGAGACCGACAGTTGGATCGCACCGAACGGCTCGCCGGCCGACTCGGTGTCGCCGGCGATCCGTTCCGGCACGGTGATGGCTGGTCGAACAACGTCTGGTTGTATGACGAAGTGGTCATCCGGATCGCGCTGCGGCCCGGCCCGGGCACGCTGAGGGTCGAGAGTCTGATCGCCTCCCGGCTGCCGGCCGCGGTGGGTTACCCGACGGTGATCGACAGTGGAGTGATCGACGGCCACGATTGGATGGCGCAACAACGACTGCCCGGCGACAATCTGGCCGCACTCTGGGATTCGCTGGACCAAGATCAGCGTAGCTTCGCGGTCACGGATCTGGTGACCCGGCTGGACGCGGTCACCCGGGCCGACCTCAGCGGGCTGTCGCTGCCCGGCACCCCGCTCTACGCGTTCGATCCCGGCCGATTGCGTCGGCAACTGGCGGTGGTCGAGTTGATCATCGGTCGCCGCGCGACCGAACGTGCCCGGCAGATCGCGCAGACCGGCCTGGACGCGACCGCCCTGATCGGCCAAGGCCTGGTGCACACCGACGCCGTGCTGGACAACGTGATGTGGACCGGTTCGGCGGCGATCCCGATCGACTTCGAATTCGGCTGTGCCGGCCCTGTCGACCTCGATGCAGACTGCGTCGGACGGGAGGTGGGCACCCGGGCGGATCGGCAGGCGATCACGGCGCTGGCAGCTGCGCTCGGGCCGACTCTCACCCGCCCCGCTGCGCTCGATCGGCTGCGGGGCTACTCGGTGCTCCGTCACCTGTGGGCGGTCGGCAAATGGGTCGACAACGATCCGTCGCTGACCGATGCCGACACCTGGGAGCCGGTGCGCTCGCTGATCGCCGACACCGAGCGTCGGGGTTGGGTGGACCAACTCCTGCGCGCTGTCCGGTAGACTCCTGTCGCAAGAGTCCCGCAGACCTTGTGGTGTGCGGGACTTAACACGCGTAAGTGAGGACGGCGATCACATGCCGGGAATCGTTGTGGTGGGTTCGCAATGGGGCGACGAAGGCAAGGGCAAGGCGACCGATCAGATCGGTGATCGGATCGACTACTGCGTACGCTATTCCGGCGGAAACAACGCCGGCCACACGATCGTCGTCAACGGCGAGAAGTTCGCACTGCACCTGCTGCCGTCCGGCCTGCTGAACGTCGGGGTACGCCCGGTGATCGGCAACGGCGTCGTCGTTGATCTTGACGTGCTCTTCGCCGAGATCGATGCCCTCGAGGCCCGCGGGATCGACTGCTCGGGGCTGCTGGTCTCGGCCAACGCCCACCTGATCACCAGCTATCACCAGACCATCGACAAGGTCACCGAACGCTTTCTCGGGAAGGCACGGATCGGTACAACCGGTCGTGGTATCGGCCCGGCGTACGGTGACAAGATCAACAGGATCGGCATCCGCATCCAGGACCTCTTCGACGAGTCGATCCTGGCCAAGAAGGTCGAAGCCGCGCTCGATCAGAAGAACCATCTGCTGGTCAAGGTCTACAACCGTCGCGCCGTCGACCCGGCCGAGGTCACCGAGCACTTGCTCGGCCACGCAGACCGGATCAAGCCGCATGTCGCCGACACCGCCAGGCTGCTGAACGACGAGCTCGACGCCGGCAAGGTGGTGCTCTTCGAAGGCGCTCAGGCCCATCACCTCGACGTTGATCATGGGACGTATCCCTACGTCACAAGCTCCAACCCGGTGGCCGCCGGGGCCTGTGTCGGGGCCGGGGTCGGACCGACCCGGATCGACCGGGTGATCGGTATCGCCAAGGCGTACACGACCCGGGTCGGGGAGGGGCCGATGCCGACCGAGCTGCTCGACGCCGACGGCGATCGGCTCCGCGAGGCGGGTGCGGAGTTCGGCACGACGACCGGGCGGAAGCGGCGCTGCGGCTGGTTCGACGCACTGGTGGTCGAGCACGCCCACAAGATCAACGCGTTCACCGACATCTTCCTGACCAAACTCGACATCCTGACCGGCTGGGAGAAGATCCCGGTCTGCGTCGCCTACGACGTCGACGGGGTCCGACACGACACCATGCCGATGACCCAGACCGAGTTCCACCACGCGAGGCCGATCTATGAATTCCTCGACGGGTGGGAGGAGGACATCTCCACTTGTCGTTCCTTCGACGACCTGCCGGCGAACACCCGGGCCTATGTCAGGCGACTTGAGGAACTGGTCGGCTGCCGGGTCTCAGGCATCGGTGTCGGACCGGGTCGGGGTGAGGTCGTCATGATCAACGACCTGCTGGGCTGACGCCGGCCGACGCGCCGCTGCGGCCTCGACCGACCGCCGGACAAAGTGTGCTCTCCGCTGGCGATCCCCTCGGCGACCGCTGTACCGAACAGCTGCGGAAAGCGGCTGGGCATGGTCCAGAGCTCCTCACCGCCACCGATCCGGACACTGGTCGCGACCACCGCATTGCGGCCCGCCGGCGTCCCGATGATCTCCACCGGCTCGCGGTCGCCGTACGGCCTGGCCAGGACGGACTTCAGCCGGTCGGTGACATAGGAGATGTCCTGTGGTCGGAACCGGGCCATCAGAGTGCCGGACCACGCCAGCAGCGTCGAGCCGCAATGGGTGGCGGCGCCACCGAACTGATCGGCGGCGTGCCGGACCAGTGCGTCGATCCAGCTCCGCACGGCGGGTTGGGACATGCTGATCACCCGGTAGGTGTCGCGGTGCCCCGTCGGGTCGACCGCCTCGAAGACGGCGAACAGGGCGTCGCCCGTCAGATCAGTCCTTGTGGCGCTGCTCAGTCCCAACTCGACCTGGCTGAGGCCGCTGATCGACCCGCTGAAGGATCCGAGCGAGCCGCTGACCATGGTGCCGCTGCGACTCACCTGGCCGAGTCCGGCGCTGACCGTCGACCCGAACATCCGCAGGGTGTGCGCCATGGTTCCGGCGATGGCGCCCTGCGTTCGGTGGTCGAAATGCCGCTCGATCTCGATCAACCGCCCGTTCGGAATGATCTGCAGTGCCTGTCGATGCTCGTACGCCTCGAGGCGCCCAGTGTGCCCCAATCGGTCCAGCGCCCCGGCCAAGCCATCGGCCAGGGCCCAGTCGGTCCTGTTGAACACACGTGCCCTGCGTTCGCCGACGAACCAGACGGCCAGGCAGATCATCGCGCCCAACAGGAAGGGTCCGCCGAGGAACTGGGTCACGGTCAGCTTCGATCCGACCGTCTGGGTGGCAGAGAGCGAGAGCAGACTCCACACGACAAACGTGATGCAGCCCCAGATGGCGGCCAGTACGAGCGCCCAGGAGACGGCCTTGGGGTGCTGGAAGGAGCGGGCACGTGGCGACAGCGGGCGGGGCGCTGCGATGGGTGGTGCGATGGGTGAGCCGGTCATGGACCAGACGCTAGACGGACCGATGCCCCGGCCGGCTCGGTTATCCACAGCCGCCGATCGGCCGACGCGCGACACCGCCGACCGGTAGGACCCGGCCGCGGCAGTCGCGATCAGTTCAGGCGATCAGCTCTGCTCCTTGTTCCAGAAGTAGCACTCGGGGTCGTAGACGGCCGGAGTCGGGTGACCCCACGGCCCGAACAGCCCGCCGTGGGCGAGATTCTCCCTTGCGCGGAACGTTGCCCAGGTCCTTCTTGCTGACAATCGCACCCGGGTAGTTGGTCACGCAGCCCATGAAGAACGGGCCCTCGGAGATGTGCACCTTCTCGATCTCCCAGGTCAGCTGGATCTGCTTCATCGGATCCGCCTCGACCCGGGCCTGGTTGTAGAGGTCCCAGAGCTTGGCCACCGGACCGTTGCTCTCCGGCTCGACCCGCGGCGGATGCCGCTTCCACGGGTCGACGTTGGTCTCCTTCTGGTTGGTTCCGGTGCCCTGAAGTGCCCACCACTGGCCCTCCAGCGGTGCCCACCGGGTCGGCTCGATCGGCACCAGCCACATGGGCTGGATCAGCGAGATGCCGACGTTGGAGATCTCCCAGTTCGTGTGACCCATCAACTTGCCGGACTGCCACTGGGCGTCGAAGGCCTGCGGCGGGATCGGGTTGCGGATGATGTCCACTCCGATGGCCTTGAGGTCCTTGACCAGTTGGTTGTCCTTGGTGGTGTGATCGGGCCCCATGTCGGCCTGATAGTCGATCCGCAGCTGGAAGGGCTTGCCATTGGGCAGCGTCCGCTTGCCGTTGCTGCCGACCTTGCAGCCGATCTCGTCCAGCAGTTGCTTGGCCTTCTCGGGATCGTGGGTGACGTAGGCGTCCCGCCACTGCTCGTAGACCTTCTTGCCGTCGTCGTTGACCAGGAACTCCGCAGACTTCGGGCTGTGCGTACCGGTGGTGAGCTCGCCGGTGTTGAAGTAGACCGCCTGCTGCACAGCCTTACGGTTGAAGGCATGCGACACGGCCTGTCGGAACTTCGGCTCCCGGATCAGGTTCCGGATGCCCTCGTCGTAGTAGTCATAGTTGAAGAAGAAGATCGAGCCGGTGCCCGAGCCGCTCTCCCAGAGGTTGACCTCCGTCCCGGCCTTCTCCCCCGACTGCCGGATGCCCTCGATGCTGTCCAGCGTGATGCCGTTGAACGGCCCGTGACAGTAGTCGACAGAGCCCTGGACGACCTGCAGCTTCAGCGCCTCCGGATCGCTGATCACGCTGATCTGGATCTCGTCGATGTATGGGAGCTGGTCGCCGTTCGGCATCACCGCGTAGTAGTACGGGTTGCGCTCCAGTACGACGCCCTTGTTGTTGTCGAACGACTTGCACTTGTAGCCGATCATGGTCGGGCAATCGGGGTTCTGGTGCCAGTCGGCCTTCACCTGCATCAGACTGGTGTCCCAGTCGTCGGGGACCTTCTTGTTGTAGTCGGGATGGAACTGCTTGAGGTAGTGGCTCGGCAGGTTCCAGATCGCGCCGTTCTGGCCGATGGCTCCGTTGACGTAGGCGGCCATCCGGTCTGCGGTCAACGGCGCGGGCGTGTCGAAGGTCAGCTTCAGCGTGGTGTCGTCGACCGCATCGAACTTGGCCACGGTGCCCTTGCCGGAACGGGTCTCGTCCGGCGGCACCTGACCCATCTTGTTGGCCAGCACGAGCTTCTCCCACCAGAACATGATGTCCGCGGTGGTCCAGGGCTTACCGTCGGACCATTTCAGGCCCTTTCGGAAATGGAAGGTCCATTCCGAGGCGTCGTCGTTGGATTCCCACGACTCGGCCAGGCCGGGACCGACATCTGAGCCATCGTTCAGCCAGCGCAGGGGCGAATGGCCGTAGAAGAATTCGCGGTCCGACGACGCGCCTGCCGCACCCGTCGTGCTCAGCGTGACCATGTTGAGGGTGCCGCCGTACTTGCCGGGCTTGACCCAGTGGTGTGGGATGACGTAGGGATTTTCCGGCAGCCGCTCCTCGACCGGCGGCAGGCTGGAGTCGATGGTGGGCGCCTGCTGGAACTTGGCGGGCTTCGGCAACGGTTTGTTCGCCGATCCCACGGCGTTCGAGGCGCCGGTGCTCGACCCCGAACCGGAGGTTTGTCGGCTGCCGGGATTTTCTCCGCCCGAGCAGGCGGTGAGCGCAGCGGCACCTGCGGCCATCGCCGAGGAGACCAACAACGTGCGTCGAGTGAAGCGACTCATAGTGCGACCTCCATTGGTCGTCGTGGGGACCGGTTCGGCGCCGGGCATCCAGGCCCGGCCGTCAGGCCCGACAATCGGCAAGTTACGGCCCCCAGCATAGACTGCAAACGTTTGGGGTCGCTACCCGTGTGTGCCGCGGTCGTTGGTCACAAGATCATGACGAACGGCGACTGCTGGGAATCGCTGCCGAGGCGTCCGCCTCGGTAGGCTTGGCCGTCGTGGCAGAGCTTGCATCCGATCTCCCGTCCGACCGCTCCGCGGAAATGGCAACCGATCTGGCGGTGCTGGTCGTCGGGAACGGTGCGCGGGAGCACGCGATCGCGCTGGCGCTGAGCCGCGACCCGGCCGTCACCCGGCTGTACGTTGCTCCCGGCAATCCGGGAACCGCCGCCGTCGCAGAGAACCGCCCGGTCGACGCCGGCGACGGTGCAGCCGTCGCCGCCCTGGCGTCGGAGTTGGGTGTCGGGTTGGTCGTTGTCGGCCCGGAGGCCCCGCTGGTCGCCGGTGTCGCCGACGCTGTGCGGGCCATCGGCATCCCCGTCTTCGGGCCGGATGCCGCGGCTGCCCGGATCGAGGGCAGCAAGGCGTTCGCCAAGGAGGTGATGGCGGCCGCCGGCGTTCCGACCGCGGAGTCGGCGGCGTGCGCCGAACCCGACCAGGCCCGGGCCGCGTTGGACAAGTTCGGGGCGCCGTACGTGGTCAAGGACGACGGCCTGGCCGCCGGCAAGGGTGTCATCGTCACCGACGACCTGCAGGCCGCTGTCGAGCATGCGTCGCACTGCGATCGCGTGGTCGTGGAGGAGTACCTGGACGGTCCCGAGGTCAGCCTCTTCGCCTTCGTCGACGGCCGCACCGTCGTGCCCCTGCCGCCGCCCAGGACTTCAAACGCGCCCACGACGACGATCAAGGACCCAACACCGGGGGCATGGGGGCGTACACGCCGCTCCCCTGGGCACCCGATGGTCTTGTCGAGGAGGTCGTCCGGACGGTCATCCAGCCGACTGTCGACGAACTCGCGCGACGCGGAAGCCCCTTCGTCGGACTGCTCTACACCGGCCTTGCGCTGACCGGCCGCGGCATCCGGGTGGTGGAGTTCAACGCCCGTTTCGGCGACCCGGAGACCCAACCCCTACTGGCCAAACTGGACACACCGCTGGCCGGCGTGTTGTACGCCGCTGCCACCGGCCGGCTCGCCGATCACCCACCGTTGCGATGGAAGCCCGGCGCCGCGGTCGGAGTGGTGCTGGCCTCCGAGGGTTATCCGGAGAAGCCGATCACCGGCCGACCGATCACCGGACTCGACCAGGTGAGCGCTCCGGTGCTGCACGCCGGAACCAGGGTTGATGATCATGGGCAGCTGGTCAGTTCCGGCGGTCGGGTTCTCACCGTGGTCGGGCTCGGTGACGATCTGCATGCCGCCCGCCGTGAGGCGTACCGTGAGCTGGCCAAGATCAACTTGGCAGGGTCGTTCTACCGTACGGACATCGCGTTGGCGGCTGCTGAGGGCAAGGTGGAGATCCGATCATGAGTATTCCCAATGTGCTCGCCAACCGGTACGCCTCGGCTGCCATGCAGCAACTGTGGTCACCGGAGAACAAGATCATCCTGGAGCGCCGGCTGTGGCTTGCGGTGTTGACCGCCCAGCGTGACCTCGGTGTCGACTTCGGTGGCGATGATCCGGACGCGGTGATCACCGCCTACCAGCGGGTTGTCGATCGGGTCGATCTGGCCGGTATCGCGGCCCGGGAACGGATCACCCGGCACGACGTCAAGGCCCGGATCGAGGAGTTCAACGCCCTGGCGGGCTATGAGCACATCCACAAGGGGATGACCAGCCGTGACCTCACCGAGAACGTCGAACAACTGCAGATCGTCTCGGCGCTGAAGATCATCCGCGACCGGCTGGTCGCCACGCTGGTCACGCTGACCCGGCTGGCGACCGCCCATGCCGAGCTGCCGATGGCCGGTCGCTCCCACAACGTGCCGGCACAGGTGACAACGCTGGGCAAGCGATTCGCCACCGCGGCCGATGAGGCTCTGGTCAGCTATGCCCGAATCTCGGAACTGATCAACCGGTATCCGCTGCGCGGGATCAAGGGCCCGGTCGGCACCAGCCAGGACATGCTCGACCTGTTCGACGGTGACGAGGCCAAGGTCGCCGAACTGGAGTCAAGGATCACCGAACACCTGGGCATTCCCGAGGTGTTCACCTCCACCGGACAGGTCTATCCGCGTTCCCTGGACTACGACGTGGTGTCCGCCCTGGCCCAGGTGGCCGCGGCGCCGTCCAATGTCGCCACCAGCATTCGGCTGATGGCCGGCAACGAACTCGTCACCGAGGGTTTCCGGCCAGGCCAGGTCGGTTCGTCGGCGATGCCGCACAAGATGAACACCCGTTCCTGCGAACGGGTCAACGGGCTCGCGGTGATCATTCGCGGTCACGTCTCCATGATCGGCGAGCTGGCCGGGGACCAGTGGAACGAAGGTGACGTCTCCGATTCGGTGGTTCGCCGGGTGGCCCTGCCCGACAGCTTCTTCGCGCTGGACGGGCTGTTCGAGACGTTCCTCTCCGTGCTGTCCGATTTCGGCCCGTTCCCGGCGGTGATCGAGGCAGAACTGCAGCGCTATCTGCCGTTCCTCACCACAACGAAGGTGTTGATGGCGGCGGTGCGCACCGGTGTCGGACGGGAGACGGCCCACGAAGCGATCAAGGAACACGCGGTCGCCGTGGCACTGGAGATGCGGGAGACCGGCCGTCGGGACAATGACCTGCTGGACCGGTTCGCGGCGGATCCGAGGCTGGGCCTCGATCGCCGGGCGCTGGCGTCGGTGCTGGCCGCTCCGCTGGAGCTGGCCGGGACGGCGACCAGTCAGGTCGCCGCGTTGGCCTCCGAGGTGGAGAAGATCGCCAAGGAGCACCCGGAGGCGGCGGCCTACGTCCCCGGCGACATTCTCTGAGCGGTCGGCTCACCGATAGCCGCGTGCCTGGAGGTCGTACAGCTCGGCGTAGTGGTTGCCCGCCGCGTACAACTGCGCATGCGTGCCGACCTCGGCAACCCGCCCGCCCCGCAGTACGACGACCAGATCGGCCGAGGCGACCGTGGAGAAACGGTGGGTCACCAGCAGCGTGACCCCGCCCCGGCCGCCCGCCCGGCGTGCCGCATCCGCGTACCGTTCGAAGAGCGCGTGCTCGGTGCCGGCGTCGAGCGCGGCGGTCGGCTCGTCCAACACCAGCAGCAACGGAGCGTCGCGCATCATTCCGCGGGCGATCGCCAGGCGCTGCCACTGCCCGCCGGACAGCTCGACACCTTCGGGCCAGGTGGTGCCCAGCTGGGTCGCCAGCCCGGTGGGCAGCGCCTTCATCACATCGGTCGCGGCGGCTCTGTCGAGGGCGGCGTTGACCGCCGGCTCACTGTTCAGCGCCGCGAGATCACCGATCCCGATCGATTGCTGTGCGGTGAGTTCCAGGCGGGCATAGTCCTGGAAGGCGCCCGACATCCTGGCGCGCCATTTCGTCTGATCAAGATCGGCAAGATCGACTCCATCGACCAGCACCTTCCCTTCGGTCGGGTTGAGCATGCCGGTCAGTAGGCCGATCAGCGTCGACTTGCCTGCACCGTTCTCGCCGACGACGGCCACCACGGCGCCGGCCGGCAGATCGAGGTTGAGATCGGTCAGCGTGGGCGTCTCGGCGCCGGGATAGCTGTAGCCGAGCCCGATCGTGCTGATCCCGGCGTGCAACCGTCGGGGAGGCGTCAGCGTTCCGGTGTGCCTGGCCTGCTGATCGGCGGCGTAGTCGCGCAGCCAGAGGAATCGGCTGCCGTCATTGCTCACCCGGACCAGCATCCGCACCGACCATTGCAGGATGTCGCTGATCATCTGCAGCCGGGTGACCAGGCTGGCCGCCAGGACGAACTCGGCGATCGAGACCCGGCCGGCGACGGTGTCCCGCAGCATCCAGGCCAGGACGGCGCCGGCGACGGCGAAGAACAGCACCGTCGTGCTGGTCTGCAGCAATGATTGCCGTTTGGCCAGGTCGACGCGGAGATCGAGCCAGCGCCGGGCCGCGGCGTCCGTGGAGTCCCGCAACCAGCGCTGCAATCCGAACACCCGGATCTCCGCGCCCGGGCCGGGCTGGGTGGCGAGTTCGAGCAGGTGCTTGACATGGCGGCTCGGCTGGGCGGCGGCATCGTCGGCCGTGGTCTGCCAGCGGGTGGTCCAGCGTGCGATGATCACGGCCGGGATTCCGGCGATGACGACCAGCAGCATCCGCGGGTCGGCGGTCAGCGCCAACACCAGCGTGCCGACGCCGGTGACCGCCATCCGCAAGGCGTTCAGCACCATGTTGAAGGCGAAGCCGAGCAGACCCTGGTGATCACGAAGGGTCTGCGCCTTGTCCTGGTATTCGGCACTCTGCAGGTGGTCGAGTGTGGCGATCGAGGAGCTGAGCCGGGAGATCTCGGTGTCGAACCAGAAACCGACCCGTTCGTACTGGGAGATCCTGGCGTTGTTTCCGATGATCATCAGCACGCCGACGACGGTCAGCGAGACAACGAAGCAGATAACGGCCCTGATCACCAGGCCGGCGTCGTGCTGGATCGCGCCGGTGACCAGCCAGGCGATGAACAGTGGCTGCAGCATGCCGACGAAATTGCCCAGGGTCTCGAGCAGGCAGACCAGGCTCTGCCGCGGGCTGACCCGCACTGATGCAGCGACGACCAGGGCAATGGATCTGATCATGGTGATCATCGGACAGCCCCTTCGGCGATCTGGGAGGTCGGCCTACCTGACTCGGGCGATCGGCCGGCGGCGGAGGCGAACCGGCTCGCCTGCAGGGTGAACATCCGGGCATACCGGCCGCCGCGCTCGAGCAGCACCTCGTGGCTGCCGTCCTCGACGATCCTGCCGTCCTCGATGACGACGATCCGGTCGGCATGGCGTACCGAGCTGAGCCGGTGGCTGACCAGCACCGTGGTCATACCACGGGTGACCGAGAGGAAGCGGTCGAAGAGTTGTGCCTCGGCACGGACGTCGAGGGCAGCCGTCGGTTCGTCGAGCACCAGGACCCCGGACCCGCCCTCGATAGCGGCGAGGGCCCGGGCCAGTGCCACCCGCTGCCACTGGCCGCCGGACAGGTCGGTGCCGCCGGAATACTCTCCGGAGAGCACGACGTCCCAGTCGCCGTCGAGCCGGTCAAGTACGTCATCGGCTGCCGCGTCGTGCAATGCGGTGCGTACCACCGCGTCGGTGTTCCGGGCGGTCCGGGCGCCGAGGGCGACGTTGTCCCTCAGCGACAGGTGGTAGCGGACGAAGTCCTGGAAGATCACGGCGACCCGGGCCTGGGCCGCCGGATCGGTGGAGGGGTCACGGCCGTCGACCAGTACCGAACCGGAGTCGGGCCGGTACAGACCGCAGAGCAGTTTGATCAAGGTCGACTTTCCGGCGCCGTTGACACCGACGATGGCGATCGACTGGCCGGCGGGCACGGTGAGGTCGAGGCCGGTGAAGATCGGCGTGTCCCGGCTCGGATAGCCGAAGTGCAGGTCCTGGATGCGGATTTCGGCGGGCGCCGGTGCTCCCGGCCCGTTGGCGATCGGACGATCGGGTGCGTGCTCCAAGCCCGGCAGCCCTGCCTCGACGCGGACCGTCCGAAGCCGCTGGGTGGTCGCCATCGCCTGGCTGAAGAGCACCTGCTCGTCACCCAGCATGCCGAGCGCCTGCATGCCGATCGATGCGCCGACCATCGCAGTGACCGTGGCCGAGGGGATCGCACCCGACCAGGCCTCGCGTCCGAGCACGGCGTAGAAGATCAGGGCGCAGACGCCCATCGCGCCCGTGCTGGCGATGATCGGGCCGACGGTGGCGTTGCGTCGTCGCCAGACGCCGGTCATTGCCTCCTGCCACAGCCGACCGTAGGTCTGGATCATCCAGCTCGGCAGGCCGAACAGCCGGATCTCCTTGGCCGCGTCGGCCTTCATCAGGACGCCGAAGAGGTAGCTCGCTCGTCGACGGTCGATCGGCGGGTCGATCGCCATGTCGGCGAAGATCGACAGCAACCAGGCCGTCATCGCCCGGCCGGTGATCAGGTAGCCGAGCGCCAGCACCGCGGCGGCCCACCAGTGCCAACCCGCGATCACGGCGAACGCGCCGATTCCGCTCAGTCGGGTCTGCAGCACCGTCCAGGTCCCGGCTATGCCTTCCAGATAGGTCCACTCGCCGATCGACTGCACCATCCGCTGCAACCGGCGCGACCCGTCAGGATCCTCCAGGTGACCGATCCCGTGCGGGGCAGCGGCGTACTCGACGGTGAGTGCGCTGACCCGCGCAACCGCCACCGAGGTGATGTGCTGGCTGAGTACCGCGACGATGCCCCCGGCGATCGGCGGTACCAGGAAACTGACGGCGAGCCAACCCAGCCACACCATCGCCGTGGCCGCTCCCGGCCCCGTCGGGTCCGGACCCGTCGCGGTCGGGCCCTGTTGGCCGATCGCGGCGACGGCGGCTCCGATGACCTTGCCGAGCAGGATGATCCCGGCGGTCGAAGCGGCAGCACCCAGCACGGTGAGCAGGAGTGCGGCGATCGATGCCAGCGGGGCCGTCGACCACAGCAGGCGGGCGTGTCCGAGGTAGGAGCGGCCGACCGGTGCGATCGCGGCGATTCGTGCCGAGAGTCGGGTCGTATCGGCCTGGTCTGTGTCGGCCTGAGTCACTGGCACCTGGGACATGGTGTCATCGTGGCACCACAATGACACCATGTCAACGGCAATGTGGCGTCACTATGGCGTCGTCGTGAACCGGGCTGATGTTCTGCGAAAAGCCGTTGACGGCACGGGGGTGTCGTCCTAGTGTCGGTTGATTGTGCGCCGCTATCTTCTTCTCGCTTCGGCAGAGTTCCGGCGGCAGAGCACCTACCGGCTGGCATTGGCCGCCGGCATCACTACCAACAGCGTCTTCGGATTCATCCGGTTCAGCATCTTCTACGCCGCCCTGGTCGGCGCCGGCGGCAGTATCGCCGGTTACGACCGCGCGCAGGCCTCAACCTACGTCTGGCTGGGTCAGGGATTGTTGGCCGGCATCGGCCTGATGAGCAGCCATGAGGTCTCCGAGCGGGTTCGCACCGGCGAGATTGCGATCGACCTGTCGCGACCGATCGACCTGCAACTCTCCTACTGGGCAAGGGATTTCGGCCGGGCGGCATTGATGCTGCCGGCCCGCGGTCTGATCCCGGTGATCGTCGGGGCATTGACCACCGGGATCGCGTTCTCCCACGCCGCCTCGGCGATCCCGCTGGGCATCGTCAGCCTCGCGCTGGCAGTCTCGATCAGCTTCCTGCTGCGCTATGGCGTCAACCTGATCAGCCTCTGGACCCTCGACGTCCAGGGCTACGCCAACCTCTACCTGCTGCTGATGTCATTGCTCAGCGGGTTCTACGTCCCCGTGCACATCTTTCCCGGCTGGCTGCAGGTGATCGCCCACGCCTCACCCTTCCCGTCGATGTTCCAGAGCCCGATCGACGTCATCTCCGGCCGGGTCACCGGCAGCGCAGCGCTGGAGGCGGTCGTCATCCAGGTGCTGTGGCTCGGGTTCCTGGTCGCTGCGACCCGGCTGATGCTGTGGCGTGGCTCGTCGCGATTGGTGGTGCAGGGTGGCTGAAGTCTCCGCGGTTCGGTCCGCCACGTCGCCGACCATGATCAGCAAGCGGGAGTCGTACGCGGTCGTGCTGGCCTCCCGGGTCAGGGCCCAGATGACCTACCGATCCAGCTTCTGGATCAACAGTGTCAACTCGTTCCTGACCGGCGGGCTGGAATTCGTCGAGACGTACGTGCTGCTCACCAACACGCCGACCCTCGGCGGGTTGAACTTCCCGCAGGCCGCCCTGGTCTTCGGCCTGGCGAATTTCGGTTTCAGCATTGCCGATCTGGTGTTCGGGCAGAGCGACCAGATCCCGCGCTACATCAGGGAAGGAAAACTTGAGGCCTTCCTGGTCCGGCCACAACCGGTGCTGGCCCAGATGATCACCTCCGACTTCCAGTTGCGCCGGTTCGGCCGAGCACTGCTCGGCCTGCTGATCGCAGTGATCGTGCTCTTCTGGGTCGACCTGGATCTCACCCCGGCAACGATCTACCTGTTGATCACGACGCCGATCTACGGCGCGGCGATCTACGGCGCACTGTTCGTGATGGCCGGCGGCATCCAGTTCTGGATCATCGACGGGCAGGAATTCACCAATGCATTCGTCTACGGCGGTTCGTACGCCGGCCACCTGCCGGGAAGCGCATTGCTGTTGCCGCTGCGGGTGCTGTTCACCTTCGTCTTCCCGGTGACGGTGACGGCCTACCTGCCGTGCCTGATCATGTTGGGCCTGCCCGGCCCGGCCTGGCTGCCCGCCTGGCTGGGCTGGCTCGCCCCGGCGTTCGCGGCGTGGGTCTGGCTGCTCGCCGCGCTCGCCTGGCGCAAGGGCGTCCGCCACTACACCGGAGCCGGAGGTTGAGATGAGCACCGTGATGAGCGAATCGATCATCGAACTGGATGATCTTCGGCGCACCTTCGTGGTGCGGGCGAAGGCCGGCCGGGTGCGCCGCACCCGCCGGGAGGTGCACGCCGTTGACGGCATCTCCGCCCGGATCACCCGGGGCGAGGCGGTCGGTTACATCGGGGCCAACGGCGCCGGGAAGTCGACGACGATCAAGATGCTCACCGGGATCCTGGTGCCGAGCAGTGGCCGGGTCCGGACCTGCGGGTACGAGCCGGTCCCGCAGCGGCGCAGACTCGCCCGCGAGATCGGCGTCGTCTTCGGCCAGCGCAGTCAGTTGTGGTGGGATCTCCCGCTCAGGGAGTCGTTCGACATCCTGGCTGCGATCCATCGGCTGTCGGCAGCGGATGCGCTGCCGCGGATCGAGCAGCTGATCGAAGGGCTGGAACTGGGACCGTTCCTGAACACCCCGGTCAGGCAGCTGTCCCTGGGCGAACGGATGCGGGGAGAGGTCGCTGCCGCGCTGGTCCACCGGCCGAGGCTGTTGATCTTGGACGAGCCGACCATCGGGTTGGACATGATCAGCAAGGAGCGGCTGCGACAGTTCCTGATCACCGAGCGGGCCGAGGAGGGCACGACGCTGCTGCTCACCACCCATGACATGAGCGACATCGAGCGGCTCTGTGAACGCGTGCTGGTGGTCGATCACGGAAAGCTCGCCTATGACGGAACCCTGGCGGGCCTGGCCCGGCGGGTGGCGCTGCAGCGAGTGCTGGTCGTCGATCTCGCCGAGCCGCAGAGTCCGGTGGAGGTGCCGAGCGCGAGTAACATCGGGTCGGAGTTGAACGGCGCCCGGCAGAGCTTCTCCTTCGCCCCGGATCGGACGACCGCGGCCGCGGTGCTCGCCGAGGTCAGCGCCCGGACCGAGATCCGCGATCTGACTCTGACCGAGCCGGCGATCGAGGACATCGTCCGGACGCTGTACCACCGCTCCTGATCACGTGGCCGTTCATTCCGGCGACCACGGCGGATGCTTCGGCTGATTCCCGGGCAACGGCCCGCGACACGCCGCGCGAATGAGGGATTATCTGACCCCTCGCGGGGAGGGGAGGGTCAGCGCTCGTTCGGGATCAGGACCCAGCCGATGATGTAGATCAGGAACTGCGGACCGGGCAGCAGGCAGCTCAGCACGAAGATCAGCCGGACGATGTTGGTCGGGACACCGAACCGTCGGCCCAACGCCGAGCAGACACCGGCAATCATGCGGTCGTTCCGAGAGCGGACAAGGGTGGACATCTTCGATGTTCTCCTGTGGTCGGACGCGGCCGGACTTCGTACCGCGTTGGTGACTCCACTGTGCCCCCTCGAAGCGCTCGGATCGAGGGTTGTCGGCCAGGTCCCGGGCGGGCTCAGGGGAACATCCCGGGTACACCCCGGTCAAAGATCCGACTCGCGGGGGATGTCTCCTCCCACAACGGCGCCTAGCGTTTGGCGCAGAAACCGCCGGCACCGGTCCCGGCGGCAGATCAGGGAGAGTGGGATGTCGGAAGTCGGAGGCCCGCCGAAGCGCGCCCGAGCAGGTTCGGTGGAATCACCATCGGGAAGCCCCGGGACCGGCCGCCGATCGCTGCGCACGTCGACACCACCCATCCTGATCGACGCGCTGACCAAGAACTTCGGCACGGTGCGGGCCGTGTCGGGACTCACCTTCTCGGTGCAACCGGGCCGGATCACCGGATTCCTCGGCCCGAACGGAGCTGGCAAATCAACCACCCTGCGGATCCTGGTCGGACTGGCCGCGGCTACCACGGGCACGGCGACCTTCGGTGGGACACCGTACGCCGATCTTGATCATCCGCAGCAACGCGTCGGCGCGGTCCTCGAGCCTGCCTTCCACCCGGGTCGCAGCGGGCGCAATCACCTCCGCGTGCTGGCCACCACCGCGGGTGTCGGAGGTGAGCGGATCGACGAGCTGCTGCACCTCGTCGGCCTGACCGGTGCGGCCGACCGCCGGGTCGGCGGCTACTCGCTCGGAATGAGGCAGCGGCTCGCCCTGGCCGGCGCCCTGCTGGGAGACCCGGATTATCTGATCTTGGACGAACCGGCCAACGGCCTCGATCCCGAGGGGATCCGGTGGCTGCGCGGGTTCCTGCGCAGCTTCGCCGCCCTCGGCCGGGTGGTGCTGATGAGCTCGCACATCCTGAACGAGGTCGAGGCCACCGTTGACGACGTTGTGGTGATCGGGAATGGTCGATTGATCAGACAGGCGCCGATGAGCGAACTTGCGGCGAGCACCTCGGCCCGGGTCCGGGTCGCCGATCCACAGGCGGCGGGCGCGGTCCTCGATCGACTCCAGGTGCCGTGGCAGCTTTTACAGGATGCCGCCGGCCCCTACCTCGTGGTGGCCGGTCTCGAGCTGGCGTCGATCGGGAGCCAGTTGTTCTCCGCCGGTATCCCGGTGCTGGAGCTGGCGACCCAGGAGGTCGATCTGGAATCGGAGTTCTTCGCCATGCTGGCCGACCAGGACGGCACCAAACTCACGGAGGCCGGCGCATGAGCGCGGTATTGCTGTCCGAGGTCAGGAAACTGACCACCACCCGCAGCTGGATCGTGCTGCTCGCGGCAACGGCCGCCGCAGGGGTCGTCGGCTCGGGAATCTATGCGGTGATCGGAATGGTCGCCGGCGGAACCGACGGCGGGCGGAACCTGTTCACCGAGCCGGATTTCGTGACGACCATCTACACCGGCGCCAACTCGATGGCCCGCATCCTGGCGATCATCGGCGGGGCGATGGCGATGGGCACGGAGTTCCGGCACAAGACCTTGTCCACCAGCTACCTCGCCGTGCCCAGGCGGTACCAACTGATCATCGCCAAGGCGGCCACCACATTCCTGTACGGCTTGGCTTTCGGATTGGTGGCCACCGTGCTCAGTCTGCTGGTCGCTGTCCCGACCGTGCTCGCCAAGGGCGGGTCGTTGTTCCTCGACCAGGGCTCCTCCTGGCAGGCACTGTTGCTCAACATCGTCGCGATCGCCCTGTGGACCATGATCGGCTTCGGTTTCGGCATCCTGATCCGCAATATGATCGCCTCGGTGCTGATCGCGGTCGGCTTCGCCTACATCCTCGAACCGCTGCTCGGCCTGGTCTTCACCCTGAAGCATTGGACGGTCCCGGCCAACCTGATGCCGGGCAACGCGACGACGGCACTGGTCGGGGTCGACGCCAACGGCGTGCTGCAGACCGGGATAGGTGCCGACAGTTGGCCGGCGGTCGCCGGCTTCTTCGTGTTGCTCGGCTGGGCCGTTGTCCCTGCGGTGGTCGGGTTGTTCACCACGACACGACAGGATGTGGCCTGATCCGATCGGGCACCGATAGGGTGCAAGCAATGTCTGAGTCGCGATACGGGTCTGTTCTCGACCTCCCCCTGGTGCACGCCGGCAAGGTCCGCGAGTTGTACGCCGTCGGTGAGGACCAGCTGCTGATGGTCGCCACCGACAAGATCTCCGCCTTCGACTTCGTGCTGCAACCCGACATTCCCGACAAGGGCGAGATCCTCACCCGGATGTCGCTGTGGTGGTTCGACCAGCTGGTCGGCGTGGCCAATCACGTCGTGTCGAGCGACGTCCCCGAGGCTGTCGCCGGCCGCGCCGTGATCTGCGAGAAACTCGACATGATCCAGATTGAATGCGTTGCCCGCGGTTATCTGATGGGCTCGGGGTGGCTGGAGTACCAGCGCAGCCGGACGGTCTGCGGGATCGAGTTGCCGGTCGGCCTGCAGAACGGATCCCGGCTGCCGGAGCCGATCTTCACTCCGGCCACCAAGGCACCGCTGGGCGAGCACGACGAGAACATCGACTTCGCCGAGACCGAGCGCCGCGTCGGCGAGGAGACTGCTGCCCAGCTCCGGGAGCTGACCCTGGGGATCTACCGCCGGGCGGAGGAGTACGCCTCCGAGCGCGGCATCATCCTCGCCGACACCAAGTTCGAATTCGGCCGCCGTGCCGACGGCACCATCGTATTGGCCGATGAGGTGCTGACTCCGGACTCGTCGCGGTTCGTCGATGCCAAGACCTGGCAGCCGGGCGTCCGGATCGACTCCTACGACAAGCAGTTCCTCCGCGACTGGCTGGTCGAGGAGTCGGGCTGGGACCGGGCGAGCAATGTCCCGCCGCCGCCGCTGCCCGTCGAGATCGTCGCAGCGACCCGGCAGCGCTACCTCGACGCGTACGAGGATCTGACCCAGCAGCGTTTCCGCTGAAGATCCGCTCCGACGGCCGGCGGCTTCGCCGCGGTGAATCGGCCGGGAAGTCCGGCAGGGATCGCCGATGCGGGTCCATCGGGCATCCCTGGCTAGGATTCGAGTCATGGCGCGTGTGGTTGTGGACGTGATGCCCAAGCCGGAGATCCTGGATCCACAGGGCAAGGCGGTGACCGGTGCCCTGCAACGGCTCGGCTTCGACGGCCTGACGGTCCGGCAGGGCAAGCGGTTCGAGATCGAGGTGGACGGCGAGGTCAGCGATGATCGTCTCGAAGAGATCCGCAAGGCCGCCGACACGCTGCTGGCCAACACGGTCATCGAGACCTTCGACATCCGGGTCGAGGACGGTCGGTTCGAGGAGACGGTGAACTGATGCCGGCCAGGATCGGCGTGATCACCTTTCCCGGTTCGCTGGATGATCATGATGCCCTGCGTGCCGTCCGGCAGTGCGGTGCCGAACCGGTTCCGGTTTGGCACGGCAGCGATTCCCTCGACGGTGTCGATGCCGTGATCCTGCCCGGCGGCTTCTCCTACGGCGACTACCTCCGCTGCGGCGCCATCGCCCGGTTCGCCCCGATCATGACCGAGCTGATCACCAGGGCCGGCAGCGGCCTGCCGGTGCTGGGTATCTGCAACGGCTTCCAGGTGCTCTGCGAGGCGCACCTGCTGCCCGGCGCGCTGATCCGCAACGAGGTCCAGGTCTTCACCTGCCGAGATCAGAAACTGATCGTGGAGAACAACCGGACCGCCTGGACCAACCAGTTCACCGCCGGTCAGGAGATCAGCATCGTGCTGAAGAACGGCGAGGGCCGCTACGTCGCCGACAACGCGACCCTCGACCGACTCGAGGGCGAGGACCGCGTGGTCTTCCGGTACGCCGACACTGACCTGAATCCGAACGGCTCCTATCGGGACATCGCCGGCATCACCAACGAGCGCGGCAATGTCGTGGGACTGATGCCGCATCCTGAGCACAACGTCGATCCGCTCACCTCACCCGGGCTGGACGGTGTCGGCTTCTTCGCCAGCGTCCTCGAACAGCTGCAGGCCGCCTGAGCCGGTCGCCGGCCGTGAGTGCAGCCGCACGATCCAGCCGCCGGGCGCTGACTGTCCGGTCGACGGTGGTGATCGTCGCGCTTGCCCTGTCGTTCGCGATCCTGCGCATACTCAGCGGACTGCCGCAGCCGCCCGTCGACAGCAGCTTCTACACCACGAAGGTGGTGCTGGTCGGCGTGACCGGACGGAACCTGCCCGACGCCACCGACCGGCGGATCATCGACAGCCACACCGCAGACAGCCAGGTCGGCGCCATCTCCATCAGACCGCAGCAACCCAGTGAATGCGCCGCCGCCGGATGGCTGACGATCGGCGCCGGCCGCAGGACCACGGCGGGCGGCCTGTGTCGGCCTCAGGTGAGCGGCTCTACAACATCTGCCCGGGTGCCGGACTGGTCGACGCGGGTCGCCGTCTCGCGCGCCGATGCCGGCGACGCACGGCTGGGCACGCTGGCATCGCTCAGTCCGGGCTGCATCGAGGCCGTCGGACCGGGCGCTGCGCTGGCCGCGGCGAACCCGGACGGCCGTCTGGACCGCTATCGGACCACAACCGAGTTGATCAACAGCGGGGAGCAGTTGACCTGTCCACTGACGCTCATCGATGCCGGGAAGGACTCGGACAAGATCATTTCCGACCTCGCGGAGCGGCAGGACGTCACCCTGCTGGTCAGCGGTCTCGGCCCGGCCGCCGGATCGAGCGACCGCAATCTCCAGGTGATCTACCGGATCGGCACCACACTTCCGGGAGTGATGACCTCCGACAGCACCCGCCGGGACGGCATCGTCATCCTGACCGACCTCACCAGGACCCTGCTCGGGTTCACGCTGGGCGACAGACCGGTAGCGGCCGATGCTCCGATCGACGGCATGCCGATCCAGGTCCGTACCGATCAGCCTGTCTCGTCGGCCGCCCTGATCGGGCGACTGCAGGCGATACAGAATCTTTCCGACGTCGCGCCCGTTGGTTACCTGGCCGGCAGCATCCTCGGGGTGATCCTGGCCGGCCTGTTGGCGCTCTTCCTGGTCCGCCGTCGCTGGCGTCCGGCCTGGACCATGATGGCGGCCCTGGGGACCTTCACCGCGGCCCTGATGCTGACCGGCTCCTTTCCCTGGGCAGCCAGTCCCCACCCGGCGATCGCGCTGGTGATCACCTTCTGCCTGTGGGTCGCCGCATTGACGTCGGCCACGCTGCTGCTCTCGCGATGGCGGCGCATCCCGGTGCCGATCATCGCCGCCGGGCTCACCATGGCGACGTTCACCACCGACGCCGCACTCGGCGGGGTGATGCAGCCCGGCTCACTGTTGAACTCCCGGCCGGTCGTCGGCGGCAGGTGGTACGGCTTCGGGAACGTCACCTTCGGCTGCTACGCGGCATCGGTGCTGGTTGTCGCCGGCTATCTCAGCCACCGCTACCTGCGTCGTGGGCATCGCTGGGTGGCCGTGGCCGCGGTGCTGGTGATCGGGGGGCTGGCCGTGATCTGCGAGGGATGGCCGTCCATGGGTTCGGACTTCGGCGGAGTGATCACCCTGACGCCGGCGGTGTTGCTGCTGGCGATCGGCATCTCGGGTCGACGGATCACCTGGGGTCGAGCGATCATGATCGTTGTCATCGCGGCCGTCGCCGCGGCCACGGTGTCGCTGGCGGACTGGGCGCGTGGCCCGGGGCATCGCAGCCACCTCGGCGATTTCGTGCAGCGGGTGATCAGCGGCGATGCCTGGCCGATCCTGATCCGCAAGGGCGTCGCCTCTGCGCAGACCCTGATCATGCCGTTGGGGATCATCGTGATCATCGTCGGCGCGACGGTGTGGTGGCTGATCTTCCGCAGGGTGCGGCACGCCATCACCGATGATCTGTGGTCGACCTACGCTGTGACCGCCGGTGCCGCGCTGGTGACCGGCGTACTCGGCACGCTCGTCAACGACGGCGGCATCGCCGTCTTCCTGACCGTCACCGGTCCCTTCGCTGCGACGACCGCCGGTCTGCTGCTTTACCGCGTTCAGGCCTACGGCTGGCCCGCGGTGATCAACACTGCGGAGTACGCCGACCGGCCGACGCCGGTCGGCGACGTCGGCGCCGTCCGGAAACATCCGGAACGATCCGGCAACCCGGCGGTCCGGGCAACCGCCACCAGGACGAGAACCCGGCGTCGGCGCTGATCAGCCGGCCGGTTCGGCCTCGGCCGTCCCGGCGGACTGGGTGCTCGGCGGTGAAGTGGCGGACGAAGCCGAGAGCGGTCTCGGCGACCTCGCGCCAGCCGTGGGTCGATCGTCAGCGATGTTGTGCACCCGGGCGATGGGGCAGGGGCTGAGATCCAGCCGACCGAAGTTCCTCCCCAGGCGCTGCCGGATCCGGTCCAGCATGAAGCTGTCGCCTCACCAGGACGGGCCGTCGCTGGAGCACCAGCTGGGTCATCGGAGGTCCCACGACCGCTCGGTGCGCAGCCACTGCCGCGCAGCGCCGATGATGCTGCCATTCCCGACCAGCGAGCGGCCGGTCCGGCAGTCCCTGATCGGCGGCGACCCGGGGCCAGGTCGCCGCCCCTGCCGGTCGGTGATTCGTCGCCGGGCGCACCCGGTAGATAACCTTGGGCCGTGGCGGACACCGTTGAACAGGCGGCCAGGACTCCCGATACCCCGCAGCCCTGGAGCGAGCTCGGGCTGAAGGAGGACGAGTACCGGCGCATCCGGGACATTCTCGGCCGGCGCCCGACCGGCAGCGAGCTGGCGATGTACTCCGTGATGTGGTCGGAGCACTGCTCCTACAAATCGTCCAAGGTGCACCTGCGCCGGTTCGGCGAACTGCCGGCCGAGACGCCGGTCGGCAAACTGCTGGCCGGTATCGGTGAGAACGCCGGCGTGATCGACATCGGCCAGAACTACGCCGTCACCTTCAAGATCGAGTCACACAACCATCCGTCCTATATCGAGCCGTACCAGGGCGCAGCCACCGGGGTCGGTGGGATCGTTCGCGACATCCTCGCGATGGGTGCGCGTCCGGTCGGCGTGATGGATGCCCTCCGCTTCGGCCCGCTCGATGCTCCCGACACCCACCGCGTGCTTCCCGGTGTGGTCGCCGGCGTCGGCGGTTACGGAAACTGTCTCGGCCTGCCCACCATCGGTGGCGAGGTGGTCTTCGACGGGTCCTATCTCGGCAACCCGCTGGTGAACGCCCTCTGTGTCGGCGTGCTCAAGCACGAGGATCTTCACCTCGCCCGGGCGACCGGTGTCGGCAACAAGGTGATCTTGTACGGCGCCGCAACCGGCGGCGACGGCATCGGCGGCGCCTCGGTGCTCGCGTCGGAGACCTTCGACGAGACCGGGCCGGCCAAGCGGCCGAGCGTGCAGGTCGGTGACCCCTTCCAGGAAAAATTGCTGATCGAGTGCACCCTGGAACTCTTTGCTGCCGGGGTGATCAACGGCATCAGTGATCTCGGCGCGGCGGGGCTGAGCTGTGCGACCGCGGAGCTGGCAAGTTCCGGTGACGGCGGCATGCACGTCGATCTTGATCTGGTACCGCTGCGCGATCACACGCTGAGCCCCGAAGAGATCCTGATGAGCGAATCCCAGGAACGCATGATGGCGATCGTCGAGCCGCAGCATGTCGATCGGTTCTTCGAGATCTGTCGCAAGTGGGATGTGCTGGCAACCGACATCGGCGAGGTCACCGACACCGGCCGATTGATCATCGATTGGCACGGCGAGACGATCGTCGACGTCCGGCCGCGCACCGTCGCCGCCGAAGGACCGGTCTACGAGCGCCCGTACGCCCGCCCGGACTGGCAGGACCGGGTCCAGGCCGACGGGGTCAACGACCTTCCCCGGCCGGCGACCGGCGCCGAACTGCGGGAGACGCTGATCAGGCTCGTCGGCTCACCCAACCTGGCCGACAAGTCCTGGGTCACCGACCAGTACGACCGCTATGTGCGCGGCGATTCGGTGCTGGCCCAGCCCGAGGACTCCGGCATGCTGCGGATCGACGAGGGCAGCCGGCTGGGGGTCGCTCTGGCAACCGACTGCAACGGTCGTTTCGCCTACCTGGACCCGTATGCCGGCGCCCAGTCGGCGTTGGCCGAGGCTTATCGGAACGTCGCCGTCACCGGTGCCCGCCCAGTCGCGGTGTCGGACTGCCTGAACTTCGGATCGCCCGAGGACCCGGCGGTGATGTGGCAGTTCGAGCGCGCCATCGCCGGACTGGTCGACGCCTGCAGGGCGCTCGGCACACCGGTCACCGGCGGCAACGTCAGCTTCTACAACCAGACCGGCGAGCAGGCGATCCTGCCGACCCCGGTGGTCGGCGTCCTGGGTGTCATCGACGATGTGGCCCGTCGGACTCCGATGGGATTCAGCGCCGAGGGTGACATCGTCCTGCTGCTCGGCGAGACCAAGGACGAGCTGGCCGGCTCCACCTGGGCCGGTGTTGTTCATGATCATCTCGGTGGTCTGCCGCCGGTGGTCGATCTTGACCATGAGAAGCGGCTTGCCGAGGTGTTGGTCACGGCCGCGCAGCAGGGACTGTTGTCCAGTGCTCATGATCTTTCCGACGGAGGTCTGGCCCAGGCGCTGGTCGAGTCGGCGCTTCGTCACGATCATGGTGTCCGAGTCACCCTGCCGGACGGCGCTGACCCGTTCGTGGCGCTGTTCTCCGAGAGCACCGGCCGGGTGATCGTCTCGGTGACCGAGGACCAGCGCGGCGCCTTCGAGGCGCTGTGTGCAGATCATGGAGTCCCGGTCGACCAACTCGGTGTCGTCGCCGGCGATCAGCTGAAGGTCACCGGGCAGTTCGACATCGGCCTGGCCGAGCTCCGGGCGGCCTGGCAGCAGCCGATCCGCCAGGCCGTCGCGGCCTGACACCCCTCGGATCGGTACCGATCGACGTCGACGAGGAGCCGGATGTCGATGACGACCTCCTTCACCGTCCCGGTCCGCGGCGGTGATCTGACCGTCCACGAACTGGCCGGCAGCGCGGACAGCCCACGCGCCGTGCTGGCCGTCCACGGCATCACTGCCAACGGTTTGTCCTACGCCACCCTGGCCAGGCGGATGCCCGAAGGCGTACGCCTGCTGGCCCCGGATCTGCGCGGTCGGGCGGAGAGCTCGGCCGTCGCCGGACCCTGGGGTCTGGCAGCTCACGCCGCCGACCTCGTCGCCGTTCTTGATCATCTCGGACTGGGGACGGTACCGGTGATCGGCCACTCGATGGGGGCCTATGTCGTCGCTCTGGCCGGCTCCCGGCATCCGGAGCGATTCCAACGCGTCGTGCTGGTCGACGGCGGCATCGGTTTCCCGGCGCCCGACGGCGCCGACATCGACGCAAGGCTGGCGGCCGTGCTCGGCCCCGCACAGGCGAAACTGTCGATGACCTTCGCCGACCAGGACGCGTACCTGGACTTCCTGCGAACGAATCCGGCGATCACCGAGACCGAAGCGCTCGGCCCGGCCATCGCCGCCGACCTGGAACGCTACCTGCTGCACGATCTTGTGCCCCGCGACGGCGGGATGCTGGGAAGTTCCTGCATCCCGGAGGCCATCCGTACCGACGGCAGAGACACCATGAGCGACACCGAGGTGCTGACCGCGGCGGCCGGACTGTCGATGCCCGGCACCCTGCTCTGGGCGCCGCGCGGACTGCTCAACCAGACGCCCGGCCTGCTTCCCCCGGAGCTGGTGCAATTCGCCGACCTCGGGCCGGGACTGAAGTCGGAGTTCGTCCCCGACTGCAACCACTACTCGATCATGTTCGCCGACCACGCACTGGACCGCGTCGTTGCGGCGCTCCTCGACTGATCCCTGATTGATCATCGGTCTGGTCCGCGCGTCGTCGACGATCATCCTCGGGTCGGACGACTCGGCGCGATCTTCGCGATACCGTCCTCGGGTGGCACTTCTTCGCGCCCCGAGCCAGTTCTCACCAGCGGCCGCCGGTGGTCCGGTGACGCCGTCCTGCTGCGGCTGTTGCTGCTGCTGTTGCTGTGTCGGAACCGCCGTCGCAGCCAGTATCGCGTTGCCGACGGTGCTGCATCAGGTGACCAGGACTACGATCACCGCTCCGACAGTTGCCGAACCGCCGGAACAGCCAGTGATCCAAGATCGACAGCCCAGCACTGCGCGGCGGTTCGCCGGAATCGTGCTCGCCGGACTGACCGTTCCGGTGTCCCTGGCCGTCGCTGCGATCCTGGCCGACAGCGACGGGCCGGTGATCATCGCCGCCGGCGTCGGCGCCCTGCTGGGAGTCGGCAGCTATCTGCTGGCCGGGGCACAGCCCACCACGAGCGTGGCGACGCCATTGCTGATCATGGTCATTGCCGTGGTTGTCGGTCTGATCGAGCTGCTGCTGTGGGCGGTCGCGTTGCTCGCCCACGACGTCGGGCCGGTGGGAAAGGGCCTTGCCTGGCTGGGCATCCTCGCGATTCCGGTGCTCACCAGTGTGTTGCTGGTCAGGGCGGGACGTCGACCGCGGGGCGGCCGTGCAGCCGGCTGACCGCGGCAGCCGGAAGATCGGACCGGTCGTCGGTGACCCTGGCTGGCGGTTGATCACTCAGAATGGCTATCTGATCGCCACCGCGGGCGCAGACGAGACCTGGGTGGTCGACGACGTCGCTGGTCGTGTCGTCGCCGAGCTCGCTGCCTGTTGGTCCGACCGGCCGCCGACCTTTGACCAGCTGTCCCGCGCAGCCGCGCTCGCCGTGGAGCAGCTGCGGCCCGTCGGCGTCTTCGGACCACCCAACACTCTGCCGGCCACGCCGCAGATCGCGATCCGGTTCTGCGGTGACCCGGTTCCTGTGTTCACCGAGACGCTCACCGCGTTGAACCATGATCAGGGCTGGCCGGAACCGCTGACGGATGACATCGGTACGGCCGATCTCGAGGTCGTGGTACGCAGCAGCGGAACTCTTGTCGAGGCCGCAGAACTCGGCGGTCCGCTGTTGCACGAGAACCGGATCCATCTGCTGTGTGATCTTGCTGCGGCCAGTACGATCGCCGTCGGACCGTTGGTGGTGCCCGGGCACACCGCGTGCCTAGGCTGCCTGACCGGCAGGATCGCGAATCGGTGGGGAGATCCGCCGACACCCGATCGTCCCGGCGCGACCGGCCGGACCGGCGCGACGACGGCTGCCGGCATTGTCGCCCGACAACTGCAGCTCGCCGTGGAGGAATCCCGCTTCCCGTTGATCGATGCCACCGTCGCCGTCGATCTCGACACGCTGCAGGCCAACCACAGTCCGTGTCTGACCCTGCCTCGATGTCCTTACTGCGCAGAACTCCGGAACATGTCGAGCGACGGGCGAGTGGTGCTGCCATGGGTGGATTGATCATGCCAGAGAAGGTCGCTGATACTGACGGGTTGCTTGCTCGGGCCGTCGGATGGCGGAGCGGGTGTGCCGCCGCGGCCACGGTGGTCGGCCGAGTGCCTGCCGACCCCATGATCAACCAGTATGCCGCCGTCACCGGGCCGGCGCAGGAGAGCAGTCCGGCCGGCGGTGCTGCCCTCGATCCGGAATCCGCCCGGCGGGCCGCGATCGGAGAACTCCTCGAGCGGTACGCCTCTGCCCGGTGTCCGCTGCCGATCGCCACGGCGGCCGAGGTGGGGGATCGGGAACGGATCCTTGGTCACGGCGCATTCACACTGCACAGCCCGAAACAGCGTGCTCAACACGGATTTCCCTACCGGGACAGCTATTCCAGGGCTGAGTTGACCAAGGTTCACTCGCTGCGCGACAACACACCGGTCTGGGTGCCGGCCAACCTGGTCGGGACAGATCCGGAGCTGGGCCATCTGAGCACGTCCAATGGTCTGGCCGCCGGCCCCACCACCCTGACCGCTCTGTTGCGTGCCACCCAGGAACTGGTGGAACGTGACGCCCTGATGATCACCTGGCTGCACCGGGTCGCCGCCCGGCGCGTGCCGGCACCGGAGGTTGTCCGGGAGATCACCGATCCGATCAACGCGCGGGTAACCGTCCTCGACCTGACACCGGACTACAGCCGGCATCCCGTCGCCATGGTCGCAGGCACCGCCTTGTTGCAGGGCCGCCCGCGTCACGCCGCCGGCCTGGCCTGCCGGGCCGGTTTCCCCGAGGCGGTCGAGAAGGCATTGCTGGAATGGGCCCAGGGCATCGCGTTCGCAGGGGTGAACGCCGCAAGGGCCGCCGACCAGCCTGCCGACCCACCTGTCTCGCCTGAGGATTTCGATGACCATGCCGTCTTCTACACCCGGCGTCCCGACCTGTGGCAGCAGCTGCCGATCTGGGGCGGGCCGGTGACCTCGCCGCCCCATCGTGAGAGCGGCGATGATCATCGTGCCCAGCTCGCCGAGCTCGTCCAGGGTCTTGAACAGTACGGCATCGAGCTCTTCTACCGTGACCTCACGACCGCCGACCTGGCGGGCTGCGGGGTACGGGCGGCCCGCGTGTTGAGCCCCCAGTTGGTGCCGATCCATGCCGACCACCGATGGCCCCACCTGGGGGGAACCTCCTCGGACCTGGCACTGCGGTATCCCTGGGCGCCCGCCGGTTCCTTTCCGTCCCCCCTACCCGCACCCGCTCGGATGACCGACGCACGGCCGGCCCCCGGATTCGGCGACTTCTGGGCAGCCTCAGAACTGTCGGCGCTGACCCGACACGGCTTCGCCGAGCGGATGGCCGCATACGTCCCGGGACTGCAGCAACTCGATCCCTGGTCGCGGCCGCGCGGAGGGCAGCCCGCTCCCTCCCTGACCGGCGGCTTCGCCGACCTGCTGGCCCGCCGCCGATCGGTACGCCGGTTCGCGGACGAGCCGATGACCCACGATGATCTCGGTGTGCTGCTGTCGGTGCTGTCCGGGCCTCCGACCGGTCGAGGCTATCCGGCCGCCGGGGCGTTGTACGCGGCCCGGGCAGTGTGCCTGTTGTTCTCCGCCGACCGGCGCACCGGCCAGGTTCTGCAGCACGATCCGACCCGGCACACGCTCACCCTGATCGGCGACTGCCCCGGGTGGCCCGAACTGGCCGATGATCTTGCCGGGCAGGATGCCGAGTCCGCCCCGGCCGCTGTGATCGGACTTTATGCAGATTCCACTGCAGTGTTGGCGAAGTACGGGGAACGCGGCGGCCGGTTCCTGCTGATCGAGGCGGGCGCCGCGCTGCAGGCCCTTGCCCTGGCGGCTGCCGAGCTCGGCCTCGCCGGCTACCCGGTCGGTGGCGCATCGGACCGACGGATGCTCGGGTTGGCCGGACTTGCCGGACTGCCGGCGGAATATGTCGTCAGCTATTTCGTCGGATGGCCCACGCCCAACGCGTGAGCCGGGCCCGCGGCTGTTCGCCGGACTTCGCGACTATAGGCTCGGCCCATGACGATCCCCAGCACCGCCGATGAGGTCCGCGCCGCCGTCGAACGGGAGTTGCCGCGCGTCCTCGCCGATCTTGAACAGCACGTCGCCATCCAGTCGGTGAGCGCCGATCCGGACCGGGCCGATCAGGTTCGGGCGAGTGCTGAATTCGTCGCCGGGCAGCTTCGTGATCTTGGCGCGGCCGACGTGTCGATCGACGCCGTCGACGGCGGGCAGCCGGCGGTGATCGCTCACTTTCCCGCACCGGAAGGCAAACCGACGATCTGCCTGTACGCGCACCACGACGTACAGCCCGAGGGCGATCCGGCGCTGTGGGACACCGGGAATCCGTTCCGGGTGACCCCGGTCGGTGATCGGTTGTACGCCCGCGGGGTGACCGATGACAAGGGCGGTCTGGCCATGCACCTGGCGGTGCTCAGGGCCTATCAGGGCAAGCCGCCTGTCGGTATCACCCTCTTCGTCGAGGGCGAGGAAGAGGTCGGCTCGCCGACCCTGAAGACGCTGCTGCACAAGCATCGCAGCGCGTTGGCCTCCGATGTCTTCGTGATCGGCGACTCCGGCAACTTCGCGGTCGGTGTCCCCACCTTCACCACAACGCTCCGCGGCATGGCCGAAGCGTACGTCGAGGTACGTACCATCGATCATGCGCTGCACTCCGGCGGCTTCGGCGGCGTCATCCCCGACGCCCTGATGGTGCTGGTCCGGCTGCTGGCCACCCTGCATGATGATCAAGGAAACGTCGCCGTCGAAGGGCTGCATTCCGAGTCGGCCCCCCGCTGTCGACTACCCCGAGGAACGGATCCGCCAGGAGTCGGCGATCCTCGACGGCGTCGACTACATCGGCGAGGGCAGCTTCGCCGAGCGGTTGTGGGCCAAACCGTCGATCACCATCGTCGGCCTGGACGCCACACCGGTCGCCAAGGCATCCAACACCTTGTGGCCGTCGGCAGCGGCCAAGATCAGCATGCGCCTGGCCCCCGGAGAGAATGCCGCCGACGCACAGCAGAAGTTGATCAAGCACCTTGAGTCGCGGGTGCCATGGGGCGCCCAGGTCACGGTGCGAGCCGGTGAGGAGGGCGACCCGTCGGTGGTGCCCTTCGACGGCCCGTACGCCGAGGCGGCCCGCTCGGCCTTCGGAGAAGCCTGGGAGGCCGAGCCGGTGTTCATGGGGCAGGGCGGCTCGATACCGATGATCGCTGACTTCCAGCGCGCCTACCCGGAGGCGACCGTGCTGGTCACCGGCGTCGGCGATCCGGACTCACGCCCGCACGGCAGCAACGAGTCGCTGCATGTCGGTGATTTCCGCAAGGCGTGCCTGTCCGAAGCCCTGCTGGTGCACAACATCGCCAACCTGTGAACCCGCCCGAAACCGGTGAGTAATGCTGCCGCCTGAATCGGGTCGGAGCACGCTCGACGCCGGGAAGGCCGGTTCCAGGCGGCGGATGTTCACGTCTGCTGCTCCGGACCCTCCAGCAGCGACAACGTGACGCTCCGCGCTGCCGCCCACGCCGCCGATGTGACGTCCAGATACTCGAAGTGGCCGGTTCCGACCAGGGTGAACGAGCGGCAGTCGTCTCCGGCGCGGGTCGCGGCCGCGACGAAGGTCCGGGTCTGCTCGTAGGGAACCCGGTCATCCGTGGTGCCGTGCAGGCAAATTCCCGGGACGCCGATCGGCAGCCGGTTGATCGGCGAGCCCAGCCGGTAGGCCTCGGGCCGTGCGGCCGGATCCCCGCCGAGGAAGTTCTGCACCGCGCCGCCATCCAGCCGTTCCTTGGCGCCGGCGATCAGGTCGAGAACGCCGGCCAGCGAGACGTAGGCCGACAGCCTGACCCGAGGACCCGCACCGGGATCATCGTCAGGCAGTCCCGGGCGGGCGGCCGCCCAGGCGGCCAACTGGCCGCCGGCCGAGTGTCCGACCGCCACCACCCGACCAAGATCGAGTTCCTCGCGATCGGCCAGCGCGTCGATCGCCGCCGCGACGTCGAGGAAGGTCGCCGGCCAGCCGCCGCCACCGTCGATCGCGCTCTTGCCGACCCTCCGGTACTCGACGTTGACCGCCGCCACTCCTTTGGCCACCAGATCGGCGATCAGCGTCTCGCCCTGATCGGCACGGTGCTCGGTCCGCCAGTAGCCGCCGTGGATGAAGATCGCCACCGGGAGCGTGCCGCCGGCGGCGTCGGGGAGGCTCAGGTCGATCCACTGGCTCGGGTGATCGCCGTAGTCGATCCGGGTCGTCTGCACGAGACAGGCCTACCAGACGAACCGGGTGGTCGGTTCCGTGGAACCCTTCGATGAAATATGTGATCTCCGACCGGCCGGTTAGACTCCTTGCGTGCCACGAGGAGACGGGCGGCTTTCCCACGAACTCGATCCGAACGACCGCGGCCCCCAGGACGCCTGTGGCGTTTTCGGTGTCTGGGCCCCCGGGGAGGAAGTGGCCAAGCTCACCTACTTCGGCCTCTACACCCTGCAGCACCGCGGCCAGGAGTCGGCCGGTATCGCGGTCAGCGACGGACGCCGGATCACCGTCTTCAAGGACATGGGCCTGGTCAGCCAGGTCTTCGACGAAGGGACCCTGAACTCCCTGCGCGGGCATCTGGCGATCGGCCACACCCGCTATCCGACCACCGGGGCCAGTGTCTGGCAGAACGCCCAGCCGACGTTCCGGCCGACCGCGACCGGCGGCATCGCCCTGGGTCACAACGGCAACCTGACCAACCTCGACGAACTCGAGGCGTGGCTGGCCGACCGTGATCTGCCGGGCAATTCGCTGATCCCTGGCGCGCTGAGCAAGGAGGTCACCAACGACACCTCCGCGGTCACCGCGTTGATCGCCACCTTCACCGAACTGACCACCGAAGAGGCGGCGATGAAGGTGCTGCCCCGGCTGCGCGGCGCGTTCAGCCTGGTGTTCATGGACGAGGAGACCCTGTACGCCGCCCGCGACCCGCAGGGCATCCGCCCGCTGGTGCTCGGCAGGCTGGAGACCGGCTGGGTGGTCGCCAGCGAGACCGCCGCCCTGGACACCATCGGCGCCTCCTTCATCCGAGAGGTGGAGCCCGGCGAGATGATCGCCGTCGACGCCGCCGGGCTGCGCAGTCGGAAATTCGCAACACCCGAACCCAAGGGCTGTCTCTTCGAGTACGTCTACCTGGCCCGTCCCGACACCATGATCAGCGGCCAGCGGCTGCACTCTGTCCGCGTCGAGGTCGGGCGGACCCTGGCCCGCGAGGCGCCGGTCGACGCCGACCTGGTGATCCCGGTTCCGGAGTCGGGCACCCCGGCGGCGATCGGCTACGCCGAGGCGTCCGGCATCCCCTACGGCCAGGGCCTGGTCAAGAACTCCTACGTCGGGCGGACCTTCATCAAGCCGAGCCAGACCCTGCGCCAACTGGGCATCCGGCTGAAACTCAACCCGCTCCGCGACGTCATCGCCGGTAAGCGGCTGGTGGTCGTCGATGACTCGATCGTCCGCGGCAACACTCAGCGGGCCCTGGTCCGGATGCTGCGGGAGGCGGGTGCCGCCGAGGTGCACATCCGGATCTCCTCACCACCGGTGAAGTGGCCGTGCTTCTACGGCATCGACTTCCCGACCCGTGCCGAACTGATCGCCACCGGGCTGAACACCGACGAGATCTGCCGGTCGATCGGCGCCGACTCGCTCGGCTACGTGACCCTGGACGGTCTGATCGCGGCGACCAACATCGGCAAGGACAACCTGTGCCGGGCCTGCTTCGACGGCGTCTACCCGGTCGAGATCCCGCTGCGTGAGCGGCTCGGCAGCCAACTGGCCGACCTGGAAACCGAGCGGACCGACGTCGACGGGCTGGCCACCAGCACTCCCGGCCTGGGTGCTGTCGACGCGTTGAGCCGGCCATGAGCGAGCGAACCGAACCCTCGGCGTACGCGCAGGCCGGCGTCGACATCGAGGCCGGCGACAAGGCCGTACAGCTGATGAAGCAGTGGGTGAAGCGCACCGAACGCTCCGAGGTGATCGGCGGCATCGGCGGCTTCGCCGGGCTCTTCGACGCCAGCAAGATCGCCCGTCTCCACCACCCGGTGCTCGCCACCTCGACCGACGGCGTCGGCACCAAGGTCGCCATCGCCCAGGCGATGGACATCCACGACACCATCGGCTTCGACCTGATGGGAATGCTCGTCGACGACCTGGTGGTGACCGGTGCCGAACCGCTCTGGGTGACCGACTACATCGCCTGCGGCAAGGTCGTACCGGAAAGGATCGCCGCCATCGTCAAGGGCATCGCCGACGCCTGCGTCGTGGCCGGCTGCGCCCTGCTGGGCGGGGAGGTCGCCGAACATCCCGGCCTGCTCGGCCCCGACGAGTACGACGTCGCCGGCGCCACCACCGGTGTCGTGGAGCACGACGCGATGCTTGGCCCGGACCGGGTCCGGACCGGCGACGTCGCGGTCGCCATGGCCTCCTCCGGGCTGCATTCCAACGGCTACTCGCTGGTCCGCCAGGTGCTGTTGACGGATGCCGGTTGGGCGCTGGACCGCGAGGTGCCCGAGCTGGGTCGGACGCTCGGTGCGGAACTGCTGGAGCCGACCAAGGTCTACGCCCTGGACTGCCTGGCGCTGATCGAGGCCTACGAGGTCCATGCGATGAGTCACATCACCGGCGGCGGACTGGCCAACAATCTCACCCGGGTCGTGCCGGACGGCGTGACCGTACGGGTCGACCGGGCCAGCTGGCAGCCGGCGGCGATCTTCCGGCTGGTGCAGGAGGTCGGCGGGATCTCCCGACCCGACATCGAGGCAACCCTGAACCAGGGGGTCGGAATGGTGGCGCTGCTCCCGGCCGACCAGGCCGACGGTGCAATCGAGCTGCTCGGCAGGCGCGGCATCCGGTCCTGGGTGTGCGGTGAGGTGGCCGGCGCCGGTGATCCGCGGGCGCCGGGCGCGGTGGAGCTGGTCGGCAGCCACTCCTGAGCGCAGACGACGACTCCCGCGCCGATGGGCGGGGTGCGGTTTGCGGAGCGGACGGCATTGGGTAGCCTTGACCCCACGACATTGACCAACACATAGCCGCGGTTCACCGCAGGCGGATCACGCGAGGGGGTCGACCCTATGGGGCGCGGCCGTGCAAAGGCAAAGCAGACGAAGGTTGCCCGGGAGCTGAAGTACCGGTCGGTAGACACCGACTTCTCTTCCTTGGAGCGCGAACTGCGCGGGCAGCCGGCGCACGAGGAGCCGGAAGAGTCGATTCCCGAGGCGTACGCCGACCTCGCCGAGGAGTACGAGCACGGCTCGTCGACTCGCGAGGACGACTACGAGGACGTCCGCAAGTCCGGTTAGCAGTCGTCCCCGCGGCTACCGCGGGGACGACGGATCATGGCGGACGAACTCCGTACGGTCTACGGTCGATGACATGACCCCTGACGAGCCATTCGGTGGTGCACCGATCGGCGCGCAGTCGCCGCTGTCGGAATCGGATGCCCGACTGTGGTCGGTGCTTGCCCATGTGGGCATGATCGTGACCACGTTCATCGCTCCGCTGATCATCTGGGCGGTGTTCAAGGATCGGCATCCTGTGGTTCGGCAGAACGCGGCGGCTGCGACCAACTTCGGTTTCCTGATCGCGTTCGGCTACGTCGTCGGCACGGTCCTGCTCATCATCCTGATCGGTGGGCTGATCATGGCGGCCGCGCAGATCGTCGCCATCGTCTTCGGAGTCATCGCCGCCCTGCGCGCGTACAACGGCGAGGTCTATCCGTACCCGTTCAACGTCCGTTGGCTCTCCTGACGCCTGAGCGGCGTTCCTGGTCATCGGTCAGTCGGTCGAATCTGGCAATCTGGAGAGCATGACCGAGGCGGGGAACGGATGGCAGCCGGACATTCTGCCGGGCTACGAGTCCCGGACGCTGCCCTTGCCGGAGGCCGAACTCGCGCCGGGGGACCAGGAGGGCCTGCTGGCGGCGACGCTGGTCCGGCGCTCCGGACCCCGGCACGACCGGGCCGTCCTCTATCTGCACGGGTGGAACGACTACTTCTTCCAGGCCCACCTGGGCGACTTCTTCGCCGGACTCGGTTATGACTTCTACGCCGTCGATCTGCGCCGCTACGGCCGCAGCCTGCAGGAGGGCCAGCTGCAGGGCTACATCACCACGCTCAGTCACTATGCGGAGGAGCTGGATGCGGCGGTGGCGATCATCAACAACGAGGCGCCGGGTGCGGAGCGGGCTCAGCTGATCATCTCCGGACACTCGACGGGCGGGCTGATCGCTGCCCTGTGGGTTGCCGACCGCCCCGGAGCGGTCGACGGCGTCATCCTGAACTCGCCGTGGCTGGAGTTGCAGGGATCGGCCATGCTCCGGGCGATCGGCACGCCGGTGCTCGAGGCTCTCGCCAGCCGCGGCATGTCGACCACCGCGATCCCGATGACCGGTACGGACTTCTACGCTCGTGCGCTGCAGTCGGACCGGGAGGGCGAGTGGGCCTACAACCCGACGTGGAAGGGATCGCCCGGACCGCCGATCCTGATCGGCTGGATCCGCGCCGTTCGGCAGGGCCACGCCAGGGTGGCAGCCGGACTGGGTATCGACGTCCCGGTGTTGGTCATGACCTCGGCACGCACGCTGTACCGGCGGCGCTGGGATCCGGAACTCCTCACCGTCGACACCGTGCTGGACGTCGACCAGATCGCACACCGGGCGCCGCGGCTGGGCCGACACGTCACGCTGGTCCGATTCGAGGGCGGCCTGCACGACCTGGTGCTGAGCGCCGAACCGGTCCGCGAAGCCGTTTTCGCCGAGATGACTGCCTGGCTGGGTTACCTCGGCGCAACCAAGGTGACGCCAACCCTGGCCTGAGCGACCGACGGGTCGACTTCCGGGGCCGCGGGTACCAGACTGTCGGTACGGAACACCGCCCCCGATCAGGTTGTTGTATTGGATGACATGAGGAACAAAGATCACCGTCCGCACGTGGTCGTCCTCGGTGCCGGATTCGCCGGTGCCTCTGCGCTCCGCGCCCTGGCTGATGCCGACGTCCAGGTCACTGTTGTCGACCAACACCCCTACAACACTTTCCGCCCGCTGCTCTACCAGGTGGCTACCGGCGGTTTGAATCCCGGAGACATCACCTACCCGTTACGGACCTTGAGCGCCCGCAACCATGCCCGCTACCGGCGGGCCCGGGTGGTCGGTATCGATCATGATCAGAAGCGGGTCCTGGTCGATGCCGGTCCGGCGATCGATTACGACTACCTGATCATCGGCATCGGCAGCACGACCAACCACTTCGGCGTGGAGGGTGCCCAGGAGCACACCATGTCGATGTACACCCGCGGCGACGCGTTACGGGTCCGTGACGCGATCTTCGGCGGACTGGAGAAGATCGCCGGCCAGTCCGCGACGGGCACCGGACGTTTCCGGATCGTCGTCATCGGCGGCGGCGCAACCGGCGTCGAGATGGCCGGGGCGATCGCCGAGCTGAAGAGCGCGATGCTGACGCCGACGTTCCCCGAACTCGACCCGTCCGAGGTCAACGTGATCTTGGTCGAGATGATGGATGCGCTGCTGCTGCCGTTCGAGAAGAAGCTGCAGCAGTACGCCTTCCGCCAGTTGATCAAGCGCGGTGTCGACGTACGGCTGGGGACGGCGATCTCCCGGGTTGCCAAGGATCACGTGGAACTGAAGGATGGCACGTCCATTCCAGCAGACCTGGTGATCTGGGCGGCCGGGGTCGCCGGCTACCCGGAAGTCTCCGACTGGGGATTCCCGCTGGGCAAGGGCGGCCGGATCGTCGTCGACGGCGATCTTCGGATCCATGGTCATGATCACGAGTTCGCCGTGGGCGACGCGGCGATCGATCCTGATCATCCGATCGCGCAGCTGGCTCCGCCGGCGATCCAGATGGGTGCTCATGCGGCCCGCCAGATCGTACGGCTGGAAAACGGCGAGCAGACCGTGCCGTTCCACTACAAGGATCGCGGCATCATGGCGACGATCGGCAACAAGTCGGCGGTGGTGCAGCTCTGGAACGGTGCCAAGATCACCGGCTTCCTCGCCTGGGTCTCCTGGGTCGCGCTGCACATCTGGTATCTCCTGGGCGGCCGGAACCGGCTGGAGACGATGAGCAACCTGGTCTACCGCTACCTGATCTGGCCGAGTCAGACCGCCGCGATCATCGGCGACATCGAGGAGCCACCCTCGCAGCGCCCGGACGTGGATGATCGGACCGAGGACGAGCCCAAACAGATCGAGGACGAGCCCAACCGGGCCGAGGACGAGCCCGACCGCGCCGAGGACGAGTCCGAACACCCCGACGCGGTGAGCCAGCCGGCCGCGGGAGAGTAGCAGCCGCCCGCCGGGGAGTGCCGCCGCGCACCCGCCCGGCGTCCCGCACCAGTTGCTAGCCGTCGCACCAGTTCCTCGCCGTCGCACCAGTTCGTCGGTCGCGCACCGGCTGCAGTGGGTGCGCCGTCGAGTAGTTGGTGCGCCGTCGAGCAACTGGTGCGGCGTCGAGGATCTGGTGCGGCGTCGAGGATCTGGTGCGGCGTCGAGGATGTGGTGCGGCGCGGAGAAACTGGTGCGGGCGTACGGCCGACAGGGCCCGTCGCGTCGGCCCGGTCCCGCACTAGTTGGTTGCCCCCGCACCGACTACTTGTTCACGCACCCATTGCTCGTCGTCGCACCGCCTGCAGTGGGTGCGCCGTCGAGTAGTTGGTGCGCCGTCGAGCAACTGGTGCGGCGTCGAGGAACTGGTGCCGGATCGAAGAACTGGTGCGAACGCGCGGCACAGAGAGGGCGCCTGAGAACACGGAGATCGTGGTGGCCAGGGGCGGGCTCGAACCGCCGACCTTTCACTTTTCAGGCGAACGCTACTACCAACTGAGCTACCTGGCCGGAGTGGTCTGCCCGACGGGCCACAACCACAAACGGCGAGGTCAGACCTCGCCGTTCCGCGACCCAGACGGGACTTGAACCCGCGACCTTCGCCGTGACAGGGCGACGCGCTAACCAACTGCGCCACTGGGCCTTGCGATGTCCCGATGACCTGCTCCGGGACCGTACGCCGTTTCCGGCGCCCGCGAAACTATAGCGTAGGTTCTCGGCGAGGAAAAAACCGAATCGGGGCGCGTTCTCGCGGCCGGTCGGGCCCCGATCGGGGGCACCTAGCGCAGGAACAATTCGTGTTCGGTCGCCGCTTTGAAGACCGTGATCGGCCTGGTCGTCCGACCGCGGCGGAGTCAGGCTAACTCCGGCTGGAGTCTGCCGGCTGAGGCGCACCGGAAGGACTGGCCTGATAGCGACCAGGGGTGCTGCCCATCACTGCGGTGAATGCGGCGATGAAACTGCTCGGGTTGGCCCAGCCGCAGGCGTACGCGGTATGGGTGACGTCGTAGCCGTCGGCGAGGAGGACGAGTGCCCGATAGATGCGCAGCTGCGTTCGCCACTCATAGAACGTCATTCCGAGTTCGGTGCGGAGCAGTCGACTGATCGTGCGGGAGCTCGCCCCGACCGCTCTGCCGAGTTCGGCCATCGAGGTGTTCTCGTCCAAGCTGTCCAACATCACCCGGGCCAGGGCCTGCAGGCGATCGTCGCTTGCTTCGGGCAGGAATAGCGGCTGCTCCTGAGCCTCCCGGAGTTCGTCGACGAGTACCCGGAGCATGCGTGTCCGGGCGGAACCGGTGTAGCGACGGGGGTCGGGTTCGTAGTTGTCCGGTCCGGTGAGGGCGAGCAGGATCTCGCGTGCCAGGCCGGTGGCGAGGAAGACGGCCGGTCGATCAGGCAGGCGGCGGGCCAGGGGCGGCGGCAGGAACACGATGCGCATGTCGGTGTCGCCGTGCGAGCTGTGCCGATGGGCTCGTCCGGCGGGAGTCCAGGCGACACGGTTGGCGGGCACCCCCGAGGTGCCGCGCTCGGTGTGGACGGTCAGTACGCCGGTGGCCGCGTACACCAGGTGCCCGCGTCCGTGGGTCTGCGTCGGACTCGAGCCACCCGAGGCCCAGAGGTGTCGTCCGCCAGCCGGCCACACCGTCGATGTGACCGGAGCGGTTCGGACTTGGCGGCGAACGGGCATCAAACTGCATTGTATCGGTAGTGCGCCATGCAAAGAGGTGGTGAGGTTGACCGCGGTCCATCACGACGCGATCAGGAGATCAGCTATGGCAACGTTCGTCCTTGTCCCGGGTGCCTGGCACGGCTCCTGGGCGTTTGAATCGGTCACCCCCTTGCTGGAGGCCGCCGGCCACACCGTCCACGCGCTGACGTTGACCGGTCTGCGACCTGACGATGACGACGCCACCGTCGCTCGCACGAACCTCGACACGCATGCCGCCGACGTCGTGAGCCTCCTCGACCAGGCCCGTCTCACCGACGTGACGCTGGTCGGCCACAGCTACGCCGGGATGGTGATCGCGGCGGCGGCCGATCGCGCGCCGGGGCGCGTGTCACGTCTGGTCCATCTCGATGCGTTCGTTCCGCGGGACGGCGACTCCTGGTGGTCGCTGACCTCGGAGAGCTACCGGCGCACGGCCGTGGACGGTGCGACGGACACAGGCTTTGCCGTACGTCCCCCGTTCCGTCCTCCCCACGGCGGTGATCCGCGGCGGCGGCCGCACCCGTTGGCGTCGTTCATGCAAACGATCCGACTCACCGGCACCGCTGATCGCGTACCCCGACGCGACTTCATCTACTGCTCGGGGTGGGAAGCCGACACCCCTTTCGCTGGTCTCCATGCCCGGCTCCAGGCCGATCCCGGCTGGCAGGTTCATGACATTCCGACCGCCCACAACGCCATGCGGGACGACCCACACGGAGTTGCCGCACTGCTGATGTGAGCCCAAAGGCCGAAACGAAGCCCCAGAAAGGTCTTGCCTTCGAGCGCGCTCGAATCCGTAGCGTCGTGACCATGGATACGAATCTCGGCAACAGAACCTGGTTGATCACCGGCGCGAGTTCCGGTCTCGGACTTGCCCTGGCGGCTGCCGCACTTCAGGCCGGCGAGCAGGTGGTCGGGACGGCCCGCCGCGCGGAGCGGTTCGACGCGCTGCGCAAGGAGTACGGCGACCGCCTGTTGGCGATCGAACACGACGTCCGGGACACGGCAACAGCGGCGGATGTCGTACGTCGCGGATTGGCGGCATACGGACGGATCGACGTCCTGGTGAACAATGCCGGTGTCGGGCAAGTGGGAGCAGCCGAAGAAGTCACCGACGCCGAGCTGCGCGACATGCTCGACCAGCACCTCTTCGGACCGGCAGCCTACGCGCGCGCCGTGCTTCCGCAGATGCGGGCGAACCGATCCGGTGCGATCGTCCAGATGAGCAGCCAGGGTGGACGGCTGTCGTTCCCAGGAGTGGGTAGCTACTCGGCGGGCAAGTTCGCGCTTGAGGGATGGTCGGAGGCGCTGGCCGGCGAGGTCGCCCCGTTCGGCATCCGGGTGTTGATCGTCGAGCCCAGCCGGTTCCGGACCGAGTTCAATGCGGCCGGAGTCCTCCACGCCGCGCATCCGGACGCCACGTACGATCCGGTGATCGGTTCGGTACGCACCAACCTCACCGAGGTCGACGGTGCACAGGAAGGCGATCCGGTCCGCGCCGCGAGCGTGATCCGGGATGTCCTGCAAGCACCGGAGGCTCCACTCCGGCTGCCACTGGGTGCGGAGGCCGTACGCAATCTCACTCGCATCTACCAGCGCGGTCTGGACGACGTCCGCGCCTGGGCTCGGGTGAGCGAGTCGGCAGATTTCCCGGGAATGCCTCCGGCAGTTCGCGCCTTCTGATCACTATGGCGACCGATGCGCTGATCGAACGGCTTCTCGCTGCCGAGGACGGGTCAACCCACGAGGAGGCAGCAGGCGACGCGTCGCCGATGCCGACCGTCGACCCGGTGCACGGCCTGGTCGACGGTTCCATGATCGACTGGTCGGTGGCGCCGATGGGCATCGCCCAAGCTGCCGATCTCGTCGGACTGTCCGTCCACACTCTGCGCTACTACGAGCTGCAGGGTCTGGTGCGCCCGGCCCGCAACTCGTCCGGCTATCGCGAATACTCCGCAAACGACCTGTCTCGACTCACGTTCCTGAACCGGATGCGGCTGTCGGGCATGACCATGAAAGATCTCCGGCGATACATCGGGCTGGTCGAGCAAGGCGACAGCACGATTCCCGAGCGTCGGCGCATCATGTTCGATCAGCGCGACCGCATCAAGCGGCGGCTTCGCGAACTGAACCTCGCACTCGAGACGACGGAGTTCAAGATCCGCACGTACGGCGGGCACCCGGACGGACGGCCGGCACACCCGCACCGGTCGCCGGCTTCGCCGGCGTGATCAAGATCGGTGGCGCAGGTGTCATGGGTACGCTCCGCAACTTGTTCCTCTTCCCGCCGGCTCCCCTCGAGGAGTTGGCGCAAGCGCCGGAGGCACAGTTCGATTTCGATCCTGGCTATACACCGGCGGAGGCCGCGTTGACGGCCAAGCGCTCGGACGTGGTGATCATCTTCGGGATCCGGGTCGAGGGCGAGGGCTTCGACAGCGCCGATCTCTCGCTGCCATGGGGCCAGGACGCGGTGATCGACGCGGTCGCCTCCGCCAACCCGAACACGATTGTGGTGCTGCAGACCGGGAATCCGGCCTCGATGCCGTGGCGCGACAAGGTACGGGCGATCATGCAGGCGTGGTATCCCGGCCAGGCCGGCGGCCAGGCGATCGTCGAGGTGATCACCGGGGCGGTGAACCCGTCCGGCCGGTTGCCGATCACCTACCCGGAGAGTCTTGATCAAACACCGCGACCCGAGCTGCCCGGCCTCGGGACGCCGTGGGCACAGCTGTGACGATCGACTACAACGAAGGGGCGGAGGTCGGCTATCGCTGGTTTGCCAAGACGGGCGCGAAGCCGATGTACGCCTTCGGTCATGGGTTGAGCTATACGACGTTCGCCTACGACAACCTCCAGGTCGAAGGTGGCGACACCATCAGCGCAACCTTCACCGTCACGAACACCGGCCAGCGGGCAGGCGCCGACGTCCCCCAGCTGTATCTGACCGACGCGGCCGGCGAGGAGCGGATGCGGCTGCTCGGGTTCGAGCGGGTGGAGCTCGAACCCGGGGAATCCCGCAGCGTGAGTCTGACCGCAGACCCGCGGCTGATCGGCCGCTTCGACGGACAGGCCGGGCGGTGGCGCATCACCGAAGGGACCTACAGCGTCGCGCTCGGCAAGGCCGCCGACGCGCTCGAACTCACGGCGGAGACGACGTTGCCCGAGGCGATCTTCGGCAGGTGACCGCCGACGGTGGAATCATGGACACCTCTGAACGCCGGAGCAGGATGAACCCATGGCCAACCGTGACGCTCACGATCAGGAGTACTGGAGCGCTGACGGCCTGATGCCCCAGGTCGCGGCCTCAGTCGTCGGCTACACGGCGCGCAGCCCGCGTCCGACATTGCACCGTGGCGCGCCGTCGCCGCACGTGACGTTGGTGATCACGCTTGATCAGCCGGTCGTCACGGGGTGGTCGGTGGAGGAGGCATTCGGTACGGCCCCGACCCGGGTCGACATCGCCACGGCAGGCCTGCACCTGACGCCGGCCTACATCCGGCAGCCGCAGGAACAGTCGGGTATCCAGATCGCTCTGCATCTCCCGGCTGCACGGTCGATCCTCGGGCTGCGTGCCTCAGAGTTGTGCTCCGGCACCTACGAAGGAGTCGATGTCGTTGGTCGGGAGATCGGCCGACTCCGCGCCAGGCTGATCGACACCACCGACTGGCCCACCCGCTTCGGCCTGGTGCGGCAGTTCCTGCAGGATCGGACTGACCGTGCGGATGACGGACCCCGGATGCGGACCGAGCTTGCCGAGGCCTGGGCCTGGCTTGGCAGGCATCGCGGCGCCGGCCGGATCGCGGGGCTGGCCGGCCACGTGATGCTCAGTGAGCGCCAGTTGCACTCGCTGTTCACCGCAGAGTTCGGGATCGGGCCGAAGCGTTTCAACCGGCTGCTCCGGTTCCAGCGGGCCAAACGGCTGATCGGGTACGGCGTCGATCATGGTCGAGTTGATCTTGCCGGTATCGCAGCCGACTGTGGTTATGCCGACCAATCGCACCTGACCCGTGACTTCAGATCGTTCGTCGGCATCGGGCCGACTCGTTGGGTCGACGAGGAGTACGGCGGCATGGTTCCGGGCGGGATGGTCCCGGAGGAATCCGCCGAAACGTTCTATCGGCGGACGACGGCTGATGAGCATCCTTGAGCCATGGATTCAACCAAGCAAGCACTGCAACCGACCATTTGGCCGACCCTTCGGGCCACCGACGCCAACGCGTTGATCGACTTCCTGACTTCGGTGTTCGGCTTCACGGCCACCGCGGTCTACCGTGACGGCGACATCGTCGAACACGCCCAGCTGAGCTGGCCGGAAGGCGGCGGAATCATGCTCGGCAGCGACCGGACCGGGACGACGTGGACGCAGCGGCCCGGAACCGGGGGGCGCGTACGTGGTGACTGATCGGGTGGATGAGATTCACGACCGGGCTGTCGCCGCCGGCGCGCGGATCATCCAGCCACTGGAGAACCCCGACTACGGTGGACGAACCTTCTCCTGCGCCGACCCCGAAGGCAACCTGTGGTCCTTCGGCTCCTACCGGGGCGAGCCGGTGCAGCCGTCCTGACCCGGCGGGATGCCCCAAACGGAATTCGAACCAGCGTCGCCGCCTCCACGGCGCGGGTCGGCACGGAGATGATCATCCGCCGACTGTGAGCGCTAGGTTGAGGGCAGTTGGTCGCGGCGTTCGGCGCCGGTCTTTGCCAGCATGCTGCTGATGTGTGTCTCGACGGTTCGGTTCGATATGAACAGTTGCTCTGCTATGTCGTTGTTGGTGAGGCCGGCGTTGACCAGTTGAAGAATTTCGGCTTCCCGAGCGGTGATGCCGAATCGGACGAGGTGGGCCGGCACGGAGGCGGTGGTCCGGGGGACTTTGGCGCCGATCGCGGCCAGGGTCTGGCGTACGTGATGTTGCAGGGGGCGTTCTCCTGCGGCGCCGAAGAATGCGTCGGCTTCGCGTAGCCAGCCTTCCGCTGCCGAGCGCATCGCGGATCTGTAGACCGCGGGGGCGATGACGGTGCGCAGCAGGTGGGCCCAGAACGGTGTGTTGCGCAGGTGGTGGTCTGCCTCGGCGAGGGCGGTGTCGGCGGGCTGGCCGGCTCTGAGTTGTCCGATGGCGGTGCCGAGGGCTCGAGCGGCCCAGTTGAGGTGGTGGCCGGTCAGGTCGGCACGGTCGAACGCCTCGGATGGGTCCTCGCCTTCGACCACGCTGAGCAGACGTGGGAACCCTCACCAGGGCGACATCTTGTTCGCGTTGTCGTATCGCTGATTGTCCTCATTGATCAGCCGGATGGCTGACCGGGTGTCGCCATCGAGCCAAGCTCGCGCGCCCAACGCGGACTTGACGGTAAAGCCACAGAGTGACCCTATTTCGGTCTCCAGCCGCATCACGTCGGCGATGGCCGCATCGATGTTGCCCGCCTGCTCCGGGTCGGTTGGGTCGGGCAGGGGCTGGTCGGCGAGCAGACAGCAATCGAGAACACGGCCATAGGCCGTGGTGTGGACGTCGAGGAGGCGTAACTGACGAGCCTGCCTGTCGGCCTCCACGATCATCGGATAGGCCGCCACAAACCCCTTTCGTCGCAGCTCGACTTGCCCGATGCCGCTATCGATCGTGGCGCCGAGTCCGACCATGCCGGCGGTTGTCGCGAGGCTGCGCGCTTGTTCCAGAGGCGCAGGGTCGGAGTCGGTGATCGTGTCGAGCGTCGCGAGTCCCCAGGTCGCCCTGACTTCCCAAAGCAAGAGTCCTTTTTGCCGGCTGAGTTCCAGCGCCTTGCGGAACTGTTGCTCGGATTGGCGGATGTTGAGCAACGTCGCCGCCCAACCGGCGATCATCAACGCTTCGCACGCGAGATCGATGCGGTCTTCCTGTTGTGCCTGGACCGCCGCACGGCGACTGAGATCGAAGGCATCGGGACGGTCGTCGTCGATGGCGTCTTCGGCCTGCAGAACCATCAGCTGGGCATCGACGGTTTTGCTTTCCGTCTCCAGCCTGGCCAGTAGTTCTCTGCCCTCTTGATAGAGGCCGGCCATATAGGCGGCCCGGACGACGGCGGCGAGAAGCCCCCGAGAGCCAGAATTCCTGACGTTGTTCAATGCGGCCATGCCGCTGTCGTAGGCGTCTCCGGCTCGCCCGGCGAGACAGAGTGTCTGGATGCGTTCGATCACCACTTGTTGTGCGCTGTCGGGGATGTCGCCGGTCAGCCGTTGCGCATCGGACAGATACTCAAGGGCAACGTCAAGAGCTCCGTTGGTGACCGCCAGCCGGGCGGCGCGGAGCAATTGTTCGGCGGCCCGGTCGCTGTCCCCGGCCAACTCATACAGGCGTGCGGCGTGCCGCAACTGGCCGTCGCCGCTGGCCGATCCGTCGGCCAGCCGATCGGCAGCACGCACTCCGATGGTCTGTCGTTCCATCGGCAGCAACAGGTCGCTGACCACCTCACGTATCAAGATGTGGCGCCAGCCGACACCGAGGGAGTTTGCGGAGGGAACCAGCAGTGTGCTGGCCAACCCGGCGTGCAGTGCCGGACCCAAACGCTGGCGGTCCAACCCGGTGGTCGCGATGAGAACCTCGGCGTCTGTGTCGCCGACGACTGACAGCGCGTCCAGCACCAGTCGGCAGTCCGATGGCAGGCCGGCCAGTCGGTGCCGAACCGCGGAACTGAAAGTCGAGCTGGTTCCCAATAAGCCGATCTCGGACCTACCATCCTGGATCTGGCGGACGAACTCGTCCATGATCAGCGGGAGCCCGTCGACAAGATTGACGAACTGTTCCATATCCACCGACAACCGACGCAGATCGCTTCCCCGCAGGGCCTCGGCCACTTCGGTCGGGGTGAGCCGGCGTAGCGGCAGCTCCTTGATGTTGTGTCTGCCTCCCAGCTGTTGGAGGGCTGGCTCGGTTGGCGTGTCGCCGCGGGTGGCGGCGACCAGCGCGAGTGGCGTGTTGTCGATCGAGTCGGCCAGGGATGACAGCGTTGCGAGAGTGTCTGGATCGGCCCATTGCAGGTCGTCGAGGATCAGTACCGCCCCGGTCGGGGCCATGGTCTGCAGGAGCAGGGTCAGGGCGGTGGCCAGTACGGCGGTTGGATCGGCCATCGGTGCCAGGATTGCGTTTTCGGCGACCCAGCCCGGCAGTACTCGAGCCAGTGCCGGGCGTATGCCGGCCAGATCGGGGTGGGTGGCGAATGGGGCGGCGGGATGGCCGAAGGCCTCTACCAGCGGTCGGTAGGCGCCGCCGGATTCGATTGCTCGGCCGGTGAGGACCAGCAGCCCTCGTTGTTCGGCCGCGGTCCGCGCCTCACGCAGAAGGCGGGTCTTTCCGATGCCCGCCTCACCGGTGATCAAAACGCCTTGGCCGTGCCCGTCCGCGACGGATTCGATCAGCGCGGTAACCGCCGAAAGTTCCCGATCCCGGGCCACCAACGGGAGGTCCGAAGCCATGAACCCATTGTGGTCCCGTTGCCGGGGCAGGTAGTCCGATCCGCGACACCCCGTTGACGACACGAGGCTGCAAGCCGCCGAATCAACCAGGCTCACTCCTGGCGAGAGATCTGCTCCCGGACGCGGTGGGTGAGTCGTGATGTGTCCCGTGATGTGTCCCTGGTGTGTCCGTGAGCATGTGTCGGCCGGACAGGAAGGTTAGGACGGCAAGGCATTGGGCCTTGTCAGAGCAATTTTCGGCTGGGTGTCCCCAACGGGATTCGAACCCGCGTTGCCGCCTTGAAAGGGCGGTGTCCTAGGCCTCTAGACGATGGGGACCTGACCGCATGACTATAGGGGTCTGGCGCCTACTGTCCCAAACCTGGGATGAGACTGCGACCCGAAAACACGATCGCGGTCCGCTCAGCAGAACGGACCGCGACCGCTGGCTGATCCGGATCAGGTCGGATCATGCCGGGCTGCGGGGGTCAGCCCGGACGTGTGACGCCGGCGACCGGCATGTAGGAGATCGGCGTGTACTCCACGGTCTTGCCCGGCCGCGGCGCATTGATCACCTGGCCGTTGCCGGCGTAGATGCCGACGTGGCTGGGGTTCGGGCCGTAGAAGAAGACCAGATCGCCGACCTTGACATTGCTCATCGAGACGTGCGGGCTGGCATCGAACTGGTCGTAGGTCGTCCGGGGCAGATTCACGCCGGCGGCCTGCCAGGCACGCATCACCAGACCGGAGCAGTCGAAGCTGTTCGGCCCGTCGCCGCCGAAGACGTACGGCTTGCCCAACTGGGCCTTCGCGTACGCCAGCGCGACCTTGCCCTTGTTGCTGCTGGCGACCGGTGCGCCGTCACCCGGATTGCTCGGCTTGGACGGCTTGGACTTCGACAGGTATTCCGCGGTCACCCAGCGGACGGCGTTGCGGTAGACAATCTGCGCCCGCTGGTGCTTGTAGGCGCCGGTGATGCTCAGTTTGGTTCCCGCCGGCACCGTGCCGTACGCCTTGTAGTTCGCCGTCGACTTGCTGCGGATGATCAGCTCTGTGGTCGCGTAGCGAGTGCCGATGATCTTGGGCAGGGTCGGCCCGTCGGGCGCATCCTGCTGTCGCGGCTTGGTGGTCGAGAGGTACTGGGCGGTCACCCAGCGGACGGAGTTGCCGTAGACGATCTGGGCCTTGCCGTTGCTGATCTTGCCGGTGATCGAGAGCTTGGTCCCGGTCGGTACGTCGGTGATCGACTTGAAGTCGCTACCCGACGTGGTCCGGATGATCAGCTCGGTGGTGGCGTACCGAGTGCCGATGATCTTGGGCAGCCGGGTCGACGGCGCCGGCCGCGGATCCTGTTTCGCCGGTTTGGAGGAGGAGTGGCCCTTGGTCGAACCACCGGAGTCGGCCGGCCTGCTCGGAGTAGGGCCGGTGACAGTCTGGTTCGACAGGTACTTCGCGGTGACCCAACGAATGGCGTTCTGGAAGACGATCTGCGCGTAACCGTTCCGGGTGGCGCCGGTGGTCTGCAGCTCGGTGCCCCGCTTGACCGTCGTGATGATCTTGAAGTCGGGATCGGTGCTGGTCCTGATCAACAGGTCGGCGGTGGCGTAACGCGAGCCGGTGTCCTTAGGCAGGGCGCTCATCGAGCTCGCCAGATACTGCGCGGACACCCAGGCCCGCTGGCCACCGTAGAGCATCTCGGCGAAGCCCCTGGACTGCTTGCCGGTCAGTGTGACGTTCTGGCCCTGTGCGACATAGCCGATCACCTTGGCGCCGAGACTCGGCCCCTGGCGCACGTTCAGCGCGGCCGTGGCGATCTTGCTGCCCTTGGTGTAGATGCTCGCCGGCCCGGCGGACGCGCTGCCGGACTTCAGGTCCAGATACTGCGCCGACACGTAGGCGGTCGATCCGTTGAACTGGACCTTGACCCAGCCGTTGTGGGGTTTGCCGACAGCAGTGATCCGCTGCCCGGTGGCGAGGCCTCCGACGATCCGGTAACTGGTTCCCGGCCCGGAGCGGATGTTCACTCCGGCCGTGGCCGTCGCCGAATTCGCTGAGGCCAACTGGGCCGTGCCGACCGCAACCGCTGTGCCGGTCGCCGCCAGCAACGCAGTCACCGCACCGGCTTTGCGCATGGTGCTCACTTGTGTTTCCTCCTTCACGGCCTTCCCGGACCGTGGATGGATGTACTCACTGCGGTCACCTGCGATTCCCCAATCACGTCAGCAACAGCAGCCACAATCTGCTCAGGACTTTAACCACGCCACTCGCGCCTCGGCAACCGTCCGAGTACGCGTTCGAGAGCGAAAGCAATACGACACGCCGAAGAACTTGCTTAAATTTCACTGATGTGATTTAGAGAGAGGTGTTGCCGAGCCGGAACGCGCCGGTAGACCGCTCCCCCGCCTGATGGGTTGTCGGAGCAGGCGTCGACAGCAGTAAGCCGCCGGTGATGTGACCTGCGATCACAGTCCGATCACGGGACGATCACAGGTAGATCACCGGCGGCTGAGTTGGCCTCGAGCAGAAGTTGAGAGTTTGACCCGTGGGAACCCCTGAAGTTGGCCGAATGGCTCAGCGCAGGCCGAGTTTGGTGCTACATGCCGGCCAGGCCTTCCAACCCTGGACAGCCAGCACGCGCTCGGCGATCCTGATCTGCTCGTCGCGGCCGGCGTTGTTCGGCATCCCCGAACCACCGAAGCCCCGCCAGGTCTGCAAGGTGAACTGCAGGCCGCCGTAGAACCCGTTGCCGGTGTCGATGCTCCAGTTGCCACTGGACTCGCACATGGCCAGATCGTCCCAGACGCCGTTGGGGACGTTTGTGGAGCCGCCGTGGTAGCTCGTGCTCACCGCTCCCGAACTGCCACTGGTGCTGTTGGCGGAACCGGTACTCGGGCCGGAGCGCGGTCGGTTCGTCGAGAGGTACTGCGCGGTCACCCAGCGAGACACACCGTCGTAGACGACCTCGGCCCGACCGTTCGCGACTGCTCCGGTGATCTTGACCTTGTCACCGCGTTGCACGGTGGCGACTGTCTTGTCTCCCCTGCCGGAACTGGTGCGGACGAGGAGTTCGGTCGTCGCGTACCGCGATCCGATCACCCGAGGGGCCTTCGCCTGCGATCCGGCGCTCCCGGAGCTCGAGGTTTCCGGCGGCGCCACCGGACCCGCTTTGGCATTCGATGACAGGTACTTCGCCGTCACCCACCGGATCGCGTTTCCGTAGATCACCTGGGCGTAGCCGTTGCTGGTGGCACCGGTGATCTTGAGCGTGCTGCCTCTGGGAACGGTTGTGATGATCTTGAAGTTCGCGTCGTCGCTGGTCCTGATCAGCAGGTCCGTGGTCGCCACTCGGGTCCCCGAACTGTTCGGCAGGCCGTTCACGGAACTGATCAGGTACTGGGCGGTCACCCAGGCGCGTTGGCCTCCGTACAGGACCTCAGCGAAGCCCTTGGACTGTTTGCCCGTCAGTGAAACAGCCTGACCGTCGGAGATGTACCCGATGATCTTGGACGTCAGTGACGGGCTGCTGCGGACGTTGAGTGTGGCCGAGGCGATCTTGTTCCCCTGGGTGTAAATGGTGACCGGGGTCGCGGAACTGACCGCGCCGGACAGGTCGAGATATTGGGCGGAGACATAGGCTGTGCCGCCGTTGAAGCTGACCTTCACCCACCCGTTGTGAGGTTTGCCGACAGCGGTGATCGATTGGCCACGGGCCAGGCCACCGACAATGCCGTACGACGTCCCCGGTCCCGACCGGATGTTGACTCCGGTGGTGGCCGTGGCGGCATCCGCGGTGACCAGGTGCACTCCGCCAACGGTGATCGCCGCCGCGGCCGCGGCTGACAGCGCGGTGCCGGCGACGGTCCTTCTCAGCATGCTGTTCACGGGACTTCCTCCTCAGCGGCCTCGGGGCCGCCAGATGGGGATCTCACGTCGATGCCACCGCACCCTGAGAGTTGTCACTCCAGTCACAGCAGCCTCAATTTTCTCAGGACTGTACGAGGGGATCGAGGGCTGTGGCAACCCTTTGAGAATGAACTGCGCCGGGTGCGCAAGTCGACACGCCGGACGCAGGGTAAGAATTTCAAGCGTGTGATTCAGCCTGACGGATCAGCCCCAGCCGAGCTGTTCCAGTCGCTCGTCCGGGATGCCGAAATGATGGGCGATCTCGTGCACGACGGTGATCGCAACCTCCTCGATCACGTCTTCGGTCGTTTCGCACATGCGCAGAGTGGGGCCGCGATAGATCGTGATCCGGTCCGGTAACTGGCCCGCGTACCAGTCACCGCGCTCGGTCAGCGGGATCCCCTCGTAGCGGCCGAGCAGGTCCGGCGATCCGGGTCCAGGCTCATCGTCGACGAACACCGCAACGTTGTCCATCAGCCGGGTGAACTCCTCCGGGATCTCGGCGAGCGCGGTCGCTACGGCCTCGTCGAACTGATCCGGAGTCATTTCCACCACGTGCACCATTCTGGAGGCCGCTTCCCGCGCGATGAAAGGATCGCGTCATGCGGACCGAGATCATGACCTTCGAGGAGATGGCACCGCGGACCGCCTACGAGGTGTGGCGGCTTCGTCAGGACGTGTTCGTGGTGGAGCAGTCCTGCCCGTACGCCGATCTCGACGGACGTGATGTCGAAGAAGGCACGCGCCATCTGATCCTGTGGATCGGCGATGACGTCGTGGGAACGCTCCGGATCCTCGATGATGATCCACACTGGCGGATCGGTCGCGTCGTCCTGGCGCCGCGGGCCCGCGGAAGGGGATTGGCTGAGGCCATGATGCAGGCAGCCCTCACCGCGACGAGCGACCGCGATGTGGTGTTGGACGCGCAGTCGCCTCTGGCGCAGTGGTACAGAGCTCTCGGATTCGCGGTGGTCGGCGACGAGTTCGTCGAGGACGGTACCCCGCACCTACCGATGCGCCTTTTCAGATAGGCCGGCAGCACCGGTGTCGCCTGGTTGATCACAACCGGGATCGGGGTGATCACTGATGCGTACGCGACGCCGGCGCCGTAGCGTGATTCCTCGTGAACCTTCCTGATTACTGGCTGGCCCGACCGCCCGGCCCGGACCAGCAGACCGCTGTCGAGTTCGACCAGTTGCTCGACGCAGTCGCCGAAAACGATGCCTGTGAGCTCATCGACTATCGATTGACGGCCCCGAAGTGGCAGTTCCTGTGTCACGCCGCGGGCAGCGGGTTCGTGATGCACGGTACGGGCAGAGCGGACATCGAGATCTTCGAACCGCGGCAGCCGGATGATCCCTCGGAATTCGGCGGCCGCCGCGGCGTCTTCGCGGCGGAGGATGGCATCTGGCCGATGTACTTCGCGATCGTTGATCGTGACCGCTATCCCATGGGACTACTCAACGCCTGCATCCTCGTCGGCCCGGATGCCGAGGCGCGCTACTTCTTCTCGATCACCGATTCGGTGCTGCCGCACCGGCCTTGGCGGTCGGGTGTGGTGTATCTGCTGCCTGCCGCGGGTTTCGATTCCCAACCGCCCGCCACGGTCGACGGCAAAGAGGTCCGGTTGGCTCAGGCGGTGAATCCCGATCCGGTCCGGCCGCTGGCCAAGTTGCGGATCGAGCCGGAGGACTTCCCCTTCCTGCAACAGATCCGCGGGCACGACCACGACGTCATCCGTGCTCGGTTCGAAGCTGACCCGGACGGGTTTCCCTGGCTGGAACCGGCCCGATCCGATCAGGGCTGATGATCTTCGTCGGTCCGACCGGACAGGCTGCCGACGATGTAGCTTGACCTGCGATCGCTGACCCAACGGGCACAACGCCCGAGTTCGTGATCACTCAGGTAGCCGGTTTGAAGATCGACCCGGCTGATCAATGTCGCACCCGTCGCCTGGACGATCACATCGGTCGGAACCGGATCCCGGCTGAGGATCGCCACTACATCCACGGCGCGCTGCAGATGGTTGACCTCGAGGGTGTCGAGCACCTCCGGTGCCATCATCGGCGCAACGACCACCAGCGGAGTGCGATCGGTGATCATATGCTCCAGAACGCCGATCAGTTCGCGAATGGCCATGATCGGCTCGGCACACACCAGAATGCGCGGATGATCAAGAACGGCGCGAGCTGTAGGCTCGTCCGTGACGAAGGCGTCTGACGCGAAGCCGATCCGAACGTGTACGGTATCGGCGGCCTTGAGCTGCTGGGCAAGTCGGCGTTGTTGATCATCATTGAGCGCAGGGCGCGGCTCGGTCACCCGACGGGCCTGTAGTGCCGACACGTAACGCGGACGTGCTGCGTCGGCGGGAAGTCGGGGAATCGTCCGGGGCGGGGGAGACAACATCTCCGACACCGCCCGGCGATTCTTTCGTCGGTCGGAGAGCGCACCGAAGACGATCACCGCGAGGCCGACCGCGAACATCACGATCAGGCCGACCGTCCACCCGTCCATGCATCAAGCCTTCCACACGGACGCCACCCTGTTGCCTGCCACCGGGAGCGGGTAGAGTGCTTGTGAAGCCATTCACATACTCCTGCCGAGGGAGACAGGCGAATGAATGACAAGAACCAGTGGAAACGAACCGAGTCGGTCCAGGACCGGCTGATCCGCGAGGCCCAGGAACGCGGCGAGTTCGACAATCTCAAGGGCCGGGGCAAGCCACTGCGCAATCTGACCGGCCCGGGAGCGCGGGACTGGGTCACCCAGTGGGTGCAGCGCGAAGACCTCACCGGTGTGCTGCCGCCCGAACTGGCGCTGCGCAAGGAAGCCGAGCAGATCGTCGACACGTGCGCCGACCTGCGCACCGAGCCCGAGGTCCGCGAGGTCGTCGAATCGCTCAACCGGCGGATCCGGGAGATGCGACTGCGACCGCCGTCCGGGCATTACCGCGGCCCGGAATCCTTCCTGCGCACCGTGAGCGCCGATCGGGTGGTCAACGAGTGGCGGGAGCGGCGTTCGACGCTGTGAGGGTGGATCATCAATCCGATCGGATCTGCCGCTAGGCTTGGTCGGCGCTCGCGGGGCGTCAGAAACCGTCCGCCGCGCCGAGGGCCTCTAGCTCAATTGGCAGAGCAGCAGACTTTTAATCTGCGGGTTGTGGGTTCGAGTCCCACGGGGCCCACCCACCAGGCGTGAAACCCAGCCGCTCAGCGCCGCCACCAGGCAAAATGGGGCAAAGTGTGGGGGAAAGTACGGGCTCACGCGCCATCACCCGCATCCTCTGCCGGCCGCGTCGGCGCATCGGGGTTGTGGGCTGACAAGACCGCCACGTTGGCCGCATTCGTCGGCTTGCGCCCCAGGTAGACGTCCTGGGTCATCGACACCCGCGCATGTCCGAGCTGGTCAGCAATCCGCCGAGCCGAAGCGCCCTCATCATCAAGCAACGTCGCCACCGTCTTACGGAAGGTGTGACTCGTCAGCCACTCAAAGTCGGTACCGACGCGAACCTGTCGGATCGCCTTCCCGACATTGCCCCGATCACGCCAGCCGCCTGTCGTACTGGCGAACACCGGGCCATCGAACCCACCCAACCGAACGCGGCGTGCCTTCAACATCTCGACGCACCAGTCCGGCAGAAACAGCCCACGTTCGGACGCGTCAGACTTCACTCGATGCGCCACCAGGCCAGCACCCTTCACCGGGATGATCGTCCGCTGGATCTGCACAATGCCAAGATCCAGGTCCAGATCCGTCCACGTCACCCCGACCGCCTCGCCGATCCGGGTGCCAGTCGCCAGCATGAACCGCACCAACTCCGGCAGATCATGACGCCGGGCGAACTCGCTCGAATCCAGGGCCGCCAGCCAGGCCCGGATCTCCGCGTCGTCCAGGGCCCGAGCCCGTTTGCGGTTCTCGACCTCGATCGGCGTCAGATCGCGCACTGGATTCGTCCTCATCGCACCCTGGCGGACCAGCCAGCCGCAAACACCAGACAGCACCGAACGGCACGCCTTTGCCGTCGCGACACCTTTGTCCCGCAGCACACCCTGGAGGAACCGGTCAAGACGCGGCGTACCGATCTCGCCGAGCCGCAAGCTTCCCAAGCCCGGCAACACGATCCGGTCACTGATATTCCGGTACAACGCCAGTGTTGAAGGCGACCGCCGGCCACGCTCCACCAACAGCTCGAACATCTCCAGCCAGGCGGAAACGGCGACCGCGAACTTCGTCCCCTTCGTCAGTGACTCCTCCGCGCCGTACTCCAGTTGATCATGAACAGCATCAAGCGCGCGGCGCCGCGCCGCCGCCTTCGACCGCCCATTGCGCTTCACCCGCACATACCGGCCAGACCAATTCCGATACTGCACCGTCGCAACCACGTAGCCTCGATCAACACTCACCGTCACGTCGCCGTGCTCACCCAGGCCAAGCGGCTTCATAGCGGAATCTCCGTCGACAGCGACGCCACCCAATCCCGAACATCCTCCGGCCGATACCGCAGCCGCTTGCCGATCCGCCGAGCAGGAGGCCCCATCCCCGAGTTCCGCCAGCTGTACACAGTGGGAACCGGAACCGCCAAGTACTCACTCACATCCTGAACCGTCCAAAGCCGCTCAAACCGAGGCGGCGCAATCTCGCCCATCACTCCTCCTCAATCCACCATCATGATCACCAGTTGTTGATCTTGCTCGCCTTCCACTGCCCGTACTCCCGTGCCCGAGCTGCGGCCGCGATGGCGAGTGCTTCGTCGCCGGGGTTGGTCCAGCCGGTGCCTTGGTAATGCCAGGACCCGATCACCAGCGTGGTTTCGACGTCGTCCGCCAGGAGCTGGTCCTCGATCTGACTGACGTCGACCGGTTCGCCGAGCCGGGCCGCGCGTGCCACGAGTTGCCGGTAACGGTGTCGTGCCCTCCGGAGCCGTCCTAGGGTGATCGAGTAGTGCCGGGATTTGGTGGAGAAGTGGCCGCGGAAGCCGAGCATGTGCGCCCATTTGCCGAGCAGCCGGTACGGCGAGACCGGATCATGTCGAAGGGCACGTCGTCCAAGATCACGCGCTGTCGCTTCCAGCCGTGCGAGGTGCGCCGGCGGCCGAGCAACGGGGCGGATGCTGTTGGCGTCCTTGGTCGCGTATTTCGCCAGGTATCCGGCGACCTGTTCGGGTGTCAGCGGTCTGTCTGGGTCGTCGGTCCGGTTGCCGTCCCGGACCACCTTGACGTCCAGCTCGGTTCCCCAGCCAAGGATCCGCGCCTGGTCGTGATCATCGACGGGCGGAGCTTCCATGATCATCCCGGTCACCGCATTCCTGACGCAGGCACCGAGTTGGTCGCCATCCAAGGGCGCGGGGGAGCCGGGACCGTCGGGTCCGTCGAGACGGATCAGGACATGGAAGTGGACCTGTCCGCGGGCCTGGTACTCAGCAACTTTGGTGAACTCAACCCTGACGACCTGACGCAGATGGTGTTCGGCTAGGCCGAGTCGGGCGGCTATCGCGCGGCGGATTGCTGTGGTGGTTCGTCGCCACAGTTCGGGTGCCCACCATTGCCAGATGATGGCCGACTGCCATTGGTAGCAGTCGTCACACAGCGGAGTTCCGTTCCGCGGATCGTGATCATCGTGGATGGCCATGCAGCCGACCGGTCGGCCGTGCACGCATAGCGGCGTCTTGTCGCGGGGTCGACACCGGCCGCCGATCTTCTGCCCATTCCGTGCGCGGGGACCGTGGACCGGTCCGAACGAGGGCGCGGTGAGGGTGGTGAAGAGCAGCGGATTGGCCGCGACGGTGTCGGGGATGGTCTTGCCGCCGGTGAGTCCGGCCTTGATCATGGCGAAGGTGTCGCGGGCATAGACCCGGGAGCAGGCCGGACAGACGTCGGCGCGCCGGTTCCCGCAGGGCCGATACAACACCCCCAGTGGCGCTTCGGCCGACGAGAAGCTGGACAGGATCTCTCCGGTAACCGGGTCGACGGTGTCGGAGTGGCCGACCAGACGGATCGGGTGCGAGCAGTAGCCGACCGCGGCCGCGGTGTCCGCAAAGTCGTCAAACGTCCGGTCGATCAGCCGCGCCAGGAGTGCCCGCTCCGAGCCTTCGGTGATGCCGGACAGGTCCAACGGCACGTCCTCGCTGAACCCCGGAAACCCGGAGCCGTCAAGCTGCGAGGCGGACGAATCGGTGAACCCGGTGGTCGTCATGCCACTCGACCACCCGGAGCGTCATCGACCCTGGTGTCCGGGTTGAGGTGTCGCCAGGCACCAGCCCAGAAACCGGCCGACACGTCGGCCTGGTCGACGTAGCGGCGGCACTGCTGCAGGACGGGACAGTGATCACAGGTCTGTGTCATCTGCTCTAGTGCGGCGGGGTCGAACGGCTGGCCACGTCGCGGGCCGATCCAGGGCAGCTCGGGCACGGTGACACAGTCGGCGTCATCCATCCAGCCGAGCCCCATCAGCGCTGTCGTTGCTGTCATTGCGTTCTCCGGTACTTGCGGCGGGTGGTGTTCCTCATCAGCCGCTCGCGCAGATCCGTCCGACCGGCTGCGGCCAGTTCCTCGGTCAACCGGTCACGGCCGAGGCGGTCCCGGGCTTCGGCCAGCGTGAGGTCGGGCTCGATGACCAAGAGGTCTTCGACCTGGTCGACCCGTCGCCGCGAGTCGTCGTGGAAATCGTGGCGAACGCCGTTGGCGGCCAGTCGGTCAAGCAGGTCGGGGCGGCCTGCCCGGCGCAGCGCGGCCGAGATGGTGCCGGCCGTGCGGTCGAATCGAGCGGCCACTTGAGCAGTCGACAGTCCGGGGTCGTCGTCCAACATGTGTTCCACGACCGCAGCCCATTGCCGCACCGTTTCCGGTGCGATCAAGACTTGGAAACTCTGCGACCCGGGAGTCGCTTCCGCATAGCGGGCGTCGACCGGGCGAGCGTCGGGGTCATCGATCCCGTTCCCGGACCAGACGCAGGGAAGCGGCCAGGCCCGCCGTGCCGCCCGGTTCCGCGCCCACGTGGCACCCATGGAGGGCGGCGGGGCCGGCTGTCGGGTCAGCTGCTCGTACAAGCTCATCACCCGGTCCCGGGTGCTAACCCGAATCTTGGTGGCCCGCTCGTCCAAGATCGGCCAGAACGTGTTGGTGGGAAGCCTGGTCTCTTGTGCCAACACTTTGACCGGCCAGCCCAAGGCCACCAGGGACCGTAACCGGCGCATGGTGCCGATCGGGTCGACCCAGCCACCGCCTTCCGGGCCGACCAGCTCCGGCTCGACGGCGAACAATTGCCCAGCCGTGGTCCGGCGGACCCGCAGCGACGGGCCGCGACCGTGCACACCCTCGATCAGGGCGGTGATCGTGTTCGGTGCGATCCCACTACGGCGACCAATTTGCGGCTTGGTCAACCCGGCAGCCAACAGCCGGCGGACATGCTCCCGCACCGGGGCCGCCTCCACCCACACCACTCTTGCGCCGGTCATGCTGCACCGGCTCGCCTTGATACACGGGATCGCCGGCCGGACCGACCGGTCGCGCTCTCTGCCGGGGTGTCCGTCAGATCACCCGTCAGGTCATCGGCTGGAACGCTGGCTGGGGACACGTCCACGACGGCGCGTGCCCGGTAGTGGTGGGCGACGTGGCGGATCAGGGGGTCGGGCCAGTAGTCGGCGCGGACCCGGTCGACTTGGCCGGTGTCTTCGACCAGCCAGCCGGTGCCCGGTCCTGCCGGGCTGATGCGATGGGCTGGTGCGCGTTGGGCCATGCCTTCGCCCAGGACCATAACGGTTTCCTCGCGCGACCGTAGCCGCAGCGCGATCGTTTGGGTGAACAGGCCGCGCATGGCCACGATTTCCTTGCGCGGATCCTGCACGAACGCCACCACCACGACGCCGAGCGCACGGCCCTGGGTCAAGATCAACGACAACAACCGATCCGCATCCCGCCGAATCTCCGATGGCGCGTAGGCGGTCAGAGCGGCCAGCTCGTCAATCACCAGCACATGCAGCGGATCACCCGGCCGGGGCAGATGCTGCCGCACCGATCCAGCCATCACCTCACCGCGCTGTTGCAAGATCCCGGCCAGAACGGCCAGAAGGCGCAGGGCGTCGTCGGGTGTTTTGGCGAAGGCGGAGAACAGGGTGCGGCCCATCGCCAGTTCGACACCGGCTTTCAGGTCCACACCCCACAACCGGACCGTGTCGGCGTGGACGGCGGGGGAGAGTCCGGCGCAGATGCCCCACAGAATCGAGCCCTTGCCCGACCCGGAACACCCGACACAAAGGGTGTGACGGCCGGTGATCGGCAACCACCAATCCCGACCCGACTGCGCCCTGCCCAGCCGCACCCCATCGACCAGCACGGCCTCCGGCATGCTCGCGATTACCGGTGTGGTCAGGAGGTCGGTCATGATCAACTCAGCGGTGATCACCGAACCGGACACCGGCCAGGACCGGAACGCAACCGCATCCAAGATCGAGGCGATCCGCTCCACCCCGGCCTCCAACTCGGCCACCGTCTGACCGGGCCGGGCACGGATGATCAACTCCACAGCATGCGCCGACGCCCGCACCTGCTGCAAGCGCGGACACCGCCAAACCTCCACCGGCTGCCGCTCGCCCTGCAGGGTCCGGCGGATGATCATCTGGCGTTCGGCCAGCCGCGCATCCCGGCACATCGACTGCCACTGCCGGCTGATCAGCCTTCGCCACCGGTACCGCCGCCACGGCCCGGCCGCCCGCCGTTCGAACGAGCCCGGCGACAAGCCGAACCAGACCGCACCAGCTGCACCGGGCAGCAAGCCAAGGCAGACGATCCCGACCACGATGATCACGGACGTGTCAGAGATCCAGGTAACCAGTCCCGCGGCAGACCAGACGGCCAGCCAGATCCGGCAGTGCCACAACCAACCCGCCAGCCACCGAAACGCCGACCGCCACCGTGCACCCGGTGCGGGGATCATGATCCGGTCGCCGCCCCGGACGTCGCCACACGATGATCATGAGAGCGTTCGAACCTCCGCGGGTAATGGACTCGACCGGCAGTGACCTCCACCAGCACCCAACCCAGCGACGAGCTGGCAAACACCGGACCCGACCAGTTCCGCCACACCCACCAGCTCCGGTCAAACAGCGGATCGCCATCCCGCCGGTCACCCTCGACCAGGCCCAACACCACCGCCACCTGCTGCCCGCCGACCCACTCCCGCGCGTGCAGCCGCAACCGTGGCGCACCACCAGTCGTCTCCACCGACAACGTCAACAACTCCACGCCAGGCACCCGGCGCAACACTGCCTCCGTGACCGCCGCCGCCTCGCGACACGACAACATCAGGCAGCCCTCGGACCCGAACTGGCCGAGCTGCTCGATGCGGACTTCTTGGCCTCCCCCGGAGCCACCAGATCATCGGCCCGAAACGACCACGCCACCCGCGGCCGAGACCCTGAATCATCGACATACGCCAAAGCGGTCAAGCCGACGAACTCCACCGGCCGCCACGGCGTGCCCGACGTGTTGTCCGGAGGCACCGGCTGATACTGAGCGGCAATCTTCACCGACACCGCCGTATCCCGCCGCGACGCCTGATCATCCGCATCCAAAACCGTGACCTGCCACAAAGGCAGGCCCGATTCCTTGTCCACCTGCTGCGGTCTCGACCCATCCGGCCGGGCCGGAGCATCGAAATCCGAAACCGGCTCCACCGAGCCCTTCATGAACGCACCCATCGGGAACACATTCCCGTGCGAAACCGCGAACCTGCGCTGGAGTGCCATTACATGCCTCCTAAGGCATCGAAAGTGTCTAATCAGGCATCCTAGACGCCACTACTGACATATAGAAAGCCTAAAACGGCGCAGATAGTGACAAATGTGACACAACAGTTATCTTTGGGAGATGCCAGGTCTGTCCGGGATGATGACTGTGTGGACATATCCGACGTCATCAGGTCAAGACGCCGAGCACTCGGCACGTCACAGGCGCAGTTGGCTAAGTCGGCTGGAATCAGCTTGCGCCAGATGGCCCGCTACGAAGCGGGCGAGCAGCAGCCAGTCCTGTCTGTGGCCGTCGCCCTGGCCAACGCGTTACAGATCTCGCTCGCTCAACTTGCTGGACAGGTCCACTACGAGCTCGACTTCTCCGGTGATTGGTGGGCCTCGTGGCAGACGTCGAAGAACAACGAACCACGTGTGGATACCCATCACCTGGAGATCACCCAGCAGGGCGATGTACTCTACCTCGACGCGCAGCGGGCCCGGCCCGTTGAAGAGGGCAGCTATGAGTGGCGTGGTGAACTCCGGCTGTGGGACAACGAAGCTCTCATGGGCTGGTACCGCTCGACCGATGCTGCGGTTCGATCCAAGGGCACCATGTACCTCGCGCTCCACCCCCATGGCACCTTCGCCTGGGGGCGTTGGGTCGGCATGAGCTACGACGGGGACGTCATCACCGGCTGGGGAGTCCTCGCCAGGTCCGAGGCCGAAGCCGGCGCAGTAGCCCAGAACCTGATTGATCTTGGAAAGCCGCTCCCATGACCGGCCATCGCAGCCGACTGTGCCAGTTCGTCATCGACGTCGACGACCTGGACGAAGGCGTCACATTCTGGTCCGCCGCACTCGACGCAACCCCGGAACCACTACCGGAAGCCAGCACCGGCATCTACCGCCAGCTCCAACTCCCCGACGCTGAGATTCGCATCCTGCTCCAGCTCACCCACGACCCAAAAATAAAGAAAGAGCATATGCACCTCGACATCGAGACCGACAACGTCGACGCCGAGGTCTCCCGCCTGGAGCGGCTGGGTGCCAAGCGCTGGGATCATCAACAGGAGCGCGGCTTTGACTTCTGGGTTCTCCGAGACCCGTGGGACAACGAGTTCTGCGTCCTTCAGACCATCTTTGCCCAACTACTAGCCGCGCGGCGGCCTTGGCAGACGGCGACTAGCACCATTTACCCGGACGAGATGCTGTGACTATGGCCCTAAGAATGGAGACACGCCGATGAATTCGCTTCCGTCCGCATCAACCCTGCGCATGACGAGTAACGATCTACCGGAGTTGCATGATGGCGCGAACCAGGCCTCCCTAAGGGGCCAGAAAGTCTTCATTCGTGCGACCGCCATAAAGCTCGGTGCTGTATGTCTCGCGGCCGCGGCCGCTATTCCTCATCTGACTCCCCGCTTCGAGCGAGCGCAAGAGATCGCCGTCGGCGCGTGCTTTCTCGCGGTTCTCATCGTCGAGGCATTCATCTGGGCAACAAAGCCCGAGCGCAATTGGTATGATGGGCGCGCCATCGCCGAATCTGCAAAGACAATGGCATGGCGATTCGCCGTCGGTGCTGCGCCCTATCCAAATAATGATCAGACCGCGCGAACACGACTCATCAAGGATCTGGAGACATTACTAAGTGATGCCCCCGACACGGACATCCATCCGTCTCTCAAAATGCCGATCAGTCGAGTGATGGAAGACATTCGTGCCGCAAGTCTGGAGGACCGTCGACAGCTCTATATCCGCGATCGGATCGGCAATCAACGCGAGTGGTACACCAGGAATTCGGACATCAATCGGAAGCGCGCAAGCCAGTGGCGCATATTTCTTCTGGTGTTGGAGGGTGTCGCTATCGTTGGGGCCTTCTTGGGCTACGTCGGTGCAGCCGGCTTTTTCGCTGCGCTGGTAGGCGGGGGCGCAGCTTGGATGGGAGTTCGGCAACATGAGAACACGAAGCGCGCCTACGCGTTCGCCGCCCACGAGCTGTCCATTGCAGAGGAGATACTTCGGACGGTCCCCGATGAGGCAAGCTGGGCCCAGGCAGTGGCCGACGCCGAAGAGGCCGTTAGTCGAGAACATACAATGTGGCGAGCATCCAGATCCTCTGCCAGCTAGCAGGGCCTACCGCGCGCAAGTACTCGCGGAGTTGGTCGGCATGTTCTGCGCCCTGGCTGTCGCTGCGATGGCGCGTTCCACCGCCGGACCGAACTCATGAATGTCCTCCGGCTTGTCCCAGTCCAGGATCTCTGCGCCGGCTTCCTTGAGCCCGTCCGGTAGCGGGGCGTTCGGGTCGATCCGGACCCCAAGTAGGGCGTTTCCCTTCTCAAGGCTCCACTTGATCTCCTTTTCGACCCACTCACTATTAGCGGTATCCCGTCCAATCAAAACGATCGTCGCGGAAGTACCCTTGATCTGTTCCCGGATCTTCGAGGAGATGTACGTGGGGTCGTGACTGTTGACTGGATCAAGAAGGTGGCGCATCGACATATCCATCTTTATGTTCTTATTGTACGTCGCCAGATTCAACCCCTTCGCCTTCATCTGATCCGTATGCTGGTAGCTCAGGAAAACTCGTCGGGCCATTGTCACCTCCTCATGCGGGACGAAGGGTCGCCTGACGGCCGCACACTGGACACTTTTTTAAGAGCGCGCGGTTTTCGATCACATATTCGCACGCGGTGCACCGCCATGCGCCCGTGGGGCTGCTATTCGGTGCGGCCGCGGGCGACTCCTGAACTTGCAAGTACTCCGCGGCATCTCCCCACCCAAAGCCAGAGACACGCCCCCAGGAAGGATAGGCGAACCCTGTTCTCCATCGAGAAAATTGCTCTAATCGTCGAACCTCATCTACGTATGCGAGCGTCCGGTCCTCCGTCTTTTCAATGAGTCCTAATAGGGCAGCCGTTGTATCGCGCGAAATCGGCTTCTGCGTCCGAAACCTGGTTTCAAGCACATCACGAAGGGTTTTGCTAGCCTCCGTCGGCTTGATCGGTTCGAAGAACTTAATACGATCCGCCGCGAGCGCGTAGTCTCCCTGCTCTTCGCCGCGGCTGCCAGGTGCCTGCCATGCAATGTGGTAATAGCCGACCAAAGTTCGACCCAGTCCCTTGCGCGACGTCATGAAGAAGATGTTACTTGCTCCGGTCTTGACTATTATTCGACGCATACTGGGCTCGCATGTCGAAAATAGACCATACGTCTGGGTTTCCAGGTTCGGATCGCTCTTATTATCCCCTGGGCGGGTAACGTCTCGGACAGGCCATCGCGCTAGCGCATCACTAAGAAACACGGATAGGTATCCGCTCCCAGAGTCGGGAATGGGTTTCCAAGGAGGGGCTGGCGGCTGAACCAGGGGCGTCGGATCATTCATAGCAGCGCGCTCACATCACGATCGCCTAGTTTGCGCGGAGGCAATTTGCTGTACGACAGGGATCGTTGATCGAGGTCCGCCAAGACGTACCCACCGTGACCTGCGGCCAAAGCGCGAAACACCCCAAAACCTTGGCTGATGGCACGCCGCCATAGCCATGCAGGCATTCGTGAGACCTCCAGGTCTTCAAGCACCGTAGTCATCATCTCGACCGCCTCGTCAGGCACCAACCTTGGGTTCGCATACCAACTCGCTTCCTCTGCGCGCTTGGCCAACAAGGCGGCCAGGCCCTCCTCGGCGAAGACCGCGCGAGCTCCATCCTCATTTTCATCAACCTGAGGGTCACTCTTGCGCTTCAGCCGCAATAGGCTCCGCAGATTCGGCGACCAGCCCATAACCGCCATGAAGCCCAGGTGGACGGCATCGTGGTAGCGATAATCGTCGTTCACGCTTGAGTTGTCGGTAACAACATCCCCGAGCTGTGCGCCCACTTGAAAGCCGCGCGACCTTCCGTTTGCCATTTCGACGGGACCGCACGGATACGCGTTGGGGTCCACATCGACGAGTGTCATCGACACGGCTGGCCTTCCTGAACTCCTAGACTCTTGAAACTTCAGCAACAGACGCCGCGGGAAACGCTCGGTGGTCGGGTAGCCGCTGTCCAGCACCAGTAGAGACGTGGCAGGGTCGAGACTCTCCTCGATCGACGCTCGGGCCACCCTCGCTAGCTCAAGGTCTGCTTCCGCGAGTTCTTCGAGTTGAAGTGTCGCGTGGGTTGCCACCGCCGCGAGGTACCAGAGCAGGTCACCTAGCTCCTCTTCCACGAAATCAGGCCACGACAACGACACCTCGTCACCCCTGTAGCGCTTCTTCAGTGTGACAAGCAGACTCCCCATCTCGCCCGCGAGACCGAGAATAGGAACGCTGAGCGCGAGCGGATCAAGGCCATCCTTCGCCTGCTGATCTGTGTGCCTTGCGAGACGCTGGTATGCCCCAAGGCTCAAAGACTCACCTGCATCGGGCACATCCGGAAGCCCTGGCATACCCAACGACTTCGCCCTCAGGTCAATCTTTCGGAGGTTCCGGTGGGCAATTTCGTTCAGCGTCAACCTGTCATGCGCAGCAACCAGCGCGACCCAACGAAGCACCTCACCTAGATGCCGGCCCACCCGAGAACGATTGGGCCCCGCTCCAACCTCTTCGCGTAGATACGCCTGGTGAGCGTCAGCCAGGGAGCCGACCTGAGCCGCAACGCCCAAGAGCGGCACGATCTCGTGCTGAAAGTCCGCATCCCACGCTGCGCTCCGCGCCATCGCTTGGTAGTCGTCGAAATCCACCTTACCCCCGATACGGCGCCAAACTGTACATCTATCTAACACCTACTTCCTCGCGTTCACACCCCATTTGGGAGGAAACCATGGCTCAGGGATCGATCCCGTCGGCCGGAACAACTGCTTGATGCGCGTCCTCCTGCTAAGCCCGTTGACCTCGGGGTGAGTCGCGCGTGTATACTTATCGGTTTCGCAGAATAGGTTCTGGCAATCGACCAGAGTCAGTGGACGCTTCCCTCCGAGCCGATCGAATCGGAGGCCCAGGCGGGCGAAATGCTCATCCTGGCTTTCACTCATATATCTGATGATCTGTGACGCATTACGTACCGCAGCCGCGCCGAAGCACTTAGCGATGCCATCTCGCGCTCCAGGACCAGCAACAACGAAATCCATCTCGCTGAAGTCCAGTACCGTCGAGTAGTTCAGGTCAATCACGAATTGGTACGCAAGAAAATCGCCGATCCCCGAGTAAGATCGGAGAAGGTCAAAGGCTTCCTTCATAGACCCGCACGACAGCAACTTGTCCGAAAGGTTCTCCTCGACCATCCGAGCAAGGAGCAACAAATGATTCGATGCCTTTCGTGCGGCGCCCATCGCGGGCTGAGGTATCACGTAGGCGGCAGAATATATGGGACGAGTCAGTGAAAGCTCGAGGAGGTATTCAGCCCAACTGCGTGGCTCAAAAGAAGCGAGAGATATTGTACCAAATTCTCGCTCAAGGGCACCCCATGTCGATATCCGATTGAAGAACTTAAAGAGCAATATTCGAAATACGAGTTGTGCGGGCTCCCGAGGTCCACAATATGCTACATGGCGGATGAGGAACTGACTAACCCTGTCTGTCGCTCGGTAGCAGTTTGTAAATCGATATCGTGCTATTGTCGCATCGGTGGTCCAAGGCGGCACCTCGCCTAATAGCCGTCTTTGATAGGCTGATTGCCGAGCGGCCGCAAACCTCCAGTATGTGTCAAAAACGCGAGACCGAGGGAGTTCTCCGATTAGACTAACTCCGTCGGCATTGACGTATCGCCGTGGAATCCGGGTACCCGGCAAACCGTCGGCCACCGTACGCTCTGAAATCGGCGCACCCCGGCTGGAACGGATCGATGTCGTCAGCTTCGGCGTCACGCCGCCACCCTAAGCGGCGACGCACGACATCGCGGCCGACTCGGCGACTCGTCGCTCGACTAGTCGCCGTCACGGGAGAACTTTCCTTACTGGTTCAAGGCGCGCCTTCGGCGCGGCGGCCGAGCCCGGGCACCCCGGGGCCCCGCCTCGCTCCGCTCGGCACCCCAGGGACCCCACCCGGGCACGGCCGCGCACAAGAGAAGGGACGCCCCGACCCCGAATGGTCAACACGCCCAACAAACCGATCAGGTGATTTCGATGCCCAGGTCTGCCGATCAACTCACCTCCGAGCCGCCGACCCGACCGCTCATGATCACTCGGCACCGGCCGACGTCAAGAGCGCCTTCGGCGGCCAAGGCTTCCGCTCCGCTCCACACTTGACCCCGGCCGGTGCCGAGCGATTGGCTGGCTATCGGGTCGGCGGCTCTCCTTGGCCGGCTGGGAAAAGATGTGGGGAAACATCGGTCTAGAAGGCATATCAGAAAACGGATACCGACGAACGTCCACGGACACTCCGCCAGCGTGAAAGCCCAATCCACACACGACTCCGAGGTCTCTGCGGGTTGTGGGTTCGAGTCCCACGGGGCCCACCCAGCAGGGGTGAACCTGCCACGTCGGTCCGCACTCAAGGCAGCAATAGTGCGCTGTCACCGAACTCGTGCCAGAGATAGCCGTTGGAAACCGCGGCGTCGTAGGCGCGCTGAGCCAGCTCAGCGCCTGCGACGGCTTCGACCAGCAGCAGATGCGATGCTCCCGGGTCGTGCCAGCCGGTGATCAGCCCGTCGACGATCCGAGGGGGATTGGCAGGGGTGACCACCCGTTCGGTCCAACCGACGCGCTCCGTCACCAAGCCGTCGCTGTCCACGGCTGACTCCAGCGCCCTGGTGGCGGTGGTGCCGACCGCGATGATTCGACCACCGGCAGCCTTCGTGGCATTGACCAGGCGCGCGGTCGCGGCGCCGACTTCGTATCGCTCTGGTTGCGGCGCCTCGCCGGCCTCCTGCGAGCTGAGGCCGGTGTGCAGGGTGATCGGGGCGATGCCCATGCCCAGCGCCACCAGCCGGGTCACCAGGTCGGTGGTGAAGGGCCTGCCCGCTGACGGCATCTCGGCACTCCCCGGCCGGATCGCGAAGACACTCTGATAGGCGGCGAGCGGATAATCGCGATCCAGATAGCCGTACGAGATGGCCCGGCCGTTCCGCTCCAGCACCTCCGGCAGCGGACCGTCGACTGCTGCCCGCCAGAGCCGGTTGCCATCACGGACCGGTGACGAGCGCCGCGGATACGGCGACAGCAGAGTCATGGTCACGTCGTGGGCCCGCACGATGTCACCCTCGCCGGCATCGAGCACGGCTCGACGCGCGTCCGGCGCGGTTCGGATCTCGACCACTCTGGATCCGTCGTCCAGCCGGGTGGCGACGTGCACAACCACCTGTCCCCGACCGAGCAGTTCGGCATCCATCTGGCCGGCAATGGTGGCGCTGTTGTTGACCACCAGCAGATCACCGGCATGCAGGTGTTCGGCCAGCTCAGCAAACCTCGTGTGGGTGATGCCGGCCCGTTGCGCGACCAGCAGTCGTACGCCGTCCCTGGTCAGTCCGCGGTATTCGGGCGGTGCCGGCGCCGTGGTCGAATCCGGGGCGGTGAAGTGGATCGTTGCGCGTTCGGTGAGGACGGTCATCGGGACACCGCGGCAGACTCTTCGGATCGCTGCTGCGCAGCGCCGTCCGTCGGGCTGCCGGCCCCACTGTCGGCATCGAAGTCGGCGGCTCGATATCGGCCATTGGGCGGACGTCGCTCGAGCAGTGCGAGCAGCTGCGGCACCACGGTCTCGGGCAACGGCCGGTCGGAGATGTCCTCGCCCGGGAACGCGGCCTGGTGCATGGCGGTCCGCATGTCACCCGGGTCGATCGCGTACGCCGAGATCGCGGAACCCTCGGCACCGAACTGCAGCGTGATGTGGTCAAGTGCGGCCTTCGAGGCCCCGTAGGCACCCCAACCCGGGTAGTGCTCGACAGCCGCGTCGGAAGAGATGGACACCAGAATCCCGGCGCTTGCCTTGAGTGTCGGAAGCAGATTGGCGGTCAGCAACAGCGGGGCGATCACGTTGGGTCGCCAGATGGCCGTCATCTCCTCGGCGCCGATCTCTGCCAAGGCCGGTAGCGGGGTCGGTCCCAGATCGCTGGCGTTGTGCACCAACAGGTCAAGCCGGCCCTGGCGTCCGACCTCGGCAACCAGCGCGTCCCGGTGATCAGCATCGCCGATATCGCCGGCGATTGTGATCACTCCCGGGTCGCGTACCTGGTCAAGAGCCTCGGAGTGTCGGGCGTCGGTGATCACCGTCCAGCCGCGAGCGGCCAGCGCGCCTACCAGGGCTCGACCGAGCCCCGCCGAACCCCCGGTGACAAGTGCTACGGACATCGGATTCCTTCCGCGATGGGATACCCAGTCAGTATGAAAGCTGAAGTGCACTTCACATCAAGGGATTCGATCGGGGTATCTGCGCGACCGGTGTTCCGAGCGGTTCAGGAGGGAGCGGACGCCGGCCAACATTCGGTCAGGACCCGCCGCACCACCTCGTCGAGGGTCTCGGCCGGTCCGACGACCTGCTCGTCCAAACCGGCGATGGGTTGGAATCCGCGCCACCATTGGCGCATCTGTGTCTCCCCGAACTCGGTTGCCACCGGTTTGGTCGCGTGTCGGCGAAGAGTTTCTGGGAACGACAGGTCCCAAATGTAGGAACGGGAAATGCCACGGTGGTCCGCCACCAGCTGGACCAGCATGTCGGCGTACCTTCCGGCGTTCAGGATGCCCTCGATGATCACGTCCATGCCGCGATCGAGAAGGTGCCGCGTGATCATTTCGATCAGCGCGATCGGCAGGCCGCCCTGGTCATCACCGGTGGCCAGGATCTGCCGCCTGATCACGTCCTGGCCGATGATCGCCACCGAACCGGCCGGTCTCGCCGCGCGGACCGCTGCCGCCACGGTCGACTTGCCCGACCCGCTGTTGCCACGCAGGGTGATCAGACGCGTCGTTGCCGAGCCGACGGCTCCTGGTGTAGGGCGATTCGTCACCCGGTCGATTCTGCACGATGCCGGTCTCCCGGTGGTTCGCACCGGCCATACTGCTCTGGTGTCTGGTCGCTATTACGAAGCTGAGCATTTCGAGGCGTACGCACGCCTGCGCCGCGAAGGCCTCAACCAGTGGAGTGATCTGCACCCCTGTGATCGAACGGGCGGATATGACGACATCCAGTCCCGTCCCTTCCTTGATCGCGTGTTGCCGACCGGCGGCGAGGTCCAAGGCCGCCGGGTTCTCGAGTACGGCTGCGGTACCGGTGGCGCGGCCTGTTATCTGGCGCAGCGGGGCTTTCGGGTCGATGCCGTCGATCTCGTGCCGGATGCGATCGAGTTGGCCCGGCGCCGAGCGGCCGAACGTGGGTTGGAGATCCTGTTCGCCGTGCAGGATGTGTGTCATTGGACCGACGTCGGTGATCGGTTCGACTACGTGATCGACATCTTTTGCCTGCAATCGATCGTCACCGACGACGACCGTGCCAGGCTTCTGAGCGCTGTGCGTACCCGGCTCAAGCCAGATGGGCGCTACCTGATCAGTACGGCGATGTTCGAGCCGGAGCGGGTCTACGACGACAATGATCATTACGACCAGAGCACCGGAATCGTGTGGACGCGAGTGCCGAAAGAGGTCGCCGATGCAGTGCGGCTGGGTGACTCCTGGTTCGTCCCGAATCGGCGGCACCTGGCGGCAGCGGCACTGCGCCGGGAACTGGAACGCCATCAGTTCACAGTCCTCGAGCAGTCCGGTCGGTTCGGCGGTGAACTGGTCTGTACGCCTAATTGATCATGACGGGCACGCGCTCAGAGCCGATGCCGTACCCACACATTCGGCTCCACGTACACGGCATGATCATGAGCGGGCGCACAGTGAACCGGCGTGAGTGCGTACGGAACTTCGACGGCGCCGTCCACATCGAAGGGGAGTCCAGTCCACTCCCGCCAGTTCACCAGCGAGGAGCCGACCACCATGGAGGCCGGTGCGATCTTCTCGATCACGCCGCCCGCGCGGACGTGGATTCGCAGCCAGGGGTCTTCCGGCAGCCCGTCCGCACGGGTGCGGTAGGCGTACTCGCTCATCGGCGTGGCCGGTTCGAGGTGTTTGTGGCTGGGCCGTACCGGCGCCAGCAGGGTGTCGAATCCGCGGGCTCGCGCGGCGTCACGCATCGCCGTGAGGATCAGCGTCGACAGGCCCCGGCCCTGCCAGTCGTGGTGCACCGAAACCTCCAGGGCGCTGGCGACGTCCGGCTCGACGCCCTTGCGAAGATCGGAACCGACCCACATCAACACCTGGTCCCAGCCGGTGTCGGGGAGTTCGCGGCGGCCGTCCAGATCCAAGCGGAATGCGGTCGCCTGGCCGTGGCCGATCACCGACCCTTCGTCGTCGGTGGCGACAACCGTCAAGTCTGGGTAGGCCGCTGTGGCGACGCTGTACAGCGACCAGCCGACCGGATCGTGGTCCATGAACTCGGGCCAGGAGTCGGGCATCTCCCAGATGCCGGAGCCGAACTCGGGCTGCTCCGCACGGGTGGTGATCATGACCATGCGGCGGAGCGTAGCGGTCGCGGCCAGATCAGAACGAACGGTTTCCTGCTCTGACGGACAATCCGGACGCTCCGGTCATCGGTTCGCAAGATCAACCAGCACCGGCACAGCCTCGCTGGGTGGTGGCAGTTCGGCCAGGGCCGTTGCGACACGTCGAGCCGCCTCCCCATAGCCGGGGCTGTGCAGCAGTCGGGGAAGCTCGGCTGCACCACGTTCCACGTTGCCGGGCCCCTGCCCGGTGGTGACACCGGCACCCACGGCAGCGACCCGATCACCGTTGATGACCTGATCGAAGGTGAAGAGCGGCACCACCACCTGTGGCACGCCCGCAGCCAAGGCACCGATCGTCGTCCCGAATCCGCCGTGTCCGAGCACGGCCACGGCATGGGCCAGCACCTGCTCCTGGGGGACCCACTGCAGGACGCGGGCATTGTCCGGCAGCGGACCGAGCGTTTCCGGATCGAACGCCCGGCCGGTCGTCATCACGATGGATGCCTCGAGATCGGCGACCGCGTCCAGCGCCCGCCGGAACACTCCCATGAACGGAGGGATCGAGCCGGTCACCGAGCCGAAGGTGAGGTACACCAGCGGAAGCTCCGGGTCGCCCCATTCCGGACGGCGCGGCTCGATCGTCGGCCTGGTCGGCTTGTGGAATCGTCTGATGGTCCCGGTCTTCGGCGACGAGCCGCCGGAGGCGTAGTCAAGGAGTTCGGGAACCACGCTCAGAACGGTCTCCGTGGTTGGCGCCGCCGCCATCCGACCGTCGGCCAGGCCGGTCAGCCGTCCCAACTCTTCCAGCGGTTCGGCCATCGAATCGGCGAGCCGACACCCGGTCTCGTGCATCCCGATGCAGACCTGCGCATGGGGTACCTCGGCCCGCTCCGCCGCCGCCAGCGAGGCCACCTCCGCGGGCTCGCGGACGATCACCTGCGGGCGCCACCGCTGGACAATCTCCAGGATCGACGGCAGCGCCGCCTGCGCATCGATCCGGCCGAACACCTCGCGGATGACCAGCGCGTCGGCCTCCTGGACCGACAGGCTCATCAGCCTCGCCATCACCGGACCGATCACCTCCGGTTCCGGGTCGGCGAACGGCTCGAGGGGGAGGCCGGTCCGGGCCACCGAGGCCGCGTACGACTCTGGCGCGGTGATCCGCACCGCGTGGCCGGCCGCTGCGCAGGCCTTGGCGAACGGCACAAGGGGGACCGAAGTGGCCGTCGTTGGCCGTGCTGGAGAAGAGGATCCGCACCTGCCGAGAGTCCCACCACCAGCGCATCGCCGCTGCGATTACGCGAAATCCGTGGGGTCGGGCCACAAGTACCGGTTGGATCGCCCAGATCCTGCCCGCAGCATCCTCGCGGATGAGACGCTGGTCAGGTGACGGGCACGATCGAGTCCGACTATCTCGTGGTAGGCGCCGGTGCCACAGGAATGGCCTTCACCGACACCCTGATCCGGCACGCCGACGTCCACGTGACGCTGGTCGATCGACGGCACGGCGTCGGTGGTCATTGGCTGGAGGCGTACCCCTTCGTCCGGCTGCACCAGGCCTCGGCCTTCTACGGAGTCGCGTCCACCGTTCTCGGTGGTGCGATCCAACAGGACGGCCCGGAGAAGGGCCTGCACGAACGGGCGTCGCAACCGGAGATCTGCAGCTACTACCTGCGGGTGCTCGACGCGATGATCACCTCCGGCCGGGTCGAGTTCCTGGGCAACAGCGAGTACCGGGACGGCACAGTCTTCTCGCGACTGTCCGGCGAACGGTTCAACGTCGCTCCGTCCTGCAGAATTGTCGACGCACGCTACCTGTCCCCGTCGATTCCTGCGGAGACGGCGCCACCCTTCGGCGTCAACCCGGGCGCCCGGGTGGTTCCGGTCAACGACCTCGTCCATCTGGAGGATCCGCCCGGTCAGTACGTCATCGCCGGTTCAGGAAAGACCGCAACCGACGCGATCATCTGGCTGTTGTCGCGGGGTGTCGGTCCCGACGACATCACTTGGGTTCGCCCCCGCGATCCGTGGATGCTGAACCGGGCGGTCGTGCAACCCAATCCGGCGATCTTCCAGTGCATGGCTGCAGACGTCTTGGAGGCGGGCGCTGCGGCAGCGTCCCTCGACGACTTCTTCCTTCGCCTCGAGGACGCCGGCGTGATGCTCCGCATCGATCGCACCGTGTTGCCGACCATGGCCAAAGCACCGACCCTGGCGACCTGGGAGTTGGAGCGGCTGCGGTCGATCGAGAACGTCGTCCGACGGGGTCACATCGAATCGGTCTCGCCCGGCACGTTGATCTTCGCCGACGGTCCGGTGTCCATCCCTCGCGATGCCGTGGTTGTGCACTGTGCCGCCGACGGCCTCAAACAGCCGCCACTGGTGCCGGTCTGGCAGCCGGACCTGATCACCCTCCAGCCGATCCGGGCCGGTTTCCCCTGCTTCGGTGCGGCGTTGATCGGCTACGTCGAGGCGACCCGGGACGATGGCGAGACCAAGAACAGGCTCTGTCCGCCGACCCCGTACGGCAACACGCTCGCCGACTGGGCACGGATGACCGTGCTCGGGTCCCGGGCATCACGGTCCTTCACCGCCGAGCCCGACATCAAGGCATGGTCGGACCAGGTGATGATCAATCCGAGCGGGATTCCGCCGGACCAGCCGAGAACGGCCGCGCTGGATCGAGCGGTGCAGCGGCTGGGGGCCGCCGGCGGGCCCGGGCTCGCCAGGCTGGCCGAGCTGGCCGGTCTGGCGAGTTGACCTGGCGAACCGGTCCGGACTCTAGGGCTTGATGTTCTGGTTCAGGTGGAACAGGTTGCCGGGATCGTACGTCCGCTTGACCTGGACCAGCCGTTCGTAGTTCTGCCGGTAGTTGTCCTCGATCTTGCCGAAGTCGTCGTCCTGCATGAAGTTGATATAGCCGCCGGGCTCTGCCCACGGCGTCATCGCCTGATAGTAGTCACGCACCCACTGGATGCGTTCGGCATCCTTGGTGGGGTCGGTCCACGAAGCGAGGATCACCTGGGCGTACTTCGCATCCCGATAGGCGAACGCGGTGTCCGACGCGCCGACCCGGTGGCAGGCGCCGTTGATCGGATACAGGTGCATCGTTGCGCTCACCTCGGGAACGGTGGCGCCGTGTTCGACAACTGCCGGAATCGCCTCGGCCGGCAACTCCTTGATGAACGAACCCTTCCAGTAGGACCGGATGCCCTTCGGGAACAAGACGTCGAACGCGGCGTTCAGCGCTGGGTAGGGCAACGGCGCGGTCCCGTTGGCCACCACCGGGGCGACGTCCCAGAACGGCTGCAGAGCCTTCTCGGCCTGGTCGAGCGGTCCGGACCAATGGACCACAGCCGCTGCCAGCGTGTCGCCGTGCCGGTCCTCGGGAATGAACGGGAGCGGTGGCGCGATCTGGAATGCCGGGAAACCGCCGAACTGTTCCGGCGCATCGGTGATGAACTGGTCGAACATCTCCAACAAGGCTCCGGCATCCTCCAGGTTGTAGAAGATCGGGCCGGCGAAAACCTGGTCCACATCGTGCAATTGGAATTCCATTGACGTCACGACACCGAAATTCCCGCCGCCGCCGCGCAGCCCCCAGAACAATTCCTCGTTCTCCTGAGCGCTTGCGGTGAGGAAGTTTCCGTCCGCGGTGACCACATCGGCCGACAACAGGTTGTCGATGGACAGTCCGAAGCCACGACTGAGGTAGCCGATCCCGCCGCCGAGGGTCAATCCGGTCACGCCCGTCGTCGAGATGATGCCGCCGGTGGTTGCCAGGCCGAATCCATGCGCCGCATGGTTGAAGTCACCCCAGGTCGCCCCGGCATCCACGCGAGCCGTCTTGTTCCGCGGATCGACACGCACGGTACGCATCGGCGACACGTCGATCACCAGGCCGCCGTCGTTCGTGCCGAACCCCGGTGCGCTGTGTCCGCCGTCCCGGACCGACAGGTCCATCCCGTTGTCGCGAGCGAAATGCACCGCGGCAATGACGTCGGCGACTTGTTGTGCCATGAGGACTGCCAACGGCCGCTTGTCGAACATACCGTTGTGCACGGCGCGAGCTTCGTCATAGTCATTGTCGCCGGCGGTGATCAGCCGCCCCCGCACCTTTTCGCGAAGCGGTTCCACGTTGAGCCCGCTCACTGATTGATCAAGAGTAATGTCTGACATCATTCGCCCCCCGAGCGTTTTCGATGGCAGGTAAAATTACCACCGGGTGATGATCAGCCGCCAGAGACGAACGTGTGATAATCGTTCCTATTCGAGCGGGATTATGCGGTAAAAGAAAACTCGTCCGGCCGCCGCATTTATGTGTATCGACGCCTTCCCGCCGGCTCTCTATCATGCGGACGTGACAACATCCCAGTCTCAGACCGCTCCTCAGCCCGCTCGGCAGACCTCACAGCCGACCTCGGCGCGGACCTCGCCGCGTCCGGCGATCGTCATGGTCTCCGCCGACCACCATGCCCGGTTGCGCGAGGAGTTCGGCCGGTACGAGCGAGACTACGAACTCCGGACCGCTCGCTCCTGTGGTGAGGCGATCGCTGCCGTTGAGCGGTTACGCGCGGAGGGCTCAAACATCGCTTTGTTCGCCAGCGATTCCCGGCTGCCCGATGCCGACATCCTGGTGGCGTTCTCCGCTTGGCGCTCCGCCGTGCCGACCGCGCGTCGGGCGATCGTCACGCCGTACGACCGGTTCATCACCGACGCGCCGCCGCTGCGACTGGCGATGGCGAAGGGCAAGTACGACGCGTACCTGCTGATGCCTCGCGGGCCACGGGACGAGGAGTTCCACAACGCCATCACCGATCTGCTGTCGGACTGGGGATCGACCGTGCCCGATCCCGAGGCGATCACCGCCAAGATCATCGCGCCGTCGCAGACCGCACTCACCCTGCAGATCCGCGACTTCTTCGATCGGATGGGTATGCCGACCCGCTTCTACAGCCCGGACAGCGACGTCGGCCGGCGTGTCCTTTCAAGCGTCGGGCCCGACGTGGAGTTTCCGCTTGTCTGGTCGATGGTGCGCGAGCCGATCGTCGCCCGCTCGGTCAGTGATGTGGCGCGGTCGATCTACGGTGCTCCCGACGAGGTCTCGGTCGCCGGTGTCGCTGATGTCGCGGTGATCGGCGCCGGCCCGGCCGGTTTGGCTGCCGCGGTGTACGCAGCATCGGAAGGACTGTCCACGGTTGTCCTCGAGGCCGGCGCGATCGGTGGACAGGCGGGGACCAGCTCGATGATCCGCAACTATCTCGGCTTTCCGCGGGGCATCTCGGGAATGCGCCTGGCCCAGCGAGCGCGCAACCAGGCGTTGCGCTTCGGTGCACAGTTCTTCACCGGTTGGGCAGCGGAGTCGGTCGAACCCGGTGAACCCCATGTGGTGGCGACCGAGGGTGGTCGGATCCGGGCTCGGTCGGTCGTCATCGCCAGCGGTGTCGACTATCGCAAGCTAGGCGTCGAATCGATCGAGGCCCTGGTCGGGAACGGGGTCAACTACGGCGCCGCGCTGACGGCTGCCCGCGAGATGGAAGGCCGTGACGTCGTCGTTGTCGGCGGGGGAAACTCCGCCGGTCAGGCAGCGGTACATCTGGCCCGCTTCGCCCGATCGGTACGGCTGATCGTCCGTCGGCCGGGGCTGGAGGAGACGATGTCGTCCTACCTGATCGGCGAGATCGCCTACACGCCGCGGATCACGGTGCAGACCTGTACCCGAGTCGTCGACGGCAAGGGCGACCCCAACCTGGAACAGTTGACGTTGGAGGACATCCGGACGGGCGAACGGAGCACGGTGCCGGCGGCCGGATTGTTCCTGCTGCTGGGTGCGGACCCGAAATGCTCATTCCTGCCGAAGGCAATCGGCACCGACGATCACGGCTTCATCCTGACCGGCCGCGACGTCCCCCGGGACGCCTGGCTGGATGATCGCCCGCCGGCGGATCTGGCGACGACTGTGCCGGGTGTGTTCGCTGTGGGTGACATCCGCTCGGGTTCGATGAAGCGTGTCGCGGCGGCCAGCGGTGAGGGCGCCTCGGTGGTACCTCTGGTGCATCGCTGGTTGGCCGACAGCTCCGCGGTCGCGACGCCCTGATCGTCGTGATCAAGAGTACCGATGATCAAGAGGAGGAAGTCTGATGGTCGCGGATCTTCGTGCGGGCTCGACCGACATGCCGGTCAGCATCGAGCGCGCGAACTTCGCCGACCCGGCTCTCGCCTTCTTCCTCCAGGCGCATCTGGATGATCTTGAACCGATCAGTCCGCCGGAGAGCCGGCATGCGCTCGACCTGGCTGCCTTGCAGGCGCCCGGCGTACGGCTGTGGGTGGCCAGGGCGGGTGGAACAGGCGCGCTGGTGGGCACTTGTGGGCTGGCCGCGCTGACCGACGATCACGAAGAGCTGAAGAGCATGCGCACCGATCCGGCGTTCCGCGGGCAAGGCATCGCCAGAAGGCTGCTCGAGATGATCATCGATGATTCGCGTCGTCGCGGAGTCCGGCGGATCTCACTGGAAACCGGGAGTGCCGACTTCTTCGCGGTCGCCCGCAATCTCTACACCCGGGCAGGATTCGTCGAATGCGGCCCGTTCGGACGCTACGTCGCCGACCCGCACAGCACATTCATGACCTTGGAGCTCGCCGGAGACGGAATTCTCGAACGAGCGCGGCTGATCAAGGACGGCTGATCAAGGACGTTTGATCAATGACGGCTGATCGGGCACGCCTGATCGAGGCGGGCAGAGATCGCGTCCTGTTGCAGCGGTGAGGGAATGATGGCGCGCGACTAATCGCCGTCATTCCCTCACCGGTCCGGACGAGGCGTCGTCGTGACGATCCCCCGTTGCGTCACGTCTGCTGCCGTCCGGTGGAGATCCGGTTCGACGCCGTCCCCCGTCGGCCATCGTCCGATCCCCCGATCCGTACCCATCGGCGATGAGCACTGGTGACAGCCTCGCGCATTCGTCGGGCCGGGTCATCAGCCCTGAGCAGCATCCTGAAGTACAACGCGAGGATGACATGGGCGCGCCACCAGCTGTAGTCGCAGTATTTCTGGAACGGAGGGCTGCGCGGGCGAGTGATCAGCGCAATGATCAGCTCCATGCAGATCGGTTCAGAGGTCGCCATCCACGTACAGGGCGACAACCGGAGTGTCGGAGAGGTTGCCGGGGTCGGACGGGTGATTCATCCGCGTGTTGTTCAGGTGCTACCGCCCCTGGACGCGGAACTGTCACAGGTCGCCCGCCGCGCCGACGAGTTCGTGATCCTCGGTGATCAAGGCAGCCACCCGGTGGTCCGGATCCGGCCGGGTCTTGTCAGCTATGCCGAGGCGGCGGACATCCTGGCCCGGGAGATTCCGCAGGTCGAACTGGTCGCGACCGAGACGGGCCTCGTGGTCTTCGAGACCGAGGAGGATCTTGCCGACGACCCGGACGGCGTGATCAGCAGTCCTTGGTGGTGCCGGGTGCTCTGTCTCAACTCCTGTTCCTCGTGTTGACGTGGCCGGCGATCGCGAGCGCCGGATCCCGATCATCGGCGCACAACCGGTTCTGCTGACGCTGCTGGACTGTGTGATCGCACTGGCCGCGGGGGCGTTCGATCTGACGACCTACGTGAACGCCGACACCAGCGGATTCCGGCACGGTGGCGGGTTCCCGGTCCCGGTCGGCATCGTCCTGATCGTGATCGGCGCCGGTGCCCTGGTGTTTCGTCGGCGCTGGCCGACCGCCGTGTTCGTCGTGGCGTGGTGTGTCGGCTTCAGTGCGGTGATCGCACCGGACATGCAACCCATCGCAATTCTGCTGGTCGCCTTGTACGGCATAGCTGTCGCCGCGAACCGGTACGGCGCCGTCTTCGCGCTGATCGCGACGATCGGGGTGATGGGCGTGACCGCGGTCAACACCGGCCCGGTCGGCACGACCCATTGGTTGGGCTGGGTCATGGGGACGATCGTCGCCGACATCCTGTTGCCCGGTGCGATCTGGTCCTTCGCGCGCTTCCGGTATCGCTCGCTGAGCCGGATCCGCGAACTGGATCGCGAGCACCGTCGGGCGCTGGAGTCTGCGCGACGGGACGAGCGGCTGCGGCTCAGTCACGAGTTGCACGACATCGTCTCGCACACCGTCAACGTGATGACCCTGCAGGCCGCCGGTGCCCGGGCCATCATGGGCCAGGATCCTGCCCGGGTTGCACCGACCCTGGAAGTGATCGAACACGCCGGCGTTCAGGCGATGAACGAGCTGCAACGCCTGCTCGGCGTGTTGCGCGCCGATGGGGGCGAGCCGGAACAGGGATCGCAGCCGCTGCTGGCGGACCTTCCCGGACTGTTGGAGACCGCACGTTCGTCCGGCCAGAAGGTGGAGTTTGTGATCAACGGGCCGCCGGGGGAGCTGGACCCCAGCGTCGAGCTCGCCTGCTATCGCGTGGTCCAGGAGGCGCTGACCAACGCCCGCAAGTACGCCGGCCCGACAGCCGATGTCGCCATCGGGATGGAGTGGGTGCCGCCGCAGCTGGTGATCACCGTGCGCAACGAGCCCGGCTCCCCCGTCGTTGACCAGGCTGCACTGTCCACCGGGAACGGGTTGGCCGGGCTGACCGAGCGGGTGCACCTGGTCGGCGGACGACTGGAGACCGAGGCGCCGCCGGAGGGCGGATTCCTGGTGCGGGCGACCCTCCCGGTCGCCTCGATGCGGACCGACGCCGCAACCCGCCCGGTGAGGAACTGACTGAAGTCCCAATCCTCGTCGGAGGGGTCCGTCGATCAGACGGCGACGCTATCATCATGGGGGCATGATCAATGCCCGAGGCGGATCCGCTGACGGATGAGGGGGCGCGACGGGAGTGGCGATCTCTGTCGTGGTTGCTGATGATCATGCACTGATCAGGGCCGGAATCGTGATGTTGCTGGCCGCGCAGCCCGACATCATCGTGGCTGGGGAAGCGGCGAACGGCGCCGAGGTGCTCGAGCTGGTCGACGAGCATCATCCCGATGTTGTGCTGATGGACCTGCGGATGCCCGGGCTTGACGGCATCGAGACCACCCGCCGGTTGACCGCTGATCCGATCAACGGGCAGCACGGGACCAAGGTGCTGGTGCTAACCACCTTCGCCGACGACGAATCGGTCTATCCGGCGCTGCGCGCCGGCGCGCACGGCTATCTGCTGAAGCACGCCGCGCCGCAGGATCTGGCGACGGCGATCCGGCGCGTCGCCGGTGGCGACGCCTGGCTGGATCCGTCGATCACCGGCGGCGTCATCGAACGCCTTGCCCATGTTCCGGAGCAAGCGCCCGACGCCGGGGAGTTGATCACTGTGCTCACCCCGCGGGAACGGGAGGTTCTCGCGTTGATCGCCCAAGGCCTGTCGAATCGTCAGATCAGCGAGGAACTCGTGGTCAGCGAAGCGACCGTGAAGACTCACGTTGCCCGGGTGATCATGAAGACCGGTTGCCGGGACCGGGCACAGGTCGTTGCGCTGGCCTATCGCTCCGGGTTGATCCGGGTCAGCTGACGGGTCCGTCCAGTCGTTCGGTCAGCCGCGATGAGCGGAACAACGGTCAGGCACTGGCATGCGCCTCTTCGAAGGCCCGATGCACGGCATCGGGGATCTTGCCCCGCGCGGAGATCCGCAGCCCGTTGGCGACTGCCCAAGTCCTGATGGCCTGAGCGTGTGCACGGTCCACCCTGGTCATCGACCGCGGTGATGACGGCGCCCTGATGTCGCGGCTGCGCCGCTGCCGTCGATTTCTCGGCACAACGCGGCCGCGTTCTTGCCACGGACGCAGACACTCGCGAAGCTCGTCGGCATGCTCGGCCGACAGATCGATCTCGTAGGCCACGCCGTCCAATGCAAAGTACACGGTCTCAACAGCGGTGCTGTAACCATCAAGATCATCTACCAATACGGCAGTGACCCGGTGAGCCATCTTTCCTCCCCCGACGGATGATCCTCCCCGATGGGACCACCCAGGCACTATCGTAAATGTCGGTGCGCCTTTGTGTGCGGAGTTTGAAGTTTCGGGTCTCGTGTCCCAAAGTGCGGTAATCGCCGGATCGAAAAGACGTTTGTGTGCCGCGCCTCGAATTCTCGGCGCCGTGCGCAAGATCACCGGATGCGCCATCACCGTCGGCGATGGCCACGCCCACCCATCCGGAGGCCGTCGGAGGGTGCCGGCTAGCGGCGGGTAACCACAGGCGTCAGGTCCGGATCCGTTGCGACGTCTTCGAAGGGATACACGCCGGGCTGCAGACGGGTGTGCGGCAGCCGGAGCAGGTCCTGATCAACGCCGCCCGGTGTCAGCCCGAGCTTCCATCCTGCGGCGGCTTCGTACAACTGGGGTTCCAGGTAGCCGATCTTGACGACCACGATGTCGGCGTGCAGCGGATCCAGACCCAGGGAGGTGAAGTCATTGATCTTGTGGAACGGCTTGCGACGCTCGGTCACGATCTCGTGCACCGCACCGGACCGCAGCACGACCTGGGTGCCTGCGGTCGGATCGCCCTCGGTAATGGAGAACACCTCGGCGGTCATCGGCACCGGTCCGCGTGGCCCGCTGTCCGCGTGACCGCCGACCTGCACCTCGACCGTACCGCCGACCCCGGCGGCCACCGCCGCTGCGACGGCCGCTGGATCGAAGATCGATGCATGGATCACAGTGCGATCCGTCCCGGAGAATTCTGGCCGCTGCAGCAGTTCGCCCAGTGTCCAGGAGACGTCACCGGTGCCACCCGCGGTCGGGTTGTCGCCGGAGTCAGAGATGAAGTACGGCCGCGGCGCGTCATCGGCCAGCGCGGCATCCAGTGCCTTGTCCAACGGCAGCGCATCGGCAACGAAGACGAAATCCTTGCGCGCATCCCAATACAGCCTCGCGAGCCGTTCGGCCTGCTGGGCGATGACTTCCTGATCATCACCGGTGACGACCACGGCGCATTGGTTGCGCGGCTCGTCCGCCCAGGCGTACCCGACCCAGATGGCGGCATCAAGCACACCGTCCATCGCCTCGGTCTTCGGCACCTCTGCATAGATGCTCCGCGCCGGTTCCAACCGGGTGCTGGTCTTCTCGCCGGGCAGCAACACCGGGACCTGACGCCAGGCCTTGTACGGCCGCCGGGCCTCAGGATCCGAACCGGTGTCGGCCCGCAGGCGGGTCAGCAGGTTGTAGACCGCCCGCTCCTTGGTGTTCATGGCGTCCTCGTGCGGGGCCATCCGGTAGCAGGTGATCAGATCGGTGGCATCCAGCAACGCGCGCGACACATTGCCGTGCAGGTCCATCGAGGTGGTCATCAGTGTGTCCGGGCCGAGCGCCTCACGCAGCGCAGTGGCAAGATCGCCCTCGGCGTCGGTCATCCCGATGACGCTCATCGCGCCGTGGATGTCGAAATAGAAGCCGTCGAACGGCCCGTCCGCGGCGACCGCCTCGTCGACCGCGGTGATCAGCTCACGCTTGACCCATTGATAGAACTCGGGATCGACCGCGCCTCCGGGCAATGAGCGCGCATGCACCAACGGCACCCAGTCGGCCGCGCCGAGGATGTCGTCCCGGCGTCCGGTGAAGAACGGATAATAGCCCAGCAGGTCATCGCCGCGCCGGACGGCGAAGGCCTCGACACCGCTGATGTGGGGGGAGTAGGTGCTGGCCTCGATCGACATGCCGCCGATGCCGATCCGGGGACGTTCCAGGCCACCGGCTTCGAGGTCCGGCAACGGGCCGCACCAGATCTGGGAAGCGAGGGGCGTATCAGACATGCCGGGCCTTTCGACAAAGCGCTGGAGTGGTTTCGCCGGGTGATTCCCGGGGTCGCGTCAGGCGACCGGACCTGATGATCTTGGTTGCCGGAATTCTTCCATGCGTCCCAACGGCTGCTCGCGGCGGCCTATCGGCCCAGGCTCGTACCCACGCCGGGTGGTTGCCGTCGCTGCGCATTGCCGGCCGCTGGCCCGGCCTGCTCACCCGGCACCGGCCCGCTTCCCGGCGAGCGGCTGAACGCGATCTTGATCGCCTCGCCGAGTTCCGGCGGCACGTCTTGCTCGCCGACCGTCAGTTGCAGATCGCCATAGCTGAGACGGTAGACGAACCGGTCGGGCCGGCCCGGTGTCGGCGCGGCCGGGGTGAAGTCGTCGAAATCCACCCGGTCCAGCAGCTGACTGATCCGGCGCCCGACGTCGGAATCGAGATCGACCTCCGCTGTGCGGGTCACCCCGGCGAAGCCGCCGCTGCGCGAGATGGCGACCGTCCGGGACCTGGGACGCGGTGGCCGGTTCGTGTCATCAGTCTTGCCGAGCACACCCACCTCGGCCCAGGCCTCGGAGATGCTCTGGGCGACGGACGGCGAGTCGGGGTAGAGCGCCTCGGCGGCCTTGACGGTGGCCGTCGCGAAGCCGGCGAAGTCGGTGTCGGTCGAAACTGCGCCCCCGGTCAGCGCCTGGTACCAGATCGGGCCGGCCTGCTCCCAGCTGTTGCCGCCCAGCTTGGTGGCAGCCAGATAGAACGCGTGGTTGGGGATGCCTGAGTTGATGTGGACACCACCGTTGTCATCGGTGGTGTCGACGTAGTCAGCCATCGACGCGACTTGGGGGTCCTTGCCGAGTCGGGGATCGTCGTAGGCGGTGCCCGGCTCCTTCATCGAACGCAGGGCGCGCGCGTTGACGCCAGGTGCGAAGAGGCCTGCGCCGATCAACCAATCCGCCTCCTCCGCGGCCTCCTGGTTGACCCGCTGTTTGCAGATCGAGGCGAAGACGTCGGAGATGCTTTCGTTGAGTGCTCCGGGCTGACCGTCGTACGACAAGCCGGCGGAGTCCTCGGTGACGCCGTGGGTGAACTCGTGGCCCATGACGTCCATCGGCTTGGTGAACCGCTCGAAGATCTCCCCGTCGCCGTCGCCGAAGACCAGCTGGCTGCCGTCCCAGAACGCGTTGTCGTAGTCCTGCCCATAATGGACGGTCACCGTGACCGTCGACCCCCTGCCGTCGACCGACTCGCGGTCGAAGACGTCGGCATAGAGATCCCAGATCTGTGCCGATGATGTCCAGGCTTCGTCGACTGCGGCGTCCCCGGTTTCCGGATCTGTGTCCCGACGCGCCAGTGTCCCGGGCAGGTTCTCGGTGTTGTCGGCGGTGTAGATCTGGCGCTTGGCGTCGGCCTGCTGGGTGATGGTCTCCGGTGCGATGCTCCGCGGTCCCGGTTGGTCCGACGACATGCCGGCGGCCTCGGGCCGCCGTGGCCGGCCGCGACGGATCCGGTCGTCGACCCGCAGGGTGTTTTCGCAGGGATGGGGTGTGCGTTCAGCGGTTTCGGCGATGCGCCGCAGCAGATACGAGGGGATGATCGAACACGTCATGATGGCTCCAAGGCAGTCTCGAACCGGTTGCTTTCGAGGCTAGTTCCGTCTGCCGACACCGGGCTCCGACCCATGCACAGGCGGTGGAGGCGACCACGTGTACGAATCTGTCCACTACCGGAAATGTCCGGATGCGGACGGCTTATCCGACCGTGCGGCGCTCGGCCGTCAACTAATGTTGTTACTGCACCGCAGCGCTTGGATCTCCGACTCTCGACGGGTCAGGCTGATCTGCCGAGGGTCGACGTTGACCTCAGCGTTGGAGCTCCGACGTGGGCGGCGCGCTCAGTGCTCGACCGACGAGGCCGTGTGAGAAGTGGTGAACCCGACGCACCACTGCTCGGTTGCGAAGATTGCTCGACGATTCCCCCGGGAGCGATCTGATCGGCAGCTACGTCGTTGGGTGGACAGGTGATGACCCCCGCCGGTCCACTGCGAGCATTGACTGGGTTTTGGACATGGACCCGGTCCACTGAGTGCGCCGCCACGCTAGGAGATCATTTCGGTCCCGGATCGGGGCGATTTGTCGACAGGCAGCTGCCGTCGCGTGGAAATATTCTTCGGCGGTCCGAAGGCGTCCCGGTTGATAAGATGCGTCTGCGGGTAGCTGTTCCTTCGGAAAAGCTAACCTGCTGGTCAGACGACGGTGAGAGCAGTCGGCGCTGCTCGATGATCCGTGTCGGCCCAGATGAGTGACCGCCGCGAGGCGTGCACTGATCACATCCCCCCGGGTGGCGCCCACGGCGGCCGAACGGCGCCGTGGGCGCTGCCGGTGCATCTTTGTGGGTCCCGGACTTGTCCAAAAGCGGACATGTCCGGTCGGAGGAAACTGGCGACGATGTGCGGAGCGTGCTCGTTGTCAGTACAGTCGAATCATCTGTGACCGGAGGTCGGGCCTTCGCCCGACTCAAGGGGCCGGCGCGGAGGAAGGAATCATGTCCAAGGTTTCAGTACGACGGCTCATCGCCCGGTCCGCAGCTGTCGCGGCGATGGTGATCGCCGGTTTCGGAATCGGCATCTCGCCCGCGCATGCGACGACCGCATCGCCGCACACCGCTCCGTCGGTCAACGGCTTCGGCGTCAACGGCTTCAGTGTTAATGGCTTCGGCGTCAATGGCTTCGGGGTGAACGGCTTCGGGGTCAACGGGTTTGACTCGGTCAATGGGTTTGACTCGGTCAACGGGTTTGACTCGGTCAACGGGTTTGACTCGGTCAACGGGTTCGACTCGGTCAACGGGTTCGACTCGGTCAACGGTTTTGACTCGGTCAACGGGTTCGATGCGGTCAACGGGTTCGATGCAGTCAATGGCTTCGGGGTCAATGGCTTCGCAGTCAACGGCTTCGACGTATCCCGGTCCGCGGTCAACGGCTTTGACGCCGTGAACGGTTTCGACGCCGTCAACGGCTTCGGCGCCATCGAGGGTGTCGGCAACGATTTCCAGGTGAACTGACCCGGCCTACGGCAATGGTGTCGCCCGTTGGGCGGCACCATTGCTGACTGATCACCCGGCTCAGAGCAGCTGGCGGTTGTCCTGTCGGAACGCCTGCGACTTGGTCAGTGCGGCGCCCAACTGTAGGCGGGTGCGTACGTCGAGTTCGTCCATCAGATCGGCGATCCAGCGCCGTACGGATCGTTCCGTGACGCCGAACTGACCCGCGATCGCGGAGTCGGTCGCCCCGCTCATCAGCAAGGACACCAGTGCGTCCCGCCGCGGATCCTGCTGCAGTTCTCCGGTGTCGGTTGGTCGGATGGCGACCGACCGTTCCCAGACTGCCTCGAACAGGGACAGCAGCGCCTCGACGACAACGGGGTGGCGTACGACGGTCGCTTTGACCTCCGGCTCCGGCGCGTACGATCTGGGCGCCGGCAGGATCGCCGCCTTGCGATCGATCAGGATCAGCTTCATCGGGACGTCACCCAGCTTCGCCTGCTCGCCTGCCCGCAGGAAGACCGTGAGTTCGGCCAGCCGGTCCCGGTCGAAGCCCGGATGGTAGACCCCGCGCACCGAGACACCCCGGCCCAGGGCCTGGTATTCCGGTGAATGGGCCTGCAGATAGGCCGGCGACGGCTCGTGGACATTGACGTACGGCGGCCGATCGAACGCCGCGATCTCCAGCTGGGATCTGGCGCACAGATCGGTGATTGCGGCGTTGGCGGCTTCCCGGCCGATGAGCACCTCGATGCCGGTGGACGGCGCCTGGGTCTCCCACATGTGCAGGCTCATCGCCTCTGCTGCGCGCACCGCCGCATCGATCTCGGCGACTCGCCGATCGCGGATTCCCTTGGCCGCCTCGGCAAGCGGCAGGGCCCGTATCCTCCCCGGCGAAGATTCGATGATCAGCCCGAGTTCCTGGAGTTCCCCCAGCAGAGCTTCGAGGTCGCCCGGGCCACCTTCCCGCAGGCTGGCCAGCGCAACGTCCTCCTGACGTGCGATCCGGACATACAGCGACTCGGCCTCCGTGCTGACCCCAAGGGCTTGAAGCATGCAACCTCCTCGCCGAGCATGTCCCGACCACGCCCGGGTCCTGCAAATTCAGATGTGTATCCAGCCCGATCCGCAGCTTAGTGCAGACGCACCCACGCCGAATCGAATCCACATAGCGAACCACCTCATCGCTCTCATGGACCGGCCGACCCGCCTCCCGGAAGGTCAAACGTTGAGTGTGCGGCTGCGACACGCCGCTGCGGGGAGCCGCTGGGTCAAACTTTGATCTTCGCGGTCCCGGGGGGGAACCGGCGAGCCACCGACCCGCCTCCGGGAAGGTCAAACGTTGAGTGTGTGGCTGCGACACGCCGCTGTGGGGAGCCGCTGGGTCAAACTTTGACCTTCGGGGAGGGGAGGAACCCGATTGGAACGAGGAGGGAGGGAGCGACGCCCATCGGGCGAGCGAGGAGGACGGAACTCAACGGGAGTCAATCGGGTGAGGAGGTGGGCGCCGACAACCTTTCAGGCAAGGGTCCTGGTGACCGGAAGAGCCGCGGATGGGAGGATATCGGCGCCGAACCACGTGGTCCGGTCCTACCAGCTGGAGAACAGCATGCAGAGGAGTCGAGATGTCTGAACTCGCCCAGATCGGTGTCACCGGCCTGGCGGTGATGGGCCGCAACCTGGCCCGGAACTTCGCCCGGAACGGTTACCGGGTCGCCCTGCACAACCGGACGTACGCCCGGACCGAGTCGCTGATGGCCGAGCACGGTGACGAGGGCGATTTCGTCCCGAGCGAGTCGCTGGAGGACTTCGTCGCGTCGCTGGAGCGACCCCGCCGGATCGTGATCATGGTCCAGGCCGGTCCCGGTACGGACGCGGTGATCGACCAGCTGGTGCCGTTGCTCGAACCCGACGACATCGTCATCGATGCCGGCAACGCCCATTTCCCCGACACCATCCGGCGAGAGAAGGCCCTCGCCGAACACAACCTGCACTTCGTCGGGATGGGCGTCTCCGGCGGCGAGGAGGGCGCGCTGAACGGCCCGTCCATCATGCCCGGCGGCTCGGCAAAGTCCTACGAGTCGCTCGGTCCGATGCTGGAGAAGATCTCCGCCCATGTGGACGGGGAGCCGTGCTGCACCTACGTCGGACCGGACGGCGCCGGCCACTTCGTCAAGATGGTCCACAACGGCATCGAGTACGCCGACATGCAGCTGATCGCGGAGGCCTATGACCTGCTCCGGATCGGGCTCGGCGCCTCGGCGGGCGAACTGGCCGAGATCTTCAAGGAATGGAACTCCGGTGACCTGGAGTCGTTCCTGATCGAGATCACCGCCGAAGTGCTCGGCCACGTCGACGCCGAGACCGGCAAGCCGTTCGTCGACATCATCCTGGACCGCGCCGAACAGAAGGGCACTGGCCGCTGGACCGTACAGAACGCGCTCGACCTCGGCGTACCGATCACCGGGATCGCCGAGGCGACCTTCGAGCGGGCCCTGTCGGCATCGACACCGCAACGCGCCGCCGCCCGCGAGAAGCTGGAGGCCAAGGCCTCGACCTGGGAGGTCAAGGACCGCGACGCCTTCATCAACGACGTCCGGCAGGCCCTGTACGCGTCCAAGGTGGTCGCCTACTCCCAGGGCTTCGACCAGATCGCGGCCGCCAGCGCGGAGTACGGCTGGAACATCGACCGCGGTGCGATGGCCCGGATCTGGCGCGGTGGCTGCATCATCCGGGCGAGGTTCCTCAACCGGATCACCGAGGCGTACGAACGCGATCCGGAGTTGCCGCTGCTGCTGGCCGACGACTACTTCGCCGACGCCGTGAACTCCGGGGTCGAGGCGTGGCGGCGGATCGTCGCGGGCGCCGCGATGAACGGGGTCCCGGCACCGGCCTTCGCCAGTTCGCTGGCCTACTACGACGGCATCCGCGCCGACCGGCTGCCGGCCGCGCTGATCCAGGCCCAACGGGACTACTTCGGCGCCCACACCTACCGTCGGGTGGACAAGGATGGCACCTTCCACACCGAGTGGAGCCGGGATCGCTCGGAAACCAAGCAGTGACACCTCCCTTCGCCGACTCGTCGGAACCCGGCGGGACCTCGACCCCGCCGGGCATCGACGATCCGGGTGCCAAGACGGCGGTCGTGGTGATGGGAGTCTCCGGGGCGGGCAAGACGACGGTCGCCGAGATTCTGGCGCGCCGACTGGGTTGGCTCGAGGCGGAGGCCGATGACTTCCATCCGCCCGCCAACGTCGCCAAGATGCATTCCGGAATCCCGCTCACCGACGAGGATCGCGAGCCCTGGCTGGCCGCGCTGCGGGATTGGATCACCAAGGCTCCCGGCAGCGTGATCCTCACCTGCTCGGCACTCAGGCGCAGCTACCGGGACGTGCTGCGTTCGGCGAACGCCAGGGTGGAGTTCCTGCATCTCGACGGTGACCATGACCTGATCAGGCAACGGATCACCTCGCGCAGCGGGCACTTCATGCCGGCGTCCCTGTTGGATTCACAGTTCGCCACCCTCGAGCCGTTGCAGCCCGACGAGCCCGGTCTGGTGGCCGACGTCGCCGACGAGCCGGAAGCGATCGCCGACCAGGCGGTGCGGGCCCTGCGTCTAGGCAACTGATCGGCAAGCACGGAAGGTTGGGAATGGTCGAGGAGGACCAGCGCGGCCGGCGGATGATCATCACCGGAGCCAGTTCGGGTATCGGCCTGGCGGCGGCGTCCCGATTGGCCGCCCGCGGGGCCGACGTCGTGCTCGCGGTACGCAATCCGGAGCGTGGTCGGGTCGCACTGGAGCGTATCCGTACCGAGGTTCCCGATGCCCGCGTCGAGGTCGGCGAACTCGATCTCGCCGATCTCGGTTCGGTGCGCCGATTCGTCGATGATCAACTGGGCCGCGGTCCGTTGAGGGCGTTGATCAACAATGCCGGCATCTCCAACACACCGAAGCGGACCCTCACTGTCGACGGCTTCGAACTGCAGGCCGCAACCAACGTTCTCGGCCACTTCGTGCTCACCGCAGGATTGATGCCGGCACTCCACGCCGGCGGCGACTCGCGGATCGTCTCGGTGAGCAGCATGGCCGCATTGGCGGTGCCCTCGGTCGATCTGTCCTTCAACGAGCACGGCCGCTACCTACCCGCGCTGGCCTACGCGCAGAGCAAACTGGCCTGCGGCATCTTCGCCCTGGAACTCGACCGGCGGCTCAAGGCGGCCAACCGGCCGACCATCTCGGTGCTGACCCATCCGGGGTGGGCGTCGACCAACCTCTTCGCCGCCCACGACGATCCGGTCAACCGAATGATCAACTACTTCACCGGGGCGCTGGCCACGCCGGCGGCCGACGGCGCCGAGTGCGAGGTCCACGCGGCCACTGCTGCGGAGCTGACCGGCGGCGAATACATCGGGCCGCGCTGGATCTCTCGGGGCAAGCCGTGGATCATCCGTCCGCGGCGGCTGATGTCGGATCCACAGACCGGCCGTCGCTGGTGGCAGGCCGCAGAGCGACGTACCGGGATCACCTTCGAACTTGATTGATCGGGTCGCCCGGTCGGTCGGTTCGGGTCAGGTCAGGTGGGAGCGGGCCGCCGTCAGATCCTCCGGACGATCGACATCGGTGGTGTACGCCGACGGCAGCCGGACGCGCACCACCTCACCGGCCGCGGCAAGATCATCCAACAGCCTCCGGGCACTGATGCCGTGATTGTCCGCGTGGGCGGCCAACCGCTGTAACGCCGGAGCTCGTACGGCCAGTTGCAGCGGCTGATCAACGCCCGCCTGGTCGACCCCGATCACGGCAACGACCTGGTCCGCGGATTCGGACAGCGTTTCGGCCAGCCGTACAGCCGCCGCACCGCCGCGTGGCGCGTCACCGGGCAGTGTCGCGATCACGGTGGCGCCGGCAGCGGCAGCCGCCGCAGCACCGGCGACCAGCCCCGCTCCGGGTCCTCCGCCGGGCGGATCCTCCCGGGCGAATTCGGCCGGCCGATCGAGCGCGCGCTCCGGCCCGACGATGATCAGCAGCCAGGTGTCCGGGATCCCGGACACCGCATGATGGAGCAGCGGTACGCCCTCGAGGGCGGCATCGAGCTTGTCAGCGCCGAAGCGGCTGGACGTGCCGCCAGCCAGAACGATTGCGGCCGTCGTCACAGGCCGCGCAGGAAGTCGTTGTCGTCGTCAGGAGCTTTCGGTCGACCGGTGAATTGGTTCTGCCGGCGGGAGTCGGATGTCGGCCGGCCGAAGAACAGCCAACCCAGCGATCCCAGCAGCGGCAGCACGATGATGAGCGTTGCCCAACCCCAGCGTGGCATCCGGCGAACGGCGTACGTCGGGGCCTGGGCTACCTCAACAATGCAGTAGATGGCGAGCAGGATCACCATCACGATTGGTAGATACCGACCCATGCCGCAAGCGTAGTCCGGTTCGCCGCAGGTGAACCTCCAGCTGAGAAACAGCGTCGCGGAACCCTATGCTGGCCGGTATGTCTGACGCCGCGACGCCCGACCAGCCGACAGTTGGGAGCCAGCGAGGCAACCACCCCTCGATGACCGAGCTGCGCGCGGTGTCCCAGCCGCCGACGGTTCTCGGCCGGCGCAATTCCGAGCACTGGGCAGGCGCGCTCTACCTGCGGAAGGGCTCCATCTACATCACCCGGGCGTTGCTGCCGACCGGGATCAGTGCCAACGCGGTCACCTGGTGGATCGCGATCATCGGCGTCGGTGCCGCGGCGGTGCTGTTGCTCCCGGGTTGGTGGCCGTTCCTGGCGGCGGCCGCGCTGATCCAGTTCAGCATCATGATCGACTGCACCGATGGTGAGATCGCCCGGTGGCGGGGCCAGTCGTCGGCTGCCGGCGTCTACATCGACCGGGTCTGCCACTACGTGGTCGAAGCGTCGCTGCCGATCGGATTCGGGATGCACCTGGACGGCGGACCGGCCCACGCCGGCGGCTGGACGATCCTCGGGATGGCGACCGCGATCCTGGTGCTGCTCAAGAAGGCAACCGGCGACCTGGTGCATGTGGCGCGGGCCTACTTCGGCTGGCCGAAACTGTCCGAGGACGCCGAGCTGGCCGCTCCGCGCAGCGGCGGTCTGCGATCGATCCGCGGCCTGCTGAGGTTCTTTCCGTTCTTCCGGGCGTTCGGGGCGATCGAGTATTCGCTGATCCTGTTGGTGATCGCCACGATCGACCTGCTGCGGCCGCTCGGCTCCGAAGGCCTGCTGCAGCTCTGGGCGATCATCGGGGTGCCGCTGGCCGCACTGACCGCACTCGGCTACCTGATCGCGATCCTGGCCTCCAGCCGGCTTCGCCCGCCGGCCGGTTCCTGACCCGCGGTCACCAACGGACCCGGCCTTCGGTCAGATGATCGGCGGTTGACCCAGCCGCGCCAACTTGGCGACGGTCTTCCAGCGCATCGGTTCGCGCAGGCCGGGAGAGGTACGCCAGCCCTCCTGCCAGCCTGACACCCACGACTTGACCGATTCCCAGTCCCCGGCATTGCGGGCCAGCGAGATCGCGGTCCAGACGCCGACATAGATCGGGATCAGCGGCACCGGCAGATTGCGCCGAGCCACCCAGACCCGGTTGCGGGCGTTCAGCCGCAGATAGTACGAGTGCCGCCCGGCCGGCACGGCCGGATGGTGCACCGTCAGGGCCGCCTCGTACCAGGCGTCCCAGCCGCGGTCCCGCATCCGCCAGCAGACGTCGACCCCTTCGTGCCCGTGGAAGAAGTTGCCGGGGAAGCCGCCGACGTCCTCCCAGGCCCTTCGGCGATACAGGGTGACGCCCTCCGGACAGGTGAAGGCGGGGCCGGATTCCAGCGGGTCTCCGACATGGGCCCGGGGCACCCAGCGGCGCAGGGTGACACCGTTCTCGTCCGAAAGGCGCGGTGCCAGCAGCCCGAGCCGCGGCCACCGGTCGAAGATCACCATCGCCTTGCTCAGAAAGTCCTTGTCGGGCAGCCAGGCGTCGTCGTCGAGGAACATGAACACCTCGCTGGTGACCCGCGCGGCGGCATAGTTCCGGCCGCCGGGAGAACCCAGATTCTCCGCCACGCCCTCGGATCGGACGCCGTCGGGCAGTCCCTCGGGCTGCCAGCCCATCCCGACGCAGAACACCTCGAAGGAGTCGTACCCCTGGGCAACCGCGCTGCGCAGACATCGGTCCAGTTCCTCGGGCCGGTCGCCCATCGACAGCACGATGATGCTGACCCGAGGATTTTCCGACATGGAATCCACTGTACGGCCACCCGGCGTTGGACCCGGCGGCACGCTTCGGCGCGATCGGCCGCCGTCCTCAGCCGAATGCCGTCGCAACCAACAGCCCGACCGCGAGCCCGACGGCGGACAGCAGACAGGCCAGGCCGGCAGCCTTCAGCGCCGGAATCAGCTCCCGTCCCTGCGCGCCGCGCAGAACGGTCACCAGTTGAGGTACCAGATACCCGATCCCGGCCAGGGCCAGCAGCGACCACCAGGTCATCACCGCCGCAGCGGCGACGTAGGCGACCGTGGCACCGACGGCCAGCCCGGTGAACATCAGCCGGGTGGCCGGGGCGCCGATCCGGGTCGCCAGGGTGCGCTTGCCGGCGAGCTGGTCACCCGGGATGTCGCGCAGGTTGTTGACCACCAGAACGGCGACGGCCAGCAGACCGATCGCGACCGCCACCAGCAGCGTCGGCAGATCGATCCGGCCGAGCTGGACCACCGCCGTACCGCAGACCGCGACCAGACCGAAGAAGACGAAGACGAAGACCTCACCGAGGCCGAGGTAGCCGTAGGGATGCTTCCCACCGGTGTAGAACCAGGCCGCCAGGATCGCGGCGATGCCGGCAGGGACCAACCACCACTGCCAGGAGAGCACCAGCAGCACCAGACCGAGCAGCGCGGCGACCCCGAAGCAGCCGAACGCGGCGCGCTTGACCAGCACCGGCCGGGCTACCCCGGAGCCGACCAGCCGCATCGGCCCGACGCGGTCCGCGTCGGTGCCGCGGATACCGTCGGAGTAGTCGTTGGCGAAGTTCACCCCGATCTGCAGGGCGACGCTGAGCAGCAGTGCGAGCAGAGCCGGAACCACCGCGAACGACCCGCCCGCGTACGCCGTCGCAGAGCCGGCGACCACTGGCGCGACCGACAACGGGAGGGTCCGGGGCCGGGCCCCCTCCACCCACTGGGCGAAGGTGGGCATCCCCGGCGTTCCCGGCATCGTCGATGCCCCACCACTCACTGCTGATCCCCTTTCGCCGAGGGGTCAGTAAATCCCTCATTTTCGCGGCGTGTCGTGGTCCTTGCGGCGCCGTTGCGCAGCGCTTCGCGGTCAATTTTGCCGCTTGTGGTGCGCGGCAGGGCAGGGAGCACCTCGATTCGGGCCGGCAGCTCGTGCGCGGCCAGCCGGGACATGAGGTAGGACCGCAGGCTCTGCGCGTCGAACTGCCCCGACCAGCATTCGGCGTACGCCACCGGCCGGGCGCCCCATTCCGGATCGGGTACGCCAACGACAGCGATCTCGCCGTCCAGCCCGGGCCACCCACGGGCGACCCGCTCCACCGCCGCGGTGTCGATCTTGAGGCCGCCGGAGATGATCACGTCGTCGTACCGGCCGAGAATCTCCAGCCGCCCGCCGGACAGCACGCCGCGGTCGTTGGTCCGGATCATCCCGTCGATCACCGTCGCGGCGGTCAGCTCGGGACGCAACCGATACCCGGAGAAGAGCATCGGCCCGCCGAGCCAGACCCGGCCCTGGTCCGGTCGGTCCTCTCCATGGCCGGGTTCAGGCGCCGGATCCCCGACGACACGCCGCGTAAATGAAGGATTTTGTGACCCCTCGCCGGGGTGGAGGGTGACGGTGACGCCGGACAGCGGGACGCCGTCGTAGATGCAGCCGCCGCAGGTCTCGCTCATCCCATAGGTGGTGATCACGGTGATCCCGGCGGCGCGGGCCCGGTCGAGCAGGGCAGTCTCGGCCGGGGCACCGCCGAGCAGTACGGCGTCGACCCGCGCCAGGGCCGCGGCCAGCGCCGGCTCACGCAGCGCCCGGGTCAGTTGGGTGGGTACAACGGAGAGATAGCTGCGGCCCTCGGCCGAGGCCACCGCGGCAGCCAGCCCCGACAGGTCACGCCCGACATCCAGCACCGGCCGGTCGGCCGCCACTGCCCGGGCGACCACCATGAACCCCGCAACGTAGTGGGTCGGCAACGCCAACAGCCAGCGGCCGGGCCCTCCCAACCGCTGCTCGGTCGCCGCCGCGGATGCCCGGATCGCCGAGCGGGAGAGCACCACACCCTTCGGGGCACCGGTGGAACCCGACGTCGACACCACGACGGCCGCGTCCGGTTCGGCGACCGGCACCTCGGGACGCAGCATCGCCCGCACCACGCCTGCGGCGACCGGATCGGCCGGCAGCGGCGCGATCGGCGGTCCGCCGGCCAGGGTCTCGCCGACCACGTCGGCCAGGTCGGCGACCGGAGTCGCCGGATCCACCAGCCGCAGGTGGTCCGGCCCCGGGCCGGCACCAGCAGCCGAACCCGTCTCCGACCCGGCAGTCGAACCGGCGGTCGAACCGGCACCAACAGAACTCACCCCGACAGTCTGCCGCGGCGGCGGGACGGTCGCGAAAGCCGGTCGAGGCGGGGCCGGCGGGGCAGCGAGCGGTCCGGCCGGCCCACGTCGGGGCCGCCCCGCTCCTACACTGAGGCCGTGCCCGCGACCGCCATCACCACGTACGCGATCGCGATGCGCACCCGCTTCCGCGGCATCACCGAACGTCGCGGAATGATCTGGCGGGGGCCGGCCGGCTGGGCCGAATGGAGCCCGTTCGAGGACTACGCGCCCGCCGAAGCCGTCCCGTGGCTGCGGGCAGCCCAGGAACAGGCCGACCGGGATTTCCCGTCGCCGGTCCGGGACCAGGTGCCGGTCAACTGCACGATCCCCGTTGTCGACCCGAAGACAGCGTTCCGGATGGCCTCCGAATCCGGCTGCCGCACCGCCAAGGTCAAGGTGGCCGATCCGGGCTCGAAGCCCAGCGACGACCTGGCCCGGGTCGCTGCGGTCCGCGCCGCCCTCGGCCCCGCCGGCCGGGTCCGGGTCGACGCCAACGGGGCCTGGGACGTGGACGAGGCGCTCGCTGCGTTGACCGAGCTGAGCGCCTTCGGACTGGAGTACGCCGAACAGCCTTGCGGGACGGTCGAGGAGCTTGCCCAGCTGCGCCGCCGCCTCCGGGATCGCGGACCGGTCGTTCCGATCGCCGCCGACGAGTCGATCCGCCGGGCCGACGACCCCTACCGGGTCGCCGAACTCGAGGCCGCAGATATCGCCGTGCTCAAGGTCCAGCCGTTGGGCGGCGTGCGCGCCTGCCTGGAGATCGCCGAACGCATCGGTCTGCCGGTGGTCGTCTCCAGCGCGGTGGAAACCAGCATCGGGATCCGCGCCGGCATCGCCCTCGCCGCCGCTCTGCCCGAGCTGCCGTACGCCTGCGGGTTGAACACCATCCGGCTGCTCACCGATGACATCGCCCGGCAGCCGTTGATCGCCGAGAACGGAATGCTGCCGGTCGGCCGGGTCGACCCCGACCCGGATGCGATCCGCCGCTGCACCGCACCGGACACCGTCGCGGCCGCCTGGCGGGCTCGGCTCGAGGAGACGCTCCACGTCGCCGGAGAGGATCCGGGCGGACTCGGTGCCGACCCGCCCGAGCACGGCCAGCGGATCCAGGACGTGATGCGATGACCGGATCGACAGCCTGCGCACGCGTGGTGGTCGAGGAGTTGATCAGCTACGGCGTCCGCGACGCCGTGCTGGCTCCCGGCTCGCGCAATGCGCCGTTGGCCTACGAACTCTTCGAAGCCGACAAGATCGGTCTGCTCCGGCTGCACGTCCGGATCGACGAACGCAGTGCCGCCTTCACCGCCCTGGGTCTGGCGAAGGCATCCGGAACACCGGTTCCGGTGGTCACCACGTCCGGGACCGCGGCCGGCAACCTTCATCCGGCGATGATGGAGGCCTGGCATTCCCGGGTGCCGCTGATCGCGATCACCGCCGACCGGCCGGCGACCATGATCGACACCGGCGCCAACCAGACCACCCGGCAACAGGGTCTCTTCGCCGGCCACGTCCGCGCCGCGGTGCAGCTCTCCAGCGATGACCAATCCCCGCGGGCCTGGCGGTTCCACCTGAATCGAGCCCTGGTCGCCTGCTCCGGCCTGCGCACGCTGATCAGCGGCCCGATACACCTCAACATCGGACTGTCCGAGCCGCTGGTCCCCGAACCGGTCGCCGCCGTCGAGGAGGACTATCGCGAGGTTGTCGCCACCGCCGCCGGGCCCGCGGTCACCGAACTGCCGGACGGGCCGCAGACAGTGATCATCGCCGGGGATCTGTCACCCGACGACGGCGGCGCGCTGGCACGGCTGGCCGAACGGGCCGCCGTGCCGCTGCTGGCCGAGCCGTCCAGCAACGCCCGGGGCGGTCCGACGGCGATCAGCAGCTACCGGCTGCTGCTGCAGTCCTCGCTTGTCGACGACATCGAACGGGTGATCGTTGCCGGACACACCACCCTGTCCCGGCCGGTCACCCGGCTTCTGGGCCGGGACGACATCGAGTTGATCATCGTCGACCCGGCGCCGGAGTGGAACGACCCGACGATGAATGCCGACCGGGTGATAGCGGCTTTCGACCTGCCGGACCGTGAACCGGACGAATGGCTGGCGCGGTGGCGACAGGCCGACCGGTCGGTCCGCCCGTTGATCACCGGAGTGATCGACGACGATGCGGTGATCACCGGGCGGCGCTGGCCGAGCTGATCTGGCAGTCGCTCGGAGCAGACGACCTGCTCTTCATCGGTTCCTCCAGCCCGGTCCGTGATCTTGATCTGACGGGCTGGTCGCCGACCCCACCGGCCACCTACGCCAATCGCGGACTGGCCGGGATCGACGGTTCGGTGTCGACCGCCATCGGTCTGGCGCTGGCCGCGGACCAGCCGGCGCACGCCCTGCTGGGTGATCTGACCTTCCTGCACGACTCGAACGGCCTGATCATCGGACCGGCCGAGCCGCGACCGCGACTGCGGATCATCGTCGCCGACGACAATGGCGGCAGCATCTTCGCCACCCTCGAGCAGGGACACCCGGCACAGATGCGGGCCTTCGAACGACTGTTCGGCACACCCCACAACACCGATCTCGCCGGGCTGGCATCCGCGGTCTCAGCCGACTACACCAAGATCACCGACCTCGATGATCTTCGGCCCGTGCTGGCCCGGGCGCCGCAATCGCTGGAGATCATCGACGTGGAGATCGACCGCGATCATCGGCGGACCATGAACGAACGACTCAATTCGCTCGCAGCCACGCTCTGACCTGTGCGGTCGCGATCACGTCGTCCTCGTTGTAGTTGAGCACCCGCTCCTTGGCCAGCTCGCGCTGCTCGGCCGCCTCGGCATGCACCGCGTCGACGAACCAGCGGGTCGAATTCAGGCCACCGGCGTCGTCGTCCCGCCAGCTGAACCCGGCTCCCGCGCTGGCCACCGGCTTCAGGCCGACCCCGTTGACGCCGAAGAAATGTTGCTTGACCAGTGCGAGCAGGTCGCAGAAGGACGTCTCGGCGAATTCCAACGCCCAGGCGAAGACCGGCTCGTCCGGGTAGTTGTCGGCGAGTCGGCGCAACGCCGCTGTCTCGAAGCCGCTGTAGTGATAGACGCGCACACTGTCCGGGCCATCGGCCTGGCTGCGCAACCAGGTCAACGCACGGACCGCGAGCCGACGTTCGGCGTCTGCGTCGACGTCGGAAAAGTCGACGAACGGGTGGTAGACACCGCCGGTCGACCCGGCCCGGTGGGTACGGAATCCCCAGAGATAGATCGTGCCCTCGGCGGTCGTCTCGATGTCGAAGTCGATCTCGACATCGGCGCCCGGGACCTCGATCGGGCCGGACGTGACGCGTTCGAACTCGATGCCGGCGGTGATCAACCTTGCCCGCCGCGCGGCCTGCCGGAGACGGTCCTCCGCGCCGGCCCGATGCGTCACCTCCGGCAGATACCAGACGAACAACTCGTCAAGATCGACTCCGGCGAGTTGATCAACCGTCGAAATGCCGTGGGCGCGTAACGTGGCGATCTCGCGGACGTCAAGGGAACCCTTGCCGATCCGCAGGCTGACGTCGTCGTCGGCGAGTTTCGACCGGCAGAGATCCCACCACTGACAGCCGGAGCACTCGGCGACGACGATCGGTTCCACCAGCGGCCGGGGATCGTGTGGACCGCCGGACCGACGCAACGCGATCGTGGCGACGTCGACGCGGAACGCGTGCTCGTGGTCGTACCGCTCCAAGGCGCTGCGCGCCGTCCACCCGGAATCGTCGCTGCGGGAGAACGTCCGCAGCAGCGGCTCCGCCAGATCCATCCAGGTGATCATCCCGTCGACGTCGGGCATCCAGTCGTCGGTGCCGACCAGCCCCGCCAACGGCCGCCCCGGAGCGTCCCAGCCGAGATCGCCGAGCATCCGCTGGTAGTGGGCAAGCTGCAACAGGTCGGCCTCCCTGGAGGTCAGTCGGAAGCCGAATCCGGGCACCTCGTCGGCGTGCACCGGCGCCGGTGCTGAGAAGGAGCTGAGCAGCACCGAGCTGTTCGGCCGCGGCTGGGCGAGCGGCTTCTTGCGCTCGTGGATCTTGTGGTGCTTGATGTCGACGACGTGATAGCCCGGCCTGCCGTCGGGACGGTCCTCACCGCGGACCAGCACGTCGGGACGCCCGGACCGGTGATGATCAAGATCGCGGGGTAGCAGGCAGCCGATGATCAGATCCGCTCCGGAGGCGACCGCCTCGGCCGTCGCACCGGCCTGGATTCGGGGCGGCAGGTCGTCGGCCAGCCGGAGATCGATCACCCGGCCGCGGGAGACGGAAGCCATCCGAGCGATCACCGCGTCCTCGAACTGCTGACCGCCCTCGAAGAGTTCGGCCAGCCGATCGTCGACCTCCCGGATGTGCAGCGGAATGGTCCGGTCGAAGGCGTTGTGGGTTTTGACGGCACAGCTGCGAGCGGCATAGGCACCCAGTGCGAAGGAGGTGGTGCCCTCGGTCGTTTCGCCGGTCGTCTCCCCGGTCGCAAGTCTGGCAGCCGTCGTCATGACAGCCTAGGGTGCCATTCGGCTCGGACACTGGTGATCACCGGCGCATTCTCGGCGAGCCTGATCCGTGGGGCACAATGCTCTATATGGCTAAGCGCGGTTCAGTGGTGTTGAAGGTGTCCGGTCTCCGGCGCGCCTTCGGCCCGGTGACCATTCTGGACAAGTTCAATCTCGAGGTACGCGAGGGTGAGGCGGTAGCGCTCACCGGACGTAACGGCGCCGGCAAATCGACCTTGCTGCGCTGTCTGGTCGGCGCCGACAAGCCCGACGACGGCACCATCGAGGTCAACGGCACCAAACTGACCGAGTCCGCCGTCGAGATCCGCCGCGACATGGCGACCGTCATCGACGACCTGGACTTCTTCCCCGACCTGAGCGTTGTCGAACACCTCGATCTGCTGGCCCGGGCACACGGCCTGAGTGACCCCGAGCCGGTCGTCGACGAGATCCTGCACGAGGTCCAGCTGATCCCGCAGTCCGGCCAGTTGCCGGGGACGCTGTCCTCGGGCCAGCGCCGCCGGTTGGCCCTGGCGACCGCATTCGTACGCCCCCGCAAGCTGCTCATCCTGGACGAGCCGGAGCAACGGTTGGACACCGAGGGCATCGCCTGGCTGGCCGGCCGGCTGCGCGAGGAGCGGCAGAACGGGCTGGCCATCGTGTTCGCCAGCCACGAACCGTCCCTGGTCAACTCGGTGGCGACCCGGATCCTGCATCTTGGTGCGGCCCGCGACGGCGACGCGGTCGGTCCGGCGACCGACCAGAGTCTGGCGGAGCCCTCGCTCACTCCGGAGACCGTGGTCCCCGGGGAGCCGTCGGTCGCCGTCGCCGGACAGTCCACCCAGAAGGCGGCGGAGAAGACCGCACAGAAGCAGCCCGCCAAGAAGCCGCGCCCCAGCCAGGGCCGCAAGCCCAAGTCGACGGCGAACCAGCGGCGGAACCGGTGAGCAACCGATGAGCACCGCAGACCTCCCGTTCGCCGAGCACGGGCAGCGCGCTCCGCTGATCGCCGACGATCCGGCGACGGCCAAAGAGCTCAAGCTGATGATCAAGGACTGGCGGACCGGGCGTGCCACCCGGTCCCTCGGCCAAGCCCTGTCCGACGGTTACATCGCCGTCTTCGGTTTCCTGCTCGTCGGCGCCATGATCGCCAACGTGGTCATCCAGGCCCAGGGTGTCGTGTCGGAATGCAACACCCAGGCATGTCTGTCGGCCCGGACGCTGTTGCCCTGGGCAACCTTCGCCCTCTGCGTCGCAGCCGCCCTCGTGCTGAGCCGGCTCTTCGGTCCGGTGTTGGCCTCGGCGGCCGAGGGCTTCTGGCTGCTGGACGCCCCGGTGCAGCGCAAACGGCTGCTGACGCCGCGACTGATCGGCATCACCGCCGCGGGGCTGGGCATCGGCATGCTCGCCGGTGGGCTGATCGCCGCGCTGACCGGTTCACCGTTGGACGAGATCATCGTCTGGGCGGTGGGCACGGGCCTGTCGGCCTCAGCCGCGATCTCCTTCGCCGCCGCCGAGCAGGGTGCCGAGCGGCATCTGCCGGCGAGACTGGTCAGCTACCTCTTCGGTCTCCTCGGTCTGGTCGCACTGCTGGCAGTGATCGCCGTCGCGGCCAGGTGGGTCGTGCTGGGAGTCGACTCCACTCGCGCGGTGCAGATCGGATTCGCCCTGATCGCCGCGGCGGCGATCGTCCTTGTGCTGTCCTCTGTGCTGGCCCTGGCGCGGCTCAACCAGATCCGGCGTACTCGGCTGCTGTCCGGCGGCGCATTGGTCAGCGGCATCTCGGGCGCGTTCTTCGCCCTTGACTTCGGATTGATCCGCGACATCGTGGTCGACCGTCGTGCCATGGAGATCGGCCACGTCCGGTCCAGGCCCGGCCGCGGCATCGGCCTGCAGCCGCTGATCTGGCGCGAGGCGCAACGGTTGGTGCGCAGCCCGCAGCCGTTGCTGTGGGTCGCGCTGAGCCTCGTCGTGCCGTACGCGGTCGACGCGCTCGGCATGGGCAGCGTGATGCCGATCTTCGGTTCCCTCGTGCTGTTCGGCGCCATGGTGCCGATGCTCAACGGCCTGCGGGTGCTCACCCGGACGGGCGGGTTGGCCAGGGCGATGCCGTTCACCAACAAGGCGATCAAGCGTGCCACGGTCGCCGTGCCGGCCGTGATCGCGGGGCTGTGGGGGATCGCCACCATCCCGGCGTTCCTCGGGTTCGCCAGTGATCATCACACGCTTCCCGATGCCGTCCTGATGGCTCTGGTCACGGCTGCCGCCGGCTTCCTCGGCGCGGTCCGCTGGACCACCGGGAAACCGCCGAACTTCGGCGGCCCGGCGGTCGCCAGCCAGTTCGGCGCGATCCCGCCCGGACTCGTGATCGGCATGATCCGCGGCTTCGACATGTGCCTGTTGATCACCGCACCGTTGCTGCTGGGCATGTCACCGGTGGTCTCCTTGGTGATCGCCGCGATCGTCGCGCTCGTCCTGTTGACCCTCGACTGGGACTCGATGAAGACCCAGGCCGAGGAACAGCAGAAACAGCTCAGAGCGGAGCGTCAGCAGCGGGCCGGGAGCTGAGCCGTTCGGCGATCACCCGTCCCAGGTCGGCGATCCCGGTACGGATCTGGTCCTCGGTCGAGGTGGCGTAGCTCAACCGCAGCGTGTTGCGCCGCTCCCCGGCGGCGTAGAAAGGCCGTCCGGGAACGTAGGCGACGTTGTTGGCCACCGCTTCCGGCAGCATCGCTTCGGTGTCGATGGATTCGTCGGGCAGGCTCACCCAGCAGAACATGCCGCCGTCGGGATCGGTACAGCTGACGCCGGTGGGCAGTTCCCGGGCGACCGCGTCGATCATGATCGCCGCGCGCTGACCGTAGGCCTCCCGGATGATCTTGATCTGCTCGGCAAGCACGTCGTCGAGCAGTTCGGTGATGATCATCTGGTTGAGCGTGGGCGAGTGCAGGTCTGCCGCCTGTTTGGCCTGCACGAGCTTGTCGATCACGTGGCGTGGGCCCTGCACCCAGGCGTCCCGGAGACCCGGCGCCAACACCTTGGAGAAGGTGCCGAGCATGATCACGTTCAAGTCGTCGTCGGGCGTCGTGCGCCGGGCCAGGCTGAACAACGTCTCGACCTCCTGGCCGCGGAAACGCAGTTCGTTGTACGGCCCGTCCTCGATCACCGTCACAAGGTGCCGACGGGTGATCTCGAGCAGGGCCAACCGCCGCTGCGCCGACAGCGTCCGCCCGGTCGGGTTCTGGAAGGTCGGGACGGTGTAGAGCAGTCGCCCGTCGACCCGGCCGAGCAGTTCGTCGAGTGCCTCGGGAATGATGCCGTCGTCGTCGGTGGCGACCTCGACGAACCGTGGCGCGTACGGGGTGAATGCCTGCAGTGCCCCGAGATAGGTCGGCGACTCGACCAGCACGATGTCTCCCGGATCGATCAGCACCCGGCCGAGCAGGTCGAGGCCCTGCTGGCTGCCTGTGGTGATCTGCACCATGTCGGCGGTGATTTCACTGCGTTCGGCGATCCACCGGCGCAGCGGCAGGTGTCCCTCGGTGGTCGAGTACTGAAGGGCCTGTCGGCCGTGCTCGGCCAGCACCCGGTCGGCGGCGGCCCGGATGGGGTCGACCGGGAAGAGTTCCGGTGCCGGCAGACCGCCGGCGAACGAGATCACCTCGGGGCGCTGGGTGATCTTGAGAATCTCCCGGATGGCGCTTGAGGTCATCCGCCGGGCGGTGCTGCTGACCGGAATCATGGCGGCAGTCTGCCAGGTGTCCCGGGCTCGTCGCCCGGGGCTTTCTGCTGGCAGCGAAAGCACGGTGCTCCAGGTCCGCGGCGGGGCTAGCGTTTTTCCATGACCGAAGCAGCACAGCGCACCGATCAGGAGCAGCCCGACGGCCGGAGCCGGCCCGACGGAACCGTCGTACCGCTGAACCGCCGCCCGGACCGTCGTGATCCGCTGCTGCGTACGCTGCTCGGCGGGGTGCTCCGCCAGGCCCGACACGACCAGCAACGGACCCTGTCCGATGTCGCCGACCGGGCCGGGATCTCCGTCCCCTACCTGTCCGAGATCGAGCGCGGCCGCAAGGAACCGTCCTCGGAGATGCTGGCGGCCGTCTGCGGCGCACTCGAACTCGATCTGGTCGACCTGGTCTCACGGACCTACATCGACCTGATCGCACGCCGCGCCCAGGCAGCCGAAGCGGACCGGCCGCGTACGGTCGCCGCCCGGCGCATCACCGGCCGCGTCGGCCGCGCCGGCGACGTGCTGGCCCTTGCCGCCTGATCCGCGACCCGCCTCACCCGGGCCGGCTTCCTCGAAACATTTCGATGGCCCCGTTCGTCGCCGCCTCGCCCGATCCGGCCCGCGGTCGCGACGAACCCGGCGATGACCTCGACGATCTCGACGACGGGCCGGACGAGCCGCCCAGTCTGATCGACCCGCCGTCAGGATGCCGCTTCCATCCACGCTGCCCGTTCGCCATGGCGGAATGCCGGGTTGGCCTACCCGAACCGACGACCTTCGGCGACGGCCATTGGGCCCGCTGCTGGCTGCACCAAAAGGGGCGGACCGAGGACTTGATCACGGTCGCGGGCTGATCCAGACCGGGGGAACGCTAACCGATCCGATAGGCCGCCGTCCTGACGTCCCGCGGCTGCATCACCTGGTCGACGACTCCGTACTCGATCGCCTGCTCCGGGGTCAGGATCAGGTCACGGTCGGTATCGGTCTTGATCTTGTCGATCGGCTGCCCGGTGTGCCGGCTGAGCACGTCGTTCAGTTGCGCCCTGAGCCGTACGATCTCCTTGGCCTGTACGGCAAGATCGGGCAGCGTGCCCTCGGCGCTTCCGGACGGCTGGTGCAGCAGGATCCGGGAGTGCGGCAACACTGATCGCTTGCCGTGGGTGCCCGCTGCCAACAGCACCGCCGCCGACGACGCCGCCTGGCCGATGCAGACCGTGGCGATCTCGGCGCTGACGAACTGCATGGTGTCGTAGATGCCCATCAGCGCGGTCAGTGAACCGCCCGGAGAATTGATGTAGAAGCCGATGTCGGAGTCGGAGTTCTCCGAATCCAGATGCAGCAACTGGGCGATGATCACGTTGGCGACGCCGTCGTCGATCGGCGTACCCAGGAAGATGATCCGGTCGCTCAGCAGCCGGGAGTAGATGTCGGACACACGCTCGCCACGCAGCGTCTTCTCGACAACGGTCGGGATGGTGTATTGGCTCATGATCAACTCCTGGGGTTACAACCGGGCGGACCGGGTCCGGACGGCGGGGCGGACATCGGACACCTCACTGACCACGGCGTCGATGAAGCCGTAGTCCAGAGCCTGCTCTGCGGTGAACCAGCGGTCACGCAGCGAGTCGGCGTCGATGGTTGCCTTCGTCTGCCCGGTGTGCTCGGCGATCAGCGTGTTCATCAACTGGTTGGTGTACTCGAGGTTCTCGGCCTGGATCTCGATGTCGGCGGTCGTGCCGCCGAAACCGGCCGACCCCTGGTGCATCAGTACCCGGGCGTGCGGCAGGCAGTACCGCTTGCCCTTGGTGCCCGCCGAGAGCAGGAACTGCCCCATGCTCGCGGCGAGCCCCATGCCCAACGTGCTGACATCGTTGGGGATCAGCTTCATCACGTCATAGACCGCGAGCCCTGCGGTGACCGAGCCGCCCGGCGAATTGATGTAGAGGCTGATGTCGGCCTTGGGATCCTCTGCGGACAACAGCAACAGCTGGGTGCACAACCGATTGGCGATCGCGTCGTCGACCAGCTGCCCGAGCACGACGATGCGCTGCTCCAGCAGCCGTTGGACAAGTTGATCATCGAGCCCGGAACGGAACTGTGGTTCCCCCTCCCGGGTCATCGCCTCACGGGTGTAGGTGCGGGTGATCACGAATTCCTCCTCGAACTGGGTTCGTGATCAACACTGCCCGGCCGGCGCCCTGGATTCTCGCCGATCTGCCCACCGCAGATCTGCCCAGGGCAGAGATCGGGTGCTGATGACGCCCGAAATCTGATCGTCGGTCGCGACACGCCGCGCAGATTGAGGATTTAGTGACCCCTCGGCCAATTGCGGCGTTCGGCGAGCCAGTCCGCGACGACCTCACGGCTCCAGCGCTGGTGTTCCCGGAGGTACGGCGAACCGTCCGGCTCGGGCGAGCCGGAGGCGATCGCGTAGTAGAGCGCCAGATCGGCGAGCAGGGTGTCGATGGCTTCCCGGTCCCCGGGGCCGACCAGCGGACTTGCGGCGAGGATCGCGTCGGCATCCCAACCGTCACCGCGTACCGAGATCAACAGCGTCACCAGATCGATCCACTGCCTGCCGAGCAACGGGAAGTTCCAGTCGACGATCCAGCCACGCCCGTCGGCTCCGATGATCATGTTGTCGTCCCGGAGGTCGGCATGCACCAGCGTGGTCCCGTTGCATCGCTCGGGCAGCGCGGCCACCAACTCGCGCATCTCGGCGGCATGATCACCGAACCGCTCGGTGATCATCTCTTCCTTGTCCGGTGACAACTCACCGAGCTCTGCGCTCAACGGCTGCCACGGGTAGCCGGCCGGTGCCGGAGTCAGTGCGCGAGCTGCAGCCTCGACCGTCCGCACAGCGATCCGGATGTCGTCGACGGTCCACGGCCGGTGCGGCGGACGACCGTCGATCTCGGTGAAGATCAACAACTGCCAGTCGACGGAGTCGATCACCGTGCGGGCGTCGGTGATCAACTCCGGCGCGGGGACAGCGTCCGGCAGCGTGCGCCGCTTGGTCGCCTCCTTCGCATACGAGTCCAGCAGCCACTCCCGGCCCCAGCCCGCCACCTTGGCGAAGAGCCGGCGACCGTCGGCCAGCACGAGTCGGGCCGCGAAGCCGGGGGTGTACCCGCTGCGCTCGCTGATCGCCGAGATCACCGGCGATCCGAGTTGATCAACGATCCAGTCCTGCACCGCGCTCGGCAGCTCGGGCCAGGCCGGACGTTGGGCCGTCGCGGCATGCGGCACGGTCAGCGGGGTCGGCGTACGTGATCCGGGCATACCCCGGATCATCCACCGACACCGGCTCCGAGTGCGAGCCGAATACCTTCAGCCGTGCGGCTGAGATGCAGATCACGAGGTGCAGGTCACAACCGCCGAATCGCCGGTTCGCTGCTGTTCGCGGCTAATCTGAGCGACGTGAGGACGCTTGCGGACGGCGGGATCGCACGGCCGAGACTGCATGTCGCGACCGAGGAGATCGCCGACCCGGGACCGCTCCCGGCGGTGATGCCGGACGCGACGACACTGGCCTGGATCCGTCGCGGCGAGGGCGTGGTGGGTTACGGCGAGGCGGCCCGCCACAAGGCCACCTCACCGGCCGACGCCGAGCAGTGGTGGCGGGAGATCCGCGACCAGCTCGTCATCGAGTCGACCCTGCCCGGCGCGGACCTGCCCGGTACCGGCTTCGTCGCCTTCGGCAGCTTCGTCTTCGACCCGGACAACACCACCGCGGACTCGGTGCTCATCGTCCCGGAACTGATCATCGGTCGACGCGCCGGACGTGCCTGGCGCACCACGATCCGGCCGACCTACGCGCCCCCCATTCCCACCCCGGCGATCGATCCGGTCCAGGCTCCCGGCACGGTCAGCTTCGCCGACGGAAAGTTGAGCGGCCCCGAGTGGCAGCGGGTCGTCGCCGAACTCGTCGAGCGGATCACCACGACCGATCTGGACAAGGTCGTTCTGGCCCGCGAACTGGTGGCCATCGCCGACACCCCGATCGACCCACGCCGGCTGGTCAGCAGACTGGCCACCGAGTACGCCACCTGCTGGACCTATCACGTCGACGGACTGGTCGGCGCAACACCGGAGATGCTGGTCCGTCGGGAGGCCGGCCTGGCCACCTCGCGGGTGCTGGCCGGCACCATCCGGCGATCCTCCGACACCACCCAGGACCTTGCGCTGGCCGCTGCGCTCGCCCAGTCCAGCAAGGATCTGGAAGAACACGAGTACGCCGTCGCGTCGGTGGCCCGCGCGCTGGCGCCGCACTGCTCGGGGATGAACGTCCCCGACGCCCCATACGTCCTGGAACTGCCCAACGTGCTTCACCTGGCCACCGACGTCACCGCGGTGGCCGATCCCGGTTCCAGTTCGCTGGCCCTGGCGGCCGCCCTGCATCCCAGTGCCGCGGTCTGTGGCACGCCGACCGGTGCGGCCCGGGCGACCATCGCCGAGTTGGAGCAGCTGGACCGCGACCGCTACGCCGGTCCGGTCGGCTGGATCGACGCCGACGGTGACGGTGAATGGGCCATCGCCCTGCGCTGCGGCAGGATCGATCCCGACGACCCGCGACAGATCCGGCTCTACGCAGGCTGCGGCATCGTCGGTGGCTCCGATCCCGAGGCCGAACTGGCCGAATCCGTCGCCAAACTGGTGCCCATGAGGGACGCGCTGGCCGGCTGATTCGCCGTGGCCGTACCGGGTACGCGGGCGGCCATGGCTGCTACCACCCGCAAGGACCGGATCGGCCCCGATGATCTCGGCCTCGACCTGAGCAAGGGCACCGACACCCAACTGTTCAGATGGCTGGTCGCCTGTGACCTGTTCGGCCGCCGGATCAGCCAGGACATCGCCGCCGCAGCATTCAAGGAGCTGGACAAGGCGAGGCTGCTGAATCCGAAGAAGCTGGCCGACGCGGATTGGCAACAGCTGGTCGACCTGCTCGGCGCGGGAGGCTACAAGCGCTACGACGAATCGACCGCGAGCGAGTTGATCAGACTCGGCCAGGACGCCCAGGACCGGTACGGCGGACGGCTCACCAAGATCACCCGTGGTGACGACGGCCGGACCGTCGACAAGACGGTGATCAAGAAGCGCGTCCAGGAGTTCAAGGGGATCGGACCGACCGCTGCCGCCATCTTCGTCCGCGAACTACACCTCTGAGTCGGCCCGGACCGAGTCCGTTTCGGTCAGGAGTTGATCGAGCGCGTAGAGCGCGTCCACCCGCGGCTCCACGCCGTCAGCCACGTCTGCCGCGATACCCGACACCGCCTTCCACAACACCCAGCCGCGGGCCCGGGCGATCAGTGCCGGGTCGGCACCGAGGGCCTGCAGGAACACCGGCCGGCTCTCGCTGTCCAGCAGGGTCCAGGCGATCGCCAGGTCGCAGGCCGGATCGCCGACGCCGCAGGTGCCGAAGTCGATCACCGCCGCCAGCTCGCCGTCCTTGACCAGCAGGTTGCCCGCAGCAATGTCGCCGTGGAACCACACCGGCGACCCGCTGGGTCCGGCATCGAGCGCGCACCGCCACAGTCGGCGCAGCTGATCGGCACCGCTCTGGTCCGGCAGGGCGGGCAGCGAGTCGTCGACCAGCCCGACGAATCTGATCAGCGGGCCCCCGCGAAACCAGTTGTGCACCCCCGGCCCCGGGCCGCCGTCGGTGTCCACCGACTGCAGCGCCAGCAGGAACCGGGCGAGCTCGGCGGCGAACCGGCGCAGGTCGGTGATCAGCGAACGATCGGCCGGCTGCCCGGGCAGCCACCCGTACACCGACCACGGGTGCGGATACTCCTCGGTCGGGCTGCCGTGGCCGAGCGGCACCGGAATCGGCAGCGGGAGCCGGGGTGCCAGCACCGGCAACCACCGCTGCTCCTTCTGCACGGCCAGCGCGTACGGCTCGGCGCTGGGCAGCCGGACCGACATCGCCGGGCCGAGGTGGAAGGTGCGATTGTCCCAACCCTGCTCGGCAACCCGCCGGATCTCCAGGTCGGCCCACCCGGGGAACTGTGCGGCGACCAACCGGCGGACCAGGTCCTCATCAAGCGGAAGCCGGACCGGGACCGGACCGAGATCCTCCTCAGAGCTCACAGACCGGGGAGCCTAGGCTGCCGAGGTGCCGTCCGGCCAACCATTTACCTCGGCCGGATTACGCAAGGTCGCGGTTGCGAAAATAGTGCTGTTGGCAAGGGGAAACGCTGCTTCAGCCGTGGAATTGACCTATTCGGCAAGGCCGGGTTCACTAGCCCGGGTACCGACGTGACTCCCGGGGTTGTCCCGTCGTAGAGTGACCGGTAGCTAGTGAAGAGTTTCACTAAGTCCCTCGGAGTGTTTGATGACTGGCAGCGAAAGCGGCGCGATCACCAGTGATGTGATTGTCGTCGGCGCCGGACCGGCTGGTTCGGCGGCTGCGACCTACCTGGCGCGCAGCGGCCTGGACGTGTCGCTGTTGGAGAAGACCAAGTTCCCGCGTGAGAAGGTCTGCGGCGACGGGCTCACCCCGCGCGGCACCAAGCAGCTGATCAAGCTCGGCGTCGACATCTCGACCCAGAACGGCTGGGCACACCAGCGGGGCCTGCGGTTCTGGGCCGGCGGCCGGCACTGGGATCTCGACTGGCCCGATCTGGTCGACTACCCGGGCTTCGGGGTCACCCGGCAACGCGCCGACTTCGACCAGATCCTGGCCGAGAACGCCGTCGCCTCCGGTGCCAAGCTCTACGAACTTGCCAATGTCACCGAACCCGTCATCGACCCGGTGTCGGACCGGATCACCGGCGTGATCACCAAGGACGGGCAGCGGTTCAGCGCTCCGCTGGTGGTTGCTGCCGATGGCAACTCCACTCGGATCAGCATCGGTATGGGGATCAACCGGCGCGAGAAGCTGCCGATGGGCGTCGCGGTCCGCACCTACTACAAGAGCCCGTTACACACCAGCCCGTACATCGAATCCTGGCCGGAGTTGTGGACCGGAAAGCCGGGGGAGTCCGACCTGCTGCCCGGGTACGGCTGGATCTTCCCGCTGGGTGACGGCACCTGCAACGTCGGGCTGGGCATCCTCAACACGTCCAAGGCGTTCGGCAAGGTCGACTACAAGCAGATGCTCAAGGTGTGGATGGACAACACCCCGGCCGAGTGGGGCTTTCGGGACGAGAACCAGGTCGGCCGGGTGCTGGGCGCGGCACTGCCGATGGCCTTCAACCGCATGCCGCACTACAGCCGCGGACTGCTGCTGGTCGGAGATGCCGGAGGGATGGTCAGCCCGTTCAACGGTGAGGGCATCCCGTACGCGATGGAGTCCGCAGAGATGGCTGCCGAAGCGATCGCCGAGGCGCACTATCGCGGCGTCGGTACCCCGAGTGCCGAGAAGGCCTTGCACGGCTATCCGGCCCGGCTGCGCGAGACCTGGGGCGGTTACTACTCGTTGGGCCGGGTGTTCACCAAGATCATCGCCCAGCCGGCGATCATGAAGGCCTGCGTCCGCTACGGCCTGCCCCGCAAGGTGGTCATGCAGTTCACCTTGAAGATGTTGTCCAATCTGACCGACCACAAGAACGGCGACATCTACGACCGGATCGTGAACGGCCTGTCCAAGATCGCGCCGGCAACGTGAGATCGCAGATGAGGCCCCACTGCGACACGCAGGTGCGGGTGCGATAGGGATGGACCTGATGCATCGAGAAAGAAGGCAGGGATGAGCCTCTACACCGGCTTCGTGATCGCCCTGATCATCGCTGCGGCGTTCGTGGCACTGACCATCACCGCCAGCATGCTGGTCGGCGGTCCCGGTCGTTACAACCGGGCAAAGCTCGACTCTTACGAATGCGGCATCGAGCCGACGCCGCAGCCCGCGGGCGGTGGCCGCTTTCCCGTCAAGTACTACCTGACGGCGATGCTCTTCATCGTCTTCGACATCGAGATCGTCTTCCTCTACCCGTGGGCGGTGACCTTCCACCAGATGGGTCTCTTCGCCCTGGTCGAGATGGTGCTGTTCATCGTGACCGTCTTCGTGGCGTACTTCTACATCCTGCGCCGAGGGGGTCTGGAGTGGGACTGATCAACTTCGGCCTTGTGTCAACCAACCCTGCAGCAACGAAACAGATGAGGATCGTCTAGCCATGGGACTCGAGGACAAGATCCCGAGCGGGATCCTGCTCACCACGGTCGAGGCACTCGCCGGCGCCGCCCGCAGCGCCTCGTTCTGGCCGGTGACTTTCGGCCTTGCCTGCTGTTCGTTCGAGATGATGACCATGGGTACGCCCCGGTTCGACTCCGCCCGCTGGGGCCAGGAGGTCTTCCGGAACTCGCCCCGGCAGGCGGACCTGATGATTGTCGCCGGACGGGTCAGCCAGAAGATGGCGCCGATCGTGCGGCAGGTCTACGACCAGATGGCCGAGCCGAAGTTCGTGCTGTCGATGGGCGTCTGCGCCTCCAGCGGCGGCATGTTCAACAACTACGCGATCGTCCAGGGTGTTGATCACATCGTGCCGGTCGACGTGTACGTTCCGGGCTGCCCGCCGCGGCCGGAGATGTTGATCGACGGCATCTTCAAGCTGCGCAAGCTGAAGGTCGAGAAGCTGCCGATCGGCACCCATCGCGAGGAGGTCGAGGCGAGCGCGGAGCAGCAGGCTCTGGACAAGCCGGCGACCATCGAGCAGAAGGGCCTGCTGCGGTGACTGATCCCAACACGCCGAAGAACCCGAATCCGGCCACCCCGAAGAACGCGCCGCGGGACGACTCCAATGCCCAGCAGCCGGGCAAGGGTGCGGACGAGGCGAAGAGTTCGGTGCCCAGCACTCCGCCCGATGCCACCCCTGGCGGCGGGCCGGAGGAGCGGGGTGATCTCGAGCCGACGCCGACCGGCCCGGGCAGCGCCCAGGGGCCGGAGATCCTGGCCGTCCGGGACGGCATGTTCGGTGTCAAGGGCAGCCCGGACACCTCGGGCTACGGCAGGCTACGCCGGGTCATCGAGTTCCCCGGTCCGAGCCAGCGGCCGTTCGGCAGTTGGTATGACAGCGCCATCGACCGGATCGCGGAGCTGATGCCCAACGTCGGCGAGGTGATCACCAAGGTGGTCGTCGAGCGCGGCGATCTGACGGTCCACGTCGCCAGGGAGCACCTGGTGGCCCTGATGAAGATCCTGCGGGACGACGCGCACCTGCGCTTCGAGTTCTTCAGCGGCGTCTCCGGCGTGCACTATCCGACCGACAAGGGCCGGGAATTGCATGCGGTCTATCACCTGGGTTCGTTCACCCACAACCGACGGATCCGGATCGAGGTCTCGGTCTCCGAAGCCGACCCGCACATCCCGTCGGTGGTCGGCGTCTACCCGGGTGCCGACTGGCACGAGCGGGAGACCTTCGACATGTTCGGGATGATCTTCGACGGTCACCCGCATCTGACCCGGATCCTGATGCCCGACGACTGGCCGGGCCACCCGCAACGCAAGGAGTACCCGCTCGGCGGCATCGACGTCGAGTACAAGGGCGCCCGGATCCCCAGCCCTGACAACCGGAGGTCGTACAACTGATGAGCGCGACGACCAGCGACCAAGATCTTTTCGCCGGGTCGGGTGAGGAACCCGCCGAGGGCACCGTCTACACCGCGATGGGCGGCGACTGGGACGACGTCGTCCATGATCAGGCCGAACGCGGTGACGAGCGGATCGTGGTCAACATGGGACCACAGCACCCGTCGACGCACGGCGTGCTGCGGCTGATCCTGGAACTCGACGGTGAGACGGTGACCGAGCTGCGATCGAGCATCGGTCACCTGCACACCGGCATCGAGAAGAACATGGAGTACCGCACCTGGACCCAGGGCGTCACCTTCATCACCCGGGCCGACTATGTGATGCCGTTGCACAACGAGCTCGCGTATGTGCTCAGCGTGGAGAAGCTGCTGGGCATCGAGGACCAGATCACCGAACGGACCAACATCATCCGGGTGATGATGGCGGAATGGATGCGGATCGCCTCGCATCTGGTCGCGCTCGGCACCGGCGGCCTGGAACTCGGCGCAACCACGCTGATGACCGTCGCCTTCCGGGAACGCGAGAAGATCATGGACGTCTTCGAGACGATCACCGGTCTGCGGATGAATCACGCGTTCATCCGCCCGGGGGGCGTGGCACAGGATCTGCCGGCCAACGGCGTGCAGATGCTCAAGGACACCCTGAAGTCGATCAAGAAGCAGATGCCGGAGTTCGGCAAGCTGGCCAACGCCAACCCGATCGTGAAGTCCCGGCTGGTCGGCGTCGGCTACCTCGATCTGCCGGCCTGCATGGCACTCGGCGTCACTGGGCCGCTGCTGCGGGCCGCCGGCTACGAGTACGACCTGCGCAAGGCGATGCCTTACTCGGGCTACGAGACCTACGAGTTCGACGTCCCGGTGCGTGAGGAGGCGGACTCCTACGCCAGGTTCCGCAACCGGGTCGACGAGATGTGGGAGAGCGTGCGGATCATCGACCAATGCGTCGTCCGGCTCGAACAGACCCAGGGCCAGCGGGTGATGATCGACGATCCCAAGATCGCCTGGCCGGCCCAGCTGTCCATCGGCTCCGACGGCCAGGGCAATTCCAACGAGCACCTCAAGCACATCATGGGCCAGTCGATGGAGGCTCTGATCCACCACTTCAAGCTGGTCACCGAGGGTTTCCGGGTGCCCCCGGGTCAGGCGTACGTGCCGACCGAGAGCGCCAAGGGTGAACTCGGCGCCCATGTCGTCTCCGACGGTGGCACCCGGCCCTTCCGGGTGCACATGCGGGACCCGAGTTTCCACCAGCTGCAGGCCCTTCCCGCGCTCTGCGAGGGCGGCATGCTCGCCGACGTGGTGGTCAACATCGCAACCATCGACCCGGTACTGGGAGGCGTCGATCGATGAGTCCTGATCCGAAGACGGCGGGTTCGAACGATCCCGAGCCGCGGCACCCGCTGAGTGCGGAGGACCGCAGCCCGGCTGTCTCGTCCCGCCGCAACGACTTCGAGCCGACCTCGGCGCCCGACCTCGCCGGGCACCGTGACCTGGGCACCCAGGTCCGCGGCGGCCAGTTCGCGCAGGTGCCGCCGGGCGTTGACATCGAGGACCCCAACGCCCACCGGCCGGAGCCGATCGACACCTCGGTGACCGATACGGCGATCGACGCGAAGACGCTGGAGGAGCTTCGCCAGATCGCCGCCCGCTACCCGCAGTCCCGCTCCGCGCTGCTGCCGATGTTGCACCTGGTGCAGAGCGTTGAGGGTCGGGTCACCCCGGCCGGGGTGGAAGCCTGTGCCGACATCCTGGGGATCTCCAGCGCCGACGTGTCCGGTGTCGCGACCTTCTACACGATGTACAAGCGCCGGCCCAACGGCGAGTACAACGTCGGCGTCTGCACCACGGCACTGTGCGCGATCATGGGCGGCGACGACATCTTCGAGCGGCTCAGCAAGGAGCTCGGGGTCGGGCACGACGAGACCACCCCGGACGGCAAGATCACCTTGGAGCGGGTGGAGTGCAACGCCGCCTGTGACTACGCGCCGGTGATGATGATCAACTGGGAGTTCATGGACAACCAGTCGCCGGACTCGGCGGTGGAGACCGTCACCAAGCTCCGGCACGGTGTCGAGATCACCTCAACGCGGGGCGCCCGGATCTGCACCTGGAAACAGGCCGAGCGGGTGCTCGCCGGTTATCCCGACGACCGCGCCGACGAGGGACCGACCTCGGGTCCGGCGTCGCAGCTGGGCGTCCGGTTGGCGGCCGAGAACGGGTGGCGGGCGCCGACACCCGACGAAGCGGCCGCAGCGCTGGCCGCCGCCCGGGAAGCAGAAGGGGAGGAAGGGGCGAAGTGACCGATCCGATTACCCCGGTCCTGACGGCCAACTGGGCGGACGAGCGGGCCTGGAAGATCACCAACTACGAACGGCGGGGCGGTTACCAGGCGCTGCGTAGCGCCCTCACCCGTCCGCAGGCCGACCTGGTCCAGCTCGTCAAGGACTCCCAGCTCCGCGGCCGCGGTGGTGCAGGCTTCCCGACCGGCAACAAGTGGGGCTTCCTGCCCGACAACGGCGCGCCGCGTTACCTGGTGGTCAACGCCGACGAGTCCGAGCCGGGCGCCTGCAAGGACATGCCGCTGATGATGGCCAGTCCGCACACCCTGGTCGAGGGCGTGGCCATCTCCTCCTTTGCGTTCAACGCCCACTACGCCTTCATCTACGTGCGCGGCGAGGTGTTGCACGTCATCCGGCGGCTGCAGCAGGCCGTCCGTGAGGCGTACTCGGCCGGTTACCTCGGCCGGAACATGCTCGGCATGGGTTATGACCTCGAGGTCATCGTGCACGCCGGCGCGGGCGCCTACATCTGTGGCGAGGAGACCGCACTGCTGGACTCGCTCGAGGGTCGCCGCGGCCAGCCCCGGCTCAAGCCGCCCTTCCCTGCGGTGGCCGGCCTCTACGGTGCCCCGACGGTGATCAACAACGTCGAGTCGATCTCGACGATCCCGTCGGTCATCGCCAACGGGTCGGACTGGTTCACCTCGATGGGTGTCGACAACGGTCGCGGGATGGGCATCTTCTCGCTGTCCGGCCACGTCAAGAACCCCGGCCAGATCGAGGTGCCGCTGGGTACCACGTTGCGTCAACTGCTTGACATCACAGGCGGCATCCGGGAGGGCCACCGACTGAAGTTCTGGACGCCGGGCGGTTCGTCCTCACCGATCTTCACCGACGAGCACCTGGACATCCCGCTGGACTACGACTCGGTGATGAAGGCCGGATCGATGCTCGGCACCCGGTCGCTGCAGATCTTCGATGAGACCACCTCGGTGGTGCGCGCGGTCACCCGCTGGGTCGACTTCTACAAGCACGAGTCCTGCGGCAAGTGCACGCCGTGCCGGGAGGGCACCTGGTGGCTGGTGCAGATCCTGCAGCGGATCGAGGCCGGTCAGGGTCAGGAAGGTGACATCGAGAAGCTGCTCGACCTGTGCGACAACATCGGCGGCAAGGCGTTCTGCGCGCTCGGTGACGCCGCGGTGACCCCGGTCAACTCCGCGATCAAGTACTTCCGGGACGAGTTCGAGGCCGGCTACCACACGCCGGCCTGGGAGTTGTTCCCCTACGAGCGGAACGCCATCTACGTCCAGCCTGCAGGAGTGGCCAAGTGACTGTCACCCAGAACCAAGGCGGAAGCCAGGGTCAGGCCGTCGAGAAGAAGGAGGATCTCGTCACGATCACCATCGACGGCATCGAGGTCAGCGTGCCCAAGGGCACCCTGGTCATCCGGGCCGCTGAGCTGATCGGGGTCGACATCCCGCGCTTCTGCGACCACCCACTGCTCGACCCGGTCGGCGCCTGCCGGCAGTGCATGGTGGAGATCCCCGACATGGGCAACGGTCGCGGTATGCCCAAGCCGCAGGCCTCCTGCACGATCACCGTGATGCCGGGCATGAAGGTCGAGACCCAGCGCACCAACGCCCGCGCCGAGAAGGCGCAGAAGGGCATGTTGGAGTTCTTGCTGATCAACCACCCGCTGGATTGCCCGATCTGCGACAAGGGCGGTGAGTGCCCGCTGCAGAACCAGGCCCTCAGCCACGGCTACGGCGAGTCCCGCTACGACGGGGTGAAGCGGATCTACCCCAAGCCGATCAACCTCTCGGCACAGGTGTTGCTCGACCGTGAGCGGTGCGTGTTGTGCGCCCGGTGCACCCGGTTCAGCGAGCAGATCGCCGGTGATCCGTTCATCAAGATGCTCGAACGCGGTGCGCTGCAGCAGGTCGGCATCTATGAGAAGGAACCCTTCGAGAGCTACTGGTCGGGCAACACCATCCAGATCTGCCCGGTCGGCGCCCTGACCAGCGCCGACTATCGGTTCCGCGCCCGTCCGTTCGACCTGGTCAGCGTCCCGTCGGTCGCCGAGCACGACTCCTCGGGTTCGGCCATCCGGGTCGACTACCGGCGAGGCACGGTGATGCGCCGGCTGGCCGGTGACGATCCCGAGGTCAACGAGGAGTGGATCAGCGACAAGGACCGGTTCGCGTTCCGGTACGGCCGGGGCGAGGACCGGCTGACCACCCCGCTGGTCCGCGATGGTGACGAACTGCGCGCCGCGTCCTGGCCGGAGGCGATCGACGCCGCCGTCCGGGGTCTGAAGAAGGCCGGCAGCTCCGTCGGCGTGCTGACCGGCGGCCGGCTACCGGTCGAGGACGCGTACGGCTACAGCAAGTTCGCCCGCGCGGTTCTCGGCACCAACAACATCGACTTCCGCGCCCGGCCCTACTCGCAGGAGGAGGCCGACTTCCTGGCGGCCGCCGTGGCCGGCACGGGACTGGTCAACGGGCAGGCAGCAGTCACCTTCGCCGACCTGGAGAAGGCCTCGACGGTGCTGATGGCCGGATTCGAGCCCGAGGACGAGGGCGGTGTGGTCTTCCTTCGGCTGCGCAAGGCCTATCGCAAGACCGGGCTGAAGTCTTTCCAGCTGGCTCCCTATCTCTCCAACGGCTGCGTCAAGATGGGCGCCGCCCTGATTCCGACGGTTCCCGGCGAGGAGGCCGCCACCCTGGCGAACCTGCCGGCGGAGGTGGCACTGGACGAGACGTCGGTGATCATCGTCGGGGAGCGGCTCGCGCTGGCGCCGGGCGCGTTGACCGCAGCCCTCGAACTGTCCGGACGCACCGGCGCCCGGCTGGCCTGGATCCCGCGCCGGGCCGGTGAGCGGGGAGCGGTGGAGGCCGGTTGCCTGCCCAACCTGCTGCCGTTCGGCCGTCCGGTGGCCGACCCGTCGGCCCGGGTCGACGTGTCGACGCTGTGGGGGTCGGCGTCCCTGCCATCGACCCCCGGCCGGACCGCCGAGGAGATGCTGGTCGCCGCGTCGAACGGCCTGCTGGAGGCGCTGGTGGTCGGCGGCATCCAACCCTCGGACTTCCGCGATCCGAGCATCGTCCGGGTCGGCTGTGAGAACGCCGGCTTCCTGATCAGCCTCGAGGCTCGTGCGTCGGAGGTCACCGAGCGTGCCGACGTCGTGCTGCCGGTGGCACTGCTCGAGGAGCGCTCGGGCAGCTTCGTCAACTGGGAGGGCCGCGAGCGGCCGTTCCCGGTGGTGATCAAGAAGCCGAACGTGATGAGCGACCTGCGGGTGCTGGCGGCGCTGGCCGACGGACTCGGCACCGATCTGGGTGTGCGGACCGCCGAGCAGGCTCGCGCCGAACTCAGCGAGTTCGGCCCCTGGGAAGGGGAGCGTGCTGCGGCGCCGCAGGTTGCCGTCGGCGGCCGCGTCCAGACCCAGGTCGGGACTGCTGTGCTGTCCACCTGGCGGCTGCACCTGGACGACTCGCGGGTGCTTGAGGGGGAGACCGAAGTCCTGGCGACGGCCCGCAAGCCGGTGGCCCGGTTGAACCCGCGCACAGCGACGGCCGCAGGGGTCACCGAGCAGGTCAGGGTCAGCACCGACCGTGGAGCGGTGACGTTCGATGTCGAGATCGTTCCGGGACTGGTCGACGGGGTGATCTGGCTGCCGACCCGTGCGCCCGGGTTGGCCCTCAGTGAGCACTTGGCGGTAAGTTCCGGCGAGGTCGTACGGATCGAAGGAGCGCACTCATGAGCCCCCTGCAAGGGAACCCCGTGGCCATGAACCTCGTGCCGATGGATCTGACCATCTTCATGCACGACCCGCTGTGGGTGGTGATCCTCAAGGCACTGTTCGGCTTCATCCTGCTGATCCTGTTCGTGCTGTTCGCGATCGTCTTCGAACGCAAGGTGCTCGGCCGGATGCAGAACCGGCCGGGCCCGACGATGAACGGCCCGTTCGGATCCCTGCAGTCGCTGGCCGACGGCATCAAGTCGATGCTCAAGGAGGACGTCACCCCGAGCGGCGTCGACAAGATCGTCTTCATGCTGGCGCCGGCGATCAACGTGATCCCCGCGGTGATGATCTTCGCGCTGATCCCGTTCGCCGGTGAGGTGCCGATCCCCGGCGGGACCACTAGGCTGCAGGTCGCCGACATGCCGATCTCGGTGCTGCTGGTGCTGGGAGTCACCTCGGTCGGCATCTACGGCGTCGTGCTCGCCGGTTGGGCGTCCAACTCGACCTTCCCGCTGCTCGGTGGCATCCGCGCCTCGGCTCAGATGATCAGTTACGAGGTCGCCATGGGCCTCAGCCTGGTCGCGGTGTTCCTCTACGCGGGATCGCTGTCCACCTCCGAGATCGTCGATGCGCAACAGAAACTCTGGTACTGCCTGGCGCTGATCCCGTCCTTCGTGATCTTCGTGATCGCAATCTTCGGTGAATCCAACCGGACGCCGTTCGACCTGCCCGAGGGCGAGTCGGAGATCGTCGGCGGCTACCTCACCGAGTACTCCTCGATGCGGTTCGCGATGTTCTACATGGCCGAGTACATGGCCCTGACCAACGTCTCCGCGGTTGCTGTGACGATCTTCCTCGGCGGCTATCACGCGCCGATCCCGTTCAACTGGCTCGGCATGGATCACGGCTACTGGGGACTGCTCTGGTTCGTGGTCAAGACGGTGCTGTTCATGTTCTTCATGGTCTGGGTCCGGGCGGCCGTCCCGCGGTTCCGCTACGACCAGTTCATGAATCTCGGTTGGAAGTGGCTGATCCCGATCTCGCTGGTCTGGGTGCTGGTGGTCGCCACCATGCAGACGCTGCTGCAGGGCGGCAACAACCTGCGCAGCAGCCCGGTCTTCTGGGTGATCGTCGCGATCATCGTCCTCGGCATCCTGGCCGCGGTGCTGTTCGGCGGCGGTTCGGAGGAGAAAGCCGAGCCGGAACCCGAGGGTGCACCGTTCGACGCTTTCGCCGGCGGCTTCCCGGTGCCGCCCAAGCCCGGCCAGGTGCTGCCCGAACTGGCCGAGGTGGTCGCCTCCCAGCCGGCGTCCGAGGCCGCGACATCCGCTGCGGCTGAACCGCACGATCAACAGCCTGCGAATGGAGCCAGCTGATGGGATTGCTCGATCCGATCGCCGGATTCGGTGTCACCTTCAAGACGTTCTTCCAGAAGACCTTCACCGAGGCGTACCCGACGGGTCCCAAGGTCACTGCACCGCGCTATCACGGACGGCACCAGCTGAACCGCTGGCCGGACGGCCTGGAGAAGTGCGTCGGGTGTGAGCTCTGCGCCTGGGCGTGCCCCGCGGACGCGATCTACGTCGAAGGTGCGGAGAACACCGAGGAGGAGCGGTACAGCCCGGGCGAACGGTACGGCCGGGTGTACCAGATCAACTACCTGCGGTGCATCCTCTGCGGCCTGTGCATCGAGGCCTGCCCGACCCGTGCGCTGACCATGACCAATCACTTCGAGCTGAGCGACTTCACCCGCGAGGACATGATCTACGAGAAGCACCAGCTGCTCGCGCCGCTGCTGCCGGGGATGGAGGCGCCACCGCATCCGCGCCGGCTCGGTGACAGCGAGAAGGAGTACTTCCTCGGGCTGCCGGAGACCAAGCCGATGCCCGCCGACTTCAATTCCGGCCTGCCCAATCCGGGTTGGCGGAAGAAGGACCAGGCGAAGGCCCGCGCTCAGGTCGCCGAGACCTACGGCAACACGCCGCAGTCGGCGATCGCCCTGGCGGAGATGGGCAAGGCGTTGCCGCCCGCCCGGCGGGTCGAAGACCGGGCCGACGACCAGGCCGACGACCGGGCCGAAGGGTCACGGTCCGAGACAACAGGTGAAACGGGTGAGGGACAGTGATGGTTCCGCTGGTTTCCGGAGCCTCGTTCGCGTTCTGGATGCTGATGCCGGTGATGATCCTCGGCGCGCTGGGCACTGTGCTGGCGCGGAAGCCGGTGCACTCGGCGCTCAGCCTGGCCGCGGTGATGTTGTCCCTGGCGGTGCAGTACGCGGCCCAGCAGGCGCCCTTCCTGTTCGCTGTGCAGATCATCGTCTACACCGGCGCCATCCTGATGCTCTTCCTCTTCGTGATGATGATCGTCGGTGTCGACACCTCGGAGTCGCTGGTCGAAACGATCAAGGGCCAGCGGGCGCTGGCCGGCCTTGCCGCGCTCGGCTTCTTCGTGTTGCTGATCTTCGCGGTCGGAAATGCGCTGGTCGGACAGCCGACCGGGCTCGACCAGGCCAACAGCGCCTACGGCGGCAACGTCCAGGGCCTGGCAGCGTTGGTCTTCGGCCGTTACGTCCTCGCGTTCGAGGGGACCTCGGCGTTGCTGATCACGGCTGCACTCGGTGCGATGGTGTTGGCCCATCGGGAACGTACCCGGGCCAAGAAGACCCAGGCCGAGATGCTCGGCGATCGGCTGCGGAAGTACGCCGAGACGGGTGCCCACCCCGGCGCGCTGCCGCCACCCGGTGTCTACGCCCGGCACAACGCCGTCGACACCCCTGCACTGCTGGCCAACGGTGAGATCGCCGAGACCTCGGTGTCCAGCACGCTCAAACAGCGTGGCGTGGTGCAGGACCCGAGCGACCTGATCGCACCGACCCAGGCCACCGTCCGGGCCATCGCGCCGGAGCGGGCCGACAATCCCGCGACCGCGGTCGCGCCCTACATGCCACATCGGGCCGCCCCGGCCCGTGGTGTGCGGCCCGAACTCGGCCGGGACGCGGAGCCGAACGAGACGAACGGCGTCCCGGATGGCCCGAACCCGGAGAGCACAGGAACGGAAGGGGATCAGTGATGGACCCACAGGCCTACATCGTGATGTCGGCGATCCTCTTCTCGATCGCTCTGCTCGGGGTGATGATCCGCCGGAACGTGCTGATCGTGTTCATGTGCATCGAGCTGATGTTGAACGCCGCGAACCTGGCGCTGGTCACGTTCTCCCGGATGCACGGCTCGCTCGACGGGCAGATCGCCGCCTTCTTCGTGATGGTCGTCGCCGCTGCCGAGGTCGTCGTCGGCCTGGCGATCATCGTCGCGATCTACCGCACCCGCCGGTCGGCCTCGGTCGACGATGCCAACCTGCTGAAGTTCTGAGAGGACTGGCCAGTGACTCCGCTCGAAGTGACCCAGGCAACAGGCCTGTTCTCACTCTCCTGGCTGCTGATCGCCATCCCCGGTGTGGTCGCCCTGGTGCTGCTCGCCGCCGGCAAGATCAGCGATGCCTGGGGGCACATCGTCGCCACCCTGGCCCCGATCGCCTCGTTCGTCCTGGCATTGCTGCTGTTCATCCAGCTGCTGGGCAGGGGAGCCGACCAGCGATCGGTCAACCTGAGCCTGTACGACTGGATCGCCACCGGCAGATGGCACATCGAGGCCGGGTTGCAGATCGACCAGTTGTCGATCATCTTCGCGTTGTTGATCACCAGCGTCGGCAGCCTGATCCACATCTACTCCGTCGGCTACATGGCCCACGATCCCAACCGGCGCAGGTTCTTCGCCTACCTCAACCTGTTCGTGGCGGCGATGTTGCTGCTGGTGTTGGCCAACAACTACTTCGCCCTCTTCGTCGGCTGGGAAGGTGTCGGGCTGGCGTCGTACCTGCTGATCGGCTTCTGGCAGGAACGCCCGACCGCGGCCACGGCGGCCAAGAAGGCGTTCGTCGTCAACCGGGTCGGCGATCTCGGGATGTCCATCGGCATCGCGTTCATGCTGTACCTGTTCGGGTCGGTCCAGTTCTCCGACGTCAACGCCGGAGCTGCCGGCATGAGCTTCGCCCAGGCGACGGTGCTCGGCCTGTTGTTGTTGCTGGCCGCCTGCGGCAAGTCCGCGCAGGTTCCGCTGCAGTCCTGGTTGCTGGATGCGATGGAAGGTCCGACCCCGGTGTCGGCGTTGATCCACGCCGCGACCATGGTGACCGCCGGCGTCTATCTGATCGTCCGCAGCCACGCGATCTTCGCCGAGACCGGCACCGCAAGTCTGGTGGTGGCGATCGTCGGTACGGTCACTTTGCTGGCCGGCGCCTGGATCGGCTGCGCCAAGGACGACATCAAGAAGGTGCTCGCCGGTTCGACGATGAGCCAGATCGGCTACATGATGCTGGCCGCGGGTATCGGCCCGGCCGGCTATGCGTTCGCCATCTTCCACCTGCTCAACCACGGCTTCTTCAAGGCCAACCTGTTCCTGGGCGCTGGGTCGGTGATGCACGCCACCAACGATGACGTGAACATGCGGCACTACGGTGCACTGCGCAAGGCCCTGCCGATCACGTTCGTGACCTTCGGCATCGGCTACCTGGCGATCATCGGCTTTCCCTTCCTGTCCGGCTACTTCTCCAAGGACCACATCGTGGAGGTGGCCTTCGAACGCAGCTGGATCCTCGGCACCCTCGCACTGATCGGCGCCGGCGTCACCGCGTTCTACATGACCCGATTGATGATCATGACCTGGTTCGGTCGGGAGCGGTACGCCGATGACGTCCACCCGCACGAGTCGCCGGCGGTGATGACCGTTCCGCTGATCCTGTTGGCCGTCGGTTCGGTCTTCGCCGGCCTGGTGCTGAACAACTGGATCGCCGAATGGCTCGCGCCGGCGGTCGGCGGCCACGTCGCCGAGACGCCCGGACTGTTCCACCTCAGCGTTATCGGTGGGATCACCCTTCCGGTGGTGGCCCTCGGCGTCGCCATCGCCATCCTGGTCTTCGGCCGCGGTCGGGAGATTCCGCTGGAACAGCCGGCGAGCCGCTCGCCGTTCACCCTGGCCGGCCGGAACGATCTGTACGGCGACGCCTTCAACGAGGCCGTGTTCATGCGGCCCGGGATCGGGCTGGTCAGCGGTGTGGCCAAGACCGACGCCGGCGGCGTCGACGGCACGGTGATGGGGGTGTCCGGCATCATCGCCGGCCTGTCCGCCCGGTTGCGCCGTTGGCAGACCGGCTTCGTCAGGTCCTATGCGCTGACCATGATCGCCGGTGCGTTCCTGATCGGCTTCGTCGTCGTCCTCGGCCGCCTGGGCTGAGCAGAAGGAGATACCGACGTGTTCCCCTGGCTGACCATCCTCGGTCTGCTTCCGCTGATCGGCGGGCTGGCGATGATCTTCGTACGAGGCACCGCCGCCAAGCAGATCGGCCTGGCATTCTCTCTCGTCACCCTGGTGCTGGCGATCATCGTCGCCCTGACCTACAGCGGCGGCGGCAAAGGCTTCCAGCTCACCGAGCAGGCGACCTGGATCAAGGCGATCGGCGCGCACTACGCGCTGGGCCTCGACGGCATCGGCCTGACCCTGCTGTTGCTCACCGCCTTCCTCACCCCGGTGGTGTTGATCGCATCCTGGAACGATCCGGATCTGCCCAAGCCCGGTGAGGATCCGACGGCCATCACCCACCGCTGGGGTGCGCACGTCTTCGTCGGTCTGATCCTGGCCATCGAGGGCTTCGCGATCTTCGCGTTCACCGCAACCGACGTCTTCCTGTTCTACCTCTTCTTCGAAGTCATCCTGATCCCGATGTACTTCCTGATCGGCGGCTTCGGCGGCGCCCGGCGGTCGCAGGTCTCGGCCAAGTTCCTGCTCTACGGCCTGCTCGGCGGGTTCGTGATGCTGGCCGCGGTGATCGGCCTCGGCGTCGTCTCTGCCCAAGCCGGCACGCCGAGCTACCTGTTGACCGACCTGACGCAGCTGCACCTGTCGACCAATGTCGAGCGCTGGCTGTTCATCGGTTTCATGATCGCGTTCGCGATCAAGGCGCCGATGGTCCCCTTCCACACCTGGCTGCCGGACTCGATCGAGCAGTCGACGCCGGGCGGGGCGGTGATGCTGACCGGCGTGATGGACAAGCTGGGCACCTTCGCCATGATCAGGTTCTGCCTGCAGCTGTTCCCGGAGGCGTCGAAGTGGGCGACCCCGGTGGTGATGGTCCTGGCGATCATCTCGATCCTCTACGGCGCCCTGATGGCCATCGGCAGCAAGGACATCCTCCGGCTGATCGGGTGGACCTCGATCAGCCACTTCGGATTCATCGTGCTGGGCATCTTCGCCCTCACCACCCAGAGCACGGCCGGTGCAACCTTCTACATGCTCAACCACGGGCTGTCCACGGCTGTCTGGTTCTTCGCCGCCGGCTTCATGATGAAGCGCCGCGGATCCCGCGACATCAGCGACTTCCGCGGCGTGGTCAAGCTGACCCCGCTGCTCGGCGGGCTGCTGCTGTTCGCCGTCCTGTCAGCACTGGCGCTGCCCGGCCTGTCCACCTTCATCAGCGAGTTCATGGTGCTCGCCGGAACCTTCTCCCGGCATCCGATCTACGCGGTCGTCGCCACCATGGGCATCGTGCTGGCCGCCCTCTACGCGCTGATCATGTACCAGCGCACGGCGACCGGCGTACCGACGCCTGCAGTGGCCGAGCGGTTCACCCGTGACCTGTCGGGCAAGGAACGCCTCGCGCTCATCCCGCTGGTCGTGGTGATCCTGGTGCTCGGCTTCTTCCCGAAGCCGATGTTGCAGATCATCAACCCGACCGTCACCGACACGCTGACCCAGCACGTCGGGATCACCGACCCGCAAGCCCACGTCAGTTCGGAAGGAGGTCGGTGATGCTGCCCACGATGATCGGGCTGGAGATCCCGACGCCGCACATCGAGTACGGCTTGTTGATGCCCTTCCTGCTGGTCGTCGTCGCGGCCTGCGTCGGGGTGCTCGTCGAGGCCATCGCACCGCGGCAGTTGCGGCATTCCCTGCAGCTGCTGGTCGCCTTCCTCGGAATCGTCCTGGCGCTCTTCGTCACGATCTTGAACTGGGCCGGTGGCGACAAGGCGGTGATCGCCCTCGGCGCCCTGAGCATCGACGGACCGACGTACTTCGTGTGGACCATCCTGCTGGTCTTCGGCGGCATCTCGTTCCTGGTCTTCGCCGAGCGTCGGCTGGAAGGCAACGCCTCGGCGTTCACGCCCAGCGCCGCCGCCGTCCCCGGCAGCACCGGTGAGCAGGAGGCCATCGCGGCCCGGCTGGAGCACACCGAGGTCTACCCGCTGGCCATGTTCGCGCTGAGCGGCATGATGTTGTTCCCGGCCGCCAACGACCTGATCATGATGTTCGTCGGCCTGGAGATCCTTTCGCTGCCGCTCTACCTGCTCTGCGGCCTGGCGCGACGCCGCCGGCTGCTCAGTCAGGAAGCTGCCATGAAGTACTTCCTGCTCGGCTCGCTTTCCTCGGCGATCTTCGTCTACGGAATGGCCATGTTGTACGGGTTCTCCGGATCCTTCGACCTGTCGGCGATCGCCGACTCGTTGCAGACCTCGAACCAGAAGGACGGCCTGCTGTTGGCCGGCATGGCACTGGTCGGTGTCGGTCTGCTCTTCAAGCTGGGCGCCGTCCCGTTCCACTCCTGGATACCCGACGTCTATCACGGCGCTCCCACCCCGATCACCGGCTACATGGCCACCTGTACCAAGATCGCCGCTGCCGGCGCGCTGCTGCGGGTGTTCTACGTGGCGCTCGGCGGGATGCGCTGGGACTGGCAGCCGCTGATGATCGTCGTCGCGATCGCGACCATGTTCATCGGGTCGGTTCTCGGCATCACCCAGTCCGACGTCAAGCGGTTGCTGGCCTACTCCTCGATCGCCCACGCCGGCTTCATCCTGGTCGCGGTGGCCGCGGCCAGCCAGGACGGTTCCGGCAAACCCGCCGACAGCCTGTCCAGCGTGGCATCGGCGCTGTTCTACCTGGTCGCGTACAGCGTTGCGACGCTCGGCGCCTTCGCGATGCTGACCATGGTCCGGCTGCGCGGCGGCGAGTCGACCGCGCTGTCCACCTGGGCCGGACTCGGTCGCCGGTCCCCGGTGACGGCGGCGGTGTTCTCGCTGTTCATGCTGAGCTTCGCCGGCATCCCGCTGACGGGCGGTTTCATCGGCAAGTGGTCGGTGTTCGCCTCGGGCTGGGCCGGTGGACAGTATTGGCTGGTCGTCGTCGCCGTGATCATCTCGCTGATCTCTGCGGTCATCTACCTCCGGGTGATCGTCACCATGTTCTTCACCGAGCCCAAGGCGGACACCCCGGTGGCCGAGGTGGTCGCCCCCAGCTGGACCACCCTGGTACCGATCGGCTTCGGTGTTGTGGTCACGGTCGTCCTCGGCGTCTACCCCGGCCCGATCCTGGATCTGGCCGCCAGTGCCGGCGAATTCCTGCGCTGACGTTGCCGCGCGGGCGTCGACCTCCCCGGTGACGTGCCCCGGCGGCTGCGCAGCGAGTACGGTTGGCAACCTGCCGGCAGCTGAGGGGTGAGGTGTGGTGAAGGCAGTGAGTACGGAGTCGGAGTTCGACGTTGCCCTCCGTGCCCAGATGTCGTCGATCGAGAAGGCGCTGCTCGCGGCGGTCGATTCGGACAGCGAACTGTTGACCGAGGCCGCTCGGCACATCATCGAGGCGGGCGGCAAGCGGACGCGTCCGCAGCTGGTCGTGCTCGGTTCGAAGTTCGGAGCGCCGTACGGACCGGGTGACCGGATCGAGCAGCAGGTCTGCATCGGCGCCGTCGTAGTCGAGCTCACCCATGTCGCCAGCCTCTACCACGACGACGTGATGGACGATGCCGCGGTACGCCGTGGCACGCCGAGTGCCAATGCCCGCTGGGGCAATTCGTTGGCCATCCTGGTCGGCGACTACCTGTTCGCCAGGGCCTCGGACCTGGTCACCGACCTCGGCCTGGACATCGTTCGGGTCTATTCGGCGATGTTCAACCGGTTGGTCCGTGGCCAGATCGCGGAAACGGTCGGGCCCGAGGCGGGAACCGATCCGCGGGAGCATTATCTGCAGGTGCTCGCCGACAAGACGGCGGCGCTGATCTCCACCAGCGCCCGGGTCGGCGCGATGATCGCCGGCGCCGATCCCACGGTCCAGGACCTGCTCGGCGACTTCGGGGAGAAGTTCGGTGTCGTCTTCCAGCTCAGCGACGACATCATCGACATCACCAGCGACGAGACGGGCAAGACGCCCGGCACCGATCTGCGCGAGGGCGTCGACACGCTGCCGATCCTGTTGGCCCGCCGCTCCACCGACCCGGCCGACGCCCGGCTGCTGGAGTTGCTGGCCGGAGACCGTACCGACGCCGCGGTGGACGAGGCGCTGGGGCTGCTCCGCAAGCATCCGGCGATCGAGGAGGCCCGGGCAGACGTCGCGGCTCGCGCCGAAGCGGCCAGGCGGGTGCTCGACCCGTTGCCGGACGGGCCGGCCAAGCAGGCACTCGCCGACCTCTGCGACGTGGTCGTCACCCGTACCGCCTGATCCGTACGCCCTCACCCGGCCCCGGGCGGGTGTGCCAGCCTTCCCGCCACACACGATCCCGTTCCCGCACCAGTTGGTCGACCCCGCACCGGTTGGTCGTTGCCGCGACCTTTACTCGGCGGCGCACCGGCTGCAGTGGGTGCGGGGCCGAGGAAGTGGTGCGGGCCCGAGGAAGTGGTGCGCCGTCGAGGAAGTGGTGCGGGCCCGAGGAAGTGGTGCGGCGTAGCCGCGTTCCCCTGGGGTGCCACGCGCTCGTTCCCGCACCGGTTGGTCGTTGCCGCGACCTTTACTCGGCGGCGCACCGGCTGCAGTGGGTGCGGGGCCGACCAACTGGTGCGGGGCCGATTAGGGGGTGCGGGACCGAGTAAAGGGTGCGGGGCCGAGTGGAGGGTGCGGGGCCGAGTGGAGGGTGCGGGGCCGAGTAAAGGGTGGCGACCCCGAGGGGGTCAGGGGAGCAGGGCGACCAGATTCAGGATCCGGCTGGTCTGTACGGCGCTGTTGTTGTCGTCGCTGATCAGGCTCACCGCATAGGCACCGCCACCGAGTCGCCGGGTCGTCATCCCCTCGTAGTTGTCCATCAGCGGATTGATCTGCGTCTCCTTGGCGGTGGCGCCGAGGTCGGGGCAGCTGGTGACGTCGGCCACCAGTCGTTTGGACACGACCAGGCGCGGCGTGGTGGCGAGGTCGGCGACATCGGTGACATCCGCCGCGCGGGAGATGTCGACGGCGTACAGGGTGATCCGGTTGCCGACCTCGGCGCTCCAGGACGCCTCCATGATCAGCAGCTTGCCCGGCGCGTACTCCTGAATCTCGGGGATCCGCATGCCGGGGTCGACCCGGTAGCCGACCTGGCGGGCCAGCCGGTAGCCGTGGTGAGCGCGCGTGTAGACCAGGATCCGGCGGAACGTGCCGTCCCCGGTGTCACCCGCCAGGGTGCCCTCCATCGAGACGATGATCTGCCGACCTCCGCGCCCGATCGTCAGACCCTCGAAGGTGGCGTTGGCTGTCGACTCGCCCTCCGGGGCCACCGCGAACCGGGCGGGCACCGGCAGCGAGGCCGTCTGCAGCCCGTCGGGTGAGAAGACCCGGATCGAGGGCTCGACCTCGGAGCTGACCACGAAGTCGCCGTTGGGCAGTACGCCGAGACCCTCGTTGTCCGCGGTCTGGCCGGTGTACGGGGTGCCGTCGCGGCCCTTGAGGACGACCGGGTCGCCAACCGGCGTGGGATCGGAGAGGTTGCGGTAGAACCAAACCCGGGACGGGTCGGTGCCGTTGTTGTCAACGGATGAGACGTAGCTGTGCGTGTGGCGGTCGTAGGCGATGTCGGACAGGCCGCTGATCTCCATCCCGTGGACCACCCTCTTGTCCAGCGCGTCGCTGAAGTTGATTGCGGCGGCGGACGGCGGACAGAGCCGGCTGCCCCACCGGCCCCCGCCGTGATCAGCACGACCGGGGTCGTCCCGGTGTGCGACCGGATCTGCGGCAGCCGTGCCGACACCGCTGAGCGCGGTACCGAGCGCCACGGCGGCGGCGAGCGCCGTGATCCTGTTCAGCCTGATCCGGTTCGACCTGACGCGGTTTGTGATCACGGTTGGCGACCTTACTGGGATTGGGTGAACCGGGCGAGGCTCGGGGACGGCAGTTATTGGGTTTGCCACTGAGCCTATTTACTCCAAGGGCTTGATGAACCCTCGCCGACCATGGTCGGATAGGGCGTACCCGCGATGCGAAGGAGCTTGTGCAGTGCCCTCACCGATCAGAGTGGCGGTCCTCAGTTTTTGGCATGTCCATGCCGGCGACTACACCAGAAGGACCGTTGAACATCCCGATACCGAACTCGTCGCGATCTGGGACGACGACGACGAACGTGGCAAGGCCGCGGCCGAACAGTACGGCGTGGAACACACCGCAGATCTCGAGGCGCTGCTGGCTCGCGATGACATCGACGCGGTAACTGTCACCACCGAGACCAGCCGGCACCGCGACATCATGGTCGCCGCGGCACGCGCCGGTAAGCACATCTTCACCGAGAAACTCCTGGCGCCGACCGTGGCCGAGGCTGAGGAGATCATCAAGGCCTGTGACGACAACGGGGTGAAGTTGATCGTCTCGCTGCCGCGGCTGTACGACGGTTACACACCGGTGATCAAGGAGCTGATCGAGTCGGGCAAGCTCGGCGACATCACCTACGGCCGGGTCCGGCTGTCCCACAACGGCTCGGTCGCCAACTGGCTGCCGGACCGGTTCTACGATCCGGAGCCGGCGATCGGTGGCGCGCTCACCGACCTAGGCTGCCATCCGGTCTACCTGACACAGCTGTTCCTCGGCAGTACGCCGTCGACGGTCAGCGCGACCTACGGTTCGGTGACCGGCCGGGCCGTTGAGGACAACGCAGTGGTCACCGTGGGCTACCCCTCGGGGGCGATCGGCGTGATCGAGGCGGGCTTCGCCTCGCCGAGTCCGTTCATCATCGACATCGGCGGTACCGAGGGCGTGCTGACCTTCAACGACCGGGACGGTGTGGTCGTTGTCCGCGGTGCGGCGTTCGGCGACGACGCCCAGCAGCTCCCGATCGCGGAGAAGGCGCCCTCGGCCTACGAACAATGGGTGACCCATATCCAGCAGGACACCCGGGCCGACGCCAACCTCGCAGCCGCCGTCGAACTCACCCGCCTGGTGGTCGCGGCGAACGAATCGGCGCACACCGGCCGGACGATCTCGTACTCCAAGGACTGAAGGACCAACGATGCTCAATGTAGGACTCATCGGTGGCGGCGGGATCGCGGGTGCACACATCCGCGGCTACGCCGCGCATGCCGACAAGATCAAGATCACTGCGGTGGCCGATGCGGTCGAGGCGACCGCCGAGAAGCGTGGCGCCGAACTGGGCGCCACGCCGTACAGCGACTACCACCAGTTGATCAAGGAGGAGAAGCTGGATGCGGTCGACATCTGCCTGCCGCACCACCTGCACGCCGATGCGATCATCTCCGCCGCCGAGGCAGGGCTGAACATCCTGTGTGAGAAGCCGCTCTGCCTCACCGCCGCCGAGGCGCGGTCGGTCAATGCCGCCGTCAAGGACAACAAGGTGACCCTGATGAGCGCGCACAACCAGCTCTTCATGCCGACGGTCGCCAAGGCCAAGGAACTGCTGGATGCCGGCGTCATCGGACCGGTGTACGAGGTACGCACCACCGACAGCTTCTTCAACAACTTCGATCCGGCCAACATGGGTTGGCGTGCCCACGTCGACACCGCCGGCGGCGGTGAGCTGATCGACACCGGCTACCACCCCAGCTACCTGCTGCTCACCCTGGCCGGTGGCGTGCCGGTCGAGGCGACCGCGATGCTTGCCACTCACCGGCTGACCTTCTCCGAGGCCGAGGACAGCGCACAGGTCCTGGTCCGCTTCGACAACGGCGTGATCGGCCAGTTGGTGACCAGCTGGGCCTACCAGCCTGCGGCGATCACCGAACGCTTCTCCGCGGTCGGCGAACTCGGCTCGTTGTACGCGGACGGGTCGACCCTCAGTTACCGGCTGCGGGACGGCAAGGAGGAGACGTTCACCTTCGATCAGGTGGACACCTTCGCAGCGGAGATCGGGCAGTTCGCCCATTGTCTGGAGACCGGCGAGCGTCCGCCGCACACCGAGGACGAGGGCATCCAGGTGCTCGGGATGATCCTGGCCGCCTACGAGAGTGCCAAGAACAAGACGATTGCTCCGGTGCTCAACGTGCTGGAGTGATGATCACCAGGTAAGTACGCCCCGGCTCCGCGTTGCGGAGCCGGGGCGTACTGCTTTCGGGTGCCCTCTTCGAGTTCCCAGTGGGTGCCGTCGGGTCAGGACTTGGGCACGATGTAGCCCTGTTGGATGGCAAGGGAGAAGCCGGCAGTCATGGTGTAGCCGGCGAGATTCCACAACGGACCGGTTCCGGTCGCCTGTGCCAAAGTTTGCCAAGAACGCCGTTCGGAATGACAACGGCGCCCGCCCGGAGGTGGGCGGACGCCGTGCTCGACTGAAATCTGTCTCAGCGTCGGAGCTTGGCCTCGCGGGCCTTCTGCCGCTCGGTGAACTGCTTGGCCAGCGGTTCATCGATGCGGCGCGCAACCCGCGTGCCGATGAACCCGGTGATTATCACCAGAAGGCAGGCGATGATCGCCAGGTCGTCTCCGACCTTGCCTGAGCGGGTGTCAATTGCCGGTCGGACGAGAAGCGACAAGATCAGCATCGCCAGTCCCATCCGCATGAGCAGCTTTGCTGCCATTCCGATCATGATGACCTCCTGCGGTACTCCCCGTCATGTGGGCCAGCGGAGGCACCTGGTCAAAGAAGTGGCAGGCCGTACGGTGCCCGCCGCCGATATCGGACAGTTTAGGCGCCTGCTTGCGGCAGACGTCCTGCACAAGGGGGCAGCGGTTGGCGAAGACGCATCCTTGCGATGCCGGTTCGCCGATCAGTCGCTCACCCTCGGGCTCACCCTCGGTCTGGTTGCGTTTCCTGGCCATGGCCGGGTCCGGAACCGGGATCGCCTGGAGCAACATGTGCGTGTAGGGATGCCGTGGCTTGGTGATCAGCTCCTCGACCGGGCCCTCCTCGACGATGTGGCCGAAGAACATCACCGCGATGCGCCCGCCCTGGGCGAAGTAGCGGACGACACCGAAATCGTGGCTGATGAAGATATAGCCGATGCCGCGCTCCCTGGCGAAGCGCAACAGCAGGTCAAGGATGGCCACCCGCATGGAGACGTCCAGCATGCTGGTCACCTCGTCGGCGACGATCAGTTTGGGTTGCAGACTGATCGCCCGGGCTATCGATACCCGTTGACGCTGCCCGCCGGACAGCTGGTGCGGGTAGCGCTGCAGGAAGTCGGGTGTCGCGTCCAGCCCGACCTGCTCCAGAAGCCTGAGCATCTCGCTCTGCACCGTGCGCCAGGTGGCGAGTTTGTGCTGCAGCATGCCCGGGGCCAGCGTGCTTCCGATGGTCAGACCGGGATTGAGCGAGCCGTACGGGTCCTGGTGCACCATCTGCACCTTGCGGCGCCACTGCTTGCGCCGTCGTCCCTTCAACTGGGCGATGTCGGTGTCCTCGAAGGAGATGGTGCCGCCGGTCGGCTCATGCAGTCCGGCGATCATCCGGCCGAGGGTGGTCTTGCCGCAGCCGGATTCGCCGACCAGGGCGACGATCTCGCCGGGTTCGGTGCTCAGGTTGATCCCGTGCAGCACCGGCCGGCCGCTGCCGGTCGCGTAGGTGTGGGTGACATTGGTTACCTCGAGCAGGCTCACGCTTCCACCTTCCGGGGACCGTTCAGCGGACGGTTGACGACATGACAGGCGACCAGATGACCATGATCATCACCGAGCAGCGGTGGTTCGGTCTGCCGGCACAGGTCCTCGGCCAGCGGGCAGCGCGGCGCGAACCGGCAACCCTTCGGCAGCAGGGCGAGATTCGGCACCGAACCGCCGATCGGCTTCACCTTCAGACCGGCATCCAGCACGCTCGGGATGGCGCTGATCAACGCTTCGACGTAGGGATGCCGGCGGCCGCGGCCGAAGATCTCCTCGACCGTGCCGGACTCCACCAGCCGACCGGCGTACATCACCGCGACGCGGGTCGCCAGTTCGGCGACCACCGCCAGGTCGTGAGTGACGAAGATGATCGTCACCCCGAGCGTCCGGTGCAGGTCGTTGAGGATCTCGATCACCAGTCGCTGGTTCAGTACGTCCAGCGCGGTGGTCGGCTCGTCGAGGATCACCAGCGACGGCTTGAGGAGCAGCGCGACCGCGATCGCGACCCGCTGCTTCATGCCGCCGGACAGCTGGCTCTCGAACGACTTCCAGATCCGTTCAGGCTGCAGTTGGACCAGTTCCAGCAGGTGCTCGAAATACTCCCGGCCGTCCTTCGGGTCGTCGAAGACCTCGGGATGGGCCTGCAGGATGTGTTCGACCTGTTTGCCGATGGTGAGCACAGGATTGAACGCGTTCATCGCGCCCTGGAAGACCATGGAGACCTGGGCCCCGCGCAGGTGGTTCAACTCGGACTTGGACATCCGGGTGGTGCTCTCGCCCCGGATCCGGACCTCACCGCCGACCACCCTGCCCGGCGCCGGCACGATGCCCAGCAGGGAGTAGGCCAGGGTGGACTTGCCGCACCCGGATTCGCCAACCAGGGCATAGATCTCGCCGGCCATGACATCGAGGCTGACGTTCTCGACGGCCTTCACCGAACCCGGTCCGTCGCCGAACGCGACGGTCAAATTGTCGACCTGGAGCAGAGCGGCATCAACAGAAGTATCAACAGTCGTAGTGGTCACTGGACACGCAGCCTCGGGTTGAACACGCTGTCGAGCGCGCGGGAGAAGAACACGAACGCCACCTGAAGGATCACGATCGCGGCCATCGGTGAGAACAGGTAGAAGGCACTGTCGGTGGTGTACAGGGCGCCCTGGGACATCGCCAGGTTGATCATGATGCCCCAGTTGGTGCCGCTGATCGGTGCGACGCCCAGCAGGAACAGACCGACCTCGGCGTAGATCGCACCGGTGATCGCCAACAGGAAGTGGATTGCGACGTACGGCCCGACGTTCGGCAACAGCTGCCGGCCGACCATGTTGCCGATCGACACGCCCTGCAGCCGGGCGGCCTCGACGAAGTCGCTGCTGCGCAGGCTGAGCGCCTGTGACCTGATCGCCCGGGCCAGCCCGGCCCACGCCGTGATCGACAGCACACAGGCCAGCACGAACGGGTTGGTGGTGTGGATGACCGCGGCCAGCACGATGATCAACGGCAGGCCGGGAACGGTCAGGAAGACATCGGTGATGCGCATGATCACCGAATCGGTGAGCCCACCGGCGTAACCGGACAACAGCCCGAGCAGGACGCCGACGAAGATCGTGATGATCGCCGCCAGTACGCCGACGATCATGATCGGTCGGGCGCCGACGATGATCTGGCTGAGCACGCCCTGACCGAGTGCGTCTGTGCCCAGCGGATGGTTCCAGGACGGCGGCAGGTAGGCGTTGTTGGCGTCCTGGTCGTTGCTGACGTGGACCAGGATCGGACCGAAGATCGCCAGCAGGCAGTAGAACAACACGATGAAGCCGCCGACCAGCGCGCCCTTGTCGTTGCGGAGGATCCGCCACAGGTCACTGAGGAATCTCATGCGACCGTCCCCCCGACCGGCAGGGCCTGGACGTCCTCGGAGCCGTCCTGGGTGGCTTCGGCCTTCTTCCGCGCGGCGGGATTGACGATCCGCGGATCGACCAGCGGGTAGAGCAGGTCCACCAGCAGGTTAGTGATCACCACCGAAACGGTGATCAGCAGGAAGCAGCCCATCATCAGTGAGTAGTCACGCTGGTTGACCGACTGGATCATGTAGTAGCCGATCCCGGGGTATTGGAAGTAGGTCTCGACGAACACCGAACCACCGAACATGAAGCCGATCGACAGGGCCAGCTGCGTGATCATCGGCAGCATCGAGTTGCGGCCGACGTAGGAGCGGCTGATCACCCGGTCGCTGAGTCCGCGGGACTCTGCGGCCCGGACATACTCCGAGCCGAGCACCGAGACGGCGCTGCCCTTCATCGCCAGCGCCCAACCACCGAAGGAGGTGATCACGGACGCGACGATCGGCAGCACGGCGTGGTAGAGCACGCTCAGGATGTAGGCGAGGTTGGGCCCCGGTGTCACGTCGACGCCGTACGCGCCGCCGGCCGGGAAGGCTCGATAGGTGGCAGTCAGCACGTACAGGAGCATGATCGCGACCAGGTAGCTGGGCACGGCGCTGAGGAAGGAGACGACGAACGTCATCACCTTGGTGAAGATGCTGTCCTGGAAGGTGGCCATCGCCGATCCGATCGCGACACCGATGATGAAGCTGATGATCAGCGACACGGCGACGATCAGGATGGTCCACGGCAGAGCCTCGGCGATGATCGCGGTGACCGTCGTCCCCGGATTGGTGATCGGCACGCCGAGGTCGCCGTGCAGGATGTTGAGCAGATAGTCCTTGTACTGGGTGAGAATGGGGTCGTTCGGCACGACGCCGTAGATCGCGGCGACCCGTTGCTGGATCTCCTGGTCGGTCAGGCCACCCTGCATCCGCAGCTGGGACTCCAGCGCGGCCATCGGATTGCCGGGCATCAATCTGATCATGAAGAACGACAGTGTCAACACGATGTAGATGATGGCCAGGGACATGATCACACGCTTGGTCAGATATCGGAGCATCGATTGGTCCTCATCGGCGAGAACGCGAGGCCATGACCACCGCCGAAGCGGTGATCATGACCTCGCGAGTGACGGGCATTACTTCTTCGGGACGATGTAGCCCTGTTGCAGAGCCAGCGAAACGCCTGCGGACATGTTCGCACCGATGATGTCCCACAACGGGCTGCTGCCGTTCTTGTCGGTCGGCGGCCAGTTGGTGAAGGTCTTGTCCGAGTAGGAGAACTGGTAGACCTTGGTCGCGTACCAGATGTATGGGACCTGCTCGTTCACCATCTGGGCGTAGTCCCAGGTCAACTCGTTCAGCTTCGGGCCGGGGGCGACCTGGCGGGCCTGGCGGTCCAGCGTGGTGTTGATCTCGACGTTGCCCAGACCCGGAACGTCGACCTTGGGGCCGAAGCCGAGGCCGCGCTTGCCGGCATAGTTGCCGGAGCTGGCGTAGTTCTGCCCGGTTCCCAGCATCGCGTCGAACTGGTTCAGCGGGTCGTTGCCACCGACGAAGTACATGCCGGCGTCGAAGTCACCGTTGTGTTGATCGGCATCCTGTTGTGCACCAGACGTCGCGTTCACGTCGGCCTTGATGCCGAAGGCGGTCAGTGCCTTGGCGGCCGAGTCGAACGAGGTGACGATGTCGGAGGTGTCGGCGTTGGCCGTCAGGGTCATCTTGAACGGCTTGCCGTTCGGCATCATCCACTGACCGCCCTGCTTCTTGAAGCCCTTCGACTCCAGCAGCTGGGTTGCCTTGGCCGGATCGACCGGGTACTTGTTCAGCTGGTCGATCTTGTCCTGCGGCAGGTACAGCTTCTCCATCGTCGGGGAGATGCCGGTGTTGACTTCCTTCCACGTGCCGCCGGCGCCCTGAGCAGTGCCGTAGGCGGCGTTGCTCATCTGCTGCCGCGGGATCACGTAGGCCAGTGCCTGCCGGACCTCCTTGATGTTCAACGGGTACTCATGGTTGTTGAATCCCAGCACGAAGCCGAAGGCCAGCGGCAGCGCGGTGTGCGCGTTCGGGGTGCTGCTCCAGCGCTTCAGGATCGGCGGGGGAGATAGACGTTGGAGAAGTCGGCCCGGTTGGAGAACAGCTGCGGGTAGATCGTCTGGTTGGCGCCGTTCAGGTAGTCCAGGCCGCCGATCTTGATCTTGTCCGCGCCCCAGAAGCCGTCCCACTTGGAGAGTCGGGCCTCCTTGGTGGTGATGTTGTCCAGCTGGAAGGGGCCGTCACCGATCAGCTTGTCGACCTTCTCGGCGGCGAGTTTCTTGAAGGTCTCACCCATCCGCTTGAACTCCGGCATCTTCGCAGCCTTGTCGGGGTCCTTCTTGTTGGCCGCGAAGTAGGCCGGAACGTCCTTCTCCAGTTGCGGCGTGACGAACTTGCCGTACACGCTCGACGGGTAGGGCAGGATGTTGGCCAGGATGTCGTTCTCGGCCAGCGGGATCGGCTGCCCCTTGATCAGGCTGAACTCGACGGTCTGATCGTCGGTGGCCTTGACGCCGGTGATGTCGTTCCAGAAGCCGTCGCCGCGGGTGCCGTCAAGCAGCGCGGTGTCGTAGACGTCCTTGCTGGTGACCGGGCTGCCGTCCTGCCACTTCGCGCCCTCGCGGATGTGCACGATGAGCTTGTTGTTCTCGACCTTCCAGCTGTCCGCCAGCTGCGGGGTGTAGTCGGTCAGGCTGGGGTAGTTCTGGACGGCCAGCCGGAGCGTGATGAAGTCGTTCTGGATACCCAGCGCATTCACGTTGTACGGGTTGTACGACCAGGTGGTGTTCCAGCTACAGCACGGCGAGAAGGACAGGTACGGGGCGGAGGCGCCCTGGCTGTTTCCGCCGCCGGCGTTTCCGCCCGCGGCATTTCCGCCGCTTCCGCTGGTGGCCGTACCGGCCGAACACGCTGCCGCCATGGTCATCGCAACGCCGGCGGCGGCGACGGCCACCAGACGCTTGCCGGCCAGCCCACGCGTCTTACGCAAACCAGCCCAATCGATTAGCCGTACTCCCATACGGCGCATTTTTGACATGGATCCTCCTCGACCCCGAGCGGACGCCCGACGGGTGCAACACAGAGGATCATGGATTACTAAGGCGGCGTTAGTAAAGAGGCTGGAGGAAATTTCATCCCTTCGTCTCAGCCAACGGGCAAGCCGTTACCAGATCTTGACCCGAAGCTCCGGCGACAACCACAGCTTGTCGTTCTCTGACACCGAGAACGCGTCGTAGAAGGCGGGGATGTTGCGGACGATCTGATTGCAGCGGAACTCGCTCGGAGAGTGTGGATCGGTTGCCAGCCGCTGGATCGTCGCCTCCGGTCGGCTCTTCTCCTGCCAGATCGCTGCGTAGCTGTAGAACAACCGCTGATCACCGGTCATGCCGTCGATCACCGCTGGCTCCTGCTCGCCGTCCGGCTTCTTGGCCAGCGCGATCTTGTAGGCACGGTAGGCGATCGAGAGCCCTCCGAGATCACCGATGTTCTCACCGATGGTCAGCGCGCCGTTGACGTGGTGACCCGGTGTGTTGTGTGGTTCGAGGGCATCGTATTGTTCGATCAAGGACTTGGTCCGCTGCTCGAACGCGGCCCGGTCGTCGTCGGTCCACCAGTTGATCAGTCGTCCGTCACCATCACAGGTCGAGCCCTGATCATCGAAGCCGTGACCGATCTCGTGGCCGATCACCGAGCCGATGCCGCCGTAGTTGACGGCGTCGTCCGCCTCCGCGTTGAAGAACGGCGGCTGCAGGATGGCAGCGGGGAAGACGATCTCGTTGCGCAACGGGTGATAGTAGGCATTCACCGTCTGCGGAGTCATGAACCATTCGTCGCGGTCGACCGGCTTGCCGACCTGCCCGAGGGTCCGGTCCAACTCGTACTGGTGGGCGCGGATGACGTTGCCGACCAGGTCACCCGGCTTGATCTCCAGCGTCGTGTAGTCGCGCCACTTCACCGGATAACCGATCTTCGGCCGGAACTTGGACAGCTTGTCCAGCGCCTTGGCCCGGGTCTCGTCGGTCATCCAGTCCAGTTCGCTGATCGATTCGTGATAGGCGGCGATCAGGTTGTCGACCAGTTCGTCCATCCGTTCCTTGGCAGCCGGCGGGAAATGCCGGTCGACGTAGATCTTGCCGACCGCCTCGCCCATCCCGCCCTCGACCAGTTCGACACCGCGCTTCCACCGCTCCTTCAGCGACGGAATGCCGTTGAGGGTTGTGCCGTAGAACGCGAACCGGGCCTCGACGAACTCCGCCGACAGGTAGGGCGCGAAGCTGTTGATGATCTTGAACCGGGCCCAGGACCGCCATGCCTCAAGCGGCTCGCTGGTGATCAACCCGGCTGCGCCGGACAGGAAGGACGGCTGCTGGACGACGACCTCGGCGAACGCCTGCTCCTCGATCTCCGCTGACGCAAGGAACGTCCTGATCGCCAGGCCCGGTGCCGAGCGATCGAGGTCGTCCAGTGACATCAGGTTGTACTTGGCCTGCATGTCGCGGTTGCGCACCCGGTCCCAGTGGTGGGCGGCGATCGCCGTCTCCAGCGCCAGGACCCGGCCTGCCTGTTCGGTGGCATCCTCCAAGCCGGCCAGGCCGAAGGCCTTGGTCAGGTAGTCGGAGTACTTGTCCCGGATCTCCTGGTACTTGTCGTCGCGGTAGAACGCCTCGTCCGGCAGGCCCAGCCCGGCCTGCCCGGTGAACATGATCATCCGCTGCGGATCGCCCGGGTCGGCATCGGCGTCGAAACCGAACAAGCCGGCTATGCCGAGCCGGGCGAACCGCCCGAGCAACCCCACCAGCCGGGCGGTGTCGGTGACTTCGCCGACCTCCGCCAGCAGCGGCTGGATCGGTTCGGCACCCAGGGCCTCGACGGTCTCGGTGTCCATGAAGCTGGCGTAGAGCGCGGCAATCTTGCCCTCTTCGCTCGCCGGGTCGTCGGCCTCCAGGCCGGTGATGATGTCCTTGACCGCCTCCTCGGCGCCGTCGCGCAGCTTGATGAAGGCGCCGGTCCAGCTCTGGTCGGCGGGGATCTCGGTGTTCTCCAGCCAGGTGCCGTTCACGTGGCGGAAGAGATCGTCCTGGACCCGCACCTGCGGGTCGGCGGCTGACAGGTCAAGGGCGGCGGGTGCATTCTGCTCGACGGTCACATACCTCAGATTACGGGACGGGGCGGCTGCGTACGATGCCCGTATGCCGCGCTTCAACGATCCCGTCCCGGGCACCCACGATCCTTACCTGGCCGCCGCCGACCGCTACGCCTCGACCGACTACCGCAAGGTCGGCAGATCGGGTCTGCTGCTGCCGCCCATCTCGTTCGGGCTGTGGTGGAACTTCGGCGACAACCGGCCGTTCGACACCCAACGAGAGATCCTCAGGTACGCCTTCGACCACGGCATCACCCACTTCGACCTGGCCAACAACTACGGTCCGCCGTACGGCTCGGCCGAGGAGAACTTCGGCCGGATGATGATCAAGGACTTCGGCCCGTACCGCAACGAGATGATCATCTCGACCAAGGCCGGCTGGGACATGTGGCCCGGCCCGTACGGCCAGCTCGGCGGACGGACGTACGTCCTGAACAGCCTGGACGAGTCGCTGCGGCGGATGAACCTGGACTACGTCGACATCTTCTACAGCCACCGGTTCGACCCGGACACGCCGCTGGAGGAGACCATCGGAGCACTCGACACGGCCGTCAGGTCCGGGAGGGCGCGGTACGTCGGGATCTCGTCCTATTCGGCGGACCGCACGCGGCAGGCGAAGGCGATCGCCGACGATCTCGGCACGCCGCTGGTCATCCACCAGCCGTCGTACTCGATGATCAATCGCTGGATCGAGGACGGCTTGACCGACGCCCTGGACGAACTGGGCATGGGCGCGATCGCCTTCACCGCACTGGCCCAGGGGCTGCTCACCGATCGCTACACCAGCAAGGGCGGCGGCCTCCAGGGGCCGAGCCGGCCGAGCTTCACCCCGGACGCCGCCAAGAACGCCGACGTGGTCAGGCGACTCGACGCGCTGTCCGAGATCGCCCGGCGGCGCGGGCAGACGCTCGCCCAGCTGGCCCTGGTCTGGGTGCTCCGCCGGCCGACCGTCACCTCGACGCTGATCGGCGCCTCCAGCGTGAAACAGGTCGAGGAGAACCTGAAGGCGCTGGACAACCTCGACCTCAGCGACGAGGAGCTGGCCGAGATCGACAGCTACGCCGTCGAGGGCGGCGTCGATCTGTGGCGGTCGGTGGCCGAGAGCTGAGGCCAGCGGAGAGCGGGGCGTTAGTCCTTGCCCCGCTCCAGCAACTGGAGCAGGTAGTCGCCGTAGCCGGACTTCGCCAGCGCCTCGGCGCGAGCCGCGAGCCCCTCGTCGCTGAGGAATCCCTGGCGCCAGGCGGCCTCCTCCGGCGAGCCGACCTTCAGGCCCTGCCGGGACTCGAGGGTTCGAACGAAGTTCCCGGCGTCGTTCAGTGAATCGAAGGTGCCGGTGTCCAGCCAGGCGGTACCGCGCGGCAGGATGCCGACCTGCAGTCGCCCGTCTTCCAGGTAGCGCTTGTTCACGTCGGTGATCTCGTACTCGCCGCGGGCCGACGGGGTCAATCCGGCGGCGATCTCCACGACGTCGTTGTCGTAGAAGTAGAGGCCCGGGACGGCGTAGTTGGATCGAGGCTTCTCCGGCTTCTCCTCCAGCGAGATCGCCTGCTGGTTGGCGTCGAACTCGACCACGCCGTAGCGCTCGGGATCCGAGACCCAATAGGCGAACACCGCCCCGCCGTCGAGGTCATGGAATCGTCGCAGCTGGGTGCCAAGGCCCGGGCCGTAGAAGATGTTGTCGCCCAGCACCAGCGCGACCTTCTCATCGCCGATGAACTGCTTTCCGATGACGAACGCCTGGGCCAGGCCGTTCGGTTGGGGTTGGGTGGAGAAGCTGATCGAGATGCCGAACTGGGACCCGTCACCGAGAAGCCGACGGAAACTCTCGGCATCCTGCGGTGTGGTGATCACCAGGACGTCGGAGATGCCGGCGAAGATCAGCGTGGACAGCGGATAGTAGATCATCGGTTTGTCGTAGACCGGGACCAGTTGCTTGCTGACGCCGATCGTCACCGGATGCAGTCGGGTACCGGAGCCACCGGCCAGGATGATGCCTCGCACCCGCCCAAGTGTATGAAGTCGGCCCGCGGCCCGGGGTCGGATGCGTAAACTCGCACGGGTGAGCAGCTACCTGGTGACCGGCGGTGCGGGATTCATCGGCTCGAATTTCGTGCACCACCTGCTGTCGGCCACTGACGCCACGGTGACGGTCCTGGACAAGCTGACCTATGCCGGCAACCGCGCCTCGCTGGACGGTCTGCCGGCCGACAGGTTCCGCTTCGTGCAGGGTGACATCTGCGATGCCGCCCTGGTCGACGAACTGGTCGCCGGTCACGACGTGGTCGTGCACTACGCGGCCGAGTCGCACAACGACAACTCGCTGGCCGACCCGGCGCCGTTCGTGCAGACCAATCTGGTCGGCACCTACACGCTGCTCGAGGCGGTACGCCGCCACGACGTGCGCTATCACCACATCTCCACCGACGAGGTGTATGGCGACCTGGAACTGGACGACCCGCGGCGCTTCACCGAGCAGACGCCGTACAACCCGTCGAGCCCCTACTCCTCGACCAAGGCCGGTTCGGACCTGTTGGTGCGCGCCTGGGTACGCTCGTTCAAGGTCGCCGCAACGATCAGCAACTGCTCCAACAACTACGGCCCCTACCAGCACGTGGAGAAGTTCATTCCGCGCCAGATCACCAACGTCCTGGACGGCGGGCGGCCGAAGCTCTACGGCGCCGGACGGAATGTCCGGGACTGGATCCATGCCGAGGATCACAGCCGGGCCGTGCTGCGGATCATCGAGGCGGGCCGGATCGGTGAGACCTACCTGATCGGCGCCGACGGTGAGCAGAGCAACAAGGACGTCGTGGAGATGATCCTGGAACTGCTCGGCAGCCCGCGGGACGCCTACGATCACGTCAACGACCGGGCCGGCCACGATCTCCGCTACGCGATCGACTCGACCAAGGTGCGGGAGGAACTCGGCTGGCAACCGCTGTTCGGCGATTTCGCTGCCGGGCTGAAGGCCACCATCGAGTGGTACCGGGCCAACCAGGCCTGGTGGCGACCGCAGAAGGAAGCAACCGAGGCGAAATACCGCGCATTGGGGCAGTGATCATGACAGACCTCCAGGTGACAGAGTCCCCGATCCCCGGCCTGTTGATCATCGATCTGCCCCTGCACGGAGACAACCGCGGCTGGTTCAAGGAGAACTGGCAACGGGAGAAGATGATCAAGCTCGGGCTGCCGGACTTCGGCCCGGTGCAGAACAACATCGCGTTCAACGCCTCGGTCGGTGTCACCCGCGGCCTGCACGCCGAGCCCTGGGACAAGTACGTCGCGTTGGCGACCGGCCGGATCTTCGGCGCCTGGGTCGACCTGCGGGAGGGCCGCTCGTTCGGCACCGTCTACACCCGCGAACTCGGCCCGGGAACGGCGATCTTCGTGCCGCGCGGGGTTGCCAACGGCTATCAGACGCTCGAACCGGACACCGCCTACAGCTATCTGGTCAACGAGCACTGGAGCGCCGAGGCGCGCGCGCAGTACACCTTCCTGAACGTCTCCGACGAGACAGCGGCCATCGACTGGCCGATCCCGCTGCAGGACTGCGAACTATCCGAGGCGGACAAGGGTCACCCGCGGCTGGCCGAGGTGACGCCGATGCCGGCCAGGCGAACCGTGATCATCGGCGGTAACGGTCAGGTCGGCCGGGCACTGGCGGCTGTGCTGCCCGATGCCGAGGTCACCGATCGGTCCGTCCTCGATCTCGCCGATCCTGTCTCGCTGGACAAATACGACTGGCGTTCCTGTGACGTGGTGATCAACGCGGCCGCATTCACGGCCGTCGATGCCGCGGAGACGCCGGACGGTCGGCGGGCCGCCTGGGCGACGAACGTCGCCGGGGTCGCCGCGCTGGCCGAGATCGCTCGACGACACCGCCTCACCCTGGTGCACATCTCGTCCGACTACGTCTTCGACGGCTCGACCGGTCCGCACGGCGAGGTCGAGCCGCTGTCGCCGTTGGGCGTCTACGGCCAGACCAAGGCTGCTGGTGATCTTGTCGTCGCAGCGGTGCCGCAGCATTACATCATCCGTACGAGTTGGGTGATCGGCGACGGCGGCAACTTCGTCCGGACCATGATCAGGCTGGCTGCCAACGGGGTGTCACCGTCGGTCGTCGACGATCAACTCGGCCGGCTCACCTTCGCCGACGACATCGCCCGCGGCATTGATCATCTTCTCCGGGTGCGACCAGCCCACGGCGTGTACAACCTCAGCTGCGGCGGCGAGCCGCAGTCGTGGGCGAGCATCGCCCGCTCGATCTTCACCGCGCAGGGACGATCAGCCGAGGACGTCACGCCGGTCAGCACCGAGACCTACGGCGCGGGCAAGGAACTTGCGCCGCGGCCGCGGAACAGCGTGCTGGACCTGAGCAAGATCACTGCGACCGGTTTCGTGCCGCGAGACGGCGGCGAGGCGTTGGCCGGTTACCTCGACCAGCACGGGTAGAGTCCTGGGCACAGCGTCTCGCGGGGGCAGACACAAGCCAACCTTGGAAGGACGACGATGACCTTTCCGATCAGCCGCCGCGCCCTGCTGTACGGGTCGGCCGCTCTCGCCGGCGCCGCAGCGCTGGGTGCCTGCAGCAGTGACCAGAAGCCAGGGTCGCAGGGTACGAGCGGTGGCACAACATCGGGCGCTGTCGGGTCAGCGACCAAACCGTTGCCCAAGCCGGCCAAGTTCAACGAGGCGCCATCGCTGAAGGGCAAGGGGCTGCCTCCTGTTGAGCAGCGGTTGCCCGAGAATCCGTACGTCATCCCGCACAAGTGGGTGAAGCCTGGTAAGTACGGCGGTCGCATCAACCTCAATTCCAACAGCACCCAGGGCATGGCCTTGTCCAGTGGCGACACGGAGTTCTTCTACGGCCACTCGCTGCTGCGCTATCTCAACGACGGCAAGGACATCGGCCCCGGCCTGGCGGAATCCTGGGAGTCCAACGCCGACGCGTCGGAGTGGACCTTCCACTTCCGCAAGGGCATGAAGTGGTCCGACGGCCATCCGTGGACGACCGCCAGCATCATCTGGTGGTGGGAGAAGTTCATCCTGGCCCAGAAGATGGGACAGGCTGTGCCGGATGAGGCACGCTCCGGCAAGGGCACACTGGCGAAGTTCACTGCGGTCGACGACACCACACTGAAGCTCACCTATGATTCGCCGGCGCCGCTGGCTGCTGATCGGATCGTGGCCTGGGCGAATGGCAACGTCGGTCACAACGGGCCGATCTGGACGATGCCGAATCACTACCTGGAGCAGTTCCACCCGGACACCGGCAAGGACGTTCCTGCCGACTGGGACGCCAGCGGTGGCCTGATGGAGCAGAAGGCCGACTGGCATCGCAATCCCGATTGTCCGACGATGACGGGCTTCAAGTGCAAGTCCTTCGACAACAACAAAGGCGTCGTCCTGGAGCGGAACCCGTTCTACTACGCCGTGATGCCCAACGGCGACCAGCTGCCGTACGTGGACGAGATGTCCTTCTCACTGATCACCGACCCCGAGGTCGGCAAGCTCCAGATCCAACAGGGCAGTGTCGACTACGTCCACGGACCGTTCAACGCGATCCTGCTGGCCGATGTCGAGGGCATCCGGAATTCCCAGGACAAGGCGGGAACCGAGCTGATCCTGTGGGACAGCGGATCGGGCACCGGTTCGATCTTCTTCCTCAACTACGACTACATCGAGGACGACCATCGGGCGCTGTTCCGCGAGCCGAATTTCCGGAAGGCCATCTCGTTCGCGTTCGACAGGGCGACCGTGCAGAAGTCGGTGTACTTCAACACGGGCGAGCGGACCACCGGCACGTTGAGTCCGAAGGCGAAGGAATTCCAGGTCAACGACGAGGGCAGGGAGATCTACCGGGCCTGGCGTGATTCCGCCGTTGCGCACGATCCGGAGAAGGCCAAGCAGCTGTTGGACGAATTGGGCTGCAAGGCCGGATCCGACGGCATCCGTACGCTCCCGAACGGCAAGCCGCTTGAGCTTCGACTGGATTACCCCGCCGATCAGTCTGCGGAGCACACCGCCAAGGACAACCAGTTGGTGTCCGACCTGGCAAAGGTCGGCCTGAAGATGAAGCGCAATCCGATCCCGCCGCAGTCGTTCGATGATCAATGGCAGACCGGCAAACTGATGGCACACACCGACTGGGAGGTCGGCGACGGCCAGCCGCTGATCTACCCGGGCTGGATCGTTCCGGTGCAGTATCAACACTGGGCGCCGCTCTCGGGCCAGTGGTGGTCATTGAAGGGGACACCGACATTGAAGAAGGAGCTCAATGTCGATCCGTACAAGCGGCACCCACCGCGGATGGAGCCCGATAAGAACGGCCCGGTCCAGAAGCTGTGGGACCTTTATAGCCAAGCACTGCTCGAGCCGGATGAGGTCAAGCGCTTGCAGTTGGTCTGGGACATCTTCAAGGTGCACACCACCGAAGGCCCATTCTTCATGGGCTGTGTGGCGAACTACCCGCAGTCGGTGATCATCAAGAAGGACCTGAGGAACGTTCCGCGGAAGGAGAATCTTGCGCTGGGCGGTTTCGTCAATCCGTGGATCCATCCGACGCCGGCCGTCTACGACCCGGAGTGCTACTTCTGGAACAACCCGGAGGAGCACAGCTGATCAGGTGGCGGCAGGCAGCTGCCACTTCCGCCCGCTGGCAGAGCGGATCAGCCCGGCTTCGGCCAGGATCGGCGCCTCGATGGAGCCGTCGAGAATGTGATCGTCGAGTGCACGACGGAAATCATCGTGATCCTTCCAACGCCAGCTGCGGTCCGGGTCGACCCAGATGTCGAGTACGAGGTCCTTGGTGACGATGCCGCAGGCAGTGGCCGGCGCGGTGGATGTTGAGCTTGTGCGGGGAGTCTGGACGCTCGGCGACCACTGCCTGACGGGTCTTGAGCGCGAGCAGCTTCCGTTCCTCACGAGTGAGCCCCTCGGCCTCGGGGAGGTCACGGTTGGTCGCGTACGTGGCGATCGTCCCTTCCGGCGTGTAGCGGACCAGTTCGTCCGCGGTGCTCGTGATCACCCGAGCCGGGAAGGCACTCCACAGCAGACCGTGCCAACGCTCCTCGACGATCACGGTCGTTGCGATATCGAAGGTCGGCAAGGTCATGTACGGACTGTCTCACGTATTTCCGTTGTCGCGCACATGATCAACGGCGAGGCTGGGGGATGTCAGGCGGCGCGGGTGGCTGGGGCTCGGGCCATGGTGTCGGCGAGGTTCCAGACTTGTTGGGCGAAGTCTTGGCTGCCCAGGTCGTGGGTGCCGCTGTCGTTGACGATGAGTACTCGTCCGTAGCGTGTTCGCCAGACATAGTTGCCTGGCCAGGGTTGTCGGACCTTGATTCGGCCAATGGTTCGGGGTCGGTGTTCGTTCCGGGCGAGTGGGCCGAGGTTGTGCAGCCCGGTCTGTCGGGGTGGGCCGGCAGGGATGGGCACGAACGGGATGGTGTGGTCCAGGTCGTTGCCGCGATTCAGGCTGCTGGACCAGGGGAACACGCTGGCCGGCGTCCGGGCGACTAAGGCGTCCCTCATCCGGTCGGGCGTCTCGTACCGATCAACAGGCTTGACGCCGGCGACGTCGAGCACCGGTTGTAGCCGAACCCTGCAGCCCGTACCGAGCCAGTCCCGGATCGTTGACAGGAGGGCGGGACCGACCTCCTCGACCCTGGCGATCGAATGGTCGGGAGCGGTGAATGCTTCGCCGCTGATATGGACGTGCAGCGTCTCTGTGGGTGCCAGCTTGATGGGGTCGATCTTTGTGACCATCTGGGTGACCAGCTGCTCGGCTTGTTCGGCGTTCCAATCGGCGAAGAGGTCGGGTTCGTGGTTTTCGGTGAGCAGTCGCAGGGCGAGGGCCGGGTTGTTGATGGACAGGGCGGCGGCGACGGATCGCCAGCTGTCTTTGGTGTCTGCGCCCTGGGGGTTGACGCCGTCGGGCAGGTGGTCCCGGCGGGTGATGAGGATGTCGGCGAGCCGGTCGATGGCGGCGTCCATGTGGAATGCTTCGGTGGCGGTGACCTTGGCCTGGACGTCAACGAGGTTGTTGGTGTCGGGCCGGCCGAACCGGACCGCTCGATGCCGGGCAGCCTCGGCGGCGGAGTTCTCGCGGTTTTCCTGGTCGACCCGGATGATTTCGGCGTCGAGGAGGTTCTCCAGGCGTTGTTTGGACAGGTTGCCCAGGTGGCCGGCCAGTCGGAGGTCGATCTGGTCGGCCTGAGCCTTGGTAAGGCTGCGCGTCTTTTGGGCGATCAGCCGGGCTTGCCAGGCGGGGATGGCCCAGGAGTGGATGCGTGCCCAGATGTGCGGGTAGCGGTGGCGCAGGTCCAGGGCGTCTTCGATGAGGGCTTTGGCCTGGCCGGGGCTGAGTCGGGTTTCAAGGCCGAGGTCGGCTGCGGCGCCTTCGGCGATGCTGGGGGTTCCGTCGCCGCCGATGACCAGTTGGCGTTCGTCTGCGCCATTGTCGAGTTTGATCTCGAACGGGAGTCCGTCGCCCGGGTGCTGGTCTGCCCAGCAGGCGGCGACCTCGAGGAGTTGGCAGTCGGCGGCGTCCCTGGTCCGCACGCAACCGGCTGCGACCGCGGCAAGTCCCGAGGTATCCAGTTGTGTGAGATCCAAGCTCATAAGGAAATTCTAGGGACGGCCACTGACATTTCCGACGCTCGTAGTGTTGTCCGTCCGCCTCAGGTGTTGGCGGTTTCCGGACACCCGGATCAGCCCAGGTCGAACCTTGACAGCCGACACGGATTGATCGTCATCGGGGGCACCGACTCGAAGATCAAGTGCCGATTGCGATCATTCGGCGCAGCGATCCCGGCGTCCACCCGGACTCACGGTGGACCAGCCGTGTCAGGTGCGCTTGATCAGCGAATCCGACTCGCGCGGCCAGCTGGGCGAGGTCGGTCTCGCCTTCGGCGAGTTGATCAAGGGCGGCGGTGATCTTCAGGGCGATCCGATAGGCACTGATCGTGCGCCCGGTGGCTCGCCGGACGACGCGTTGCAGCGCACATCATCGACCCGCAGGGTGGGCGTCTCCATCACGATGCGTCCGGAAAGCACGGCGTCACGCCAGCGGCGGGCACCGACAGCGCAAGATCGTTCAAGACACGGAGGTCTGGGACCGGTGACGCTGGCATCACGACCAAGCCACTGACTAATCACTGCTGACCCACTTGACGGCATCGGCGCCCCACCCCGACCTCGGCCCCAATAGCGATCTGTACGGCCAGTTCGTCGGCTCCTGGGATGTCGACAATCGCCACTTCGAGGAGGACCGCGGCGTCTGGGTGGAGACCCAACGCAAGTGCACTTCGGCTGGATCCTCGGCGGCCGCGCGATCCAGGACCTCTGGGGTGGACCGGCCGAGGACGGGTTCGGCACCACGATCCGCTGCTATGACCGCGGTCTCGACGCCTGGCGGGTCGGCTGGTACGGCCCGCGGCTCGGCTCCTACTGCACCCTCGTCGGACGTCGCCAGGGCGACATGATCATGCAGAAGGCAGCGGAGAGGACGGACGGCCGATCCGCTGGACGTTCAACGACATCACCGCCGATTCCTTCGTCTGGCGGGGCGAGATCTCCGACGATGGGGGAGCGACGTATCGCCTCGAACAGGAGATGCATGCTCGCCGCAGACGCTGACCGCTCCGCGACAGCTCAGGACGCGCCGGGAACGCCGGGCGCTTCCTCCACATCACCGACGGCTGGAACGGGCCGGACCCGTCGCAGGGTCATGATCATGCCGATCGTGAGGATGATCAATGCGATCCAGACCATCACGAAGCCGATCCATCGACCGGCGGGCATCTGCTCACCGAAGTAGAGCACGCCCAGCAGGAACATCACGGTCGGTGCGATGTACTGCAACATGCCGACCACGCTCAGCGGGATCCTGGTCGCCGCGGCGCTGAACAGCAGCAGCGGCACGAGCGTCACCAGGCCGCCGGCGGCCAGCAGCAGGCTGTGCAGCAAACCGAGCTGTCCGAAGGTCAGCGTGCCGCGTGCCTGGAGGATGATCAGAAAGACGACCGCAGGCAGGAACATGAAGCCGGATTCGATCACCAGCGTCTGCACCGCACCAGCGCGGACGCGGTTCTTGATCAGGCCATAGGAACCGAACGAGAACGCCAGCACCAATGCGATCCACGGCAACTTGCCGTACTCGATCGTCATCACCACGACAGCGGCCACCGCCGGGGCGATCGCCACCCACTGCCAGCGCGCCAGGCGCTCGCGGAGCAACAGCACGCCGAACAGGATCGACACGATCGGGTTGATGTAGTAGCCGAGTGCGGTCTCGGTGACGTGGCCGTGATTGGTGGCCCAGATGAAAGTGCCCCAGTTGATCGACACGACGGCCGACGCCGCAGCCAGTAACAGCAACGTGCGCCGGGTTGCCATCCTGCGGAACCAGTCGCGGGGCAGGATGATCAGCGACAGGATGGCGGCGAAGACCAGGGACCAGACCATCCGCATGCCGAGGATCTCACCGGCCGACGCGTCGTCGAGCAACCGCCAGAACAAAGGGACCAGGCCCCAGATGCCGTAGGCACCCAGGCCGTAGAGCAGGCCGGGTTTGTCGACCTTCGTCTCAGTCAACGGTCCACGTGTCGCGGCCGTTGATCATCTGCTGCAGGGCGCCGTCGTCGGAGTCGTACTTGGAGCGGGCGGTCTCGACCTGCTCCCGGGCGAGATCGTCGTAGGCCGGGGCGTCGACGCTGCGGAAGATGCCGATCGGTGCTCGCTCCAGAACGCCCGGCGTGGTCAGTCGGGACAGTCCGAACGCGTAGGCCGGGTCCTTGTGATGGGCGTCGTGGACGACGATGTTCTCCAGGCCAACCTCGGCGACTTCGGCGATCTTGAGCTCACCGGTCTGCCGATCACGGGTGACGCCGAGGCGGTTGTCGATGCCGAACAGGATCGGCTCACCGTGGGTCAGCGGGATGATCGCTTCTGCCTTGCTGTCCTTGTCCTTGACCGCGGCAAAGGCGTCGTCGTTGAAGATCGGGCAGTTCTGGTAGATCTCGATGAACGACGCGCCGCGGTGCTCGGCCGCCGCCTTCAGGGTCGCAGTGAGGTGCTTACGATCGGAGTCGATCGTCCGGGCGACGAAGGTCGCCTCCGCGCCGAGCGCCAGCGAGAGCGGGTTGAACGGATTGTCCAGCGAGCCGTACGGCGTCGACTTGGTGATCTTGCCCAACTCGGAGGTGGGTGAGTACTGGCCCTTGGTCAGACCGTAGATCCGGTTGTTGAACAGCAGGATCGTGAAGTTGACATTGCGGCGCAGCGCATGGATGAGGTGGTTGCCGCCGATCGACAGCGCGTCACCGTCACCGGTCACCACCCAGACACCAAGATCGGGCCGGGACGTCGCGACACCGGTCGCGATCGCCGGTGCGCGGCCATGGATCGAGTGCATCCCGTAGGAGTTGACGTAGTACGGGAAGCGTGAGGAGCAGCCGATACCGGAGATGATCACCGTGTTCTCACGCCTGATCCCGGCCTCGGGCATGAATCCCTGGAAGGCCGACAACACGGCATAGTCACCGCAGCCCGGGCACCAGCGAACCTCCTGGTCGCTGGTGAAATCCCTTCCGGTTCAGCGGTTCCAGGGCGAGCGGAACCCCGGCGAGGCCGCTGCGATGTCCGTTGTGTCCGTTCGTTGTAGTGATCTCGACGCTCACGCGTTCGCTCCAGCGGGGTTGTGATCAGCGAGCTGATCGATCTCTGTCTGCAGATCCTCGGCCAGCTCCGACAACGAGATCGGCAGGCCACGGACCCGAGAGTAGGACTGCACGTCGACCAGGTACTTGCCGCGCAGCAACAGCGACAGCTGGCCGAGATTCATCTCCGGAACGATCACGCGATCGTAGCTCCGGAGCACCTCACCCAGATTGGCCGGGAAGGGATTCAGGTGCCGCAGGTGGGCCTGCGCCACCGCCCGGCCGGTGGCACGCACCCGGCGCACCGCGGCAGTGATCGGGCCGAAGGTCGAACCCCAACCGAGCACCAACAACCTGGCCTCACCCGACGGATCATCGACCTCGACATCGGGCACGTCCTGCACGACGCCGTCGATCTTGGCCTGCCGGATCCGGACCATGGCGTCATGGTTGGCCGGGTCGTAGGACACGTTGCCGGTGCCGTCGGACTTCTCGATTCCGCCGATCCGATGCTCAAGACCAGCGGTGCCGGGAACCGCCCAGGGTCGGGCCAGCGTCTCCGGGTCGCGCTTGTACGGCAGGAAATCGCCGTTCTCACCGTTGGGCTCGGTTGCGAATCCCGGATCGATCGGACCGATCCCCGACAGGTCAGGAACCTGCCACGGCTCGGCACCGTTGGCCAGATACCCGTCGGACAGCACGAAGACCGGTGTCCGGTATTTCACGGCGATGCGGACGGCCTCAACGGCGGTGTCGAAACAGTCGGACGGCGACTTGGCCGCGATCACTGGCACCGGCGCCTCGCCGTTACGGCCGTACATGACCTGCAACAGGTCGGCCTGTTCGGTCTTGGTCGGCATCCCGGTCGAGGGGCCGGCGCGCTGGATGTCACAGATCACCAGCGGCAGCTCGGTCATCACACCGAGGCTGATGGTTTCCATCTTCAACGAGATGCCCGGGCCGGAACTCGTGGTCACCCCGAGATGTCCCGCGAAGCTCGCGCCCAGCGCGGCGCCGACCCCGGCGATCTCGTCCTCGGCCTGGAAGGTGGTCACGCCGAACCGCTTGTGCTTGCTCAGCTCGTGCAGCACATCGGAGGCCGGGGTGATCGGGTACGCACCCAAGAACAGCGGCAGTCCGGCCTTGCGAGCGCCGGCGATCAGGCCGTAGGCCAGGGCCAGGTTTCCCGAGATCTGCCGGTAGGTGCCCTTCGGCATCGGAGCCGGCGCGACTTCGTAGCTGTAGGCGAAGACCTCGGTCGTCTCCCCGAACGCGTACCCGGTACGGAAGGCTTTGATGTTGGAGTCGCGGATCTGCGGCTTGGTCGCGAACTTGTTCTCCAGAAAGCCGATCGTGCCGTCGACCGGACGATGGTAGAGCCAGGAGAGCAGCCCGAGCGCGAACATGTTCTTGCTCCGCGCGGCGTCCTTGCGGGTCAGCCCGAACTCCTTGACCGCCTCTGCGGTCATGCCCGTCAGGTCGAGCGCGTGCACCTGGTAGTCGGCGAGCGAGCCGTCCTCCAGAGGGCTGGAGCTGTAACCGACCTTGTCCAGGTTTCGCTTGGTGAAGTCGGCTGTGTCGGCGATGATCACACCGCCGCGGACAAGATCACCGACGTTGGCCTTGAGTGCGGCAGGATTCATCGCGACCAGCACATCCGGCCGGTCGCCCGGGGTCATGATGTCGTAGTTGGCGAAATGCAGCTGGAAGCTGGACACGCCCGGAAGTGTCCCGGCAGGTGCCCGGATCTCGGCGGGGAAGTTCGGCAAGGTCGAAATGTCGTTGCCGAAGATCGCGGTCTCCGCGGTGAACCTGTCACCGGTCAGCTGCATGCCGTCGCCGGAATCACCGGCGAACCGGATCACCACCCGGTCGAGGGTCTTGACCTCCGAGGCGGCTGTTGTCACTTGGTGTTCCCTACCTCATAGCTGTGTGGCTGCCGTGTGGTTGTTGTTGGCAACCCGATCCATAGTACGGGCGACCTAGCAGGCCCGACGCCGTCGTCCGGAGGACGGTCACCTACCCCCAGGGTAAACCTCCATCAAGGTTGAGGCTCAAGTCCGGGCTGTCGCTGGGACAGTAGGGTTCCCCCTGTGGCGGGAATGCAGTTCTGGGACTGGTACGGCGACGGGTCGACCTACCTCGTCGACATCGGTCTGGCCTGCTGCACCCTGGAATTCGAGGCGGCCGCCAACGGTAGACGGCGAGCGTCGACCCGGAGCATCGAGGACCTGCCGCCCGGTGTGCGGGTCGTCGTTGTGGTCTCGGGCACCGTCACCGACAGACTCACCGACGCTGTTGTGACCTGCATCTCCCGGATCAGGTCGGCGGCCCCGGCTGCCCGGGTCGTTGCCTTCGGCGCGTGCGCTTCGGCCGGGGGTCCGTACTGGGACAGCTACGCCGTTACCAAGGGGATCGACCAGCTGGTCGAGGTGGACGCGTACGTGCCCGGTTGCCCGCCGCCGCCCGCGGCGTTGGCAGGCGTCGTCGACGAGCTGAGCGGGCTGAGTGAGCGCAGCCGTGGCTGAGCAGACCCGGACTGTTCCCGCCGACCAGTGGCGCTCTGCAGTGGCGGCGGCCAAGGAGGAGGGATATGACTACTTCGATTGGCTGGGTGCTGTCGATCTGATCGGCCGGACCGACGATTTCGAAGTGGTGCTGCGGCTGATCGACCTCGACGCGCAGCGCGCCGTGCTGCTGCGCACCACGATCCCGCGGGACGATCCCCACCTGGACAGCATCGCCGACATCTTCGCCGGTGCCGGCTGGCATGAGCGCGAATCCGGCGAGCTCTTCGCGATCAGGTTCACCGGCGGTGACCCGCGCCGGCTGTTGTTGCCCGAGGATCATGTCGGTGCGCCGTTGCGCAAGGACACAGTGCTGGCGGCTCGCGCCGGGATCGACTGGCCCGGCGCCAAGGAACCCGGTGGGGCGCCGAGCCGCCGGCGCATGGTGCCGCCGGGCGTGCCGGAGCCGGAGATCTGGGGCGATCGCGACCCATCCGGTCCGCAGCCGGCGTCGGAGGAGATCGCCGGATCCGCGGTGGGCGGCCGGGTCCGTAGGAGACGGCGATGAGTCACGGCGCCATCAAGCTGATCGAGGCGAACTGCACGTCGTGCATGATCTGTGCCCGGGAGTGCCCGAGCTGGTGCATCCGGATCGACTCGCACACCGAGCCGATCCGTGATCTCCCGGCTGGAGCGCGCGAGCGCACGGTCAATGTGCTCGATCGGTTCGCGATCGACTGGTCGCTGTGCATGTACTGCGGGATCTGCGTCGAGGAGTGCCCGTTCGACGCCCTGGAGTGGGCTTCGGATCCGGTGCCCGGCACGACGTCGGCGGCCGGGCTGCGCCACGAGATCGAGGATCTGGGCTGATCGACCGGGCGGGCTAGCCGAGTTTGGCCAGCCGCGCCGCCGCCTCGGCCAGCACCTCGGGCTGCTTGGAGAAGGCGAAGCGTACGTAGCTCTTCGCCGGTCCGGGATCGGTGTAGAAGACCCGGCTCGGGACCGCGACCACGCCGACCTTCTTGGGCAGGTCGAAGCAGAAGTCCACACCGTCGGCGTAGCCCAACGGCGAGACGTCGGCGGTCAGGAAGTAGGTGCCCTGGCAGATGAAGGGCGGGATGCCGGCGGCGATCAGCCCTTCGGTGAGTTGATCACGACCGGCGCGGAGCCGGTCGCGGACTTCGGTGATGCGATCGGCCGGCAGCCGGAGCCCTTCGGCCACCGCATACTGAAGCGGGCCTGCGTTGACGTAGGTCAGGAACTGCTTGGTCGTGGTGACCGCGGTGATCAACTCCGGTGTCGAGCAGGCCCAGCCGACCTTCCAGCCCGTGACGGCGAAGGTCTTGCCGGCCGAGGAAATCTGGATGGTTCGCTCCCGCATTCCCGGGAAGGTCGCCAACGGCCGGTGCACTCCGTCGAAGACGAGGTGTTCGTACACCTCGTCGGTGATCACGACCAGATCGCGTTCGACGGCAAGATCACGGATCCAGCCCAGTTCGGTCTCGGTGAGCACCCGGCCGGTCGGGTTGTGTGGCGAGTTGATCAACAACACCTTGGTCCGGTCGGTGACCTGGGCCAGCAGCCGGTCGTGATCAACTGCGAAGTCCGGACCGTCCAGGCGTACCGGCTTGAGCACCGCATGGGCCATCGCGATCGACGCCGCATAGGAGTCGTAGGTCGGCTCGAAGGCGATCACCTCGTCACCCGGCTCGCACAACGCAAGGATGGCGGCGGTGATCGCCTCGGTCGCTCCAGCCGTGACCAGCACCTCACCGTCGGGCTGGTAATCCAGCCCGTAGTAGTTGCTCTGATGTTCCGCGATGGCCTCACGGAGCGACCGCACCCCCGGTCCGGGCGGATACTGGTTGTGTCCGGAATTGATCGAGCGGATGGCCGCGTCCAGGATCTCCCGCGGGCCGTCGGTGTCCGGGAAACCCTGACCGAGATTGATCGAGCCCGTTTCGACTGCCAGCGCAGACATCTCGGCGAAGATCGTGGTGCCGAACGCGCGCATGCGCTCGACCAGGTGCTGGTTGGTCATGGCCACCTGCCTATCACGTTCCGATCACGCCTGCCCGGTTGCCCCGTTCTCCGCGTTGTTCCCCGTCCCGTTCGCTGGTTCCGGCGCCCTCGGGACGGGGTTGACCTCGTGCTCGACCAGGTTCACTTCGGTGATCGGCCGGTCCGGGTCAGCGGGTACACGGAACGTTCTCAGCCGGTACGGCGCCAGCTCGCAATCGAAGTCCCGGCCGACGATCGGCAGTCGGACGGTTGCCGTCGCCGTCCGCCCGGAGGTCTCGGACAGTCGCACGATCAGCTCGGTTCCACCGTCAGGGCCCGGATCCTCGGCCCCCTTGATCGCCGTCGCCACCACCTGACCGTCGCCCTCGGTGGTGATCACCTCGGCGAAGCTGCCGGTCGGCGGCAGGACTCCGTCGTGGAAGCTCTCCAGCATGGCCCGCGGCGCAGACCCGAGCTCGGCCGCCCGCCGGGTGGCCTGCACCGAGCGCCAGTCACCGTCGTGGGGGATCAGAAGATAGCGAAACTCCTGGATGCCCTGGGCCTGATAGCTGTAGATCCCGTCCGGATCCAGCTCTTTGGGGTCGTGCCAGGCGTACACCGGGCTGCGGACCGCCGTGATGCCGATGCTCGGATGGGTTGCCGGCACGGGCCAGTCCGCCGGAGAGGTGTCGTAGCCGTGCTTGGCGTTGTTGATCACGGTCAGGCCGACCCGCCGTGCCGAGCCGTCGGACGCCTCGCCGGTCAGGTCGACCCAGGACTGGGCCGGCTCCTCGGCCCCGTCGACGGGACGTTCCAGGGTCGCGAACGGAATCTCGAAGGTGGCCGACGGGTCAGTCACCGCAACAGGGAAGCGCAGCTTCATCAGATGTGCGGGTTCCCGCCAGTCCAACCCGACCCGTACTTCGAGCGCAGTGCTGTCCGCGCCGAGCAGGAACGTCTCGGTCAGGGTCGACCGACCCCACGCATGTTCCACCCTGACGGCCGCCCGGACCGGGCCGTCCTCGACGATCCGCAGCCCGCTTACCGGCATGTCCTCGCCCGGCCAGGCGTACGACACCACCCGGTGTCCCCAGGTGTCGGTGGGGTCGGAGCAGATCTGCAGATGCGGCCCGCGGCCCGCCAGATCGACACCGGTCCGCCGGTCCAGCAATGATGACAGCCAACCGGTCCGCGGATCGATCGTGACGCGCAGCGCCGGGTTCTGCAGCACGACGGCTCCGTCGTCGGCCCGGGTCACCGAGAGATCGGTCGGGGGTGCGTACGACCCCGACCGGATCCGGTAGAGCCGGTAACCCAAGGCGGGCAGTTCGGCGGTGAAGAGGGCCGCCCCCCTGCCGCGGTCGTTGGTGGTCGACATCGGCTGGACCGGCTGACTGTTGATCTTGGTGCCGGCGGCGTCGGTGAGGTGGGCACCGCCCGGTTGGCCGCTGTAGTTGATCTCCAGCTGAGTGGTCACCGGCCACGGATGGGGGTTGAAGACGACGACCGGCTGGGCGTCAGCGATCATCGGGATGTCGATCGAGCGGGCGATCAGGTTGTGCGATCGGACGATGGCGCGTTTGCTGATCGCCATCGCTTCGCCGAGTTGGTCCCGGGCGTCGTCATAGGCGGATTCGATGGCTGATCCTGGAAGCACGTCGTGGAACTGGTTGAACAGCACCTGTTTCCAGGCCCGTTCAAGATCATCTCTCGGGTAGCGTGCCGCAGGGTTCTCATTCCCGTACAGCAGATCGGCGACCACGGCCCACCGCTCGGCGGAGAGAACGGCATGCTGGGCGCGGCGCTGCCAGGACTTGATGCCGGAATGGGCCGAGTAGCATCCGGCGGCGTGATGTTGCAGGTCACCGAACCAGGTGGGCAGGTCGGCGCTGTGTTCGGCGACCTCGTCGAAGAACGTGCGCGGCGAGCTCATGATCAACTCTCCGAAGGTGCCCATCCGCTGATACTTGCCGATGGATTCGATGTTGGCCTTGGTGGGACCGCCACCATGGTTACCTACGCCGTAGAACACCATCATCGGTGTGAAGCTGCGATCCAGCTGGCCCAGTGCCTTCTCGGCCTGCCCGGCAACGTCGCCCGGTGGCGAGCAGTACTCGAACGGGATCCTGGCGGCGAGCACCCGGGAACCATCCGGCGACTGCCACCAGAACGGGACGTCGTACAGGTCGGCCTCGTGCGGGCCGGGCCGCAGGAAGGTGTAGCCGTCCATGCCCTGGCCGCGCAGGATGGCCGGGATCATCGCGTTGTGCCCGAACGGGTCGACGTTCATCCCGACGGTCGCCGGCTGACCGAATTCCTTGATCAGAAATCGCTGACCGTACAGACCTTGTCTGGCGAAGGACTCGCCCATCGGGGCGTTGCAGTCCGGCTCGACCCACCAGCCGCCGACGTTGACCCACCGGCCCTCGGCTGCGCGCCGCCGAATCTGCTCGAACAGTTCCGGGTCGGATTCCTTGACCCAGCTGAGCAACACGACCTGGTCGCAGGTGAACACGAAGTCGTCGTATTCGTCCATCCGGTCGACGGCCGAGCGGAAGGTTGCCCGCGCCTCGGCGTACCCCTCCTGCCAGGGCCACAGCCAGACCGGATCCAGATGGGCGTTGCCGATCATGTGGATCCGGTACGGTGCCGCGGCCCGGGGCGGGAGTTCGGGCAGACCGGGGGCGGGCTTGCTGTTGGTCGGCTCGTCGAGCTGTTCGGTCATCGGTTGCGACCTCTCCTTCGCCCCGGGACGTGGACGGCCGGCGGGGTCAGCCGCGCGGCGTCGTGTTGCGGTGCTGCTCGGGCCGCTGCCAGGCGCCGGTGCCGCCCTGCTGCCACGGCAGCGGACCCGACTCCGGACGATAGTTGATGCCGAGGGCGTCCAGCCGCGCCAGATGTCCTTCCAGACGGCCGGAGAACTCCTCCCAGCTGCGTCCCTCCGGATCGGACCAGGCGACCTCGCTGTGTGCGCATGCCCGGGGATAGAGCATGTACTGCACGCGCCGGGTGGACGGCATGTATTCGGTCCACACCTGGCATTGCGTGCCGAGAATCCGATCATGGAGTTCGCTCGGGATGCCGTCGATCGGTTCCAGGCTGTAGGCGCGCTCGGTGGTGATCAGGTTTCCGATGCTGTACGGCTCATCATCGCCGGCGCCGGGGTAATAGTCGAAGTAGGTCTTGCTGACCGGGGACATGATCACCTGGCCGCCAGCCTTCGCCGCGGTCACGCCGTACTTCTCGTCGCGCCAGGCCATCGTCACGGCGCCCTCGAGGATGCCCTCGTCGTTGATCTCGTCCCAGCCGACCAACTGCCGACCACGCTCGGCCAGCCAGTCGCGCAGCTTCTCGGTGAACCAGCGCTGCAGATGATCGACATCGGGCAGCCCGCGTTCGGCGGCGAGCTGCTTGGCCGCCTCCGACTCACGCCACTCGTCGCGCGGGCACTCGTCACCGCCGACGTGGATGTACTTGCTGGGAAAGATGTCCAGGACCTCTTCCCAGATGTCGAAGGCGAACTGCAGCGAGGCGTCGGTCATGTTCAGCACCTCGGGGAACACCCCCCAGGTGGTCGCCGCTCCGGGTGCCCGGTCGGGATGGTTGCCGAGGTCCGGGAAGGCCGCCAACATCGCCCGCACGTGGCCGGGGAACTCGATCTCCGGGACCACGTTGATGCCCCGCCGGGCCGCGTACGCGACGATCGCCCGCAACTGGTCCTGGCTGTAGTAGCCGCCGTGCGGAGTTCCGTCGCCGGACTCCCAGTACGGGTTCTTGGTCTCGGTGCGCCAGGTGGCGTGCTGGGTCAGCTGCGGATACTTCTTCGACTCGAAGCGCCAGCCCTGGTCCTCGGTGAGGTGCAGGTGGAAGGTGTTGTACTTGTGCATCGCCAGCAGGTCGAGAAAGGCGATCACGTCGGCGTACGGCATGAAGTGCCGGCCGGTGTCCAGCATCACACCGCGCCAGGCGAACCGCGGCTCGTCCTCGATCTCCACCAGCGGGACGGCGATGTCGGTGCTGATCGGAGCCGGACCGAAGTTCTCGATCGGCAGCAGTTGACGCAGCGTCTGCGACGCCCAGTTCACACCGCGGTCGTCGGCTGCAGTGATGCTGATGCCGTCGGAGGTCACCGACAGCCGGTACGCCTCGGCGGGCAGGCTGTCATCCTTGATCAACTTCAACGCGCCGCCTTCGGCGGGCAACAGGTCGAGGCCGGTTCCGGGTGTGATCAGGCGGCGGACGATCGCCGCCCATTCGGCCGGTCCGGAGACTGCGAGGTCGCTGGGCAGGGTGAAGGTGCCGTCGCCGGCGGTGACGGACTTCGGGCGGGGTAGCAGATCGAGCTGTGGCATGCGCTGAGCCTATCGGGCGGTTGTCGTTTCGTGTGCGGCCCGGGTCGAATCGTGCAGAATCGCGCATCAAGCTCCGGTTCAGAGCAGGCTCGGTTCAAAGGCGGTAGTCGACGACGACCGGTGAGTGATCACTCATTCGTGCCTGGTAGCTCGGCTCGCGATCGGTGCCGCCGACGACCGCTGCACGAGCCAGTTCGGGAGTGGCCAGCTGATAGTCGATCCGCCAGCCGGTGTCCTGGTCGAACGCCCGGCCGCGCCAGGTCCACCAGCTGTAGGGGCCGTTCTGCTCGCCGTGCAGCCGGCGCACCACGTCGACCAGCGTCCGCGGCCCGAGGATCGAGGTGAACCACTCCCGTTCGTCGGGCAGGAATCCCGAATTGCGTTGGTTGGCGGAGGCGTTCCGCAGATCGAGCGCGGTGTGGGCGATGTTGAAATCTCCCATGATCAGGAACTCCCGGTCCGCTGCTCGGGCCGCCCGTCGGGCTCGCCCGAGGTGGGCCCGCAGCGAGCGCATGAAGGCGATCTTGCGCCGATGCTTGGCCGCCGCACTCGGACCGTCGACCGGACGGTCTCCCTTGGGCAGGTAGAGCGACGCGATGGTCAGGCCGGGCCGGCCGCGCGACGGTGCAAGATCGACTTCGAGGTAGCGGCCCTCCGGATCGAAGCGCTGATTGCCGAATCCGAGCCGTACGGCCACCGGTGCGTCCTTGGTCAGCACGGCCACGCCGTTCCGCCCGGCGAGCGCACCCGGGTGATAGCTGCTGTGGTAGCCGTCGAGGAGCGGGAGTTGGTCGACCGTGGCCCGCACCTCCTGCAGCCCGACGATGTCGGGATCGCGATCCTTCAGCCACCCGTCGAAGCCTCGGCGGACCGCGGCCCGGAGGCCGTTGGCGTTGAAGGAGGCGACCCGCAGATCCGCCCCGGGCTTCCCGGCGTCATTCATCACCGGGCATTCTGCCCGAGGCAAGCACCCGCTCCACCAGAGGTTGGCTGAGCTGGACGGCCACCAGCACGAGGGCGAGCGACACGACGATGCCGCCGGCGAAGGTGGCGATGCCGCCCGGAGCCTGGCCGATCAGCATGATTCCGAACGGGGCCACCATGATCAGCGAGATGATCGCGGCGATCGCCACCGAGGCGATCAGCGGCAGTGCCGTCTCGCGGAGCCGGGCCTGTTTGAGGACCGGTACGTCGGTGCCGATCAGGTGCAGCATCTGATACTGGTCACGGAGATCGTAGACCCGCGCCGCCTGGTTGACGCCCACCGAGACGGCCGCCAGCAGTGCCGCGATCACCAGGGTGACCAGGGATCCGGTCATCATGTCCGCGGGCAGGTAGGCCACCGCCGGGTCGGTACCGCTCGGCTGGTTCGCGGCGATCGCCGGGCCGATGCTCAGCACACCGGCGATGAAGGTGGCCAGCGTCACGCCGGCGACCGGACGCCAGGCCGACCGGGGATCCTCGGTCAACCGCCGGGCGGCGAGCAACTTGGGCACGGTGTTGGCGCGACTGACACCGAGCCTGCCGATCAGGCCGAGAACGAACGGCCCGATCAGGTTCAGCACGGCGAAGCACAGGCCGAAGACGATCATGCCGACGATCAGTCCGGCGTCGGAGCCGAGCAGCTTGGTGACCGGAGCCCACGCCAGCAGCACGACCAGCGCAACACCGATCCGGATCGCACTGACCCGCTTGGGCGAACTGCGCCGAGCCACGCCGAGTGGGCTGACCGCGATCCGGGCCAGGGTGAGACAGGCCGACACGGTGGCCAACCCGACGACTCCGACGATGGTCAATGCCAGGACGGCCGGAGTGACCAGGAGTTCGGACCATGCGAACGGGCGGCCCTGGAAGGTGATCAGGGCGACACCCGGTACGGCGATCAGGTAGAGCAGGACGCCCAGCAACGCACCGGCCAACGCCTGAGCTGCCGCGTCGGCGACCGCTATCGCGCCCACCTGGACGTTGGTGGCGCCGGCCAGCCGGAGCGCGGCGAGCCGGTCGTCGCGCCGGGAGATCGAAAGTCGTGCGGCAGAGCCGCCGAGGGTGATCACCGGGATGATCAAAATCACTGTTGCGATCTGGGCGAGCAGAACGTACAACCCGCCGCTGTCGTCGGTGCTGCGACCGATGAACGCGCCGAGCCCGCCGAGGACGGTGAGCAGCGCGCCGGTCGTGACGCCGAAGGCGACCAGTGCGAGCAGGATCGTCAACCGTTGGTCGGTCTGACGACGCAGCAGCAGCCACCACAGCCGGAGCGCGATCATGCCATCACCGTCGGTTCCGCGGTGACCGGCGCGTGGTACTCCGCGACGATGTGCCCGTCCCGCATCAGCACCGTACGGTTGCAGTGCCGGGCGATGCCGGGATCGTGGGTCACGACCACGAGTGCGGCGCCGCCCGGGACGTTGCCCCGGCCAGGACCTGCATGATCTCCTGACCGGTGTTCTGGTCCAGGGCACCGGTCGGCTCGTCGGCGAAGACGACCGCCGGTTCGGCCACCAGCGCCCGCGCGATCGCCACGCGTTGCGCCTGGCCACCGGAGAGCTGTCCCGGCCGACGGCTCTCCAGACCGGCGAGCCCCACCAGCGTCAGGCAGTGATCTGCGCGGCCGATGGCGGCGCGGTGCGCCATACCGTCCAGCATCAGCGGAAGGGCGACGTTCTCGTTGGCCGGCAGTTCGGCGACGAGTTGGCCGGACTGGAACACGAAGCCGAAGTCCCGTCTCCGTAGTGCCGTCCGTTCCCTGTCCGACATCGTCCCGAGGTCTGCGCCGCGGAGGCGTACCGATCCGCCGGTCGGGCGCTGGATACCGGCCAGACAGTGCAACAGGGTCGTCTTGCCGGAACCGGACGGTCCCATGATCGCCAAGGAACCGGGTTCGACGTCGAGATTGACTCCGGCCAGGGCGTGGGCGGCGGCGTCGCCGGCGCCGTACGTCATGACGAGATTGCGAGCGCTGAGGATCATGGTCACCAGCCTCGACGACGGTGACCGGGCACACATCCGGCCGCGGCCCCACCGGCACCGGCGGCGGCTCCGCCCCTGGTCCGATCCGGGCGCAACGGGGGTCGTAGGCGGGGTCCATCTAGACTCGGATCGTGGACTTCTCCAACGCGTACGCCCAGGGCTTCGCCCGGGTCGCCGCGTGTACGGTGCCGGTCGCCATCGCGGACCCGGCGGCCAATGCGGCCGTCGTCTGGGACCAAGCGATGGCGTGTCACGAGGAATCGGTCGCGGTGGCGATCTTTCCCGAGCTGTGCCTGACCGGCTATGCGACCGATGATCTCTTCCTGCAGGATGCGCTGCTGCGCCAGGTCGAGCAGTCGATCGTGGAGTTGGCGAGTGCATCGAAGGACCTGATGCCGGTGCTCGTCGTCGGCGCGCCGCTGGTGTACGGGCATCGGGTGCTGAACACGGCCGTCGTGATCCATCGCGGCCGGGTGTTGGGCGTCGTGCCGAAGGTCTATCTGCCGACCTACCGGGAGTTCTACGACCGGCGTTGGTTCGGTTCCGGCGACGGCATCACCGGAATGATCACCATCGGCGATCATCAGGTCCCGATCGGCTCCGACCTGCTGTTCGCTGCCAGCGACGTTCGGGGGCTGGTGCTGCATGTCGAGGTCTGTGAGGACATGTGGATACCGGTGCCGCCGAGCGCCGAGGCCGCGCTCGCCGGGGCAACCGTCCTGGCCAACATCTCCGGCAGCCCGATCACGGTCGGCCGGGCCGAGGACCGGCGGCTGCTGGTCCGGTCGGCGTCGGCCCGCTGCCTGTCCGCCTACCTGTATGCGGCGGCCGGGCAGGGGGAGTCCTCGACGGATCTGTCCTGGGACGGGCAGACGATGATCTACGAGATGGGCGAGTTGCTGGCCGAGGGCGACCGCTTCCCCGAGGACGCACGCCGGACGGTCGCCGATGTCGATCTTGACCGGATCCGGATGGATCGGGTCAGGATGGGCACGTTCGACGACAACGCCCGCTCGGTCGCCCGCCGCCGCGGCGACCAGCAGTTCCGGGTGATCGACTTCGAGCTTGCTGCGCCCGCCGGTGATCTTGGACTTCGCCGGGTGGTCAGCCGGTTCCCGTTCGTGCCGGACGATCCGGAGCGGTTGGCGCTGGACTGCTACGAGGCGTACAACATCCAGGTCTCCGGGCTGGAGCAGCGGATGCGGGCGATCGGTAAGCCCAAGATCGTGATCGGCGTCTCCGGTGGGCTCGACTCCACCCACGCGTTGATCGTTGCCGCGAATGCGATGGACCGGCTCGGCCGGCCGCGCAGCGACATCCTGGCCTTCACCATGCCGGGGTTCGCCACCAGCGACGCCACCCGGTCCAACGCGGTGGCGCTGATGGAGGCGATCGGGGCGACCTATGAGACTGTCGACATCCGGCCGGCGGCGACCCAGATGTTGCGGGACATGGGGCATCCGTTCGGCCGTGGTGAGCCGGTCTACGACGTGACCTTCGAGAATGTCCAGGCCGGGATGCGATACGACTACCTGTTCCGGCTGGCCAACCAACGCGGCGGCATCGTGCTCGGCACCGGTGATCTCTCTGAGCTGGCGCTGGGTTGGGCGACCTACGGTGTCGGTGATCAAATGTCGCATTACGCGATCAACACCGGGGTGCCGAAAACCCTGATCCAGCACCTGATCCGCTGGGTGATCAGCACCGAGCAGTTCGAACCCGAGACCGACAAGGTGTTGCAGCGGATCCTCGAACAGGAGATCTCGCCCGAGCTCGTGCCGGCCCGCGAGGACGAGCGGCCGCAGAGCACCGAGGACTCCGTCGGACCGTACGCCCTGCAGGACTTCACGCTGTTCAACGTGCTGCGGTACGGATTCACGCCGAGCCGGATCGCCTTCCTGGCCTGGCACGCCTGGCGGGACATCGACGCCGGGGCGTGGCCGCCGGAGTTCCCGCCGGCCAAGCGGACGGCGTACGACCTGTCGACGATCAAGGGCTGGCTCGAGGTCTTCATCAAGCGTTTCTTCGCCAATCAGTTCAAACGGTCGGCCATTCCGAACGGACCGAAGGTGAGCTACGGCGGCACCTTGTCGCCGCGGGGCGACTGGCGGATGCCGTCAGACGCCAAGGGCACGACCTGGCTGGCGGATCTGGCGAACGTTCCGGACTGAGGCGTTCGGCGATCACGGGCCTTCCGGATTGAAACTGTTCCCGAGAAGCGTTTCAATCCTCCATCGGGCTGGGTAAAGCGGGCGATGTTGACGTAAGGAGACACCGCATGGCAACCACGACGCCCGCCCGCCGCGAGGACCTGAACCTCAAGCAGTCTCTTGGTTACTGGTCGCTGGTCGCCACCGGGATCGGCAGCGTGATCGGCTCCGGATGGCTGTTCTCGGCAATGTACGCGGCCCAGGGTGCCGGGCCGGCGTCGCTGGTGGCCTGGGTGATCGGTGGGGCGTTGATGTTGGCCGTAGCCTTGGTCTTCGCCGAGCTGGGCATGGTCCATCCGGAGTCCGGTGGCCTGGTCCGGTATCCGCTCTATTCCAATGGCCGGATGGCCGCCGGCATCGTCGGCTGGTGCATGTGGGTCACCTACGTCGGCAATCCGCCGACCGAGGCCGCGGGCGTCGTGCAGTACGCCAGCTCCTACATCCCGGCGCTCTTCCAGGATGATCAACTGACCTTCATCGGTATCCTGGCTGCCATCGCGTTGATGGCAGTCTTCGTTGTGATCAACTACTTCGGCGTGCAACTCTTCGCACGCAGCAACAACATCGTCACCGCGGTCAAGGTCTTCATCCCCACGTTGTGCATCATCTCGTTGTTGATCAGCGGCTTCGACCACCGTGGTGGGGCCGGAGGGCCGAGCAACATCGCGGCAGGCGGCGGGTTCGCGCCGTACGGCTTCGGTGCCGCACTGGGCACCATCGCCACCGCGGGTATGGTCTTCGCCTACACCGGTTTCCGCAACATCATCGAACTGTCCGGTGAGGTCCGTAACCCGCGTCGCAACATCCCCGCGTCCTTGATCACGACGATCCTGGCCACGATCGTGCTCTACCTGGCACTCCAGATCGCGTTCCTGTTCGGGGTGCCGCAGCACCTGCTCGGTCACGGCTGGAGCGGGATCAACTTCGACTCGCCGTTCGCCGAACTCGCGAAGCTGGTCGGGTTCATGTGGCTCTACTGGATCCTGATCGCCGATTCCATGGTGTCGCCGTCGGGATCCGGCATCGTCTTCACGGCGGCCAATGCCCGCAATGTGTTCGGACTCTCCAAGAACGGTTTCTTCCCGACCTGGTTGGAGAAGGTGAACCAGCGGTGGGGCGTGCCGCGACGTGGTCTGATCTTCAACTTCCTGCTCGGCATCCTGTTCCTGCTGCCGCTGCCCAGCTGGCACGCCATCATCGGCGTGACCGGCACCTTGATCGCGTTCACCTTCTCGATCGGCTCGATCTCGCTGTTGGCCTTCCGGCGCGCTGGGTTGGCCGTCAAGGGCAGCGGGTTGCCCGGGATGGGCGCCGTGGCGCCGCTGGCCTTCGTGATCAGCGCGCTGGTGATCTACTGGGTGACCTGGTCGGAGTTGCGGCTCACCATTCCGATCGTCGTCGCCGGTGTGATCTGGTACGTCGTCACGTACTTCCTGCAGCACCACGGTGTCCGCGAGTTGACCGGGGGTTGGTGGCTGGTCGTCTACCTGATCGCGATGTACGTGTTGTCCTACATCGGCAGTTTCGGCGGCAAGAACCTGATCCCCTCGCCGTGGGACTCCGTGGTGGTTGCCGCCGTGGCATTCGCGATCTATTTCTGGGGCGTCTCGTCCGGTGCCAACTACCTGATCGGGCGGCCGGACGTCATCGAGGACATGCGGGACCAGCAGAAGGCACGCGGGCAGGGTGATGAGACACCGGAACGCGTCGGTGCCGGCGTCGGAGATTAGTCGGCTCGGCGGGAACCGGGCTCAGCGGTAGTTGCTGAACTGCACCGCGAAGTCGTAGTCCTGTTCCTTGATCAACGACTGGACCGTCTGCAGTGCGTCCCGGCTCTTGCTGCTGACCCGTAGCTCGTCGCCCTGGATCTGGGCCTTGACGCCCTTGGGGCCGTCGTCGCGGATGAGTTTGGAGATCTTCTTGGCGTTCTCGGAGCTGATGCCTTCCTTGATCGAGGCGGTGATCCGGGCGACCTTGCCCGAGATCCGGGGCTCGCCGGTGTCGAGCGCCTTCAGGCTCACTCCGCGCCGAATCAGCTTGGACTGGAACACGTCCAGCACGGCCTTGACCCGCTCCTCGGTGTTGGCCTCCATCTCGATGACCTCTCCCGACCAGCTGATCGAAGCATCGGTGTTCTTGAAGTCGAACCGCTGACGAACCTCCTTGGCAGCCTGGTTGACCGCGTTGTCGACCTCCTGCCGGTCGACCTTGCTGACGATGTCGAACGAGCTCTCCGAGGCCATCTCTTCTCCTTGGTCTGCAGCGTCGCCGCGGGTGGGTTGGATCAGATTATTCCCGGTTCGCGTTGGAGGCTGCGGTGTTGCTATCGTTTCCTCTCGCTGCCACTGAGGTGACAGCGCGGCAGGTTGCCCGAGTGGCCAAAGGGAGCGGTCTGTAAAACCGTCGGCTCAGCCTACGTTGGTTCGAATCCAACACCTGCCACACGTCGTGAAACCGGTCCCGGACCGGGTGGAACGCCGGTTCGGGACCGTTCGCCCCTGTCCGGACGCGTTCAGGCCGATCTCGTGGACGCCGTGGGTACGACTCTTGACGTATTCGCAGACGTGTTCAGCGGCGCTACACCCAAGACGGCGGTGCCGATTCAATGGGACGGCGAGGGACCGGTGACGACTCTGGGTCGGGACCGTCGTGGATGTCTAGGATCGGGCCCGCTCCTCGATGCTGATGTCGTTGCCAGCGAGCAGCCGTTGACATTGTGCCTGATCCGAGGCAGCCAGAGTAAGGTTCGTGCCTACGGCGAGGAGGCCTCTGTGCGGCGTGAAGAGCTGGTCCGACGAGCTGGTGAGGCGCTTGGAGTGCGGATGTCGGCGGGCAGTGCTCACGTTGAGCCGGTCGACGACACCCGGAGCGCTCGGCGGTTCATGATCAGTACTCTTGATTCGGCCGGGGTGACGCGTTCGGTTGTTGTTGACGACGAGTCGGGTGACGCCACTGTGACCCCGGTGCGTGGCCATACTCAGCTGACTGACCTTGAGCGACGAACGGCAGCGCAGATTGCGATTCGGGACCCAAGGTCACAGGCCTTCTTGGACGGCCGCGAGGCCCATGCGTTGGCACGGCTCGCGGTCAGCGCTGCCGACCTCGGCCGGCGCGCCGTGGTCTTCTTGCGACCAGACGATGAGCATCGTGCTTATGTGATCGTCGACCTTCTGGCCGGTGCCGTGATGGGGTGGACCGATCGGTCGAATGGAGATCGATGAGGGTCCGAACGCAGCGGGTCGAGCAGGCCGGATGGTCGGTGGATGTTCGCTTGACCGCCCGCGGGGGCATGGTTCTCCGGGACGTTCGGTTTCATGATCAGCGGGTCCTTCAGTCCGCGTCGACCCCTTTCGTCTATGTGGATTACATCGGTCTGGGCATTGGCGCCTTCACCGACCATCTCGGCACGACGACTGCGGTGCCCGAGGTGCGCGCGACCGTTGACGGCTTCGACATCGCGGTGCGCTACGACGCCGCGGGGCCGGACTACCTTTACGAGCACATCTGGAGGTTCTTCGGCGATGGTCAGTTCGGTTGCCGGATGGTCGTCCACGGTCCAGGCGAGGAGCATTCGGGCGGCCACACCTACTTCGTGCCGTTCCGCCTCGATATCGACTGTGGCAGCGGTCTGCGTGACTCGGTCGACGCCTGGTTCGGGCCGCCCGCTGCCGGCACGTGGAGTGCCCAGACCACTGAAGGGGAGTTGCTGCACGCTCCGAGAAGTCGGTGGGACTGGTCCGTGGTCGACCGGGCAGCAGGACGCCGGGTGCTGCTCCGCGCGACCGATCCCGCCCATGACCGGTGTTGGGCGGTGCGCTATCGGCCGGAGGAGAGCTTCGGTGCTCTGGGGGTGATCCAGCCTGGCGCTCCGGGAACCGCCGGGAGTGTTCCTGTGGTGTATGTCGGCGACGAAAGCCTTCAGAACAGCGACGTTGTGCTCTGGTACGTGGCCCAAGTCGACGCTAAACCTTATGTCGTTACCTGCGGCCCCTGGCTTGGGCTGCAGGGTTACTGACCTTGGAGAGAATGGGGCAACCAGATGCCGGCGACCGGTCACAAGCACGGTTGGAAGACCAAGAAGAAGCGTCGGAAGTTCAAGAACTGCGAGGATGCCGGACGGCAGATGCAGGAAGATGCCGCAAACGGTGTTCACTGGGGTGAGGCGAATTGGGATGTCTCCGCGACAACCTCCCACAGTCAGGTGAAGAAGAACGATGACGGAACCTGGACTGCCAGTACCACGGTTCACCGGACCCTCAACCAGCGAGGATCTTCGGTCGTCGTCGATCAGCCCTATTGGCCCGGCATGACATCCGACGACCACGACGCCGTCGATGCGGCGACCGGTGGCCTGGAGGACCACGAGAACGGGCACCTGGAGATTGCCAAAGACTTCGCCGACAGCTGGGGCGACGGAGATGGCAACACCTCCCTGACCGGAACAGGCTCGACGCGTCAGGACGCCGTAAATGATCTTCGCGACAAGATTTCCCAAGATGCCAAGGACTTCACCGATGGCCTGCAGAAGCGCGAGGACGATTACGACGACTTCACCGACCACGGAACCAAGCAATCCGACGGTCCGGACCACAAGGACGCAGACGGCGATGACGACCCCTACCCAGGCGGCGACGACAGCAAGCTGAACTGTCCCGGCAGGTGAGGCGCTGCTTGGATTGATCAAAGCTCTCTACGCGTACTGAGGGGCTCGGGAACCGAAGTCTGACCCCGGCCCATTTCTGGACGCCCAATGCGGCGATATGCGCGCCACCGAGTGACGATCCACACATCCAGCTGGAATGTGACTCAGGCGCATGCCCGACCTTGCAGAATCATCGTCGCGCCGCCTTGAGATCTGCGATCAGTTTGGCTGAGGATGACAATGCCACCAGCCCGAGGACTGCGACCGCGGTGATCAACAGGGACTTGGCGACAGGGTTCGGTTTCTGCGTTGTCGCGTCAACGAGAAAGCGCATCAGCGCGAACACTCCCGAAGCGATAGTTGCGAGCCATGTGGTGACAGCGACGAGGGCGGCTGTCTTGATTCCTGGCCTGTACCAAATCCGGCGGAATGGGCCAGCTTCGGCGAGCTCTATGCCGATGCCCTCGATCCCACTGTTTCCATCCGCGACTGCGGCAAAGTCTTTCATGCTCAGGACCATGTCCTGGTCTTCTCCCGCCCGGGAGAAGGTTCGCAGGACAAGGGGGCGTGCCTTCGAACCGCGGGGTCGCACGAGGACGAAGGGAAAGAGGTCCGGCTGACCTCGGCGTCCTGCCCGCGAATAGCCCAGTTGACCGTCGCGACCGAGTACCGGATTTGGAAAGGCCTCCGCCGAGATCCATCGCATAGGTTCAGGCGACTGCCGGGACGGATTGGCTATAGGTCTCTCCCAAGACCACCAGCGAGGCGTCAGCGCCGGCCACCACGTCGAGACGTCGGAACGGAGTCTCCTCTACATGCATGTTCCAGCTGTATGCATGCAAGCCGAGCGCGTCTGCTAGGAGAAGGGTGTCCACTGCGCCACCTGATTGGTCCCGATCACCCACCCATACGTCGGCATCGAGGACCGGGTAGATGCTCGCGAGCCAAGGTTCAAGTTGATCTTCCAGCCAATGACCAAACCGTTGAACGATCGCTTCGGTCTCAGCACGAGCCGCCCCATCGACCCCACCGAGCCCATCCCAATAGCGATTCGCATTTTCGCGCTGCCGGATCTGACGGAAGACGTCATCACGGACCGGCTCGCCTACCTCTTCTGAGATCCGACCGAGAAACTTCCCCCTCGCTCCCTCGGAGTCGTTCACGAGGTCGAAGAGTCGCCGAACCGCACGCCGAACCGTTTCAAGATCAACCTCCCCGCGGTGCCCGATCGAAGCTTGACCCACGTGCGGCATCTGGGACTCAAAATCCAGGCTGCTCTCAAACTCGGGCTCAGCTTTGACACCGGGGCCATCCCCAACATTGGGTCCATTCCCGGGTCCACGCCCTCCACCGCTGCCAGGCCCCCGAGGTCCGCCACCACCGGCGCTTCGTGTCAGAATCCCAGGAAGACAGCGACTACAGATGAACCGCGGCTGCTGGCGGTGAAGACCGCCGTGCTCGGGGCAACTGATGCAGTTGCAGAGCTGGCATACACCGATCCCTCGCGTTGCAGTGCCCGAGCCGGTCCCCGAGACACACTGGTAGCACATCGAATACATGTCGAACCGCCCCCGGTGTAGGTCTGCCTCATTATGCCGCCAGGGGGCGCAACACAGGAGGATAGAGGTCTCGCATCCAGCTGCCTACAAGAACCCGTCGGGGCGGCGAAATCCGCACCCCGTTGGTTCGAATCCAACACCTGCCACCAGGCCAGGTATTGTCGGCCGGCGTGGATGTCGAGTTGCGGCTGGTTCGTCGGACGATGCTGTTGCCGTCGCCAGCCTGCTCCGGACCAACCGAGCCTTCCTCGCACGGTGGGACCCAGTTCGGGACGATGCCTGGTTCACGGAGAAGGGACAGCGCGCAGAGCTCGAACAGGCCCTCGCGCGACACGATCAAGGCCTGGTCGTCCCGTACGTCATCCATGCCGACGGCCAGACCGTCGGGCGGCTCAACATCAACAACATCGTCCGTGGTGCGTTCCAGTCCGCGCATCTGGGCTACTGGGTCGACCAAGCGATCAACGGTCGAGGGGTGGCCACGGCAGCGGTCGCCGAAGCGGTCCGCAGGGCATTCGGCGAGCTTCAGCTGCATCGCCTTCAGGCCGACACTCTCGTCCACAACGTCGCTTCCCAGCGGGTCCTGGCCCACAACGACTTCACTCGAATCGGTCTGGCTCCGCGGTACCTGCGCATCGCCGGCTGTTGGCAGGACCACCTGCTTCATCAGCGCCTGAACGCGCAGTGGACCAAGCTGCCCGGCTGACCGTAGCCAGGCAGTGCTCACCGATCGATTGCCCGATCGGGCGAGGATCGGCTCACCCATCTCTGCGCCGAAGGTGGGGGCCAATAGCCGCGGCTCGCTCTAGTGTGCGCGGATGGACTGGTGGGACAGGGCCCCGGACAGATCGCGTCGACCCATCCGCGTTCCGACCCCTGTGACCCGGTACGAGCAGGGCGCGACCGTCGCGCCATGGGGACCGCGTCGGGCGCTGGATCTCCAGCCATTGATCGGCAACCGGGCGGTGGCCCAACGCGTCGCACAGGAAGCGAAGACTGCGCCGACTGCCAAGCCCAAGCCCTCGATCAACAAGACCGGCTTCATCGACAACGACGATGGGTCCAACATCCGTACCGGACCAGCCGAATCCGGCGGCCTGGCCCTGACTGACGCGCCGATGCCACCAGCCACCCGAGTCTTCGTATCCGGCACCCATCCGGAGGCGCCCGAGTGGTGGTACGTGACCGCATTCCTCGGCGAGACGCTGGTCCGCGGCTACGTGCAAGGTTTCCGCGTCAACATCTCACCGCCAGAGCCGCTCGCCAAGCTCTATCAGATCAAACCCGGGGACACCGCCGAAGGGCTCGCCGTACAGGAGTTCAAACAGGCGGTCCGTGATGGTCACGATCTCCGCTACTACGAGAACGTCCTCCTCTACGTCAATCGCCAGGCCGGCCGAGCGGGGGTCCGGGGCGACTATCAGGATCCGGGGCTCTTGGGTGGTGGCGCGAACAACGTTCAGCTCGAGGCCGGACGGCGGATCTGGCTGATCAGTCCGACCTACGCACGGGCGCTGGAGCAGGTCGTCCCGGACGGATCCTTCTCGAACGGGATGTACGCGAAGGTCAAGCGCTTCGTGCAGCACATCGAGGACATCTTCCAGAGCGTCACTGATTCACCCGACTACCTCGACGACGTGGCCGGTGAGTTCGCGGAAGTGATCCGCGAGCACAAGGCGGAGATCATCGGCATCGTCATCGCCTTCCTCACTGCGGAGGCTGCCTCGGCGTTGCTGGCCGCCTCACCGACGGGGGTCGGCCAGATCGCAGCGGCTCTCATCCAGCTCGTTCTCGCCGCCTTCGGCGCCGCCGGGATGGTGCAGGCGGTGGTGGGCGCGCTGAAACACGCCTCCCAGTGGCTCAATCTTGCGTGGACGGCGAAGGGCGACGCGAAACAGATCATGGAAGCCAGCAAGGAGTTCCTTCGGATGCTGGTCAGCATCGCGATGGCGGCGGCCGCCTACATCGGTGTCAAGGGAAACTTCGCGACGGCGGTGAAGATCGGCAACTCGATCGATATGGGCGGCAACGCGGCATTCGCGCTCGCGGGTGGCGGAACGATGACAAGTGGAGAGGCGGCAGCAGCAGCGGCCGCCGGCAAACCCAAGTTCGGTGGTGCGATCGGATCCGGAACTGCTTCGGCGATGTCTGGTAAGGACCGCGACAAGGATTGGTACGAGGACGAATACGGTGATGATCCCCGCAACCAGTTACCGAAGCGGCAACGCATCAGTGACGGCAACAAGGTCGAGCTCGAGGACTCCGGGTGGTTGAGGAAGAAGCTGCCCGACGCGGACCGGCGTCGCGAATTCATGAAGTGGCTCGAGGCGAATCACAAGCTGGGCGAAGCACACGAGCACCTCAGGCCAGGTTCGCCGCAGGCCGAGGAGATGCTCCGGCGATTTCTGGCCGAGAACCCGTGAGTATCTCGTTATCCTGCTTAATGATCACGCCACAAGGACCCAGCATGGACATGCCGACAGCGCTGCGACAACTCGGGGCAACCGAGGACGTGCTCGACGCGGACACCCGCAAACGGCTCGACGACGACGGCTTCGTCCCGTTGCCTGGAATTCTGGACCCGACCCAGGTGGAAGCGTTCCGTGCCCGGCTCGCGGAACTGACCGCTGCAGAAGGCGACCGCGCAGGCCGGGAGGTGCATCAGGAAGCCGGCACCGATCGGCTGTCCGACCTGGTGAACAAGGACCCGATGTTCGACATCTGCTTCACCCACCCGACAGTGCTGGCCGCGGTAGCCCACGTGCTCGGGGACTTCAAACTCTCATCACTGAACAGCCGAGCCGCGCTACCCGGGCAGGGCCACCAAGCACTGCACACCGATTGGGGCGACCCCGTGCCGGCCGACGACTACCAGGTCTGCAACTCCATCTGGCTGCTCGACGACTTCACTGCGGACAACGGCGCTACTCGAGTCGTCCCCGGATCTCATCGATGGGGCGAACGCCCATCCGACGTCATGGCCGACCCAGCCGATGAGCACCCCGACCAGGTCCAGCAGCTGGCACCGGCAGGAACGGTCGTGATCTTCAACAGTCACCTCTGGCACGGCGGCACCCTGAACCGGTCGACCGAGCCACGCCGCGCGATGCACTCCTACTTCACCCGGCGCCACCAGCCCCAACAGTTGGATCAAACGAAGTACCTACGCCCCGAGACCGAACGACGACTGGATGATCCCGCACTCTTCGTGCTCGGCGTCTCTGCCAACCCAGCGAGCAGGGCCGCAGGACACTGAGCGACCGCGACGGCCGCCGAACCGAACCGGCGGCAATCGCGTAGTCATGGGCGTGGTGGGGTTCACGCGGGCCGCTGTGGTCCTGCGGTGTGCGCTGCTCGTGGCGTCCACGCTGCTGGTCGGCTGCACCGTCGACCGAGCGGCCAGCGCGTCGGCTCCCTCCGGCCCGGCGGTGAGCATCCTCCAGCTGAATCTGTGCGACAGCGGGCTCGCGCCCTGCTACACCGCGGGCCGCGCAGTGGTGATGGCGGCCACGCTGATCCGGGAACGGAGGCCGGACATCGTCACTGTCGACGAGGTCTGCCGGGCTGACGTCTCAGCGCTCAGGACAGCAATGTCGGCGACCTTCGGCGACCGCCGGGTCGCCGCCGCGTTCAGACCCGCGATGGACCGGCGCACCGGAGGACCGTACCTGTGCCGGAACGGCGACCAGTACGGCATCGGCGTGCTCACGGCGATCCCGACCAGCTCGCAGTCCTCAGCACGGGCACTGCACCAAACGATCAGCGGGGTGTACCCGACCCAGGATGGCAACGATCCCGAGGAAAGGGTGTGGGTGTGCATCGACGCGGCCGCCATGTACACCGCGTGCGCCACGCACCTGGCGAGCACCGCGGTCACGATCGCCTACGCGCAATGTCGCTACTTCCTGCGCTCCGCCATCCCGATCCTGCCGACCAGGACTGATCACGCCCCCGTCATCCTCGCCGGGGACCTCAACCTGCTCGGCCGCGGACCGCTGGGCGTCCAGTCCTGTCTGCTGCCCGGCTACCAACGAGTCGGCGACGGCGCGCTGCAGCACGTGATCACAAGTCCCGGTACCGCCGTGCTGTCCAGCGCGCACATCGACATGAACGGGACGACCGATCACCCTGGCCTCCTGGTGCACGTGGGGCTGCCGAGAAGCCCGCGGTAGAAGCGACCGATCCAGCGTCATCGACTCTGCAGCCGGACACCTCCAACCCAGGGGCCGGGCCAGATCACTCGGGCACATCAACGGTGCCGACCCGCGACGATTGACGCAACGACCCCGATCCGTACTGATCAACGTCTCTCCGGTCGCGTCCGAGGGATCACGCTGCCGGCGGGCGGATGACGACACAGCAGTGGCCCGGCCGAGGAGCGAGGTCCGCCCGGCCCGGATCTTCATCACAGCCGATCAGGCAGCCGCGGAGTAGCGCGTGGTTCAGGTTGCAGACCAGATCGGTGTGTTGCCTGGCCAGTCGGTGGAACGGGCAGTTGCGCAGGGTGATGTTGCCGCCGTCGTCGATGTCGGGTTCGTATCCCCGCGTCATCAGGACGGTGATCAGATCCTGGTCGGTCGCTGCTGCGGATCGCCCTTCGGCCTCGGCGGCGGCGGTCAGCGCCGCGCCGAGTGCGCTGCCAGTGCCGTCGGAATCGTCGGCTGCGATCGCCTCGGCCAGCAGCCGGGCCAAGATGTCGTAGCTGCGGGGTGGGACGGTTACCGCGACTTCCTCGTCGGCCCGTTCGTAGTGTTTGGCCGGACGTCCGGCGCCGGGACCGGTCCGGCCGCTGGTCCGAGCGTAGCTGGTGGTGAGCAATCCGGCCTCGGTGAGCCGGTCGAGGTGATAGGCGGCCAGTGTGCGGCTGATACCTGCGGCGGTCGCGGCTTCTTCACGTCGGGTCGGCCCCTCGTGGGCGGCAACGTAATCGTAGAGGCGCCGTCGGACCGGATCGGACAAGACCGTGAGCCGGGCCCACGTGTCACCACTTGTCTCCGGCCGGGTTGCCTCCGGCCCGGTCACCTCCGGACGGCTCATCCCAGAATTCTAACACCAATCAACCTTGACATACATGCGAAGACGTGACAGTGTCTAAGTAGTATCGTCATTTGTTATAGAGGAGTCTCGATGACTGGCGACCCGACCGATGTCCTGAATGCCGGCTCGCAGGCCGGTGTCCGATGACCGATCCAGTGGCTCTGCGCCTGCCGGTGGCCGATGGGGACGACATCGACGAAGACTTCGCCGCCGATGTTCCGGCCCTGCATGTGGCGGCGCCCGCGGACGATCGGGTGGACCTGGAACGCGCCGAGCAGGCCGCAGCCGACTTCTTGCGGGCCCTGGGCGTGGGAATCGAGTCGGAGCATCTGCGCCGGACCCCCGCACGAATGGCACAGGCGTGGGCCGAGATGCTCACCCCGCGGCCGTTCGACCTGACCACGTTCCCCAACGAAGAGCAGTACGACGAGTTGGTGCTGGCCCGCGACATCGGCTTCCGGTCGGTCTGCGAACATCATCTGCTGCCGTTCACCGGCCGGGCCTGTGTCGGTTACCTCCCCGGCGATCGGATCCTGGGGCTGTCGAAGTTGGCCCGGGTGGTCGAACACTTCGCCTGCCGGCCGCAGACCCAGGAACGGATGACCAAACAGATCGCTGATTGGCTCCAGCAGCAGCTCAGGCCCCGGGCGGTCGGCGTCCTGATTGCCGCCGAACACTCCTGTATGACCTTGCGCGGCGCTCAGGCCGTCGGGTCGAGCACGGTGACGTCCAGCCTGCTGGGCAGGTTGCGGACCGACGCCGCGTCCCGGCAGGAATTCATGGCTCTGGCCGGCACCCTCCGAGCAAGCTGAAGGAGAACAGATTATGACCAGCCCGCAGCGAATCGTCGTCGTGGGTGGAGGCCTGGCCGGCGCCAAGAGCGTCGAGGCCCTCCGCGAGCTGACGTCCGACGCCACTATCACCCTCGTGGCCGCAGAGCCACACCTTCCCTACGAACGGCCACCGCTGTCCAAGAGTTACCTCGCCGGTCAGACCCCGTTCGACGAAGCCGTCGTGCACACCCGCGATTGGTACGCAGACCAGCACATCGACCTGAGGCTGAACACTCGGGCCACGGCCATCGATGCGGTGGGCCATGTCGTCAGGCTGACCGACGAATCCACCCTGGGGTACGACAAACTCATCCTGGCAACGGGCTCGACACCCCGCCGGCTTGCCATCCCCGGTGCCGACGCGGACGGCGTCGCAACACTGCGCACCCGGGACGACGCCGACCTGATCGCCAGCTGGTTCGGCCGCGACAAACACCTCGCGATCATCGGTGCAGGCTGGATCGGGCTGGAAGTCGCCGCCGCCGCCCGCGCCGCCGACACCCACGTCACCGTCCTGGAATCGGCCGACCTGCCCTTGCTCCGTGTCCTCGGCCCCGACGTGGCTCGAGTGTTCGCCGATCTCCACCGGGCCAACGACGTCGACCTTCGCACCGCAACCGGCGTCGCGGCGATCACCACGAGCGGCGAAAGAGTCAGTGGGGTGGGCCTGACCGACGGTAGCCACATCGCTGCGGATCACGTCCTCATCGGCGTCGGGGCTGCGCCGGACGTGTCCCTGGCCGAGTCGGCCGGGATAGTCGTCGACAACGGGGTTCTGGTCGACTCGACACTGCAGTCCAGCGACCCCGACATCTATGCCGTCGGCGACATCGCCAACCACGACCATCCAGTCCTCGGCCGTCGTGTCCGCGTCGAGCACTGGGCCACCGCGCTCAACCAGCCGGCCGCGGCCGCCGCCTCCCTTCTCGGCCGCCCAACGCCCTACACCGAGCTGCCGTACTTCTTCACCGACCAATACGACCTCGGCATGGAATACATCGGCCACGCCGACCCCAGCAACACCCGACTCGTCATCCGCGGGAATCTCGCCAAGAGAGAGTTCATCGCGTTCTGGCTGGACGCCGACCACCACATCCAAGCCGCCATGAATGTCAACGTCTGGGACGTACCCGACCAGATCAAGCCCCTCATCGTCGCCGGCACCGCGGTCGACCCGGAGCAGCTCGCGGACACCGGCATCCCATTGCCGCGGGCCTGACCGATGGGCTACACCGTTGAGGCCCTTCGCTCCATCTGTCGCAGCACCGACTCCGGAATCTCGATACCCCAACCCGGAGCCTCGGACACGATGATCTCACCTCCGCGAGCGACGGGAAACGGCTCGTAGAAGTGCATGTCGGAGACGTCCTCGATGGTCCACTCGTGAAACAGGCTGCAGGCCGGCATCGCCGTCACCAGGTGCAGCGTGAAGATCGCGGTCAGTGATCGTCCCGAGGAGTGGGGAACGCACGGCACGCCGGCGAGATTGGCGAGGTCGGCGACCTGGCGGGCTCGGGTGATGCCGCCGAGGTAGCCAACATCGGGCTGGATGACGTCGGCCATCCCGGCTGTGACGAGCCGCCGCAGGTTCTCAACAGAGAACTCCTGCTCGCCGAGACCGATCGGGATGTCCAGCGCCGCGGCGATCCGTTCGGCGTTCTCGTACTCCCAATAGGGCACCGGCTCTTCGAAGTGCAGGTAGTCGTACTCCTCGAGCAATCGTCCGATCCGAACGGCTTGTCCGGGTGAGTAGGCGCCGTTCGCATCAGCACTGATCTCGATCTCCTCCCCGAGTTCCTTCCGCAACAGGGGCACGAGTCGCGACGTGCGGCCCGAACGAGGTTCCCCGTCGCGACCGTTTCGCTCACCGATCTTGACCTTGACCGCGCCGAAGCCGTGTTCGGCGACAGCAGTGATCATGCGATCGACCTCATCCTCCGGGGTCGTGTCGCGGCGCATCGCCGACCCGTACACCGGCACAGCGGGGCGTGCCTTGCCGCCGAGTAGTTGGTAGACCGGTTGGGACTTGGCCCTGCCGACGAGATCCCAGAGCGCGGTGTCAACGCCGGCCAGCGCACGGAACAGGAATCCGCCGAAATACTTGTACTCCGCACGGGCACACGAGTCGGCCAGCGTCACGACGTCGAACGGGTCGCGACCCAGATAGTTGCGCGCCACCAGGCTGTGCAGCACCTCGGCGGTGATCTTGGCTTCCGAGTGTGCCGTCTGGCCGATGCCTTCCAGACCGTCATCCGTGCGGACGCGAACGATGCATCCGTGCCCCTCGAAAGTCTCGATGGAGATGATCTTGGTCACGTTGCTCTCTGTTCCGGGGTGATGGTCATCGAATCTTGGTTGCCCCGGCCGGAAGCTTGTAGAACGCGCGCGCATTCTCGGTGTAGATCTTCTCCCGCTGATCTGCGGGGAGCCGCACCTGGAAGGCGTGCAGCGGGTGATCGAAGTCCCAGTGCGGGTAGTCGGTGGAGAACATCACCTTGTCGACCCCACCGAGTTGCTCGAACACCTTGTGCAGATCCGCAGGCCGGTGTGGCTCCTCGATCGGCTGGGTCGTCATCCAGAAGTGCTCCCACAGATACTCCGACGGCCGGCGAGGGACGTGCGGAACTTCGGACCGGAAGCGTTTCCAATGGGTGTCCATCCGCCAGGCGAGTGACGGCAGCCAGGCGAAGCCCCCTTCGATCAGCGCGATCCGCAGGTTCGGCACGCGCTCGAAGATTCCACTGAAGATCAGGCTCGCGACGTGGGCCTGGAACGCGGCGGACATTCCGGTGTGGTCCTCCAGGTAGAAGGAGGGCCATCCTGTCGCACTGATCGGGAAGCCTCGGACGCCGCCGCCGTAATGGATCCCGACCGGAAGATCGTGGCGCGCGGCCGTCTCATACATCTTCCAGTAGCGCCGGTCACCGAGCGGGGCAGTGCTTCGCGCGACGAGCAGCACCTGGACGAAGCCGGGATGACCTGCCAGGCGTTCGATCTCAGCGACCGCCTGTTCACTGTGCTCGGCTGGAACGATCATGCCCGCTCGTAGACGGTCTTCGGGTTCCAGCCATTCCTTGATCTGCCAGTCGTTGGTCGCGGTTGACAGCGCTGCGGAGAATTCCGGATCGAGTTGACTTCCGGCGCCGCTCAACGGGCCGAGGATTCCGTATTCGACATTCAGCGCGTCGAGGTGCTGGACCTGCATGAAGCCGAGATCGGCGCCCGGCTGGAGACCTGACGGGGGGAACGCATCCCAGCGTGCGGGTGACCCCTTGGGGTAGACGTTGCCCGAGTGCTGCCGTGAGCCGAAGGTGCGCAGGTGCCGGAGCCACCGGTTCGGCAGGTAGGGATGGAGAGAGTCGGGCGACATGACGTTGTGGATGTCGCAGTCGATGATCATCTGCTTGGCCGGCCGGCGATGGCTGGTTCGCGGTCGGGTGACTGTGTCGGTCACGGTCGGGCAACCTTCCTCGGGTGCAATAGGAGTGGTCTGTGTCTAGTTCTGATGCGTCGCGCGTGCGGGCAGCCGGTAGAACGCTCGGGCGTTCTCGGTGTAGATCTTCTCCCGCTGATCCTGCGGAATCCGGACCTGGAAGGCGTGAACGGGCGAATCGAAGTCCCAGTGCGGATAGTCGGTGGAGAACATGATCTTGTCCACTCCGCCGAGGTGGTCGAACACTGTGAGCAGGTCAGCGGCGCGATGCGGTTCCTCGATCGGCTGGGTGGTGAACCACATTCGTTCGGCGACATATTCGCTCGGTCGTCGACGTACCTGCGGCGTCTCTGACCCGAACCGGTGCCATTGCTGGTCCATGCGCCAGGTCAGGGACGGCAACCACGCGAAACCGCCCTCGATCATCGCGAACCTGAGTGCAGGCAGTTTCTCGAAGATGCCGGAGAACACCAGGCTTGCCACGTGCGCTTGGAAGGCGGTGGACATCACTGCATGGTCCTCGAGGTAGTAGGAGGGCCATCCGGCGGCAGTGACCGGAACGCCACGGGCGCCGCCGCCGAAGTGCACACCCACCGGAAGATCATGACGGGCCGCTGCCTCGTAGATCTTCCAATACCGCCGATCACCCAGCGGTGCCGACGTGCGCGCCACCAGCAGCACCTGGACGAACGCCGGATGCCCGGCTACCCGGTCGATCTCGTCGGCCGCGAGTTCCGCGTCCTCCATCGGTACGACGATCCCGCAGCGGAGGCGGGAGTCCTTCTCGTACCACTCATCGACCTGCCAATCGTTGGTCGCTCTGCACAGCGCCGCGCCGTATTCCCTGGTTGAGCTGTGCCGGGCCGCCACCCAGGCAGTTCAGGACACCGAATTCGACGCCCATCGGGTCGAGGTGCTGTTGCTGCATGAATCCAAGATCAGCGCCCGCTGCGAGGCCTGACGGCGGAGCTGCATCCGCACGGGCGGCACCCGGCGATCCCTTCGGGTAGACGGCGCCGGTGTGCTGGCGCGATCCGTACAGCCGATGATGTTGGAGCCACCGGTTGGGTAGGTACGGATCCAGCGAGGTCGGCGAAATCACGTTGTGGATGTCGCAATCGATGATCGTCAGACGGGATGGCCGGTCACGGTCCGGGGTGCGGGTCGGGTTCAGTGTGCTGGTGTTGGACACGGTCGTCCTGTCATGGAAGCCGGTAGGTGGCCAGCGCGTTGCCTGACATGATCTTGGTCAGCAGCGCATCCGACAGTCCGTGCGGCAGCGCGTCAGCGGGATCGTCGAAGTGGGCCTGCGGGTAATCGGTCGAGAACATCAGCATCTCGTCGCAGAGCAGCTGATCGATGACCTGCAGCATGAACTCGGGCGTATCGGGATGGTCAAGGGGAGCGATCGTCATCCGGATGTGATCACGCACGATCTCCGACGGTGGTCGATCGACCCAGGGCACCTCTCGACGCAGCCCTTTCCAGTCCTTGTCGAAGCGCCACAGCAATGCCGGCAACCAGGTGAAGCCGCCTTCGATGGTCACCATCTTCAGATCGGGGAACTGGACGAAGACCCCCTCGGTCACCAGGCTCAGCAGTTGCGCCTGGAAGGCCAGCGGCACGTCGACGTAGTCCTCGACGAAATAGGTCGGCCAGCCCACCGGTGTCAGGGGGTTACCGCTCAGGCCCCCTGCCTGGATGCCGACGACGAGACCCGCCCGTTGCGCTGCTTCATAGATCGGCCAGAATGCCCGGCGGCCGAGTGGCTCCCGGCTCCGCGAGGGAACCGTCACCTGGACGAACTGGCTGTGCTGTGACGCCCACTCGACCTCTCTGGCCGCGAACCCGGGATTCTGCAGCGGAAGTACGGCGGCCCCGCGGAGTCGAGGATCCCGTTCAAGGAATTCGTGGAGTTGCCACTCATTCAGAGCGCGAGCCAGCGCAGCGGCGAGGTCGTCGTTGTGCACGGAGTCGACGGCGTAGGTGCAGTTCACCAGCGCATACGTCAGATCCCATGGATCCAGAAGCTGAGCCTGCAACAGCTCCAGGCTCGAGCCCGGCGGTCCCTGTTCGGGTTTCGAGCCCGGGAGAAACATGTTCGGCGCGTTGGGCGGGTAGAGATTCGACGGCAGTCCACCCATCCCGGACTCGGTGATGTAGTCCTGCCACCGCTCAGCCAGATAGGGAAACAGTGTCTTCAGCCCGGGCAGGTTGATGTGGACATCCGTGTCGATCAGGGGATGACCGGACCATTGCTCCGGCCTGGCGAACCTTTCGATCTGCTGTGTGGTCACCGTCGGGTCTCACTTTCGTGGTGCGGACAGGCATGGCTCGGCGTCGGCAGGGTCCGGGGGTGCGCGGCGCCCAGCAGCGGTTCAGAGATTGATGATGACGTAATCACGATCCACCTCGACCTCGTAGGTCTCTCCCGCGTACGGACCGGGCTGGTAGCCGGCTGCCTGCAACTCGGGATTCTTCGCCAGGATCTCGCCGGGTTCGACACTCGTCGGGTACGCCCGGACCTTGGTCTTCGCGGGGTCGAACCAGGATTGACCGGTGGCGATCTCGAATTCCCAACCGTGCCACGGGCACCGGATGATCTCGCCGCGCATGACGTAGTCGTAGACGCCAGGTTGATCGGAGCGCACGAGTCCTGACGTCACGCCCTCGCACATCGGTCCGCCGGCATGCGGACACTTGTTGCGGATGGCATAGAAGCTGCCCTTCACATTGAAGACGCCGATCGACCGCCTGGCGATCTCGACCACCTTGCGATGGCCGGGAGGGATTTCGTCGACGGTTGCAACCACGTATTTCGGCACGTGCTATCTCCTTGTTCCGACGGCCTCGCCTGCCGTCTTCATCATTTGATCCCAGTCATCGAGATCCCTCGGGTGAAGTACTTCTGAGCGAAGACGAAGACCGCGACGGTTGGGATGATCGCCAGAGTCGCCCCCGCCATCAGCGGGCCGTACTGGGTGCTTTCGTTGGTCTGGAAGAACGCGAGGCCGACCGGGATGGTGAACTTGTCGACATCGTTCAGGTAGATCAACGGACCGAAGAAGTCGTTCCAGACGTTGACGAAGGTCAGCACCGCGAGCGTCGCAAGGGCCGGTTTCGACAGCGGCAGGATGATCTGGAAGAAGATCCGGAAGTGGCTCGCACCATCCACCAGCGCCGCCTCGTCGTACTCCTTGGGGATCGACATGAAGAACTGGCGAAGCAGGAACGTGCCGAAGGTGTTGGCGACGATCGGCGGCACGATCAACGGAAAATGCGTGTTGATCAGTCCGGCCTTGACGTAGGCGGAGTACAGCGGCAGCACCATCAACATGTCCGGGATCATCAATGATGCCAGGAGCATTGCGAAGGCGGCATCCCTGCCACGGAACTGCAGTCTGGCGAACCCGTAGGCTCCCAACGCGCAGACGAACAGGCGACCGATGATCACCAGAACGGTGATGTAGGCGCTGTTGCCGAGGAACCGGACGAAGGGCAGGATGCCGTTGCTGACCAGGTAGGTGTAGTTCTCGACCGTGAAGGGACGGGGGATGAGCCGGGGGGTCAGGCTGATCACGTCCGTCGGGTCCTTGAAGGAACTCGACACCATCCAGACGAACGGGCCGACCGCGACCGCAGCGACCACGATGCAGCCGAGGTAGGTCATGGTCGATGAGAGCAGGCGGCTCGACCGGACTCCTAGCCGTGCGGGTCCACTGCCGACTGATGCCCGATCAGCCGGATCCCGACCCGCGGCACGTCCTACGGTCGCCTGTGCCTCGTTCACGCTCACTGGTAGAACACCCACTTCCTGGACAGCCGGCTCTGCAACCAGGTGATCGCGACGAGGACCACGAAGAGCAGGATCGCCAGCGCCGAGGCGTAACCCATCTTTCGCAGCGTGAATGCCTCGTACCACAAGTGGTAGATGTACACGTAGGTGGCGTCGCCCGGCCCACCGCTGGTCATCACCATGATCAGGGCGAACACCTGGAACGAGCCGATCGTCTGCAGGATCAGGAGCAGAAAGATCGTCGGTGTCAGAAACGGGATCGTGACGTGTATGAACCGGGCGAACCGACCCGCACCATCGAGGGTCGCCGCCTCGATCAGCGTCTCCGGGACGCCTTGCAGGCCGGCCAGCACAACGATCATGTTGAAGCCCATGTTCGCCCAGATGGCGGTGATGATCACGGCTGCCATCGCCGAACCCGGCTGGCCGAGCCAGTGCGGTCCAGTGATGCCGACCGCGGCCAGTAACCCGTTGATGACTCCGTACTGATCGCTGAAGACCCACCGGGCGACGATGCCGACCGCAACGAGTGAGGTGACGTAGGGAAGGAAGATCAGAGCCCTGAACACCGGCATCCCCGGCAGGCGGTTGTTGACCAGTACGGCCAGGCCGATCCCGATCGCGATGCCGACCGGTACATAGCCGATGGTGTAGACGATCGTGTTGATCAGGCTGCGAGAGAACAGCGGGTCGGCCCCGCTGAACATCTCCTGGTAGTTCCCCAGCCCGATGAAGTGCGGCGCGGTCAGGCCGTTCCAGTCCGCGAAGCTCGTCACGAGCGTCGGAATGATCGGGAGGACATTGAAGATCAACGTCCCCAGCACCACCGGCCCGATGAACATCCAGCCGCGCACTGTGGTTCGTCCGAGCGCTCGGCGACGAGCCCCTGGCTGCACGACGACGGATGGACGGTCGACGGCGCGTTCAATGATCATTGCAGGACCCTGGTGTCGGGATCGGTCAGCGCCCCTCCCTTCTCGAGCAGCTCCTTGCCTTTGCTGACGTTCCAGCCGCGCTTCCTGATCTCCGCGTTGACGGCGGCACGGCCCTTCCTGATGTAGTCAGCGGTGGGCAACTTGCCGCTCATCAAGCCGTCGGCGTTCACGCCCTCGACGAACGAATCGGCGAGCGCGGTGCCGATCGGGCCACGCGGGAACGGAATGTCCACCGGGCGCCCGTTCACCTTGCCCAGGGTCTCGGCCCACACCTTGGGCGTCGCCGGGTAGGGGTGATCAGTGAACGCGGCACTCTCGGCCGATTCGGTCAGCGCCGGAACCGCGAACTGCGACTTCGCCATCACATCCTGGGCGGCCTTGCCGCAGAGGGCCTTCAGGGCCTGGTAGGCGGCCTCGGGAGCCTTCGACGCCTTGGGGATCACCCAGGTCCTGGCGTAGTTCTTGGTCATCGCGAACAGTGGTGTCTTCGGCCAGGGCATGATGTCCCACTCGATGTCCTTGCTGATCTGAGCTCCGAGGTCCATGCCCTGCCAGGTCATCGCGAGCTTTCCGCCGTTGAACAGCGGGAGGAAGTCGACGTCGACGGTCGGCGCGTACCCTTCGCGAATGTAGGAGATCTGCTTGTCGATGGCCTCCAGCGTCGCCGGCTTGGCGTAACCGCACTCGGTCTGGTCCTCGTTGAGGGCTGTGTCACCCGCACCGTAGGCAGTGGCTTGGATCGTGTTCACGGCGAACTGCAGGCCGTAGACATCGGTGCGGCCGCCCTCCTTCTTCGTCAGCCTCTTGACCGCAGCGTCGAATTGATCCCAGCTCCAGGCGTCGTCCCAGGACGTGGGCGCCTCGATGCCGGCGGCCGCGAAGAGCTTCTTGTTGTAATACAGCACGTTGGCGCTCATCCCCGGCGTGACGGAGAACTGGTACCCCTCCACGGCGACCTTGCTGGCGAACGTCGGACTGTACTTGGAGAGATCAAAGCCGGTGCTCTTGTCGCTCATCCACTTGTCGAGCTGGTGGATCTTTCCGCTCGTGGCCAGGTCGTAGACCCGGTCGTCGTCGATACGTTGGATGTCTGCCGTGGTGCCGGAGCTGAACTGCAACATCACACTCGCCCAGTCGTCACCCGGCGCAGGCTTCCAAATGATCTTGATCCGCTGGTCGTCCAGACTTTCCTTCTGGGCAGCGGCGATCATGTCCTGGAACATCTTCTGTGACGTGGTGTCACCGATGGAGCTGAAGGTGACCCCGGTCCAGCCGCGAGGGACGCTCGAGGCACTGGTGCCGCAGGCGGCGAGCGTTCCGGCCGAGACTCCTGCGGCGGCCAACCCCAAGCCGCCCTGCAGTAGTCGCCGACGAGTGATAGCAGCCCCGGAACCCATGCTGATGTCTCCTTCGACACGCGGTTCGCCCGGAGCATGGGGCGCGGAGGCCACTGCAAGCTGCGAGCCAAAGATATTCCGTCCGCCACAGTCTCGGCCCGCGCGTCGACAACTGTCAAGTACTATCCGGAACTTAAGTTTCAATTGGTGAAACCAACGCCGCCCCATGCGGATCTGCCGGCAGGGCCGGCTCTCGCGGTGAGGCCCGTCCTGTGGAGACGCGCCGGACAGAGGCTGGTCAACCAGCACCCGCACAAGCCGATCTTGTGGGACGATTCAGCAGGCAGTCTCGGGAGCGGGGGATCTGATGACAATACGCAGGGCTTTGGCGACGATGGGTGCGGCAGGGATGCTGTGCGCGGCGGTGGCGGTTGCCCCGGCGACGGGGGGCACCGGTCACCAGGATCGTGAATACGGTGCGGGACGTGTCCTGCGTGTTCGAGACGGTGCAGGGTGACTTGATCTTCTTCACCGCCGGAGGGTCCACACTGGAGGGCGGCTCGGGTTCGTCGATGTTCGTCGAGACGCCGGACTTCGAACTGGTCCTCGACGGTCAGGGCGGTACCGCCGATTTCGCGGATACCACGCTGACCGCGTCAGTACCGCTGGTGGACGTTGCGAGCCAGCAACCGGCCGGCTCGGCAACCGTCGTCGCCGACCGGATCAGGCTGGGGCAGCCGACCACCGAAGAGATTCGGGAACGGAGCGGCAACAGCTGGACCACCGGCACCCTGACGACGACGGATTACCGACTCCACGTCACGTCGGTGATCGTTCCCGGCTACGACGTGCTGCTCGACGGCAATGACTGCACAGGGCAGGATCTCGCCTTCGACGTCAAGACCACGAACCCGACCGCGCAGATCTATTCGTCGGTCGACTTCGGCTCGGACATCTGTGATCTCGACGGCCTACCCGACGGACAGGTCCGGCTGACCGGGCAGCCGAAGCGGCCGTTCTTCGAGGTTGTCATCGACGACGGGTCGACGCCGCTGAAGGCCAGTGGCGATCTTGAGCTCAAGGGCCGGAGCGGGAGCGCGACAGCCGAGTTGATCGATCTGACCACGGAACAACCGGTCGCCGAGCTGTCCATCACCGTGGAACTGGAGAAGATCGGACGTGCCGAGCGCGACGCCCAGACCGATGGTCGCGTGACCGAGCGAATGACCAGGGTCCCCTACCGCGCAACGATCACCGTGAGCACCAGTGACCGACGATCCGGTCGCGCCGACTGCTTCGCCGAGGAGTCGCAGACCAAGATCATCGTTCGTCCAGAGTCTGTGGCCGGCCGGCCGTAGACAGTTGCGCTCTCGCGCCCTGTTGTCTAGGCCGCCAGCGGCTTCGAACTCGCTGCTGTAGTCAGCGACTGGGCACGGATCCCCGACAGACACGAGCGCTATCGGGGACCACAATGCCCGTGCATCGCCGGTTGGAGTTCAGACGGCGATGCGTCCGCCGTCCACCGGCACCACGGCGCCGTGGACCCAGCTGGCAGATCCCGATGCCAGGAAGCTCACCGCGGCGGCGATCTCCTCTCAGTGCTCTCGTGGGTAGGCCCGAACGGGTACACCCGGGCGTTGTTGGCCAGGATGTCGATCTTGCCGCGACCTCGACAGCCCGTCGGGCCAGCTCCCGCGCCGTCTGCTCGTCGTTGAGTCGAGTGGCGACGAAGTCGGCCCTGCCTCCGTCAGCGCGGATCTCGTCACCGACCCGGCTGCCCCGGATCCCCTCCCGCCCGGTGAAGACGACGTGGGCTCCGAGTCGGGCCAGTTGAACGGCAACGGCCCGTCCGATGCCGCTGTTACCGCCCGTCACCAGGGCGGATCTTCCGGTGAGTTCTGAACTCATGATCATCCTTTCGCAGTTCTGATTGCGTCGATCCAACGTTCCACCCGAATTGCCGGTGGCGTTCCTCCCGAGGTCGTGGCGGTCCTTCGCCGAACCTCGCCGGGAGTCGTGATCGAGCCCAGCCATCGGTCGACGGCGAACCAGTGGGTGTCGCTGCGCCTGGCCGGCGAGCAGGAGACCATCGGTCTGGCGCAACTCGGCGGTCTCAGCTGGAACGGATTTCCGCGCTCCGACCCGCCCTCGTGGCATGATCACGTCTCCGCGACATTGAAAGCCCACGAGATACGCCTGTCGATGAGTGATCCCGATGATCATCGGCCGGTCACTCGGGAGGTCAAACTCGCCGCCGTCGGCGACGGCACGCGCTTCGCGCTGGCCGCTCCCGGGATCCCTCTTCCCGCCGGGTTGCGGTGGCATCGTTTGGCCGGCCGTCCGTTGGCGCGCCGTACCTGGGCCGTTTGGCCTGCGGCGTCACGCAGTGCGGCTCTTGCCGCAGTTGTCGCTGCGCCGGAGCTTCGTCTATCCGATCTGCCATGCCTGACCGACGAGATCGGCCGATCCGATGGGAAGGGCGGCGCGTACCTTCGAGGCGATCGAGCACATCGTCGGTAAGTGGACTATCGGACCCAGACCTATCCCGTCGCCTCGCTCGACACGTCACCCATGCGGGTCAGCCGGGAGCATTCCCGGTCGCGGTGTGGCGGGGAGCAGCTGGGTGATGTCCTTGGTCAGCCAGATGATCAAGGAATGGTCGATGAGCACCACCTGCCCCTCGCGCAGCGGTTCACGTCCCCGGCACGCGCCCCTGCCGTCGGGCAGGTAACCGCGCTGGGCGTACAGCCGCTGCGCGGGGCCGTACTCGTCGAACAGGCCGACGGTGATCCCGATGGCCCGGCGGCCGCGGCGAGCCGCCGAAAGTTCCGCGGCGTCCAAAAGGGCAGTTCCGATGCCCTTGCGTCGAAAGTGTGGTTCGACCATTAGTTGGTGAATGAGAGGGATCTTGCGATCGGCGAACGCTGGATTGTTCGAGGTCCAACGCACGGTGATGAGGCCGGCGATCCGGCCGCTGATTCTGGCCGTGAGCGTGGTCCCCTGACCGTTGGTGTGGTCGGCCACGTGCTGTTCGGCGCCAGCGCGGTCTCCGCTCACCCACGCCTCGAGGAAGTCAAGCACGGCGCCGCGTTGCGGGTCCGTCCGAAAGTCGGTGATCGCCAAAGCACTGCGAGCCATGGCTTCAGGGTGGCCCGGACGCGACCGGCAGCGCAACCGATCGGATCCGGGCTGGCGCGTGGAGGCGCAGGCGTAGCGGGCCAGCGCCGAAAGTTTCGAAAATATGCCGAAAGTTGAGAAGGGTCTTGTGCCGGGGCCGGTTGTCGGCGGTAGTGTTCGGGCTCAGTTCCTCATCGGAACTACATTGACTTGTTAGTCACCCTATTTTTGGTGTTGAAGCGACCGTCAAAGTCGACGTCCTTCAGCGGTGGCGCTTTCAGCGTCTTCCGCCGGGCTGTCGACCCCCCGGCCATCAATACCGAATATGCCGCGCCTGGGCCATCGCCGCCCCTGTCGCAGAAAGGTTCGGTCGAAGATGAAGAGAAGGCGCCCGCCCCTTCTGATCGCGATCGCGTCGCTCAGCCTCCTGCTTGCCGCCTGTCATCCGGGGAAATCCGACTCCGGGGCGAACGGGCAGATCAAGTCCTCGCCGCAGTCAGAGATCACCATCGGTGTCGGTCAGACCGGGAACGCGATCTCAACGCTCGACCCGTCCCAATGGGGTGCGCAGATCCTGATCGACCAGGGCACGGTGATGGAGGGTCTGTACGGCTACGGCACCGACGGCAAGCTGGTTCCCAAGATCGCCACCCATTACAAGACGTCCAAGGACGGCAGGGTCTGGACCTTCTACCTGCGCAAGGACGCCAAGTGGTCCAACGGCAAGCCGGTGACCGCCAACGACTTCTACTACTCGTGGATGCGCACCGCATCGCCCAAGAACGCCAATGACGCGCTCTGGGCCAGCGTGATGACCTATGTCAACAACGCCTGGACCTATCACGCCGGCGGTGTCGGAGAGAAGGAGGTCGGCGTCAAGGTCGTCAACGACTACGAGATCCGGCTGACCCTGACCTCTCCGCACAACATCCTCGGCGCCATGGCCATCTCGGGCTCGATGCCGCTGTACGGCCCGTCGGTCGACGCTAGCCCGGACAAGTGGTTCATGCCGGAGAACTTCGTCGGCAACGGTCCGTACGTCGTCAAGTCGTTCGTGCCGAACGGCAAGATCACGTTGGAGAAGAACCTGAAGTACGTCGGCGCACCCGGCCAGACCAACGTCGGCAACATCAAGACGATCAACGTCATCCCGACGCCGAACGTCCCGGTTCCGGACTTCTTGGCCAAGAAGCTCAGTGCCGCCGTCATCCAGCAGCCGGCGGACTACAAGTACGTCATGACTCATCCCGACCTCAAGGCCCTCCTGCACTCCCAGGCCGACAACATCGTCACCTACCTGGAGTGGGACAAGTCGGTCGAGGCCTCACCGCTGGACGACATCAAGGTGCGTCAGGCGGTCGGGATGGCCATCAACCGGAAGCCGATCGTCGAGAACGTCCTCAACGGACTCGGCGGTGTCACCTCGACCTTCGGGTTCCCGGGTTGGCCGACCAACGACATGCAGCACCCGCTGCCGGAGGACCTGAACAAGGCCAAGAGTCTGCTCGCCGAAGCCGGCTACCCGGGCGGCAAGGGCATACCAACGCTGTACCTCTACTGCCGGACCGCGGCCGACGACCCGACCGGCATTCCGGTGGCCGAGGCCATCCAGCAGGAGCTGAAGGAAGGCCTGGGCATCCAGACCAAGATCGTGCCGCAGCCGTCGACCATCTACGGCAACATCACCTGGGGCGGCATCAACCCTGACGTCCATCCGGGCTACGTGATCGGCGGCGGTACGCCGAACTGGAACGACTTCACCAGCCTGCCGATCCAGGCCAACCAGCAGATCCTGTTCCACGGCACGCAGGGCACGATCGAGTACCGCAAGCACGCGGCCAACTACTACCTGCCCAAGTACGACCCGAATGACGTCGCTCAGTTGGGCAATCCCGACGACAAGAAGGCCGGGACGACGCAGGCGGACTGGGACAGGCTCGACAAGGCGGCCAAGGGTTACATCGCCTACCTCGACGAGTGGACCAAGCAGCAGCCCGAGGACTATCAGAAGGTACTGGTCATCCCCGGCGCGGCGACCAACGCCGACCAATGGGACAACTACACCAAGGCTTGGAAGGACGCCAAGAAGCCGGCGGACAAGCACGACGCGTGGGTGGCAGCCTGGAAGTTCGTCGGGAACTGGAGTGCGGGCAACGGCGGCGCGAACGTCGGACTCAGCGGCCAGGCGTGGGACAACAAGCACATGAGCCAGGACTGGCATGACGCCGTGATGTGGAACGCCGAGCTGAACGCCGCGATCGATCAGAACAAGGCGAACGAGTTGACCGCCAACATCGACAACTACGTGCTGAACAACGGCTACGGAGTGCCGCTGTACTACGCCAAGACGTTCTACCTGTCGCAGCCGGGACTCACCGGCATCCAGGCCAACCCGTGGTCGTGGGGTGGGCTGTTCCAGCTCCAGTACGCCACCTGGAAATAAGTGAATGGCTCGGGTGCCACGGACCAGCACAAGCACAGTCGGAAAGGTCAGGTGGCGGCGTGGGCGTCGCGAAGTTCCTAGGTAAGCGCCTCGTCGCGCTGGTCGTCACGATCGCGGTCGTGCTGGCCGTGGCGTACCTGCTGATGTACGCAGCTCCCGGGTCGTTCTTCAACTCGACTAACATCGGGGCGAGCCTCGGGCAGCTGCGGCTTCAGAATCCGGAGCTCTACCGGCAATACGTCCAGCAGTTCGAGAGCCGGTACGGGTTGGACCAGCCGTTGTGGGCACAGACCCTGAAGTACGTCTGGCATTCGTTGACGTTCGACTTCGGCACGTCGTTCGCCAACCCGTCGGTGCCGATCATGCATCAGCTGCGCAGCGCCTTCCCGATCAGCGCCATCCTGGCGATCGGGTCGATAGTGCTGTCGATCGTGATCGGCATCCCGCTCGGGGTGGTTGCGGCGCTCAAGCGCAACACGTGGCTCGACTCGACGCTGACCACGCTCTCGGTCGCCGGCCAGGCCATCCCGTCCTACGTGCTGGCCGTGCTCATGGTGCTGCTCTTCGGGGTCGCCATGCCGGGCGTCGTTCCGATCAACGGCTGGGGTACCGCCGGAGAGGCGATTCTGCCGATCGTCGCGCTCTCGGCCGGCAACGTCGGGGTGATCACCCGCTACATGCGCGGCTCGTTGATCGAGGTGCTCCGGCAGGAGTATGTGCGGACCGCCGAGGCCAAAGGCGTTCCGCGGTTCAAGGTCATCACCCGCCATGCGATGCGCAACTCACTGACCGCACTGATCACCGTGGTCGGGCCGACATTCGCCTTCACGGTGGTCAGCACGGTCTGGGTCGAGCAGATCTTCTCGATCCCGGGCATGGGCAACCTGATGGGGTCGGCGTTCCCGACCAAGGACGTACCCCTGTCGATCACGTCGATCTACATCCTGTCGTTGATGGTGATGGGGATGAACCTGGTCGTCGACGTGCTCTACCGGGCCTTCGACCCGCGGGTGGCGCTGGAGTGACGAAAGCAATGCCAAGAGGTTGGCCGACCCGAGGCCGGACGATCGGATCTGGAGAACAAGAGAGAGTGACACAACCGTGGCAGTGACAGAGCTCGCGCTCGGAGTGGTCGGGGATGAGCCGTTCCGGCGCACCTCCCAGGCTCAGCTCGCTTGGCGGCGGTACCGGCGCAACTGGCTGCCGGTCGCCGGGGGTGTATGGGTGTTGATCTTCGTGCTCGCCGGCATCTTCGGCCCGTGGGTGGCACCGCATCACTACACCGACACCGACTTCCTCAACGCCAACCAGGGGCCATCCTGGGAGTTCCCGATGGGGACCGACGGGCTGGGCCACGACATGTTCAGCCAGATCCTCTGGAGCATCCGCAATGCCCTGGAGATCGCCGTCGGCGCCACCGCGGTGAGTTTCGTGATCGGCTGCGTACTTGGGTTGTGGGCCGGCTTGCGGGGTGGTCTCGCCGATCAGGCGATCATGCGCGTGGTGGACTTCATGTTCGCCTTCCCCAGCTACTTCCTCAACCTGATCCTTGTGGTGACTCTCGGCCGGGGCATGTTCCCGATCTTGATCGCCATCGGTATCACCGGCTGGGCCTCCTACGCCCGGCTGATCAGGGGCCTGGTGCTCAACATGCGCAACGGGGAGATGGTTGAGGCTGCTCGGTCGCTCGGCGCGACGTGGCCGCACATAGCCCGCAGGTATCTGCTGCCCAACGTGCTGAGCAGCATGCTGGTGGCGCTGGCGTTCGGGATCCCCGCGGACCTGGTGATCATGGCCGCGCTCAGCCTGGTCGGCCTCGGTCTGCTGCCACCGCTGCCCAGCTTCGGCAACCTGATCGCCCAGGCCGGCCCGAACGTACTCGGATACCCCTGGCTGCTCTACTTCCCGGCCGGGATCTTCGCACTGACGCTGCTGTCGTTCCTGTTCGTTGCCGACGGGCTGCAGGAAGCGTTCGATCCCAAGGGAGGATCATAAATGGCTGACGACCTGCTGACGGTCGAGAACCTGCAGACCAGATTCCGTCGCGCCGACGAGACGATCTACGCCGTCAACGGTGTGAGTTTCTCGGTGGCACCGGGCGAAACGCTCGGCATCGTCGGGGAGAGTGGCTCCGGCAAGTCGGTTTCGCTGCTGTCAACGCTCGGGTTGGTGCGCGGTGCCCGGTCGGTGACCGGGTCGGCCAGATTCATGGGCACGGAATTGCTCAAGTTGCGGCGCAAGCAGCTCGAGGACATCCGAGGTCGCGACATCGGAGTGATCTTCCAGGACCCGATGACCAGCCTCAACCCGACGATGCGCATCGGCGACCAGATCATGGAAGCGATGATCACCCACCAGTACACCAACCGGCGGGGTGCCTTCGCGCGGACCCTGGAACTGCTGGACAAGGTGGGCATTCCCGAACCCCGGGCGCGGTTCAAGAGCTACCCGCACGAGTTCTCCGGCGGGATGAGGCAGCGGGCCATGATCGCCATGGCGATCGCCTGCGAGCCGCAACTGTTGATCGCCGACGAGGCGACGACCGCGGTTGACGTGACCGTCCAGGCGCAGATCCTCGCGCTGCTGGACGATCTCCGCCAGGAGCGGAAGATGAGCATCATCCTGATCACCCACGACTTCGGGGTAGCCACCAACTTCTGCGATCGGATCGTCGTGCTGTACGCCGGCAAGGTGATGGAGAGCGCCCGCCTGGAGGAGTTCCTTGTTCGTCCGGCACACCCGTACACACTCGGGCTGAAGGCCTCGGTGATCGAGGTCGGTCAGCGTGGCCGGGACCTTGTGCCGGTCCCGGGCATGGCGACCACCGTGACCGAGCCACCCAGCAGCTGTCCGTTCGCCCCGCGGTGCAGCATGGCCGTCGAACGTTGTCACCGGGAGGTACCCCCATTGCGGTCCATGGGCCAGGGTCACGCCGTGGCGTGCCACCGCGCAGAAGAGGTGATGGCTCGTGCCAGCTGATCCGTTGTTGCAGGTCGAGTCGGTCTCCAAGCGGTTCAAGGTCGGCGGGCGGATGCTGCGTGCCGTCGAGTCGGTGTCGTTCGAGGTGTCGGCGGGGCAGACCCTGGGAGTCGTCGGGGAGAGCGGATCGGGCAAGTCGACGCTCGGCCGGGTGGCCTTGCGGCTGCTTCCCGCTGACTCCGGACGGGTGCTGTTCGACGGGCAGGATCTGGCGGATCTGAACCCGAAGGAACTGCGGTCCGTTCGTCGGCGAATGCAGATGATCTTCCAGAATCCGCTGGCCAGCCTGAATCCGCGGATGACCATCGGCGCCGCGATCGAGGATGCGATGATCATCCAGAAGAGCGGCGGATCGGCCAATGCCCGGCGAGCGCGGGTCGGTGATCTGCTGGAGCGGGTCGGCCTGCCCCGGTCGGCCGCCGATGCCCACCCGTTCGAACTGTCCGGCGGTCAGCAGCAGCGAGTCGGCATCGCGCGGGCCCTGGCGCTTTCGCCCGGGCTGGTGGTCTGCGACGAGCCGGTCTCTGCGGTCGACGTCTCGATCCAGGTGCAGATCATCGAACTGCTGAAGGAGTTGCAGCAGGAGCTGGGCATGGCGTACATGTTCATCTCCCACAACCTGGCCGTCGTCCAATATCTCAGCGACATGGTGCTGGTGCTCTATCTGGGTCAGGTGGTCGAGCAGGCGCCCGCCGACCAATTGTTCGACGCGCCGCGGCATCCGTACACCAAGGCACTGATCGATTCGGTGTTGACGATTCCGAAGAGTGCCGCCGATCGACGGCTCATCCGGCCGCCGCGGGGTGAGATCCCCTCGCCGCTGTCGCCACCCAGCGGTTGCCCGTATCACCCGCGTTGCCCGATCGCGACCAGCAAGTGTCGGGAGGAGAAGCCGGCGCTGCGCGCGGTGGGCCAAGGACGATTGGCTGCCTGTCATTATCCGCTCGCCGACACCGGTGCGCCCGCTCTCGTCAGCGTCGACGCAGGGGAGGAGGCGCTCAAGCCGAGCGAGCGTGCGACGTCGGAGATCGGCGCCTGATGGCACTCCGGGTTGTCCCAGCACACATGTACTAGTTGGAAGAAGGCTGACCCTTGAAGTACGAAGTCCTCGACGCAACCCAGCGCGAGCAGTTTCTTGATCAAGGATTCGTTCGTGTCGACAACTGCTTCACTCCCGAAGCGGCTGCCGAGTACACCTCCGAGATCTGGACCCGCCTCGGCTACAGCCCGGATGATCAGTCCACCTGGGCCGAATCGTCGATCCACATGCCGACCCATCACACGTTCGACGTCAAGACGTTCGCGCCGAAGGCCTGGCAGGCCGCCTGCGAGCTGGTCGGCGGCGAGGATCGGGTGAAGCAGCCGTACACCTGGGGCGACGGCTTCATCGTCAACCTGTACGAGGGGGCCGATCGGCCCTGGGAGGATGCCTCATCCAAGGCGCCCGGTTGGCACAAGGACGGTGACTTCTTCCGGCACTTCCTGGACTCGCCCGAACAAGGTCTGCTCACCCTGGTGCTGTGGTCGGAGGTCAAGCATCAGGGCGGCGCGACGTTCGTTGCCACCGATTCGGTGGGACACGTGGCCCGATTCCTGGCCCAGCATCCCGAAGGCGTGCTGCCGAACGCATTCTCAGCGGCGGGATTGATCAACCAGTGTGTTGGCTTCGCGGAGGCGACCGGCGAGGTCGGCACCGTCTATCTGCTGCACCCATACATCCTGCATGCCAAGGCACAGAACGTGACCCGGACGCCGCGCTACATCACGAATCCGCCGATCCAGTTGCGCGAGCCGATGCGGTTCGACCGGGAGGACCCGTCCGATCACTCTTTGGTTGAGCAGGCGGTCCTCCGCGCGCTCGGCACCGAGCGCTACCACTTCGAGGCGTCCCACCCCCGAGAGGCGATCGTGCCGGCTCGGGTCAGGGCGCAGCAGGCGAGGAAGGAAGAGGAGCTCCGCCGGCTGCAGTCGACGAACTGAAGGTTCTGGCCTTCACTTCGATTCCTCACCGCGACACGTCCAACCGGAGTTTGACCTGTCGCGGTCCCGGCGGAAGCCGAACCTCGGCGAGATTGCGCCGACGGTACTCCAGCGGTGTCACGCCGTGGTGACGGGTGAATTCGTTGGAAAGGTGGCTCTGGTCGTAGAAGCCTGTCTGGTGGGCAATGGCAGACAGCGGCAGGTCAGTGGTGCAGAGCAGCTCGTCGACCGCCATCAGCCGGACCGACCGGAGGTAGCGGTGTGGCGTCGTCCCGAAATGCTTCTTGAACTGTCGGTTGAAGTAGCTCGGTGACATGCCCGCGGCGGAGGCGAGCTCCTGGATGTCAAGCTTGCGCTGGTACGCCTCGGCCATCAGCTCGATGGCCGGTGTCAACGGGAGCAGGCCGTCGCGGACGCTGTGCGCCGGCCGCAGACTGCGGATCACGCCTGCAATCCCGACGATCGCACCGCCCTGTCGTAATGGCCATTTCGTCGTCGCGAACCAGTCGAACGACCCGTTGACGTTGCGCACGAGTTCGACGAGCTCCACGATCCGCTCTCCGTGCTGCAGGATCCGCTCGTCGTAACGTCGGTAGTGATCGACCAGGTGGGGCGGTGAGAGGTCCTCGTCGCGTAGCCCGATGACCTGGCGCGGACTGCGGTATCCAAGATGATGGACGAGAGCGTCGGTGCAGAGCACGAACCGGCGCTCCTGATCCTTCACGAAGTACAGAACCCCGAGCTCATTCATCGCGTCCAGCCCTGCCCCGTGCAAGAGGTCGAAACTCTGGTCGATCGTGACAGCCATAGTGTGGTCACCAAATTTCCATGAACAACAGGGTTGGGTCCAGGCTTGACATCGATCGAGCGGCGCCTGACATTGCGAGAATATAACGAAGAACATCGCTGAACGTTGTTGCTCCGCGCTTCAGGCCCTTGCCGAAGCCGTGACCTTGGGGCTCGTTTTTTCCAATATCTGTACTGTGATTTGCAAGCTTGTCATCGCCGCGTTCGGTGATAGTTGCAGGACAGCGTTGCCCGCCGAAGGCGCGGGCACGTACCGACCAAGGCTGAGAAGACGATGACGTTGACTCGCGAAACCAAGGGCCAGACCGGTCATCGGTTGCGGAGGCGCCGGATGGCCCGGAGCCACGACAGTGCCACTCCGGTCGGCCCGTCCCCACGGCGCCGGATGACGCGTGCGGGCCGCAAGGAAGCCGTTGCCGGATACGCCTTCCTGCTGCCGAACTTTCTCGGGTTCCTGGCCTTCAGCCTGATCCCGATCGGATTCTGCATCTGGCTGACTTTCACCAAGTGGAATCTTGTCCTGCCGCCGCAGGCGAACGGCCTGCAGAACTACCGAGACATGGTCAGCGACAGGCTCTTCTGGAAGACGCTGTGGAACAGCGTCTACTACACGGTGGGCGCAGTTCCAGCCGGCATCTTCATCGCATTCTGGCTCGCACTGCTGTTGAACCGCGGTATGCGTGGTGTCCGCATCTTCCGGACCGTCTACTTCCTCCCCTATGTGACGCTCACCGTCGCAATCGCCATCGTGTGGTCCTGGATCTACAACCCTGATCTGGGCCTCTTGAACTTCCTGCTTGGCAAGATCGGCATCAACGGGCCGGCCTGGTTGCAGGACCCGAACTGGGCTATGCCGGCGATCATCATCATGAGCAATTGGAAGGGCATCGGTTATCCGATGCTGATCTTCCTCGCCGCCCTGCAGGGAGTCCCCGAGGAGTATTACGAGTCGGCGCGACTGGACGGGGCGAGCTGGCTGCAGCAGATCCGCCATGTGACCGTGCCCGGTGTCGCGCCGGCAACCTTCTACGTCGTGGTGATCTCGTTCATCGGGGCGATGCAGGGCTTCGACCAGTTCTATGTCATGACCCAGGGCGGTCCGGCGTACGCCACCACCACCATCGTCATGTACATCTATCAACAGGGATTCCAGTGGTTCAACATGGGATACGCCGCAACCCTTGCGGTCGCCCTGTTCTTCCTGATTGCGGTCGTCACCGCACTGATCTGGCGCAGCCAGGCACGTAGTGCTGCGCTGACGGCGAACTGACGACTTCGGCCACCTTGATCATCAACTGACACAGGGAGACGTCGTGGCAACCACAGTCGAGCCGACACACTCAGTCCGGCTCACCGAGCCGCGGCCACGCGTGCGAAGCATGCGGCGGCGGCGACTGGTCGGCGACATCATCGCAATCATCGGCGCGTCGATCATCGGCGTGATCTTCGCCATGCCGTTCCTCTGGATGGTCTCCAGCTCGTTGAAAGACATCTCCGAGATATACGGATTCCCACCGAAGTTCATTCCGGAGGCCTTCAAGTGGTCCAACTACGTCGACGCCTGGCGGGCGCTGCCGTTCAAGACCTTCTTCCTGAACAGCATCTTCGTCTCCGTGCTGACCACCCTCGGCGCCGTGTTGACCTGTTCGCTGGCCGGTTACTCATTTGCCAGGCTCCGGTACCCCGGCCGCGACAAGATCTTCCTTGCCTACCTGGCAACGATGATGATTCCGTTCCCGGTGCTCATGGTTCCGTTGTTCGTGATCATGAAGAACCTGGGGCTGATCGACACGCTGTGGTCGCTCATCCTCCCCGCCATCTTCACTCCCGCCGGCACCTTCCTGATGCGGCAGTTCATTCTCACGCTCCCTCGGGAGCTCGAAGAAGCTGCGCGGGTGGACGGCTGCGGATTCTTCGGCGTCTACTGGCGGATCGTCCTGCCGCTGATGAAGCCGGTGATCGCGACCCTGGCGATCTTCACCTTCCTCGGGTCATGGAACGAGTTCCTGTGGCCATTGATCTCGATCAGTTCCATCGATCACAAGACCCTGCCCCTCGGCCTGACGATGTTCCAATCACGCATCGCCGGCCGCACGCCCTGGAACCAGGTGATGGCCAGCGCAACCTTCACCATCGTCCCGGTTCTCGTGTTGTTCGTTCTAGGCCAGAAGTACTACGTCAAAGGAATCGTCACGACCGGCCTCAAAGGCTGACACCGGCACAATCCCATCTCTCGCGCTCATCGCTGATCGTCATCGAGGAGACTCACCATGCCATACATCCCTCATCCGTCCTCCGGACTGAGCCGCCGCCGTCTGCTCGGTGGATCGGCGGCATTGGTCGGCGGACTCGCAGCATCACCATTCCTCGCCGCCTGCAGCGGAGAGAAGAACTCACCAGGTCCCGGGGGCAAGGGAAACCGACACCGGGCCATGGAAGGCAATGACCTGGGAGGGCAAGCAGGAGATGGAGAAGTGGAACCTCCACATCTCCAACTTCTTCAAGAAGTATCCCGATATGAAGCCGTCTGTGGACTACGGGATCGACTGGGACACCTACTGGACCAAGCTCCAGACAACGGTCGCCGGCGGCGCTCCTCCGGATATGGCCTGGATGCACGACACCCGCGTCCACCTCTTCGCGTCGCAAGGCCTTCTCGAACCGTTGGACGACTATCTGAAGAGCGATGTGCCCCAGGGATGGCCGGGCGAGTTCTTCCCGTCCCAGGTGCAAGGCTTCCAGTACGACGGCAAGCAATACGGCTTCCCGTACGACTGGGCGACCTCGGGCCTCTACATCAACCTCGACTGGCTGGAGGACGCCGGTGTCGATGTGCCAACCGAGGAGTGGACCTACGACCAGCTGATCCAGGCCGCGGTCAAGCTGACCGAGCACGCCGGCAAGTCCGGCAAGGCGTGGGGAGTTTCATTGCCCACCGACTCCGGCTTCGCGCACCAGGTGATCAAGGCCTACGGCGGCGACTACGTGACCGGCGACGACCTGACGATGCACTTCACCGAGCCGGGCACGGTCAACGGGTTCCAGCTGCTCTACGACGCGATCTGGAAACTCCACGTGATGCCGAACCCTGATCAGATCAAGGCGGCGACCGGAGGCACCGGCGACACCGTGGCCTTCTTCTCCAGCGGAAAGGTCGCAATCCTGCACTCGCTCAACGACGCGGCGTTCGCCGTGGACGAGCTCGTCAAGGGCAAGTTCCGATGGACGGTGGCGCCGATGCCGACGGGGCCGGCAGGACGCTTCCAGGGCGTCGGTGGATCGGCGTTCTCGATCCCGAAGGGATCACCACATCCGGATCTCACGTACAAGTTCATCAAGTACACGCTGAGTGACCCGGCGAACCTCCCGGTCACCGCGAAGATGGGTTCGATGTTCGTGTCGAACACCAAGTACGCCCAGTACGGCGTTCCCGACAAGAAGGTGCTTGACCCGGACGTCTACACCCATACCTTCTTCGACCTCGGCAAGGCGAACTCCGACCGGCCGCTGTATTGGCCGGCGTACGGCCGCTGGGATCAGTCCGTCTACAACAAGAACATGGACAACCTCTGGTCCAACCAGACCTCCGATGTGGCGAAAACGCTTGCCCAGGTGCAGACGGAAACGGAGCCGTTGCTGCAGATGCACTGACGCCGTGTCAATCATCGAACCACCAACCCGGAGGAAAACACCGTGACCGACCGAACCCAAAGCGGGGCATCGAGTAACCGGCCCTCGCTTTCGTTCGGCTCCTGGGCATTTGCTTTCGGCCCTTTCGAGCCCGCCCCTTGGCCATTGCAACGGGTCGCGGAGTACCTTGCCGACGCAGGCTACGACGCGATCGAGATCAACGGTTTCCGTCCCCATCCCCACGACGAGGACTTCGACACTCCCAAGAAATGTGTCCCACTTCGCGAGCTGCTCGACGGTCTCGGCCTGGCCATCTCCGGGTACGCACCGGATTTCCGCTCGACGCCCCCCGCCGACGTCGCACTGGGGGACTATCTCGCCCGGATCGACAGCGCGCTCGCCTTCTGTCGGAACATGCAGATCTCAATTCTGCGGACCGACACGGTGTCGCCGCCCGGACCGATGGATGAGGAGCGCTTCGAACGGTTGATCACAGCCTGGCGGGCTGCCGCCGGCCACGCCGAGGACAGCGGAGTCAGACTGATCTGGGAATTCGAACCGGGTTTCTGGCTGAATCGGCCCAGCCAGGTGGTGCGCGCCGTCGAAGAAGTCGATCACCGGAACTTCTCGGTATTGTTCGACAGCTCCCATGCGTTCACGGGCGCGGTGATGGGGGCCCGGCAGGGTGCCGATCCGGAGATCCTGCCCGGCGGCGTCGCCGAGTACGCCCGCCTGCTGTCCGGGCACATCGGGCACCTTCATCTGATCGACAGCGACGGCTCCTTGCACAACGACGAGACGAGCTCGCACCTCCCGTTCGGCCAAGGCAGGATCGATTTCGATGAGTTGGTCGAAGCCATTCCCGACGAACTCTTCGCGCTGCCGTTCTGGACCGTCGACTTCTGCTTCTGTGAGACTGCCGAGGCCGACGGTCGTGATGCCGTTGGATTCGTCAGGGAGTTGCTCAACCACGCTGACGATCCACAGGAGGTCGTGCGATGAAGGCAGCCGCAATCACCGGGCCGGGGATGATCGACGTCACGGATCTGCCGGACCCCAGAGCCGGCGGAGACGTCGTGGTCGTGAAGATCCTGGTTGCCCCGCTGTGTACCGAGTTCAAACAACGACGCGACGGTCGACCGGGAGATCGACTCGGGCACGAGGCCGCTGGTGTCGTTGTCGACCCCGGATCGTCCACGGCGGTTGCTGTGGGAGACCGGGTCGTGGTCATGCCGCAATACGCGTGCGGCCGTTGCTGGCTCTGCTCCCGCGGGGAACACATCCACTGCCCGAACCAGCGCGATGTTCTCGCCGAGACCGGTTCTGTGGCCGGTGTCGGCACCATTGCGCAGTACGTCCTCAAGCCGGACTACCTGTTGATCAAGGTTCCTGACGACATCCCGCTGGACCATGCGGCAATGGCCTGCTGCGGGTTCGGCCCGACGTTCACCGCTCACCTGCGGCTCGGGACATCGGTACTGGACACCACCGTCGTCTCCGGCTGCGGCGCGGTCGGCCTCGGGGCAGTGCTCCAGGGAGCCACTCGGGGCTCCCGGGTGGTGGCGCTGGACACTCAGCCGTATCGCACTGAACTGGCTCGAAAGCTGGGCGCCGTCGAGGTCCTCGATCCGCTCAAGGTCGATGTCGCAGCGGCCGTCGAAGACTTGACGGAGGGCCGCGGAGCCGACGGTGGCATCGAAACCAGCGGAGCGCCCGGTGCCGCGGCGGCCCTCGCCGGGAGCATCCGGGTGCGCGGCGGGTTGGCGTTGGTCGCCTGGACGTCAGAGGTCACCTTCACCACACCGATCCCTGCCGGACTGGACATCTATTCCTGTTGGCACTGGAACCACGCCGTGAACCTGGCCGGCATGTGGTCGATGATCAGAGCCGCAGCCGCAAGGATCGACATGATGATCACCCACCGGCTCCCCCTCGATGCGGTCGGCGTCGCGATGGATCTCCAGGATCGCGGCGAATGCGGAAAGGTCATCCTGTATCCCTTCGGAGCCGAGGAGGTGGGTTACTGATGCCTTCGCAGATCGTGATGCTCGCCGGCGAGCCGGAATACCGGTCTCACCTGACCATGCGACCGATCGCCTCCCTGATGGAACGCGAGCTGGGTGCACGGGTCAGGTATCACACCCCGTCGTCGATACCGGATGAGCCGGACTTCGCCGAATCGTCCTTCGGCGATCTCAGCGACCTGGAGGATGCCGAACTGTTGATCATCTACACCCGCTTCCGGAGACTCCCGGACGATGAGATGAAAGCCCTGGAGTCCTTCCTCGAACGTGGGGGAGCCGTCGTCGGACTGCGCACCTCGACCCATGCCTTCCGGTTCGCCCCCGAGGAGCCGTGGGCCGACTGGAACCTCGGTTTCGGGCGAGACGTGCTCGGTTCACCGTGGATCAGCCACCACGGCCACGACTCCAGCACGGAGGTGACCCTGCGCGCCGACGCTCCGGTCGAGTTCGTCAGAGGGCTACCCGACCAATTCCACGTCCGCTCCTGGCTCTATCACACCGAGCTGCAACCGTGGTGCCGGCCGATTCTCGACGGCGCTCCCGTCGATCCACAGTGCCCGCCGACGCCGGGGCCCGTCGCCTGGTATGGGGAACCGGACAATCGACGCCGTTTCTACACCAGTCTCGGACATGCCGAGGACCTCCAGCAGGAACCCGTCCGACGGTTGCTGTGCAACGCCGTCGGCTGGGCCGTCGGGATATCATGATCACCGCCGCAGGGACGGCGGTCGAGCTGTCCTACACGGACACCGGGAGCGGTCCGGCGGTCATCCTGATCATGGGCCTCAACGCGTCCGGCGCTGCATGGCAGCCGCACGTTGAGCAATGGGAGCGCTCGTTCCGCTGCATCGTCCCCGACAATCGGGGCGCCGGTGCCTCGCCGGCGACTCCAGGTCCGTACCGAACCGCCGAGCTTGCCGAGGACTATGCCGACCTGATCGGCCGACTGGATCTCGGTGCCTGCAAGGTCGTCGGCATCTCCATGGGCGGCGCGATCGCTCAGGAGCTGGCGTTGAACCACCCGGAGCTGGTCGAGCGGCTTGTCCTTGTCGCCACCTGGGCGGGGCCGGACGCCTATGTCGCAGACGTACTGCGAGGGATCGGCAGGATCCGGACGCTTGCCGAGGAAGCCACCTTCACCAGCCATCTGCAGACCCTGATCTGGACGCCACGCTGGTTCGCCGGTCACCACCAGGACCTGCTGGCCGCCCGCAAGGTTCCGCCGGACGTCGGCGTCGCGCCCTTGCAGGCGCAGATCGACGCCTGCCTGCGGCACGACACCCGAGGCCGACTCGGCCGGATCGCTGCGCCGACCCTGGTCACCGCGGGAGGTGAGGACCGGTTCATCCCGCGGCACCTCTCCCGGGAGGTTGCCGATGCCATTCCCGACGCACGGTACGAACTGTTCGAGCGAACCGGACATGTTCATCACTGGGAGGAACTGGGCCGATTCAACGACCTTGTCGAGGAGTTCCTGTCATGATCGAACACAAACCGGATGCCGGGGCGAAGACACTTTCCGACCTGCGTTACGCCTGTCAGACCTACAGCTGGCAAATGAACCTGGCCACCTATCGCGGACGATTGGATCACATGATCTCCACCGCCGCGAAGGCTGGTTTCAGAGGATTCGAGCCGGAGGTGGTGATGTTGGGCGACGATTGGAGCCCGGCCGAACTCAAGGACACGCTCGACCGGCACGGTCTCGAGCTGGCCGCGCTTGTTCTGGTCGAACCGTGGCGGGGAGACCAGGAGTCTCCGGCCGAACGCGGCGACGCCGATACAGTGATCGATTGTGTCGCCGCGATCCCGGGCGCCAAGATCATCCTGTGTCCGGCACCCGGCGCAGATCGCCGTGATCTGGTCGAACGGCAAGACAACGCTCTCTCCTGCATGGCCGCCGTAGCCCGTCGGGCTGCGGACCGGGGAATCATCTGTAGCTTTCATCCCAACTCTCCCGGCGGATCGGTCTTCCGAACCGCTGAGGACTACCGACGAATGGCTGACCTGCTCGACCCCTTGATCAACCTGACGCCGGACCTCGGACACATCGCCCGCGGTGGAATGGATCCATTGACCGTCGTCACGGACTGGGGTGATCGGGTCGATCATGTCCACATCAAGGATCTGGCGACGGACGGCACCTGGGCCGAGATCGGCTCCGGCGTGGTCGACGTCCCCGCCGTGCTCGACCACCTCGCTTCCCGCGGCTTCTCCGGGTGGGTGACTTTCGAGGACGAATCGCCCAGCGCGGAGGACGATCCCGATGCCGCGGTCGCTCGAAACGGGAAATACGTGAGCCGACTGATCGGAGGTATGGCGTGACGGGTACCGCATCCTCACCGAGTCGAACCGACGAGCGCATCGTCGAAGCCCTCCCGATCGGGGTGAACACGTTCGTCTGGCATTCGCCCATCACCGACGAAACACTGCACACGACGCTGGAGAAGATTGCGTCCTGGGGCTATGAAGGGGTGGAGATCGCAACGGAGAACCTTGCCGACTGGGACCCGGACCGGGCGAGGCAGACCCTTGACAGCCTCGGGCTGCGTGGGGTGGTCGGTGGTGTCTTCGGTCCGGGCCGGGAACTGACCTGTGCAGCACCCGGAGTGATCGAGGAGACCCAGGGCTACGTCCGTGGCGCGATCGACCTGGCCGCGCGGGTCGGAGCTCCGTTGGTGATCGGGCCGATGTACACGTCGGTCGGCCGCACCTGGCGGATGTCGCCCGACGAACGGCGGACCGCAATCACCACGTTGCGCGAGTCGTACCGGCCCTTGGTGGACCACGCCGCGTCGCGCAGCGTCCGGCTGGCCATCGAGCCACTCAATCGGTACGAGACAAGTCTGCTGACCACGGCAGAGCAGGTGATGGATGCCATCGATCCGCTTCCTCGCGAGGTGATCGGCGTGAACCTGGACAGCTATCACATGAACATCGAGGAGGGCGACCTCGGTGCTGCATTCGATGTTGTCGGCGACCGGCTGTTACATATGCAGGTCTGCGGCAATGACCGGGGTGCGCCGGGAGATGATCACATCGACTGGCCGGCGGTGCGCAGCGGCCTGGAGCGGGTCGGCTACCGCGGAATGCTCGGCTTCGAATCGTTCACCGCCGACAACGCCTCGATCGCAACAGCAGCGTCGATCTGGCGTTCCTTCGCGCCGAGCCAGGATGATCTTGCCCGGCGCGCTCTGGAGAACCTGCAACGTTGGCGGCGACCATGGAACCTCGGCTGACGTCCGCCCAGCACCATCCCGGATCAGACGTCGATGCGAAAGCTGTCGTTGTCGGGATCGACTTCGGGACGTTGTCGGGGCGCGCGCTGGTGGTACGGGTCACCGATGGTGCAGAGCTCGGCTCAGCAGTGCAGCCCTACCGCAACGGCGTCGTCGATCGAACACTTCCGGTCACGGGTGAGGTGCTGCCGCCGGATTGGGCGCTGCAAGTGCCCGACGATTACCGGGACGTACTTCGCCGAGCCGTACCGGAGGCAATCAGGGCGGCAGGTGTCGATCCCGGTCAGGTGATCGGGATCGGGATCGACTTCACCGCCTGCACCATGGTTCCGACTACAGCCGACGGTACGCCGTTGTGCGAGCTGACCGACTACACCGACCGCCCGCATGCCTACCCGAAGCTGTGGCGGCACCACGCCGCCCAGCCGCAGGCCGAACTGATCACCAGGATCGCTGCCGAGCGGGGTGAACCATGGCTGTCCCGCTATGGCGGGACGATCTCCAGCGAGTGGGAGTTCGCCAAGGCACTCCAGATCCTGCAGGAAGACCCGACGACATACGCGGCGATCGACCGATGGGTCGAAGCCGCGGATTGGATCGTGTGGCAACTGACCGGGCGCTACACCCGCAACGCCTGCAGTGCAGGCTACAAAGGAATCCTGCAGGAGGGCCGCTACCCGTCCCCGGACTTCCTGTCGAGGCTCGATCCGGAGTTCGCCGGATTCGTGGCCGACAAGCTCGAACAACCGATCATCGGTCTTGGTGAACGGGCCGGGCGGCTCACCGCACAGGCGGCATCCTGGACCGATCTGCCTGTGGGCATCCCGGTGGCCGCCGGAAACGTCGATGCGCATGTCACCGCTGCCGCCGGAAATGCGATCACGCCGGGCCAACTGGTGGCGATCATGGGTACCTCGACCTGCCACATCGTCAACGGCAGCGGGTTCTTCGAGGTTCCGGGAATGTGCGGCGCGGTCGTCGGTGGTGTGGTCTCGGGCTTGTGGGGTTACGAAGCCGGCCAGAGCGGAGTGGGTGACATCTTTGCCTGGTGGGTGGACTGTTGTGTTCCGGGCTCCTATCGCCAGGAGGCGGATCGGCGCGGCATCGGTGTCCACGAGCTGCTCAGTGAGCTGGCTGAGCAGCAGTCGCCCGGAGAGCACGGGCTACTTGCGCTTGATTGGCACAGCGGGAACCGGTCGGTGCTGGTTGATCACGATCTTTCGGGCCTGCTCATCGGACAGACGTTGGCCACAAAGGCTGAAGACGTCTATCGGGCGTTGATCGAGGCCACGGCCTACGGATCCCGCATGATCGTGGAGGCGTTCAACCGATCGGGCGTTCCCGTCGAGGAGTTCGTCGCTGCCGGCGGTCTGGTCCGCAACCGAATGCTGATGCAGATCTATGCCGACGTGCTCGGCATGCCGGTGTCGATCATCGGGTCCCGACAGGGGCCCGCGTTGGGCTCGGCCATCCACGCTGCTGTGGCCGCGGGCGCCTATCCGGACGTACCCGCCGCTGCATCGGTGATGGGCAGGCTGGACAAGTCGGTGTACGTCCCAGACCCCGAACGGGCGGCCCGCTACGACGAGCTGTACAGCGAGTACGTGCAGCTGCACGACTACTTCGGGCGGGGCCAGAACTTGGTGATGCACCGGCTCAAAGACATCCGCCGCCGAGCCAGAAAGGGGCGTGCGGCATGAGCCTCGCGATCGGCTCAGAGTTGATCAACGCTGTCCGCCGCGAGGTCTGCGAGCTCAATGCCGAACTGGCCCATCGCGGGTTGGTCTGCTGGACCGACGGCAATGTATCCGCGCGGGTGCCCGGGGCGGATCTGCTCGTGATCAAACCGTCTGGTCTCGACTATGACGCCTTGACACCGCAGGCGATGCCGGTCTGTGATCTTGACGGCAGGCTGGTCGACGGGGAGTTCGCCCCGTCGTCCGACACGGCAGCCCACGCCTATGTCTATCGTCATATGCCTGCCGTGGCCGGAGTGGTTCACACCCATTCCAGCTATGCCACTGCGTGGGCAGCCAGTGGTCAGCCGATCCCCTGTGTGCTGACGATGATGGCCGACGAGTTCGGTGGAGATGTACCGGTGGGGCCGTTCGCCCTGATCGGCGACGACTCGATCGGGCGCGGCATCGTCGAGACCCTTGGCCGGCACCGATCTCCGGCGGTACTGATGCGCAACCACGGCGTTTTCACTGTCGGCGTGAGCGCCCTGGAGGCGGTGAAGGCTGCGGTGCTGTGCGAGGAGGTGGCCAGGACGGTCCACCTCGCCCGGCAACTCGGTGAGGTCGCGCCCATCGATCCGACAGCGATCGACGCGCTCCACGCCAGATACCAGAATGTCTACGGGCAAAGAGCAGAGCGCTAGTTGTACTCGGCCGGGACGTTGATGACACTCCGCGTCGGTTGTTGACCTGAGGAGGACCTCCGGGTGCGGTGGAGATAGCCGTCTTCACCGTTCCAGGAGGTCCTCGTGTCCCACCGTAACGCGCGTTTGAATGTTCGTGGCCGCAAGCTGTTGGTCGAACGTGTCTGTGACCAGGGCTGGAAGGTCGCCCATGCCGCGAAGGCTCAAGGGGTGTCCCGTCAATGTGCCAGTCGCTGGGTTGGACGGTATCGAGCTGAGGGCGAGGCCGGTCTGGAAGACCGGTCCTCACGTCCGCATCACTGCCCGAACCGGACTCCGGTAGCGGTGGAGAACAAGATCATCGAGCTGCGCCGGAGCCAACGGCGGGGCCAGGACTGGATTGGTCCCGAGCTCGGTGTCCCGGCCCGCACCGTGTGCCGGGTCCTGCGCCGTCGCCAGATTCCTTACCTGGCCGACTGTGATCCGTTGACCGGTGAGGTGATCAGAGCCTCCAAGACCACCACAACCCGCTATGAGCGCGATCGTCCGGGCGAGCTGGTGCACATGGATGTCAAGAAAATAGGCAAAATCCCCGATGGTGGCGGCTGGAAGGCCCACGGCCGGCAGATGGGCTCAACCGCCGCAGCGAAGAAGGCCCGGATCGGCTACGACTACGTCCACTCGCTTGTCGATGACCACTCCCGGCTGGCCTACTCCGAGATCCTGGACGACGAGAAAGGACCTACCTGCGCCAGCTTCCTGGCGCGCGCCGCGCAATACTTCGCCGATCACGGCATCGACCGGATCGAACGCGTGATCACCGACAATCACTGGTCCTATCGCCGATCAGCCGACCTCGCTGCTGTGATCACGACGATCGGCGCCAAACACAAGTTCATCAAGCCGCACTGCCCGTGGCAGAACGGCAAAGTCGAACGCTTCAACCGCACCCTGGCCATCGAGTGGGCCTACCACCAAGTCTTCACCAGCAACGCCGAACGCGCAGCGGCCCTTGCGCCCTGGCTCAACCTCTACAACACTCGACGCCGACACACCGCACTCGGCGGGCTCCCACCGATCAGCCGGCTGTAACCAATCTCGTGGCCGGGTACAGCTAGTCGGTGGTTTCGCGGAGCCTGGCCAGGCGGCGCTCCATGAACCTGTCGTAGGGCAGGCTCAGCCCACTGGTCAGGATCGGGTCGGCGCCATCGCCGACCTCGGCGGTCCGCCACGCGTCGAGCTCGGCGAGCAGAGCCGCGGTGATCTCCGGACGGGCAGCCGCGACATTGCAGCTCTCCGTCGGGTCGACACCCAGGTCGTACAACTGCGGATCGGGCCGGCGCAACCGCCCGTAGAGGTCAGGCAGTGGGCGGCCGTCGGCGTCCTCGGTGATCGGCAGGATCAACTTGGCCGATTCGGTACGCAGTGCCAACGACGCCTGTCGGCTGGACTCGACGCAGACGATCCGCTCCCGTCGGCGGCCGGCGAGCGCGTCCTGCCCGGTGATCGGGTACTCCGGCAGTGGCAGGTCGGCGAGCGCGCAGAGCGTCGGCAGGACGTCCTCGGTGGAGGTCATCGCCTCGACCCGTCCAGCCGGCTCACCGGGCACCCGGAGCATCATCGTGATCCTGGTGACGGCGTCGTACAGGCCGTGGTGATCGAAGTACAGACCTCCCTCACCGAACGCCTCACCATGATCGGAGACCAACAGCACGATCGCGGGCTCGGGTAGTCCGGCGAGCAGCCGGCCGATCTGCGCGTCGACCTGGCTGATCTCCCCGTCGTACTGGGCAACGACATAGGCATAGTCCTCGTGCCGCAGATCCATCTCGGCCAGGAAGGCCGTGTAGTACTCGGGATGGATCGCCCGCACATCGGCGAGGTCGACCGGACCCGACCCCGGCTGATAGTGCATGGTGTCGTACGGCGGCCGCGGACCGTACGGCGTGTGCGGATCCCAGTAGTGCACGAACAGGAACGTCGGCCCGTCGCCCGCCTGGTTCGCCAGCCGCAGCGCTCGATCGGTGAGGTCGGCGCTCTGCTCGCCGAACGGTTGGTAGACGAAGCCGGTGTAGAAGTCGTAGCCGCGGGCGAACCATGCTCCGCGTCCACCACCCTGTACGACCAGGTTGTCGCAGCCGATCGTGGTGTAGCCGGCCGCCTTGGCCAACTGCGGCAGCAAGCGCGTCGATCCGGCCAGATGCTGCCCCGGGTGGGTCAGGACGCGATGCCGATAGGGATGCAACCCGGTGAGCATGGTGGTGAAGGACGGCGTGGTCGGTATCCCGGCAGCGAAGGCACGATCGAAGACAAGCGACTCCTCGGCCAGCCGGTCGATGGCCGGCGAGGTCGGTCGGGCATAGCCGTAGCAGCCGAGATGATCCGGGCGCAGCGTGTCGACCGCGATCATGACGATGTTCGGACGCGTCATAGCGCGATGCGACGTCCTTCCTCGGCTGACCGGTAGGAGGCCAAGATCATTTCGACGCACACCCTGCCGTCGGCGGCCGTGGCGATCGGTCCCCGCCTGCCGTGCAGGTAGTCGACGACCGGGCGGGCGACGGCAGCGATCCGGTCGCCCTGCTGGGTCTCGGCCGGAAGCCCGAGGTCGTGCCAGCGTGGGTCGTCGGTGCGATAGATCTTGAGCGCGATGGGGCTGGGCGGCCGCGGCACGGACGAGGACGGCAGATCGCCGTAGTTCTGAATGATCACGCCCTGGTCGCCGTAGATCTCTGTTGTTGCCTCGGCGGCCAGCGTGGTCGAGGAGTTCTCCAGGATGCCGATCTCCTTGTCGGCGAAGCGGAACAGCGCGACACCGTTGTCATCGGGTGCGACGTCGGTGATCACGTTGTCGATCTCGGCCATAACGCTGACCGGTCGGCCGAGCATCCAGTAGAACCAGTCAGCGGCATGTGACGCGTCGTCGGCGAACATGCCGAGGTTCGCGACGGGATCGATGTGCCAGTTGCCCGGCCGGGCGAAGGCGGGATCGAGCAGCATCGGTATGGCATGCCGTCGGCGTACGACGGCGATCTTGCCGACTGCACCGTCGTCGACCAGTTGCTTCATCCTCTGGTTCACCGGGTCACAGCGCATCTGGTAGCACATGCTGAATCCGACGCCGGAGCGCTGTACCGCGTCGACGATCAGGTCGCAGTCGGCAAGGGTCAGCGCCATCGGCTTCTGCAGCAGCACCGTCTTGCCCGCCTGCGCCGCGGCGACGGCATGTTCGGCATGCCGATTGGTCTGGCTGGTGACGAACACGGCGTCGATGTCGTCCCGAGCGAGCAGCATATCGAGCTCGGGCTCGAAGGCAAGCTGGTGTCGGTGACACGCCTGCCGGCCGCGTTCGGCATCGTCGTCCCAGCCGGCGACGGCAACCGCATCGTCCATCGCCGCGATGGCGTCGAGGTAGGCGTGTACGTGGGCGTGGGCGAAACTGACGACGCCGAGCCGAACCGCCATCACACCACCTTCAGCACGTGCCGGCGTTCAGCTCGTTCGGATCGGGAACGGTCGCCGCCCGGGACCCGACGCGTTCGTGCAGCGGCGTCGCGCCGGCGCCGACCGTCTCGCCGGGGATCGGTTCACCGATCTGCGTGGCACACAGTCCCTGCACTGCAACGGGATCGGCATCCCGGCCGGTCTCGACCAGCCGCCTGGCGAGCCAGGCGTCGAGCCGCTGCTCCAGATCGGCCACCACCTCCGGGCGCGCATCGGCAACGTTGTGCTGCTCGTCCGGGTCGGCCGCCAGGTCGAACAGCTCCTTCATCGGTCGTCCGTGCCGGTCCGGCTCGATGGAGCGGATCAGCTTCCACCGATCTGTTCGCATGCCGCGCTTGACCTGCCAGGTCGCCTCGGACAGGAAGACCTCGGAATAGTTGCCGTCGCGCGCGCCGTACAGGCACGGCAGCAACGACAGTCCCTCCATGCCCTCGCGTTGCGGGATTCCGGCAAGATCAAGAACGGTCTGAGCCAGATCGAGGTTCTGCACCATTCCGGGGACCCGTCGCCCGGCAGGCAGTGTGCCGGGCATGGACATGACCAACGGAATGCGCACCACCGCGTCGTACAGTCCGTGATGGTCGAAGTAGCCCAGTTGATCATTGAGCACCTCACCGTGGTCGGCGGTGATGATCAACAACGTGTCCTCGCGCACCGGGCCGAGCCTGGCGAAGACCTCGGCCAGCTGCTGGTCCATATAGGTGATCTCGCCATCGAAGAGGTTGATCACGTAGTCGGCGTCGGTGACGCCGGGCATCCAGTCGTGGAAGTACCACTTGAACGGCTCCCAGGACCACGCCTCGTCCAGGCTGTGGTTGTCGACGTCGTACGGATCCCGATCCTCGGGGTAGTACAGGTCGCGGTAGCCGGGCGGCGGCAGCAACGGTGTGTGCGGGTCCCAGTAATGCAGGAAACAGAAGAACGGCCGAACGTCTGCGATCAGTTCGTCCAGCAGCGGAAGCGCCACGGCGTTGACCGTCTCGGCCTTGGCCAACACGGTAGGGTCCGAGCGATCCCACTCGTAGGTCCGGTACGTCTGGTAGCCGCGGCTGAAGTGTCGGCCGAGGTTGTCGACAGCACCGGTGGCGTACCCGTTCTCGGCCATGATCTCCGGCAGCAGTCTGATGCCGTCGCGGATCGGAACGCCGCCGCCGATGTTGACGATGTCGTGGGTGATGGCCTCCTTGCCCGAGTACATCGTGGAGAAGCTGGGATGGGTCGGGATGTTGGGTGCGATGCAGTTCTCGAACAGCACGCCCTGACGGGCGATCGCGTCGATGTTGGGGCTGGTCGGCCGGTTGTAGCCGTAGCAGCCGAGGTGGTCGGCGCGCTGGGTGTCGAGCGCGATCAGCACGACGTTGGGCGGCTTCACCCGTTGACCTCCTCGATGGTGCCGTTCTCCCAGGACCGGATCGCGCCCTCGATGACCTCCTGCGCCGCAAGGCCCTCGTCACCGGAGCCGTCGATCGGCCCACCGGCGGCGACCTGCGCGACGAAGGCATTGATGCGGTTGTCGAAGGTCTGGGAGAACGCCGTCATGCCGCCCATGATCGAACTGTCGACGACCAGCTTCTCGGGTGAGTTGCGCGGGAAGAATTCCAAGCGTTGGAAGACGTTCTCGATCACGAACCGGCCGCCGGACCCGCCGACCTCGCAGCGCTCGATCGGGTGCAGTCCGCTGGCGTCATAGGAGCCGGTGAGGTGGCCGACCGCTCCGCTGGCGAATTGCACGTTGATCGACGCATTGGACCAGATCTGCCGGCCCGGACCCTTGTGGCAGAACGCCTGAACCTTGCGGATCGGCCCGCCGAAGTAGCGCATCACGTCGATCGAATGCGAGTGCAGCGCCCGCAGGTGGAACCACGGGGAACTCTCGTTGGGATTGTTGATCCACAGGTTCATGTTGACGAAGAGCACGTCGCCCAACTCGCCGTCGGTCTGGAGTTTCTTCGCCCGCTCCGCAGCCGGGGTGAATCGGTGGTTGAGATCGACTCCGAGCAGCAGCCCGTGTTGTTTCGCCGCGGCGACCATCTCCCGGGCTCGTTCGATGTCGTTGGAGATCGGCTTCTCCACCAGCACGTGCTTTCCGGCCGACAGGAGTGTCATTGTCGGCTCGTAATGGTGGCCGCCGTTCTCCGGGCCGGCGGTGGCCACGCTGACGGCGTCGATCTGCTCGGACCGCAGCATCTCGTCGAGGTCGTGATAGGCGGGGACGCCGTACTCCTTCGCCACCGGGTCGACCCGTTCGGGCAGCAGGTCGCAGAGTGCGACGAGTTGGGCGTCGGGGTTTGCGTCGTAACAGCGGGTATGTGTTCGGCCGATGCCTCCGAGGCCGACGACGGCGACGCGCAGCATGATCAGATCTCCTGTAGACAGCGATTGAGGTAGCCGCGGGCTTCGGCAGCCACGCTGCTTGCCTGGGCGAGCGTGTAATCCCTGGCGCCGATGATCTCCAGGTTGAGCGGCCCGGTGTAGCCGACACTCTCCAGTGCGGCGAGCGTGGCAGGCAGGTCGACGATGCCTCGGCCCGGGATCTGGGTCGGTGGTGGGCCGACCTGGCGCTCGCGGGAGCCGCAGTCGCGGAAGTGCGAGGTGAGGATGCGTTCGCCCCAGCGGTGGGCGATCTCGGCCGGATCCTCATCGGCGCGGAAGAGGTGACTCGGGTCGAAGTTCAGCCCGAGAGCAGGTTCGCCGACCTCCTCCATCAGCCGCATACCGGTGGCGCCGTCATAGATCGCCTGGCCGACGTGCGGCTTGACCGCGAGCCGTACATCATGATCATCGGCCAACTTGGCCAGATCACGGATGTGCTCGACCGCAGCCTTGGTCGAGTCCTCGTCACCGGCCGTGCCGCCCGAGCCGATGTTGACGATCCGGATGTCCAGGTCTCGTGCCAGCCCGAAGATGCCGCGCAGCCGGTCGGTGTCGGTGCTGGCGGCCTCGATCGCGGTCGCCGTGAGCCCGCGACTGCTGATCAACTCCTTGATCCGCGGCGGATCACTGTCCAGTGACAAGTGCTCGCACATGCCGACGATGGCGGCCAGCTCCACGTACTGGTAACCGGCGAACGCGATCTGGTCCAGCGCGGTCTCCAGATCGACCGAGCCGAACAGGACGGTGTTGCATCCGAGCTTCATGCGTCCTCGCATTGGTTGCAGCGACATTGATTGCAACGTTTCAAAAGCTAAGCAGAACATACGGCATCCCGTACTGCGTGTCAATGAACTGCGCCGCCGGAATGATTCGCATTCGGAACGACAATGAGTCGACGACCGGATGGCGATGATCATGGCGAGAGGGGTGATCATGGTGATAGGACGAACGGATGAGTGCTCCGGCCGGAATCACCGTGGCTGTCGTCGGGCTCGGGTTCGGACAGGATTTTGTCCCGATCTACCTGTGTCACCCGGATGTGCAGCGAGTCGTTCTGGTGGAATCCGATGCGCAGCGTCGTCGCGAAGTGGCACACCGGTACGGCGTCGAAGAGGGGTATGACGACATCGGCCGGGTACTCGCCGACCAATCCGTCGACGCGGTTCACATCCTGACGCCGGTCTCCACCCACGCCGATCTGGTGGTTGCGGCACTGGGCGCCGGCAAACACGTGGCAAGTGCCGTACCGATGGCGACGACTCTTGATGATCTTGATCGGATCATCGCCGCGGAGCAGGCGTCCGGTGGAGGCTACATGATGATGGAGACCGCTGTCTTCGGTCGCGAATACCGCTACGTCGAGCGGCTGCACCGCGCGGGGGAGTTCGGACCGCTCACCCTGTACCGCGGCTTCCACGTCCAGAACCTCGACGGCTTCCCCGGCTACTGGCAGGGTTTCCCGCCGATGCATTACCTGACCCACGCGCTGGCGCCGGTGTTGGCCCTACTCGATACCGGAGTCGCGACGGTCACCGCCCGCGGCGCGGGTCGGCTGAGCGCGGAGCGGACTGGCGGAGGCTTCGACAACCCCTTCCCGGCCGAGGTCGGGTTGTTCGGGCTCCGCGACAGTGACGTATTGGCCGACATCACGATGGCGTTCTTCCAGACCGGACGCAGTTACATCGAGGGCTTCGCCGTGTACGGCGAACGCCTCGGCGTCGAATGGCCCGACGACAACCAGGGGCCGCTGACGATCCACCGGATGACCGGCCCACCGGAAGGCGGCCGCGGCAACCAGGTCAGCGTCCGGCAGATCGAACCGCCCGACGACGTCGAGTCGCTCCCGGAAGCGCTGCACCGCTTCGTCCGACCAACCCGGCTACGGCTGCCCGGTATGGCCGCCCCGGTGTCGATCGGAGCCGGCCACGGCGGATCGCATCCCTTCCTGGTCGACGAGTTCGTCCGCAGCATCGTCGAGGGGCGGGCATCGGCGATCAACGCCCGAATCGCCGCGCGCTGGACCGCGCCCGGCATCTGCGCGCATCAATCCGCGCTTGTGGGTGGCGCCGAGGTCACCGTTCCCGACTACTGATCGACATATCCGATGATCGACGCATCCGACGACCGCCGACGCCCGCCCCTCCTCGTACGCAAGGTCAAAGTTTGATCCCGGGGTCGTTGTCATCGGCGTGTCGGAGCCGCGGGATCAAACTTTGACCTTCGTGGTTTGGGGGTTGGGCGGATCCGATCTTGCCGGCGGCTCGCGCAGCCAAGGAGTCACCGCCCGTCCGTATGCGAGGTCACCGTCGCTCCTCCTCGTACGCAAGGTCACCGTCGCTCCTCCTCGTACGCAAGGTCAAAATTTGATCCTGGGGTCGTTGTCATCGGCGTGTCGGAGCCGCTGGATCAAACTTTGACCTTCGCGGTTGGGGCGGCGTGGTTGGGGCGGGGTGGTCTGGGGCGGGGTGGTTGGGGCGGGGTGGTCTGGGGTGGGGTTGGGACGGGGTGGGGTGGGGTGAGGTCTGGACGGCGTGGGGCGGCGGGCCGGCGCGTGGTTGGGGACGGGATTGGGGGGACGGGGCCGGGCCGGGATGCCGACGGCAGCTTGGAATGAACGGTTAGGGTCGGGTGGTTGCATAGTTGGAGGTGTTGGACCCATGGAGGTCGAAGAGGTCAAGTTGCCGGGCGTTGGGTTGCGTCGGGATTTCCTCTGTCTGAGCGGGCAGCGCGTTGGTGTCCTGTCGAAGAAGACCGGTGAACGGCAGCTGATCGTCTACGACGACGCCGATCCGGATGCTGTGCTGGTGAGCGTCGAGATGGATGCCGAGGAGGCCAGTGTGCTGGCCGAGCTGCTGGGTGCGCCCCGGGTGATCGAGCGACTGGCGCGACTCAGGGAGCAGGTCGAGGGCCTGGCGACCGCCGGGATCCCGATCTCGCCCGAGTCGCCGTACGTCGAGCGGACGCTGGGCGATGCCGAGATCCGCACCCGGACCGGCGTGTCCATCGTCGCAGTCGCCCGTCGGGACGGCGTCGAGGTGTCGCCGCGGCCGAACTTCGTGTTCCAGGCCGGCGACAAGGTGATCGTGGTCGGCACCGACGACGGCGTGAAAGCCGTCGACGCAATCCTCAATCCGAGCTGACGCATGGGTCATGGCAACCTGACCCAGCTCCTCCTTGAGATCGGTGCGGTCCTCTTCGCCCTGGGCATGCTCGCCCGGCTGGCCGGCAAGTTCGGACTGTCCCCAATCCCGCTCTATCTGTTGGCCGGATTGGCCTTCGGCAGCGGTGGTTTCCTACCGATCAACGCGCCGACCGGATTCTTCGCCGCGGGTTCTGAGATCGGCGTCATCCTCCTGCTGCTGTTGATCGGTCTTGAGTACACCGCAGAGGACCTGGTCGCGAACCTCCGAACGCAGGCACCGGCGGGCCTGGTCGACCTTCTGCTCAACGGTCTACCCGGGGTGGCCTTCGCCGTGATCATGGGCTGGGGCGTCACCGAGGTCGTGGCGATGTTCGGCATCACCGCCATCAGCTCGTCCGGGATCGTCTCCAAGGTGCTGGTCGATCTCGGTCGGCTCGGCAACCGGGAGACTCCGGCCCTGCTGAGCATCCTGGTGCTTGAGGATCTGGCGATGGCGGTCTATCTGCCGATCCTCACCGCCCTGGCCGCTTCGGCCGGTGGACTGCCGGCCGCCGTCTCGGTGGTCATCGCGCTGGCCGTGCTGGTGGTGGTCCTGATCGTCGCCCTGAAGTTCGGGCCGGTGGTGACGAAACTGGTCATCTCCCGGTCGAATGAGGTGATGCTGCTGCGGATGGTCGGGCTGGCGCTGCTGGTCGCCGGAGCCGCCGAAGCGGCGAACATCTCTGCGGCCGTCGGGGCGTTCCTGCTCGGGATCGCGTTGTCCTCCGACGTGGCCGAGCGGATCCACCGGATCCTCGAACCACTGCGTGACCTGTTCGCCGCGGTGTTCTTCGTCTTCTTCGGCCTGTCCACCGACCCCAGGCAACTGCCCAGCGTGCTGCTGCCCGCTCTCGTGCTGGCCGCGATCGGGATCGCCACCAAGTTCGGGTCCGGCTGGGTCGCCGGCCGTCGGGCCGGTATCCGCAAGCCCGGCCGGCTGCGTGCCGGCGCTGCGCTGGTGCCGCGAGGCGAGTTCTCGATCATCATCGCCGGACTGATCGGATCTGCCGCCGCGCCGGAGCTGGCCCCGTTGACGGCGGCGTACGTCTTGATCCTTGCCGTAGTCGGACCGTTGGCGCCACGCGTCGCCGAGCCGCTCATCAAGCGTTTTGCCACGACCCGGAGGCGGCCGTCCAGCCCGCGCCGATAGCCGAGGAGCCGGTCGGTGCGGCGCTGAACGGCGACGCCTCACGCGCATCGGATCACGCCAGAACGAAGTAGCGCAGCCAGACATACACCCAGGCCATGGCGATCGTCGCCGCAGTCACGACGATGCCGTACTTGGTGAATTGCCAGAAGCTGATCGGCTCACCCGCCTTGGCCGCGATGCCGAGGACCACGACGTTCGCGGCGGCGGCGACCGCGGTGGCATTGCCGGCCAGGTCCGCGCCGAAGACGAATGCCCACCACAGCGGGCTCGCCGCGCCGGTCACCCCGGTCGACGCGACCATCTCCTCCACGATCGGCACCATCGCGGCGGTGTACGGGATGTTGTCGACGAACGCGCCGATCACCGCGGACCCGACCAGCAGCACCGACGACCCGAGAAGTTGATCACCGGCCATCAGGCCTGCCGCCAGCTGCCCGAGCCGGCCGATCACACCGACCTCGACCAGTGAACCGACCAGCACGAAGAGCGCCATGAAGAACGCCAGGGTCGGCCACTCGACGTCCGACAGGAATTCCTTGGGGCTGCTTCGCGCGGCCAGCACCATGGTGCCGGCGCCGAGCATCGCAACGATCGACGGATCGAAATGTGTCGCCGTGTGCAGACTGAACGCCACCATCACCGCGCCGAGAACGATCAGGCATTTCACCAGCAGCCGCTTGTCGGGGATCGCGTCGGACGGCCTGCCGACACCCATCGCCAGCTCAATGTCCACCATGCCTTTCAGCTGGTTGCGGAAGAGCAGCCGCAACAGCAGGATCAGCCCGACCATCATGATCACGGTCAGCGGCAGCGCGTGGACCAGGAAGTCGTCGAAGGTCAGGCCGGCTCGACTCCCGATGATGATGTTGGGCGGATCGCCGATCAACGTCGAGGTGCCGCCGATGTTCGATGCCAGGATCTGGCTGATCAGGAAGGGTGCCGACGGAAGACCCAGCCGCCGGCACACCGACAAGGTGATCGGAGCGATCAGCAGCACCGTCGTGACGTTGTCCAGGATGGGTGAGAACACCGCAGTCACCATGACCAGCAACACCATCAACCGCGCCGGCCTGCCGCCGGAGGCTCGTGCCGCCCAGAGCGCCATGAACTCGAAGAGACCGGTCCTGCGCAGTACGCTGACGATGATCATCATGCCGAACAGCAGGAAGATCACGTTCCAGTCGATGCCGGTCTCCTGGTCGAAGAAGGCGCTTTCGGCCGAGACCAGCCCGATCATGGTCATCGCTCCGACCCCGCCGAGGGCCGCCGCGACCCGGTGCACCTTCTCCGTGGCGATCAAGGCGTAGCTGATGAGGAAGATCACCACGGCGGCGGCGACGATCATCGATCACCACCCGCCCGCTCGGGAAGGAGCAGGTTGATCTCCGCGATCTTGAACTCCGCCACGCGCACCAGACCGTCAGCGAATCTCCGGTCGATCAGGGCTGCGCGCAGCCCGCTGGTCGGATCCCGCAGGTCTGTCACCTCGCGACTGGCCGCCAGGCGGCTGACGGTCAGCCACAATTCGTCGGCCACCCTCGGGATCGGGTCACCGTGCGGCGAGCCGATCGGCGGGGGCGACAGGTCGAGCGTGACCTCGGCCAGCACACGGACCTCGGCGCCGTCGCGGGTGTGCGCGCGAACCTGAAGGCGTTCCTCCACCGGTCCGGTCGGCCACTCGACAACCCGTTCGACCAACGGAAGCCGCATCGCCGTCCGACCCGGCGGGAGGCGCCGTACCTGGTTCCCGCGGATCACCACCGGCCGGTGTCCTGGCGGAACCCGATGAGCCGTCGCCGTCAGGACCACGACCACGACAATGGTGAGCATGAGCACGACAAACAGCGCATCCGACTGCGCCGGGGTGACTTCCATCGGTGCCAGGGCAGGGAACAACACGTGACCTCCTGAAGACGTGCACGGCCCGTTCGGGTCGGCATGGTTGGGGGCTTACCTGAAGTCAATGTCGAAGAGCGCCAAAAGCGAATGGGTGCTGCCACCCATTCCGGGGTTGGCAGAGCGTGGGACGCTTGCGACATGGGAAGGCACCAGCTGTCGCTGTATTGGAAGGTCTGCCTGACCAACGGCGTGGTCTTCCTGGTCGGCACGTCGGCACTCGCGGTGGCGCCGATCGGGGTGTCGGAACAGGTCCTGGTCTCCGAGGCGGTCGTGCTGGCGATCGGCCTCGGGGTGATGTTCGGACTGAATGCGCTGCTGCTCCGTTTCAGTCTGGCGCCGGTCGACCGGGTCATCCGGGAAATGGATTCGGTCCGGGTTCCCGAACCCGGTCACCGACTGGCCGACCCGGGCTCGGGCGCCGGCGCCCGGCTGGTGCACAGCTACAACGCGATGTTGGACCGGCTGGAAGCCGAGCGCAGCCGGAGCAACGCCCAGGCGTTGGCGGCTCAGGAGGCGGAGCGACACCGGATCGCCCAGGAACTGCACGACGAGATCGGCCAGAGCCTTACGGTGGTTCTGCTCGGGCTCAAGCAGTTGGAGACGAAGGCCCCCGATCAACTCTCCGAGGAGATCGATCTGATCCGTGAGTCGGCCCGGACCGGCCTGGACGACGTCCGACGAGTTGCCCGGCGACTGCGTCCGGGTGTTCTGGACGATCTCGGCCTGCACAGCGCCCTGGCTGCACTGTGCACCGATCTGTCCATGATCAACGCGGTGCATGTCCGGAGGATCTTCGGCCGTGGCATACCGCCGTTGAACAAGGAGACGGAACTGGTGATCTACCGGGTCGCACAGGAGGCGCTCACCAACGTTGCCCGACATGCCGGTCCGGCCAACGTCACGCTGTCGTTGACCAAGATCGGGAACAACGCGGTCCTCGAGGTGATCGACGACGGCCGGGGCCAGGACACCATCGTCCCCGGCTCGGGGATCCTCGGCATGCGGGAACGCGCAGCGCTGGTCGGCGCCGAGCTGACCGTCACATCTGCGGCCCGCAGAGGGACGCGGGTGATGCTCAGCGTCCCGATCGATCCCGGCGAACAGAGCAGCGCGGAGCAGAGATCATGATCACGTCACACCGAACCCCGGGCGAGTCGATCCGGATCATTCTCGCCGATGATCATCAACTGGTGCGCCGCGGCATCCGCCTGATCCTGGAGTCCGAACCCGATCTCGAAGTCGTCGGCGAAGCATCCGACGGTGCCGAAGCCGTCGAGCTGATCCGGACCGTGGAATGCGATCTGGTGATCCTCGACGTCTCGATGCCACGGATGACGGGGCTGCAGGCCGCCCGGGAGATCGCCCGCCGCACCGGCGGCCCGCGGTTGTTGATGTTGTCGATGCACGACAACGAGCAGTACTTCTTCTCTGCGTTGCAGGCCGGCGCCAGCGGCTATGTGCTCAAGTCGGTGGCCGACGAGGACCTGGTACGAGCCTGCCGCGCCGCGATGCGCGGTGAGGCCTTCGTCTATCCCGGTGCGATGCGCGCCCTGGTCCGGGACTACCTCGCCCGGTTGCGACGCGGCGAACAGGTGCCGACAACGCTGATGACGCCTCGCGAGGACGAGGTGCTGAAGTTGATCGCCGAGGGTTACTCCTCGAAGGAGATCGCCGAGACGCTGGTGATCAGCATCAAGACGGTCGAGCGGCACCGCGCCAACATCATGAGCAAACTCGGGATGCGCGATCGCACGCAGGTCACCAGGTACGCGATCCGTGCCGGTCTGATCGAACCGTGAAGCCGGCGGTTCAGACCGCCGGCTCATCCAGGATCCAGACCGGGTGATCATCGCCCGGCTGGTAGCTGCACTCGGCCCCGTTGTGGACCGACGACCGGAGATGTTCGGCCAACTCGGCATCCCGTTGCTCGATGCGGTCCAGGGCGACGCTGATCGCCTTGCTGACAGCGACGCGCGCTCTCTCGGCGGTGGAGCTGGTGGGCCGCAGCCTGCCGCCGATCCCGGTGGACTCCGCCACCTGATCGAGCAGAGCGGAACGCTCCTGACCGAGTGATTCCATGCGGGCAAGATCGGACCAGTCCTCGGCCTCGGCCAATTCCTCCTCGATGGCGGCCAGCCGGGCCCGGTACGCCGCCAGGGCCCGGCCGTCGATCACGGTGTCCACAGCGGGTTGTACGACAGTCCGGGTGCCGCCGCCGGCCAGGTCGACGGCCGGGATCCAGCTCCCCGGCCGGGACAGCAACATCCGCAGATACTGGAATCCGCGGAGCCCGCGGAACGGCCGGCCGTCGCCGGCTCCGATCAGCCAGAGGTCACCGGCGATCGGGTGCAGATGTACCGTCGTCGCCGGCGTGGTTGCCGGCGTGGTCACCGGCGCCGAACCGGGCGTTCGGCCGGGCGCCCAGGCCTGCAACCGGTCGTACCACCAGCGGGCGCCGAGCCGGATGTAACCGGTGAGCGCCCGGTCCCGCAACGCCTTGGCACGATCAAGATCACCGGTGATCTCGGCTGCTCGCGCCAGCGTGTCGTCGGTGAGGCCGTGAAAGTTCACGGCGCCGGCATTGAAGACCGCGCGACCCTCGTACGGGCCGAGCAGTCGCGCCGCCGTCTCCACCACCTCGCGTGATCCGGCGGCTAACGCCGCCTCCAGGGTCGCCTGCAGGGTGAGTAACCAGTTGACATCCCGGGGCAGTTCCTCCAGCACTCTGCCGCGAAGTGTGTCGACCAGTCGTTCGGCATGGTCAAGACGGTCGGCGCCGATCCACAGCCACGCCGCCTCTGCGCAGACCTCGGCGGCTCCCTCGGCCAGCGCGAACGCCTCGGCTTCAGCCGCGACCCGGGCACAGGTGTCGCGGTCACCGGCGATCACCGCTGCGTACCCTCTCATCGCCAGCACCACCATCCAGGCGTCGGCCAGACCACTGGCCCCAGAACACGAGTCGGCGGTGTTGATCAACTGTTCGGCGGTGTCGGTGCGGCCGCAGAGCAGGTCGTACATCAGCCGCCGTGAGGCGGCGAAGAAACGGGCCCGCGGTGACTCGCTGCCCAGTCGTTCCAGCGCTCGCAGATGGCGATGCAGCGACTGGATGTTGAGGGTCTCGCAGGCGACCTGCAATCCCCACAGATGTGCTTGGAGACGGCTGTTCGGCGCCAGAACGTGCGCGGCCACCTCGTCCAACCGCGTGCCGAGCCGTGACCTGAGCTCAAGATCATCCGGTCCCCAGTGGCAGGCCAGCATCGCATCCAGTGCGTCCGCCACCAGTTCCGGGTCCGCCGACCGCTCGGCACGCTCGAGTGCCTCGGCCGCGAAGAGGGCAGCCCGGGAGGCCTGTCCGCCGTAGGTCCAGCAGTGGGCCAGAGCGGCCGCGACCCGCGAGCGATCGGCATCCTCGGTGGTCCTGACCAGCAGGTCGTACAGCTGGGCCGGCAACCGCCCCGGGTCGGTGCCGAACACATGCAGCGACGCCGCGCCCAGGCACGCCCGGATCCACAACTGGAGATCACCCGATGTCCGGGCGACCGCGATCGCCTCGTCATAGAGCGCGGCGGCATCGTCCTCCCGTCCGGCCGCGCGCTCGTGGTCGGCGCGGTCGAGCAGGTCGATCACCGCAGGTGCGCTCATCGGTGTTCCTGGCTGTCCTGATCGGGCGACGGACCGACATCGCCCAGAACTCCATTGTGACGCCGGTCCGTCGTTGTGAGCGCCGTTCAGGGCCGTTGCAGGGTGACCTCCTGCGCGTGTCGCTGCTGGGTGGCCTCGTCCCAGTCACCGGTGCAGGCGACCGCGAGTTCGACGATCCGACCGCCGCCGACGTCGGCCCGGAGCATCTCGCGGCAGTACCAGTGCTGTCCTGCGTACTGCCACCGCTCCTCGAAGGACATCACGAAGCCGCGGTCGGTCTGCTCGACCCGTTCCACGCGGACCGAACCCGGTCCGTCGGTCGGGTGGTTGTCGGCGCGCACCGCGGCCAGACCTTCGCGGGAGTCGGTCTGCAGCCGCCACTGCGGCAGCGAGATGTCGGCGAAGCAGTCCGGGGCGAAGGTGCCCTCGGCACCCTCCGACGTCTCCAACCACCGCACCAGGTCGGCCACCGGGCGGGTGATGTCGATCCCGTCCGCCCGTGACGCTTGCGTGGTCGTCATTCAGATCACCGCCGCGTCGTGCAGGTTCTTCTCCAGAACCGACATCAGTTCCGACAGCTCCTCGGTCGTGCTGAACTCGACGACGCTGGTGCCGGCCGTGACCAGCGGCAGGTGTCCGGGTGGTGCGTAGTACGCATCGCCCTCGGTGTAGGTCTCCATCCGGTCGGGCCACCGGAACGTGATCCGGCCCGCCGTCACGATTCCCCAATGTTCACAGGGACAACGATCGTCGGGCAGACCGCCGAAGTACGGTGCCGGATCGAGATCCTGTTTGTAGGTCTCGAAGCCGACGGTGAACTTCCCGAGATCGCGGTACCGGCCCTCGACGGGCGCGATGTCGATGGCCACCTCGGTGGTCATCCTGTTTGCTGCGGGCATGGCTGCCTCCTTGGACTGGTGGTTCACAGTGCCCGACGAGTTCGATCCGAGCTCGTCGATCACCTGTGCTGCGTGACAGTCCGGGGAACACCCGTTCCCGCAGTGGTTACAGCGGCTGCCTCCGACGCTTCACTTGTCGAGGTGGCGGACGAGTTCGGCGAACAACCGAAGATCGGAGACGAAGTCCTCCGGGCTCGTCTTCGGCTGTTCCCCGGCGACGACGCAGTGATGGAAGTATTCCCACTCGTAGGTGTAGGGATCCTTCAGGTGGGGACGTCGGACGGTCCGAGTGATCGCATCGCCGCTGGTCTGCTCGATCTCCAGGGTGGTCGCCAGATGCCGGACGTAGGGGGTGTCGTACTGGACCCGGAAACTGGTCGTGTCGGTGAACACCTCGAGATGGGCGTCGAATCGCAACTGCTCGTCCACGCCGGTCTCGTAGGCCACAACGAAGTCGTCGTAGTCCAGCAGGGCGGTGATGTAGCCGCCATCGCGCCACTGTCGGGCGGCGTGCACACCGCGGGCCGGGCCGAGCAGTTCCCGCATCGCGGAGAGGTCGTGACTGCCGAGCCCGCACAGCAGCCGGTACGCGTTGGCAACCGCGGACGGAACGTCGCCGATGGCATCGGTCACCAGCGCCCGGGCCCGGGCGCTGCGGTCCTGCATCGCCGACTGCGGCAGATCGCCGGGACGCACCACCGAGGAGGTCTGGTCGATGATCAACTGGTTGCGCCCGATGACGTCATGGACCCGGGCGAAGTTGACCCGACCAAGGCCGGGCAACAGTTCCTTGGCCTCGAGGAAGGCGGGGGCGAAGCGGCGCATGTATCCGACCATCACGGTCACACCGCTCTGGTCCCGGGCGTTGATGATCTCCTCGGCCTCGCGCGGGGAGAGGCACATCGGCTTCTCGACCAGCACATGCAGCCCGTGCCGCGCAGCGTCGACAACCGCCTCGGCGTGGTACTCGTCGCTGCTCAGCACCAGGACGGCGTCGATGTCACCGGCCTCGATCAGTTCGGCGCTGGTGGCGTAGCGGTTCGGGATCCCGAACCGGTCGCCGACGGTCTGCAGCAGCCGCGGGGAGAGATCGCACGCCGAGCGGACCTCGAACAGTTCTGGCAGCCCGGCCAGCAGCGGCAGGTGGACCACCTGGGCCACCTCGCCGAGGCCGATCACACCGAGTCTCATGATCTCTCCCTTCCCAGCACCATGATGTCCCAATCGATTTGGAGCCTGTCCTGCGGGAGGTTAGCCCCTCGACCGGCTTTTCGGAAGATGTCCGACGATCTCCGACGCGTGCGACAACGGACGGCGCTTCGCCGGATTGCTTGTCAGTAACGGACTCCGTCGACCCGTTGACAGTCCGGGCGGGGCTGACCTACGGTGTGCAAGTCGATTTGCACAACTTGGGGACGCCGGGGTCCCGATGCGACGGCCGGTGTGCCCGGGTCGTCAGCACAAGTTTCGACCGGTCAGGAAGAGGTCCTGAGATGGTGACAAAGTCGTCTCGTCGGTTGGTCGCCGCTGCTGTCTCCGCATTGTCCCTGTGTACGGCTCTGGCGGCCTGTTCGGTCGGCACGAAGCCCGGGACAACTCCTGCGGGGAAAGCGACGCCGCACAAGGTTTCCACCCCGACCCAGAAGGTGACGATCAGCTTCGCATCCTGGGTGGGGGATCAGCCCACGATGAAGAAGCTCTACGCCGGGTTCCACAAGAAGTATCCGAACATCACGGTGACGTTCAACAACATCCCCGCCGACTCGGAAGCGCAGAAGCTCGTCACCATGGTGGCCGGAGGGACGGCGCCCGATGTCGCCTACATGGACGGTGGAAGCGTCTCGGATTTCGCGTCCAAGGGCGCGCTGGTGAACCTGGAGAGCTACATCGCCGGCAGCACGGTGGTCAAGAAGGATGACTACGTCGCCAACTTCACCGAGAACGCGATCTACAACGGCTCGATGTACGGGTTGCCGTTCGACGCGGAGACCACCGGGCTGTTCTACCGGAAGGACCTGTTCGAGCAGGCCGGGATCGGCGGCCCGCCGAAGACCTTCGCCGAGATGGAGGCCGATGCGAAGAAGCTGACCAACCCGTCCAAGAAGCAGTACGGCATCGCGATCTTCGGACCGGAGTCGGGCTACTACGTCCAACCGTTCGTCGCCTCCGCCGGTGGCCAGTTGCTCTCCGATGACGGGAAGAAGGCGATGATCGACTCGCCCGAGGCGATCCGCGGGGCGAGCTTCTACACCGGCCTGGCCAAGTACGCACCGCCGGCGTACCTGAACTCGAACTCCTACGACGGGCGGGTGGCCTTCGAGCACGGCGAGGCGGCGATGTACATCGCCGGCTCCTGGTTCGGTGGCTCGCTGATCGGTGAGGCACCGAAGATCAGGGACAAGTGGGCGACCGCGCCGCTGCCCCAGGACAAGGAGTGCGCTACCCAGGTCGCCGGTGACAGCCTGGTGATGTTCGACCAGTCCAAGAACAAGGATGCCGCGTGGCTGTGGCTGCAGTATCTGTCGAGCAAGGAGAGCCTGCGGACGTGGAACGTCGGTCAGGCCGACAGCACCGAACTGCCGCCGATCAAGTCCCTGTTGACCGATCCGAACAGCTTCAAGGGCAAGGAATGGCTGAAGTCCTTCGCGGACATGATGTCGTGCAAGATCATCACGACGAACAGCCCGCAGTGGGGGCAGATCCAGGACCGGCTGAACTCGAATCTGACCAAGGTGGTCTACGGGAAGATGACCGCTGAGGCGGCCATGCAGGACACGCAGAAGTACGCGACCAAGCTGATCGGCGGGTAACCGTGGCCGTACCTACCGCTGGGACCTCGGTGTCCAGGAGCCGGTCCAACCGGCTCCGGCACCAGGCCAGGCGGGAATGGAGTGCGTACGCCTTCCTGTCGCCCGGTCTGATCCTCTTCACGGTGTTCACCCTGTTCGCACTGGCATTCTCGTTCTACCTGAGCTTCCACTCCTGGTCGATCATCGAGCCGTACAAGCCTTTCGTCGGCTTCCAGAACTACCGGGATGCATTCGTCGATCCCGACCTCGGCCAGGCGGTGATCAACACCGCCTACTTCACCGTGGCGTCCATCCCGCTGACCATGGCGTCGGGGCTGTTGATCGCCCTGATGCTCAACGCCAGGATCTGGGGCCGCTCGATCTTCCGGGCGATCTTCTATCTGCCGGTGATCACGCCGATCGTCGTCTCGTCGATCGTCTGGAAGTTCATCTACAGCGGCGACTACGGGATCCTCAACTACTACCTGGAGCGCCTCCGGTTGATCGACCAATCGATCAACTGGCTGTCCGACCCGAACCTTGCCATGCCGGCGGTGATCATCATGGCGGTCTGGAACAATCTCGGGTTCGCCATGGTGATCTATCTGGCCGGGTTGCAGTCGATCCCGCAGCACTATTACGAGGCGGCTCGGGTGGACGGCGCCAACAGCCGGCAGCAATTGACCAGGATCACCATCCCGCTGCTCGCACCGTCGACACTCTTCCTGCTGGTCACGTCGGTGATCGGTTCCTTCCAGGTCTTCACCCAGATCTTCATCATGACCAACGGAGGCCCGATCGGCCGCACCAACACGATCGTGTACTTCATCTATCAGGCCGCGTTCCAGTTCTTCAAGATGGGCTACGCGTCGGCGCTATCGGTGTTGCTGATGCTGATGCTCGGCGTGTTCACCATCCTGCAACTGCGCTTCTACCGCACTGACACCGGAGGGAACGGCTGATGGCGCTGACCCGACCGAGGCCTGTGGTCGCCGCCCGACCCGGCACCCCGTCGGCGCATCGCCGGCACAAGAGGGTGACGCCCCAACAGGTCATCCTGCTCGTCGTCCGGTATCTGATCCTCCTCGCTGGGGCGATCATCTGCATCGTGCCGTTCTTCTGGATGGTCAGCGCCTCGTTCCAGCATGAGGGAGACATCTTCAGCTGGCCGATCCAGTGGATCCCGAGGAACCCGACGTTGGGCAACTACAGATCCTTCTTCGGCACCGGCGGTCACATCGGCACCTGGCTGGCCAACACCACCCTCGTCGCGGTGGTGACCACGGTGGCCCAACTGTTCCTCGATTCGCTGATGGCCTACGCCTTCGCCAAACGACGGTTCCCCGGCCGTAAGTGGATCTTCGGTCTGTTCCTGGCCACCTTGCTGGTGCCCGGCCAGATGACGATCATCCCGAATTACCTGATCCTGAAGCACATTCCGTTCGCCGGTGGCAACGATGCGCTCGGCCAGGGCGGACACGGTTGGCTCGACTCCTACGCGGGGTTGATCGTCCCGGCGGTGGTGAGCGCGTTCGGTATCTTCCTGATCCGCCAGTACATGCTGAGTATTCCCGATGAGTTGCTCGATGCCGCCAGGGTCGAGGGCGCCTCGGAGTTCCGGATCTTCTGGTCGATCGTCATGCCGTTGTGCAAACCGGTCCTGGCGGCCAGCGCGATCTTCACCTTCGGCTACTTCTGGAACGACTTCTACTGGCCGCTGATCGTGATGAGCAGCCCGGAGCACTACACGTTGTCCCTCGGACTTGCGCTGTTCATCGGCGCGCACAAAACGGCCTGGACACTGTTGATGGCAGGCTCGGTGATCGCGACGATCCCAGTGCTGATCGTGTTCCTGATCTTCCAGCGCTACTTCGTCAGCGGCATCGCGATGACCGGGATCAAGTGAGAGGTGACCGTGGAACGGGGAGTGTATTTCGACGGCTGGTTCCCGCGACAGCACTGCTATCACCCGAGTCTGCCTCCGCGGCGGCTGACCATGATCGACGACCTCAGCGCCTACCGGGCAACCATGTTGGTCTGGTCGGCGCTGGGCGGCGGCGTGGTGTCGCTTCCGTATCTGGAGGAGGAGGCGCACGGCCAGGTGCCACCCAGGTTCCGGTTCTACGGCTTCCTCAACGATGCCGAGTTCATCGCCGAATGCAGCCGGCGGGGCATCACCGTGTTCGGAGTCGTCTTCGAGCATGCCTGGGAATTCCCGGTAGAACTCAACGACGACGAGTCTGCTGTGCTGGCGATGAACGAGACCCGGGGTGCAGGCAAGCCGGGCTGGCTCGGCCTCAGGGAGTTCTGGCAGAACCGGTACCCCAAGATCTGGGCCTCCTTCGAGTCGTACTTCCCCGACGGGATCCGCGATGCCGACGGGCAGCCGGTGATCGATCCGTTGGAGGAGTGCGCCCAGCGCAACATCCACGGCGAGCCGCTGCACGCGCTCTGGATCGAGGTGCCGGGTGCGGAGCATTACAACATCATGATGGAACGCAACAACCCGGTCTGGCGTGAATACCTCAAGGGGGTGATCCGGACCCAGATCGACGCCGGGGTCGACGGCATACAGTTCGACGAGGCCGAGACCCCGATCACGTCCCTACAGTACGGCGGCTGCTTCTGTCACACCTGCATGAAGGGTTTCCGGACGTTCCTCCAGCAGTCGCCCGTCAGACCACCCGAACTCACCGATGAGGACCTGACGACCTTCCACTACGGCGAGTGGCTCTTGTCCCGAGGCTACGACTTCACCACCAATCGCGAACAGACCCCGCTCTTCGATGCCTACATGAGCTTCCAGCGCCGCAACATCGTCACCTACTTCGGTGAGCTGGCCGACTACGCCCGGGAGTATGCACGCCAACAGGGTCGACAGATCAAGATCACCGGAAACTTCTTCAACCTCTTCGAGCACTACTACCCGATGCGTGAGAAGGTCGACGTGCTCGTCACCGAGATGCGCAACACCACCCATCGGCAACCGGCCTGGTATCGGCACGCGGCCGGCTTCGGCGGCGAGAAGCCGGTGGTCGTCGTCGAGAATCCCTATGGTGGCGTCGTTCCGGATCTGTTGAAGGCGCTGCAGGCCGGACGCGAATTCGACCGGTTCCGGATGTCGATCTATGAGGCCGCAGCGCTGGGCGTGAACATGAGCCTGCCGTACGGGTCCTGGATGGGCAGCGAGATCGAGGACGCCTTCTACGCACCGGACGAACTGTGCATCGAGGCCGGCAACTTCCTCGCCGACCACGAAGACCTGTTCGCCACAACAAGCTACTCCCGCCAGGCCGTGATCTTCAGCGCGGGCAGCGCCTTCCGTCGCGTCGCCCCGCCGGATCTGATGGGTGACACGGGTGACAACCGGGAGAACCGGCAGATCGCCGATCGCGGCCCGTTCTGGACCGCGGCGGAGGCGTTGAGCGACGCCGGCCACGTCTACGACGTGGTCTATTTCCCCGACGACACCCTCGGCAATGATCACATCACCGCCGACGCCCTCGACCAGTACTCGACGGTCGTCCTTCCCGGCTGCAGCTATCTGACCGACGGCCAGACCGCAGCAGTCGTGCGGGCCCTGGATCGCGGAGCGCAGGTGATCGCAGCCGACGACCTGTGTTCCGACCGGCCGGAGATTACCGAGCATCCGGCCCTGCAGCGGGTCGCTCAGCCGGCCGACGTAGCGGAGGCGGTCGAGCGGCAGCTCATCGGTCCGGAGCTGAGCGAGGCGGCGTACACGATCGCCCGGCTTCCGGACGGAGATGCCGCCATCCACCTGATCCGCTACGACTACGACCCGGTGACCGATACTGTTCCGGTGCTCGATCACGCCCGGCTGGAGGTCACCCTGCCCGAAGGTTTCACCCGGGTCACCGCCTTCAGCCCCGATGATGGTTTCCGTGCCGACCTGACCTCCGTGGACGGACAGACCTACCGGCTCAGACTGGACAACGTGCCGCTGTACGGCATTCTTCACCTGTCGAGGTAGGAGCCGCGGATGCCGACACAGCCACGAATGGCCCGAGTGACGATCAAGCAGGTCGCTGAACATGCCGGAGTCAGCGAGACCACCGTGTCACATGTGCTGACCGGCAACCGGCCGGTCGCCGAATCAACCCAGGAGCGGGTCCGGCGCGCCGTCAAGGAGGTGGGCTACCGGCCGAACAGCGTCGCCCGCAGCCTGCGCAGCCAACGATCCATGACGGTGTCCTTGATCATTCCTGACCTGATCAACCCGTTCTACACGGTATTGGCCCGAGGGCTCGCCGACGCACTGGACGCCGACGGCTACCGGGTGATCATCTGCAACACCGACGGGTTGCGGGATCGTGAACAGGACTTCATCGACGATGCGCTGGACCGTCGGGTCGACGGGATCGCGATGACCTCCTATCACCTGGCGACCTCGGAGGTGCAGCGGGTGATCGACCTCGGGGTGCCGATCGTCTGTATGGGCGAGAGCATCGACCATCCCAGCGTCGACCGGGTGATGACCGACGGTGAGCAGGGCGCGTGGGATGCGACCCGGCACCTGCTGTCCCGGGGCGCAAGCCGGATCGCCATGATCGCCGGCAGCAGGGACCTGAACAACGACCGGATCAAGGGCTACCGCAGCGCCCTGCGGTCGGTGGGCCGACGGGCATCGCGCAAGCTGGTCGGCTACGGCGATTGGACCAGGGACGGTGGCCGGAATGCCATGCGGGGACTGATCGCCATCGACCCGAAGATCGACGGCGTCTTCTGCGGCAACGACCTGATGGCCATCGGTGCCATGGACGCATTGGCCGAACTCGGGCGCTCGATACCCGAGGATGTCGCCCTGGTCGGCTTCGACGACATCGAGGCCGCCTCACTGGTCAGCCCGGCGCTGACCACGATCGCCAACCCCGCCTACGATTCCGGCCGGATGACGGGACAGGTTCTGTTGAAGCGAATGCTCGGCGAGCGCACCGGCGCGCGGACGATCACCGTGCTGCCGTGTGACCTCCAGGTACGGGAGTCCGCATGAGTCTTGACGAGAAGGTCTGCTTGGTCACCGGTGCGGCAACCGGGATCGGCGAGGCGATCGCCGAACGGCTGGCCGCCCTGGGCGCGACGGTCTGCCTGGCCGACATCGACGGCGCCAAGGCCGGTGCCGTCGCAGAACGGATCGGCGGTCACGCCTGGACCGCCGACGTCTCCTGCAGCGCCGATGTGCAGCGGTTCGTCGACGAAGCAGCCGGCCGGTTCGGCCGGATTGACGCGATCGTCAACAACGCTGGGATCGCCGTCGGCGGGACCGTCGCGGACACCACGGAGGAGGACTGGCAGCGTGTGCTCGCCACCAACCTCACCGGTGTCTGGTTGGGCATGAAGTACGCCCTGCCCCACCTGCGACGCACCACGGGATGCATCGTCAACATGGCGAGTGTGCAGGCACTGGTAGGACTGCCGGGCTGGGCGGCGTACGCGGCGACCAAGGGCGCGATCATCGCGCTCACCCAACAGGCGGCGGTGGAATACGGGCCCGAAGGCATCCGGGTCAACTGCCTCGCTCCGGGAACGATCATGACGCCGATGAACGAACGCATCTTCGCCAGCGCCTCCGACCCGGATGCGCTGATCGAGAGCTGGAACTCCTCCCATGCGCTCGGCCGCTTCGGGCAACCGGGCGAGGTGGCGACCGCCGCCGCCTTCCTGGTCAGCGACGACGCATCCTTCATCACCGGAACCTGTCTGCGGGTGGACGGCGGGCTGACCATCCTGGGACCGACCGGACGGGCGGACTGATGACGACCGATGCTGATCACCGCCCTGCGGCACTCGAGGGAATCCGGGTGCTCGACTTCACCCAGATGATGTTGGGCCCGTTCGCCACCCAGATCCTCGCCGACCTCGGCGCCGATGTGATCAAGATCGAACGGCCGGTCGTCGGCGAGTGGGAACGAAGCCTGGAATTCGCCGGCGAACTGGTCGACGGCGACTCCGCGGCGTTCGTCGCGATGAACCGCAACAAACGGTCGGTGGCCATCGACCTGAAGGCCGCCGGTGCACGCGAGGCACTGCTCAAGCTGGCAGCGACCTGTGACGTCGTGGTCGAGAACTTCCGACCCGGAGTGATGGATCGGCTGGGTCTGGGCTACGACGACTTCCGCGCGGTTCGCCCGGACATCGTCTACTGCTCCGGATCCGGCTGGGGGCAACGCACCAAGTACGCCGCGATGAACCGGCCCGGCCAGGACCTGTTGATCCAGGCGGCGACCGGCCTCGCCGCCAACACCGGCTCCGCCGCCGACCCGCCCACCGCGGCAGGCACGTCGATGTGTGACGCGACCGGGGCACTGACCCTGGCCAACGGCATTCTCGCGGCTCTGCTGGCCAGGGCACGGCACGGCATCGGGCAACGCGTCGAAGTCGATCTCTTCCATGCAACGATGGCGATCCTGTGCCAGGAGATCTCGGCGATGACGAACCTGGGCATCGACTTCAGCCGATCCCCGGCCGGGGTCGGGCAGCCCTGGCTGTCCGCACCGTTCGGGATCTACCGCACGGCCGACGGCTGGATCGCCCTGGCCATGGGCGATATCGGCGTCGTCGCGGAGGTCTTCGATGATCGGCTGGTGGCGGGGATGGATCCCTGGCTGGACCGTGACGCGATCAAGCAGAGGCTGGACGCGGCCACGCCGACGCGTGCTACCGATGACTGGCTGCAGGCGATGCTGGCCGCCGGGCTATGGGCCGCACCGGTGCGTACCATGAAACAGGCGATGGACGAGTTGATCACCGACGAATCGGACCTCGTCGTCGAGGTCGAACATGCCGGCGGGCGCACCCTGCGTCTGCTGGGTTGCCCGATCACGCTGTCCGAAACCCCGTGGCGGCAACGATTGCGGCCGCCGACCGTTGGCGAACACACCCACGACATCCTGGCTGCCGTGCTCGACGACGCCGAGCTCACAGCCCTCCAGAAGGCCGGCGCGCTGTGACCCGGATCCATGATCACCTGGTCGAGGAGCGACGCGATCAGCTTGCCGTGCTGCGGATCGACCGCGAAGCGGCACTCGGCGCTCTCTCCGGTGACCTCGTCCGGGCACTCGGAGAGTACCTGGACGTGTTGCGCACCGACGAGCGGGTCCGCGTGTTCGTGCTCACCGGAACCGGGAAGGGTTTCATCGCCGGCGCGGACATCAGCGAGTATCACGGCGTCACGGCCGAAGAGTTCGCCGACTACCAGCAGCTCAGTCGTCGGGTGTTCGGTGCCCTGGAGTCCCTGCCGCAGCTGACCATCGCCGCCGTCAACGGCTACGCGCTGGGCGGTGGGTTCGAAATCGCCCTGTGTTGCGATCTCATCCTCGCCGCGGACCGGGCGCGCTTCGGTCTGCCCGAGGTGAAACTCGGTCTGCTGCCCGGAGGCGGCGGAACGCAACGGCTGACCCGGGACGCGGGAGTCCGGTTCGCGACCGAGGCCGTCGTCACCGGCCGGTTCCTCGGCCCGGAGGAATTGCAGCAGCGCGGTGTCGTCTCCGCGATCCATCCCGCTGCCGACCTGCTGGACAAGGCGATCGAGCTCGCCGAGGACATCGCCGCGAAGCCGCCGCTGGCGGTCGCCGCCGCCAAGCAGTTGATCAGATCCGCGGTCGGGACGCCGCTGCAGGAGGGGCTGACGGCAGAACACCAGGTGCTCTTCGACCTCTTCGCGACCGCCGATGCGGCAGAGGGCATCAGCGCGTTCCTCGACAAGCGACAACCGCGGTTCGTCGGCAGATGACTGGGGGAGATGATCACGTGCGCGTATTCACCGACGGCATGATCACCGAACCGCGGCTGGCCCATCCCGAGGGATTGGCCGTCGATCGGGACGGCTTCGTCTGGTGCGGCGGAGAGCTGGGTCAGATCTATCGCATCTCACCGGACGGGACTGAACGCGAGGTCGTCGCGTCCACCAACGGGTTCTGCCTGGGCATGGCCTTCGACGCGACCGGCGACCTGTTCATCTGTGATCTTGCTCATGCGGCGGTGTACCGGCTGGAGGTCCGATCCGGGTCGCTGACCAGCTTCGCGACGGGCGTCCCGGGGCATCGGCTCCGGATCCCCAACTATCCCGCCTTCGACTCCTCCGGACTGCTCTACGTCTCCGACAGCTGGCAGATGCGCGAGCCCGGACCGGGCATCCTGCGCTTCCGACCGGACGGCTCGGGAGACCTGTGGCATGCCGGCCCCTTCGACTTCGCCAATGGGCTCGCGCTCGACCAGTCGGCCGGCCTGCTCTATGTCGCCGAGACCTTCGGCCAGCGGGTGTCGGCCATCGAGATCCGCGCCGACGGGTCGGCAGGGGAACGAACCGTGCTGGCCGAGCTGCCGGAGGACTATCCCGACGGGTTGGCCGTCGCGACCGACGGATCGGTGTTCGTCGGCTGCTACCAGCCCAGTCGCATCCTGCGGATCGATCCGTCCGGCGCAGTGCGCACGGTGGCCGAGGACGTCAGTGCGCATCTCCTGGCCCATCCCACCAACCTCGCCTTCACCACCGACGGCCTGCTCGCCGCCAACCACGGACGGTGGCACCTGACCCACCTGGAGACCAGCCACCGTGGCGTGCCCCTACCACCGACCCGACAGGAGAACCAGTGACCGACAAGCCGTCCGTCCTCGTCGACCCGCACTTTCGCCGGATGGACGAGATCTTCTCGCCCGACGACCGGGAGCGACTCGACCGAACCGTTGAGGTGATCTGGGGCAGGGACGAGCCGATGCCCGTCCACGAGGCCACGGACGCGCTGTCGAGCGCCCGAGCCGTCATCTGCTCCGGGTGGCGCTACGGGCCCGTCCCGTCCGGGCTCCGGGCGATCATCGACGTCTCGGGAGCCTTCCCGTCCGGCCTGGACTACCAGAGCTGCTTCGCCCGCGGGATCCGGGTGCTGTCCGCAGCGCCGGCCTTCGGCCCCCAGGTGGCCGAGATGGCGCTCGGCCTGGCCCTTGCCGTCGGCAGGGAGATCGTCGACGGCGATGCGGCGATGCGCGCCGGAGCCGAGAAGTGGCTGCATGCCGGCAACGAGACGACGGTCCAGCTGTACGAGCAACCGGTCGGCATGATCGGATACGGCAGCCTCGCCAGGTCGCTGCGGCCGTTGTTGGCGCCGTTCCGGTGCTCGCTGTCGGCCTACGACCCCTGGCTCAGCGACGGCTTCCTGCGCAGTCAGGGCGTGCAACCGTTGACCCTGCCCGAGCTGCTCAACAGCTCGCAGGTGATCTTCGTCCTGGCGTCGCCGACGATGGAGAACGGTGCCCTCCTGTCCCGGGAGATGCTTGAGCAGATCCGGCCAGGATCGACACTGATTTTGATCAGCCGTGCCCATGTTGTCGATTTCGACGCACTGACCGACCTGTTGCTGTCCGGCCGGTTCCGGGCGGGCATCGACGTCTTTCCCGACGAGCCGCTGGCCGCCGATCATCCGATCCGCTCCGCGCCCGGCACCGTCCTGTCCGCGCACCGGGCGGGCTCGGTCAAGGAAGGACTGTGGGAGATAGGCCGGATGGTCATCGACGACCTCGAGGCGATCGCCGCCGATCTTCCACCACAGCGTCTGCAGCAGGCCCAGCCAGAGTTGATCAATCGGCTGGTGCAGCATCGTTGATCACTCTCCGAGGAATGGCCTGGGATCATCCGCGTGGTGTCGACCCGCTGCGGGCCGCCGCAGAGCACTTCGGCCGATCCGTCGGTCTCCGGGTCGAATGGGATGCCCGTCCGCTCCGGGAGTTCGAGAACACACCGATCGACGTGCTCGGCCGGCGGTACGACCTGATCACCGTTGATCATCCGTTGATCGGGGATTCCTGTCGGCCACGGCCGGCGCTGCGCGATCTGACCGGTCTGGTGTCCCCGGCGGCACTCGCCGACCGTCGACGCGGATCACTCGGTCCCAGCTACGCGAGCTACCGCTGGCAGGGACATCAGTACGCGCTCCCCGTCGACGCCGCCGCGCAGGTCTGCGCGTACCGGCCGGACCTGATCGGCTCGGACCTGCCGCGGACCTGGGACGAGCTGACCGCCTGGGCGGCACGATCGCCGGCCGGGCGGTCGATCGCCATAGCGGCGAACCCCACGCATCTCTATCTCAGCTGGCTCAGCCTGTGCCATCAGTACGCTCCCGACGACGTGTTGCAGCCCGACGGGCGACCAGCCTGGTGGACTGAGGACGGCATCGATCCGGTGGTCGGCGAGGCTGCGCTCGCAGCGACCTACCGGCTCCTTGAGCTTTGCGATGGCGAGTCGCTGTCGCTGGACCCGATCGGGCTGCTGGACCGTATGGTGACCGGCGACCGGATCGGCTATGCGCCGTTGGTCTTCGGTTACTGCACCTACGGCCGTCCGACGGTGCGCCATCGGTTGAGGTTCGCCGCACCGCCGACATCCGACGGACGTCTGATCGGCACGGTTCTCGGCGGCGTCGGCATCGCCGTGTCCGCCCGATCGGACCATGCCGAGGCGGCCGCAGATTTCCTACGACGGATAACCAGCACCAGCTACCAGAGCACCGACTACGCGATCACCGGCGGCCAGCCCGCCGCCGCCGACGCCTGGACTACACCCGAAGTCAACCGACTCACCAATGACTTCTTCCGCGACACCCGGGAAACGGTACGACGCGGATTCCTTCGTCCACGGTTACCCGGCTATCCCAGCTTCCAGGTCGCCGCCGGTCGGCTGGTTCACCAGGCGGCTGTCCAGCGGGCACCCGTCCGGCAGGTCGTCACTGCGGTCAACGCGGCCTGGACCGAATTCTGTGCGGACGAGGCGCGGGATCCGTAACGGTCAGCGACCGAGCGGCCTCGGCGGCGCCCACTCCGGGCGGCGGTGCGGCGCCCGGGCCAAGGCGTTCCGGATGGCCGTGTAGGCCGGTTTCGGCTGCAGATCATCGTCGTACGGGCAGGGTCGCCGGAGGACGCCGTCGTCCCGCGGGTTGTCGTCGTTCTCCTCGGTCCAGCGATCGGAGAGCCCGTACTGGGTCACCGAGATCACCGCCTTCTCCTCCAGGACGGTGTCCAGGAAGCGCTGGTAGACATCGGCGACGCCGCGGTCGCGCGGCCCGATCGCTGCCGGCAGACCGTCATCGAGCACGTCCATCTCGGTGATCAGGATCTTCAGGCCCCGATCGGCCACTTCCCGCAGGAAGCGGCGGAATTCCTTGCGGTGGAAGCGATCGGCGAAGTCGGTGGCGAGCAGGTGCGCCTCGATCCCCAGGCCGTGCAGCGGCACCCGGTCGGCCAGCAACGTGTCAATCACCTCGAGCAACGCTCGTTGCCGCGGCACCGGCTCATCACCGTACTGGTTGACTGTGTCGAGGCCGAACTCGTTGATCAGCAGCATGGCGTGCGGATCCTGCTGGTGTGCCCGATGGAAGGCCTCCGCCACGTAGCTCGGGCCGATGGTGTTGTACCACGGCACATCGGTGCGGAGCCCATGATCACCTTCGGGATCGGTCACCTCGTTGCAGACGATCCAGGCGGCGACCCGTCCGCGGTAGCGGTGCACCATGGCCTCGACCGTCGAATACAGCACCGTCTCGGCGTCGCTGGCGGACATGCCCCACAGGTCGTCGTCGGTCCAGCCGTCGCCGAAGCCCTCGTCCCAGACCAGACCGGGTGCGCCGATGATCAACTGCCGGTTCGCCTCGGCGAACTCGACGATCATGTCGGGGTAGGTGAAGTCCAGGCCGGACGTCGGTGACGGCCGCAGGTGGTACCAGAGGAAGTCATCCTCCGGCCAGAGCATCGCCACCTCGCGCCGGAACAGCGCGGCGTAGTCCGGATCGTCGGCGTACATCCAGGTGGAGATCGAACCGGCATAGACGATGCCGTTCTTCCATGCGACCTCCCACAACGGGCTCGTGCCGTGATGATGCTTGCGATGGTGGTCCGGGTCCCGACGGTGAACGGGCTTCTGATGGTGGGCGGCGGCTGTCGCCGGGCCGACGATGGTACCGGCAGCCAGACCTGCCGCTCCGACGAGAACACCCCGGCGGGTCACAGTGCTGAGCTTGTCCGTCATGATCAGTTCCCCCAGGGGTCGTCCACGTTGACGTTCATCGGACATGCAAATCGACTTGGAAGAGACGGTAGGAGGCTGCTGCCGGTACGTCAAGGGTCGGGTTGGATTGCGCCGATTCCGGGGACCGCGGAGGCGCAGCTGCTGTCCGATGGGTGCGATTTCACAAATCGATTGGCATACAGGGTCGATTGGCAGACAGGTCGATTGGCAGACAGTTCGATTGGCAGACAGGTCGATTGGCATACAGTGATCACGGCTGTGCTCCGGGGACGACGCAGTGTGTAGGAGGAGAGCACCTTTGCGAGGAGATTGGTGCCCGCAAGGAGGCGGTGATCGCGAGGAGACAGGGATGTTGTTCACCGAGATCGGGTCTGCGCTGGTCGTGGTCGCTCATTGCGACGACGCCGAGTGGATGTTCGGCGGGGTGGTCGCCAAGCTGACGGACCGAGGTGTTCCGGTGAGCTACCTGGTCGTCACCGACGGGGCCAGCGGTGGTGTCGATCTCTCGGTCACCGACGAACAGCTGGCGGCGGTCAGGGCCGACGAGCAGCGGGCGGCTGCCGGCGTGCTCGGGGTGTCCGACGTGACGTTCCTCGGCTACCACAACGACGAGCTCGAGGTCAGTGTCGGGTTGAAGCGCGACATCGTCCACCAGATCCGGCGAGTCCGGCCGGATCTGGTGCTGACCTGGATGCCCAGCCGTCACCCGGAGGCTCCGATCGACTGGCTGCACGGTGATCATCTTGCTGTCGGCGAGGCCACGATGCAGGCCATCTATCCGGAGGCACTGATGCCGCGGATCCATTCCGAACTCGGAAAGGAAGGCCTGGCTCCACATACCGTCGGTGAGGTTTGGTATCCGGCCATGTCGGATGCCGACTGCTACATAGACGTCAGTGAGGTCGTCGAGGTGAAGATGGATGCGATCTGGTGCCATCACAGCCAGAACGGCGAAGCCAACGGCGACCGTACCTGGCTGTTCGAACGGCGCGTCGCCCCACCGATGCGATCGGCGGGCCGGATGCTCGCGGTTGCCTACGCCGAGCGGTTCCGACGCGTCGCCATCACCGGATGACGCAACGGCCTATTCCAGCACGCCAAGCAGTTCCTGGGAGATGGCCTTGGCCTCCCGGTGCAGGAGTGGCACCGCCGCCTTGCCCAGTTCCTTGGTCATTCGGAACGCCGGACCCGACACGGAGATGGCCATTGAGATCGGGACGTCGGGAACCGCCACCGCGTAGCAGCAGACCCCGTTCTCCTGTTCGCCGTTGTCGGTGGCATATCCCGCACGCCGGATGCGATTCAATTCCGACCGCAACTTGCCCGCGTCGGTGATGGTGCGATCGGTGGCCGGGGGCAAGCCCGCTCTCTGGACGATCCGCGCGACCTGATCATCGGGCAACTGCGCGAGGATCGCCTTGCCGACACCGGTCGAGTGGGTGTGCGCCCGGTGCCCTACCTCGGTGAACATCCGCATCGGGTGCGGTGAGGGCGATTGCGCGATGTAGACGACTCTGTCGCCATCGAGTACCGCGAGATTCGCCGATTCGCCGATCTCTTTGGCCAGGGTGTCCAGATGCGGCTTGGCGATGGGTCCGAACTGGGCATCGACCCGTCCGGCCAGTCGCACCAGTCCCAGCCCGAGACCGTAGCGCCGGTTCGACAGTTGGCGGACATAACCCAGCGAGACGAGAGTTTTGAGGAATCGGTGGGTGGTGGGCGCGGGGAGTTCGATGGAGGCCGACAGCTCGGTCAGCGAGAGGTCCCCGTTGTCGGCGAGCAACTCCAGTAGGTAGAACGCACGCTCGACGGACTGGACGCCGCCCGAAACTCTTTCCACCATCTCAACTCGCTATCTCTGTCTGTGCCTGTGGCCCGCACCGGCCCGCGTGGAAAGTAACACAGCCGGGTGCACCTGGGTTTATCGTGTACCGCACGCCATCACCGATCAGGGCGATCATCGATGATGATCACCTCATGGTCGACGAGCTGATCGATCTCGAAGACCAGGTACCCGTTCTCGACCTTCGTGGTCAATTCTGCGCCGGTGACCCTGGACGTGATGCGTGGTTCGGGGAATCCGCTTTTCACCCGTGCGCGGATCGGTCCGACCGGGACAAGATGTGCCTGTCGGCCGGGGATCTCCGACGTTGTGACCCGGTTGGTCAGATGCAGGATACGGCGGCCCGACTGTTCGTAAAGGGAGGCGCTGACCAGGCCGCTGGACTGGATCTCGAAACTCGGCTCGTCGCCGATGGCCCACCGGACGGCGTTGCCGATGATCACAGCATGGTCCGGTTGTTCATCGCGGGCATAGCACCGGTCCAGGTCGGCGAGCAGCCAGACCAGCCGTGCACCGGACGGCAGCTCCCGCGCGATGATCGCCGGCACTTCGGTGCGCGGCTCACGCATCCAGGAGGTTTCCGGTGGGAAGATAGGGAAGTCTGGGACGAAGGTGGCCAGGACGTCACCGCTGCCGACTTCGGCGATCGGCAGGTAACCGCCGAAGGCGACCAGATCGGTCTCGTCCAGCTCCGCAAGGACCGGATGGCGACTGCCGTTGGGCTCGGGTGCCGACACGTCGGTCGGCCCGTCGAAGCGTGCTCGAAGTTCCGGGGCTAGCCGCAGGTAGCTGTGCCGCTCGTGTGTCTCGATGTCGAAGTCGGCAAGGTTCTGGGCACCGTACGACCTTCCGCTCAGGCGCAGATCGAACAACTCGGCCAGGCCGGGAGCATCGCGGTGAACGCCGTTCTCGTCAAGTACGCCCGCCTCGCCGGTGATGATCACCGAACCGCCTCGGTCGGCGAACGACCTGATGGCGGTCAGCTGATCATCGGTCAGAACGGCGATGTTCGGGAGCACGATCACGCTGAACCGGTTGCGCGCCGAATCAAGATCATCAGCGTGCAGCGGCAGATAGCCGATGCCTGCGGTGTTCAGGGCGCGGACCACACCGCGGTAGGGGTCGAGCGTGCGTTCGGCCGGGTTCTTGCGGCCGGCAAGATCATGGTTCTCCTGGGACCAGACGATGCCGACGTCGGCGATCGGAGTGCGGTCGACCAGGATGTCGGAGTTGTCCCGATGCCAACCGAAGAGCGGTGCTGCGGTCCGGTATTGGCGGCGGTCGTCGTGGCGGGAACCGATGTGGTGCCACCAGGGCTGGATTCCGCCGGCGAATCCTGCGGTGGCCCAGAGCCGTACCTCGGCGACCGGCATCGCGGCGACCCGGAACGCCGGAACCCCGAGCTGATATTGCGGTGTGCTCTCCGGGATCAGCTTGTCCCAGCCGAGCAGCTCGTGCAGCCGCTTGCCGGCTTCGGTGTTCTGCTCGAATCCGTCCACCGGGTTCCGGTGCTGGTGATCGAGCATGATCAACTCTGACCGGGCAAGAATCTGTCGCAGATTGATGAATCGCCGCGAGTTGTTCAGGACATCGCCGCTGAGCATTCCGAACCAGAGGCAGTCCGAGCCTCCGGCCTGGGTGGTGACTCGGTTGTTGAGATCCCAGAGATCGGTGCGGCGCTGGTAGTTCCAGGCTACCCATGCCCGGTAGTCCTCGGAGTCCCAGTCGTGATCACGCGGAAGATCGAAGCCGGTGACACGCCCGAACTGGTCGGTGCAGTGCCTGCAATAGCAGATCGACGTGCGAGGCAGACCGGCCCAGCTGTTATCGGCGAACCCGTCCGGATGGCTGCGATCGATGATCTCGGTGATCACCTGGGGCAGGTAGTCGCTGTAGTACGGGGAGTTGATGCAGGTCACCCATTTGTCGGCAGCGGTGATCGGTTCACCGTCGATGTTCCGGCAGACCCAGTCGGGATGGGCCCGGAAGAAGTCCTCGGCAACCCGGTTCGAATCCATCCGGGCCACGACGGTCAGCCCCTCGTCGCGGGCCGACGCCACAATCTGACCGTACAGGTCACGATCGCCCAGTCTCTCGGCACGGTGGTGCAGCTCGAACTTCGACGGGTAGTACGCCACGATGCCGCCGGCGTTGATGATCGCGCCCTGTACCGAGGTCTCGCGCCAGTGTTTCCGCCACCACGCGTCGTCGTAGCGCTCGGGATCGATCTCGGTGAGATTCGTCTGGGCCCAGCGCAGGGTGGTTCGGTACCACGGGGCGACGGTCGTCATGTCTGCTGCCTTCCGAGATGGGTCATTTCTTGAATCCAATATGCGAATCGCCAGATCCGTATCTCGGAATGTAACTGGGCTCGTGAGTTGTCACAAGGTCCGGTGCCGTCGGGCCGATCCCCCGAGCCCAGTTGACCGGCTGACCGTGCTGGATCTGTCCTTTCGTAACTTGGAGTGGTAACTCCATAAAGGAAAGTCGAGTGCGGGCGGGTTGCGGTGCCAGCACGGCATGGGTCCACGCCGCCGACCGTCGCCACGCGCCGGTACGCCGACCAGGAGCGGCCGGCGTCGACTGCGTCAAACGAAGGGCCGGTGATGGCTGTTGCCACCATCCGGCCCCTGTCCGGGGGTCTGAGTCGATCGCTCGGGTGATCGCTCAGGCGCTCAGTGAGCTGACCGTTCAGTCATCGTCTCCGTGATCGTCGTGGCGGTCGTGTCCCCGATCCTGGCCTCGATCATGCTTGTGATCATCGCCATGTTCATGGTGACGGTGCCGCCCATGGTGTCCGTCGTCGTCCCGGTCCCGGTGAGCGCTGACCACCTTGCCGGTCCTGGCGTTGATCAAGACCTCGTACTCCTTGTGATGCTTGACCAGTTCGACCTCGAAGAACGTGCGGCCGTGCTCTCGTTCGACCTCGACCTCGGTCACCCTCGCGCCGGGAATGCGATGCTTGGCGATGGTGACCGCGCGGCTCTTGCTGATCTTGGTCGCACCGGTGTCGGTGGGTTGGTTGGGGGCGGCCAGTGCCGCGACGGTTGATCCACCGAGCAGGGCGAGGGTCGCTGCGCCGCTGATCACGGCGATCCGGACAGGCTTCTGCATGGCCTTCTCCTTTGGAGTGATTGTGTTGGCTGGTAGGAGAAAGACTCACAGCTGGGCGCCTAACAGCGCGCTGCTGGATGGCTAACGCCTGGCTAATAGCGTCCGGCCCGCTGCCAACTATGGCCTGGCTAGGTTTGCGGCTGCTCGGCATCGGCGACGAGCTCGCGGGTGGCGAATGTGAGCGTGACCCGGGCCCCTCCGTCCGGCGCCGACTCGACCGCCAGGTCGCCGCCGCCGGCCCGTGCAGCCCGGCGGGCGATGTCCAGGCCGAGCCCGGTGGAGCCTCGACCGCTCGCCCCGCGGGTGATCGCACTGCCGGCTCCCTGGCCGAACCCCGGGCCGTCATCGAACACCATCAGCCGGACTCCACCATCGGCTCCGGCGTGCAGCGTTACGGCGAAGGCGGTGCCGTCTGGTGTGTGCGCGAAGACGTTGCCCAACAGGGCATCGACGGCGGCGGCCAAGGTGTCGGCGGCGACAGCGACCGGTACCGGACCGCTGTCGATCTCGGCCCGGACCTCTCGGCCGGTGTCCTCGGCGAGGGCCGACCAGAAGTCGAGTCGATCATGGACCACCTGAGCCGCATCGGATTCGATCGCACCGTTGCCGGTCGGTCGGCGGGAGTCGGCGATCAGCTGGGACACGGCGCGTTCCAGGTTGTCGACGTCGGCTCTGATGCGCTCGGAATCCTCGCCGTCGGGCAACGCCTCGGTGTCCAGCCTGAGCACTGTCAGTGGTGTACGGAGCCGATGGGACAGGTCCGCCGCAGCCTCCCGCTCCTCCCGCATCAGGTCCCGGATCCGTCCGGCCAGATGATTCAGGGCGGCAGCAACATCCTGGATCTCCGGCGGACCGGACCGTGATGCCCGGGCGTCCAGATCGCCCCGCGCCAGCCGGAGCGAGACCGCCGACACCTCGGTGATCGGCCGCACCATGCTGCGTGCCAGGCGGTCCGCCACGACGATGCCGGCAGCCATCAGCAACACGCCGAGCAGCCCCAACATGAGCCACGCCCTGCCAACGCCCTGGCGCAACTCGGCGTCGTCGACAAAGGTTGCGATCACTGCCGGCGCTCCGGCCACTGTCTGTACGTAGACAAGTACCTGACGTCCGCCCGGCTCCTCCACACTGAGACTGCGCCCGCGCATCGCCAGCTCGACCGCGGCGCTACGTGTCATCGGTCGGCCGAGCTGCCGGCCGTCGTCGAAGAAGACGGTGACCCGGGCAGATCCGGACGCATTCACCTGGTCGACGGTGAGCGAGACCGTGGATCGGGGACTGGTCGCCACGATCGAGACCAGCGACTGTGCCTGCAGGGTTGCTGCGTTCACCGCCCGATCCGCGGCCACCGTCTTGATGAGCAGGGCGAGCGGCACCAGGAAGGCGATCAGCACCAGCGACGTGGTGGCCGCGACCAGCAACGCCAGGCGTCGACGCACAGTGGGAGCCTTTCGTTCCGGTCAGTCCAGCGGAGCTGTCAGTTTCACGCCGACACCGCGAACCGTGTGGAGGTAGCGGGCGGTCGCCGCGGTCTCGCCGAGTTTGCGCCGTAGCCAGGCGAGATGGACATCGACCGTCTTGTCCGCGCCACCGTAAGGTACCTGCCACACGTCGACCAACAGGTCCCGCTTGCTGACCACGGTTCCTGCCCGGACCGCCAGATAGTGCAGCAGATCGAATTCACGCGGCGTCAGGTCGAGGGCCACGCCGTCGAGGGACGCCTCCCGCGCCCGTTGATCGACGCGCAGACCGCCGACAACGACGGTTTCGTCAGTGCTGTCCTCGGTCGCGCGGCGCAACACCGCTCGGATCCGGGCATCCAGCTGCGCGGCGCTGAACGGCTTGCTGACGTAGTCGTCGGCGCCCTGGTCCAGCAGCGCCACGATGTCGGCCTCGGTGTCCCTTGCGGTCGCCACGATCACCGGGACGGCGCTGACCGCCCGCAACATCCGCAGCATCTCCGCGCCGTCGACGTCCGGCAGCCCGAGATCGAGCACGACGAGATCGGGTCGGTTGGTCGTCGCCTGTTCCAGCCCGCTCATTGCGGTGGCAGCCGAGCCCACCGCATGGCCGCGATCGGTGAGCCCACGGATGAGAGCCGTCCGGATGGTCGCGTCGTCCTCGACCAACAACACGTGCGCCATGCCCGGACCGTAGCCGACTATCGGAGGATTCCCACGCGATCTTCGATATCGATATCGCCGCTTTAGCGCAGTGTTAACGTCGCCGGTGGCACAGTTCAGGCGTGCCTACCGTGAACCGAAAGCTGACCTCGAGCTCGCGGTCGCTGCTCACCATCGCCGGGTGGCTCGCGGCGACGGCGGCCGCGACGATGATCGGCGTACTCGCCGTCAGCGCGATCGGTTCCGGTATCGCGGGCACGACCGCGCGGCCGCTCAGTGCCGGCGAGGTCAGCCGGGCTCTGTCCACGGCAGGCGCGGTGGTCCCGTCGCCCACTGCCGACTCCACGGCGGGGTCAGCGACCGCCGGTCCGTCGACGACCGGGTCTCCCGCGGTCCCGGCCGGGACGAGCCGGGTTCTCGGTAGCAAGGGGGGAACCGTGGTGGCGCGGTGTGTAGCCGGTAAGGCCGAGCTGCTCTCCTGGAGCCCGGCCCAAGGATTCGAAGCCGACGACATCCGCCGTGGTCCGGCGCTGTCGGCCGGGCTGGAGTTCGAGAGCGACCGGATCGAGATCAAGATCAGTGTCGATTGCCGTACCGCCGTACCCACGCCGCACATCGAGACCGAGAGACGCGGCCGCCACTGACAAACGGTCAGGTGGTCGGCAGGCGCACGGTGACCCTCAGGCCACCGGCCTCTCGTGGCGCCAGCGTGAGCGTTCCGTCATGGGCGGCGACGATGCTGCTGACGATCGCCAGCCCGAGGCCGACACCGGCATGATCGCTGCTGATCCGGGCTGTGCCGCGCTGGAACGGCTCGACCAGTGTTGACACCAGTTGCGGGGTGAGCGGCTCGCCGGTGTTCTCCACCGTCAGCTCAACAGTCTCGCGTCCGGGTCGGGTGGTCACCGTCACCGCGCCCTTCTCGGGCAGGTTGTGGACGATCGCGTTGTGCAGCAGATTCGTCGTCATCTGCAGCAGCAGGGCGTGAGAGCCGACCAAGGCGGAGACCTCCCCGCCGGTCTCGATCGTCACGCCGTGCCGTTCAGCCAGCGGCAGCAGTGTTTCGGTGGCTTCCTCCGCAACCAAGGACAGATCGACCGATTGCTTGGCGAACGCACGTTGATCCGTACGGGTGAGCAGCAGCAGAGCCTCGGTGAGATCGATCGCCCGGGTGTTGACGTGTTGCAGGCGCTCGAGGAGTTCGTCGTCGCCCCGATCCGGATCGCCCTTGGCCACCTCGAGCAGCGTCTGTGTCACCGCCAACGGCGTGCGCAGCTCGTGCGAGGCGTTGGCTGCGAACCGGCGCTGTTCGGCGACCTGCGCCTCGAGCCGTCGGAGCATCGTGTCGAACGCGTCGGCCAGTTCGCGGAACTCGTCCGTGCGGCCCTCCAGGGCGATCCGATGGGACAGCGAGCCGTCGCCGGCCAGCCGGGTGGCTCGGGTGATCTGGTTCAGTGGGGCCAGCATCCGGCCGGAGAGGATCCATCCTCCGACCAGTCCGAAGACCAGCAGGAACCCCATCGCCTCGGCCGCCCGCGGGGCGAAAGCCCGCCACAGGTCGGGCCGACTGGGATAGTTCCTGGACGGCCGGAAGTCGCCGGGCAGGCCGAGCATCGGAACCCGGTCCGGAACGTAGCGCAGCAGGAAGACCACCACCACGGAAAGCAACAGGGCACCCGCCAGCATCAGGAAACCCGCGTAACTGAAGGTGAGCTTGAGCCGGACACTCGGCCCGGGTTTCCTAGCCATCCGCGCTTCCATGATCACCACCCGGATCGAGACCATGATCAACTCCGGAATCACCGGTGTCGACGCAATACCCCACACCGGGCACGGTGAGGATGACCCAGGGCTCGCCGAGCCGCTTCCGCAAGGCTGAGACCGTGATGCGTACGGCGTTGGTGAAGGGATCGGCATTCTCGTCCCAGGCCCGTTCCAGAAGCTCCTCCGCACTCACCACGCCACCCTCGGCGGCGACCAGGACCTCGAGTACGGCGAACTGCTTGCGGGTCAGGCCGACATACCGGCCGTCACGGTAGACCTCCCGGCGGAACGGGTCGAGTCGTAATCCGGCGATCTCGCGTACCGGCGGCCGGTTGTGGGCCCGCCGGCGGTCGAGTGCCCTGAGCCGGAGCACGAGTTCCCTGAGCTCGAAGGGCTTGGTCAGGTAGTCGTCGGCGCCGAGTTCGAAGCCGGATGCCTTGTCGTCGAGGCGATCGGCCGCGGTGAGCATCAGGATCGGCATGCCGCTGCCGGACGCCACCACCTGCTTGGCGATCTCGTCTCCGGACGGTCCCGGGATGTCGCGGTCGAGAACGGCGATGTCGTAAGCATTGACGGTCAACAGTTCCTGCGCCGTGTCACCGTCACCGGCGATGTCGGCCGCGATCGCCTCCCGGCGCAACCCGTCCCGGATGGCCTCGGCCAGATAGAGCTGGTCCTCGACGATCAGTACGCGCATAACGGTGTCGATGCTACGGGCCGGGACATATGGCCCGTGTATCGAAATCCGCATACGCAACGGCAACGTCACGATGGGTTCACTGCCGGTATGAGCAAACGAGCGATCATCCGTGCCGCGCCGTTCATCCTCGGCGCCGCACTGGTGGGATTCTTCGGCTATCACTCGCTGGGCCACGTCGACACCTCGTCCCCGGTGCAGACGTTCCGGAACCATTCCGGGTCGCTGGGCCCGGCCGACGGTGAGGTTCCCGACGGCGCGACCGTGTTCGACGACATACCGGCCGTGACCAACCTTCAGCCCGATCTGTTGGCCGCATTGCGGCGGGCCGCGACCAATGCTTCGCGGGAGGGGATCATCGTCGGGATCAACAGTGCCTGGAGATCACCCGCCTACCAGGAACACCTGCTGCAGCAGGCCATCGCGACCTACGGTTCGGCAGACGAGGCGGCGCGATGGGTGGCGACGCCCGACCGATCTGCTCACGTGTCGGGGGCGGCCGTCGACGTCGGCCGTTCCGACGCGACCAGGTGGCTGTCGAAGCACGAGGCGGCGTACGGGCTGTGCCAGATCTATCGCAACGAACCGTGGCACTACGAACTCCGTCCCGAGGCAGTTGATCACGGTTGCCCGCCGATGTATGCCGATGCTGCCCACGACCCGCGGCTGCGCCACTGACAGGGCGGTGCCCGCCCGGGCGGAAACCGGTCGGGATTTCCCCGGGCAAACCTGGCCCAACTCGACCGCTGATCTGGGACAATTCCGCCAAGGCGCACAGTTGCGCGGACACCCCACGTCTGGAAGTTGCGCCGCGGAAGGCCGGGGGCATGGGCACAGTCGTCTGTGGCGAATGCGGAGAACAGAACGACAGCAGCGCGACGTTCTGCACCAACTGTCACGCCTATCTCCAGTGGGATGCGGGGAGTACCGCTGCAGCCGGTCCGGCGACCCGGCCGGTCGGTGCGCCGCCGGTGGCCGAGCCGAAGGTTCCCACAGTCGAGCAGGACGGTGCCGAGCAGAGTGCCGAGCGGAGTGTCGAGCAGGGTGTCGAGCAGGACACTGAGGCCACGCAGGTACGGCTCCGTCCCCAGCCCGATCCGCAACAATCCGCGCCGACCAACACCGCCGACCCCGGATTCCGTGCCACCGCGACCACCCAGGCAGTCACCGTGCCGGCCACCGGCGAGCCGGTGTCGATCACCATCGAGATCACCAACACGTCCAACATCGTCGACGGCTATCGGGTGGCGACGCCGGGCGCCCCGCAGTGGCTGACCGTGGAGTCCGGGCAGCTGCAGTTGCTGCCCGGAACCAGCGAGTCGCTGTCGGTGCACGTACGGATCACTTCGGCGTCACTGGTCCGCGCCCAACAAGTGCGCGCCTCGCTCCAGGTCCGATCGATGGTCCAGGACAGCGCAGCGGTCGAGCTCCCACTGGAGATCACCGTGCCTGTCGTGCAGGCACCGGTACTGTTGCGGGCCGAACCGCAACTGGTCCGGGTCCGCGATCAGAACAGTGCGAAGTGCTTGATCATCGCGGACAACGCCCGCAGCAACCGGCCGGTCACCCTTGCCTTCTCCGGCACGGATCCCGAGCTGGCGGTCCGCCTCGGGTTCCAGCCCGAGGTGCTGTTCGTCGGACCAGGGGCGTCGGCCGCCGTTGAGTTGGTGATGTCGGCAGCCGTCCCGGATCCCGGCCAGGAAGTCAGCCGGGCAGTGACCGTGGTCGCCACCGAGGGGGACCAGCGCGCCGAGACCCAGCTGACCTTCCAGCAGTCGGCAAGTGCCGCCGACCCGCCGGTGGCCGTCGAGGTGGTGCCGAGCCTGATCCGGCTCAACGACCTGGATTCCGCCGAGGCCCGGGTGGTCCTGGACAACCGGAAGGGTCGGTCCGGAGTCCGTCTGTGGCTGGGTGCCACCGACCCCGAACAAGCGCTCTCGTTCACCTTCTCACCACCGGTGGTCGATGTCGCGCCGGGACGCGTCCTGGCAGTTGATCTTCGGCTGGACGCACCGCGTCCGGCCGCCGGGCAGGAGGTCACCCGGCCGTTCAGCGTGACCGCCGGCGACGGACGGACAACGGTCCAGGCCGCCGCGTCCCTGGTGCAGTTCAGTTCGCGGGCGGCGATCGACACGTTGACCATCAGCCTCGACCCCAGCGTCCTGAATCTTGGCCATCGGCGCCGAGGCTGGTTGACCGCCGTCCTGGACAACCGGGCCGGTACGCAGCCTGCGAACGTCGCGCTGTACGGCGACGACCCGCGCAACGCCCTGCACTTCTCCTTCTCGCCCGCGACGCTCCTGGTTCCGGCCGGTCAGACGGCTGCGACCCGGGTCTCGATCCGGGCGCCTGGTCCGCAGAACGGCCGGGAGTCGACGTTGCCGTTCGACGTGATCGCCTCCGATGGTCGATCGGAGGTCCGGTCCGGCGGCAGTGTCATCCAGGCAGCGGCCGATCGGCGTCCGCTGCTGCGCATCCTCTTCACCCTGCTCGGTGGTCTGGCGATGATCCTGGGAACCTACCTGCCGCTGCGGGCCGCGGAGTCCACCCGCGCCTGGGATCTGACAGCCGACAGGTTCGCCGGAATCTTCGGCGGCAGCGTCGATCTGGGCGGTGCCGCCTGGATCACGGTCGGGCACGTGATCATCGCTCTCGGCATCCTGGTGATGATCGGACTCGTCACCGCCAAGGGCGGGCTGAGTCGCCGGATGGCCGTGCTCGGCGTGATGGTTGTCGTCGGCACCCTGGTCACCTTCGCGGTCGCCGGGAACAGCCCGGTGCCCGGCGCCGGTGCGTTCCTGATCATCCTGGGCTGCATCGCCGGCTTCATCGGCGGCCGGCTGGTCCGGCAGTGAGCGGTGCCGCAGTACCGAACCGCGTTGAGGATTTGTTGAGCGACCGTTGATCAGGCTGTGAGCGACGCGCGGAAGCTGGTCCTGTCGGGTGTCCATCGGGGAAGGAAGAAGCGATGACGGGGGCAGTCGGTGTGTACGTCCAGGGCAAGGATCCGATCTCTCAGGCGGGTGTGATCGCCCAGTTGCGGATGCGCCCCGAGGTGCGGGTCGTGGCCGAGACCGAACGAACCAATGCGACGGTCGGGGTGATGGTGACCGACCAGATCGATGATCAGACCGTCCGGGGACTGCATGCGCTGCGTCGCAGCGGGCTGGTCCGGCTGGTGCTGATCGCGTCCGATGTCGACGACGCCGCCCTGGTCGCCGCAGCCGAAGCCGGTGTCGGCGGGCTGTTGCGGCGCTGCGACGCCACCGCGGAGCTGCTGGTCCGCACCATCATCAGGGTGTCCCAGGGCGAGGGTGAGATTCCGGCCGATCTGCTGGGACGCCTGTTGGAGCAGGTGGGCCGGCTGCAACGGCAGGTGCTGGCACCGCGTGGGTTGACCTTCACCGGGCTGACGCCACGGGAGACCGAGGTGCTGCGGATGGTGGCCGACGGCCACGACACCTCCGAGATCGCCCGAGAGCTGTCCTACAGCGAGCGGACGGTCAAGAACGTGTTGCACGACCTGACCACGCGGCTCCAGCTGCGCAACCGTTCGCATGCGGTGGCGTACGCGGTCCGCGAAGGGCTGATCTGATCCGATCGGTTCACTGGTCGGCACGGTTGACCAGCCCCTCGAGGGTGCGTGACGCGGTTCGCGCTGCCTGCTGCACGGCGCGACTGGACAGCGGATGTTCGGCGGTACGTCGCCACCGGGCCAGTTCGGTCAGGGCGGCCTGCCGTACGGCGTCCGGGTCCGCGTCCCGGTCGAGTCCCAGGCGCGACCACGGGTCGTGACCGCTGCCGCCCAACAGCCGGTCGAGTGCTGTCGCGAGCTCGGGTCTGAGATCGAGCGTGCCGGCACGGAGCGTGCCGAGCATGCGTATCTCCTCGAACTCGTGGGTGCCGGCCGCCAGTTCCTCGACCGCCGCGCGGAGTTCGGCGGCATCGGTGCAGCCGCCCCGGCGCAGCACGTCGGTGAGCACCGCCAGCGCCGACCGCGCCTTGAGGACTCGGCTGCGTGCGGTGAACTGCCGGGCCAGCACGTCACTGAACCGGGCCAGCCCGCTGCGTTTGACCAGCGCCGCGGCGAGCTCCTGCGAACTTCCGACGGTCCCGGTGCGGATCAGTTCCACCGACAACCGGACGCCGAACAAGCCCATCCGGTCCAGAAGATGTTCCCGTTCCAGCTCGGTGATCTCGGTCGCCAGCCGGGTCGCGAACCGGTCCGCGGTGAGCAGCAGTTCGGCGGTCACCTCCGGCGGCGCGGCGGCCAGCCGGGCAAGCATCTGGTATTCCGCCTGACGGAAGGTGACGGCGGCGTTGGCCAGCAGACCGTCCACCGCGACGACGATCGGGCACAGCCGTCGCAGCCTGGGTTCGTACCGATAGCGACGGGCGATGCGGCCGGCGACCTCCATCGCGTCCAACCGGCAGGCGCCGATCTCGTCGGCCCGGGACAGCACCCCGATGGAGTTCATCACCGTCCCGTGGATCAGTTCGTCGTCGTGGAACGCTTCGAGGAATCGGATGTCACTGGCATGGGTGTGCCGCATCAGATAGACCACCGCATCGGCGACCGGGACTCGGTTGTCGTCGGCGGCCATCACCCGATGGGTGCGCTCGGACACCTCGGCCGAGATCGATGCGATGCCCGGGGTGTCGATGATCGTCAGCTGGTCCAGACGACTGGTCGGCCAGCTCACCTCGAGATGATCAACATCGGCAGCCGCGAATCCACCGAGATCAATCTCCAGAGCACCCTCGTCCCTGGACCACGGGCGGCGTTCGGGACCGCCGGTGATCGGATAGGCGATCACGCCCGCTTGCAGCCCGTTTCGGTACCAGGTGACGATCTTGGTGCACTCGCCGGCGTCGGTCGGTGCGAGTTCCTCGCCGAGCAGCGCGTTCAGCAGTGTCGATTTGCCGGCCTTCACCTTGCCGGCAATGGCGATCCGCAGGGGTCCGCCGAGCCGGTTCCTGGCTGCGCCGAGTCGATCGGCGAATTCGGCGGACGCCGCCGAGTCGGCGGCCCGGGCCAGGAGGCGGTCGACCTGGATGACCAGGCCGGTTCCCGGCGTATCGACGGTCGTCGGATCAGGCATGATCGCCTGCCAGGGCCAGAACGGTCTCCCGTACGCTCTGCACCATCCGTTCCCGTTCGATCAACTCCTGGGTGCGGCTTTCCCTGCGCCCGGGATCGAGCTGCTGGGCCTGTTGCGCGCGCTGCAGTGCCTCGGTCGCCGACCGCTGCATCAGCAGGGCCCGTTCGCTGAAATTGTCCCGTAGTGCCCGCTGGGTTGTGCGCAGACCGTCCCGGGTCAGCTTGTTGAGAACGAATGCGACCTCGTCGACGAATTTGCGGACCGCTGCCACTGCCTGCTGCCTGCGATAGGTGCGCTGCCGGGTGCGCTCATCGGAAATGATCTTGCGACCGATGCCGGCGCCGAGTGCCGCGGACAGTCCGGCGATGGACAGATGGACGATCGGGCCGACTTCCAGCACCGCTGCCGCGACACCGCCGGCCATCATCGGTAGGTAGAAGCTGCTGCGGGCCGCCATCATCAACGGCGCCAATCTGCCGCCGGGCTGCTTCAGCGATTCGGCCGGCGCCAGACTGATCTCGTCGAGACTTGTGCCGGGGTCGCCCAGTCGTAGATCGACATCCCCGGCCTGGAGGTCGAACTGTTCTGCCACGTCCTGGGCCAGTTGCCGGGCTCGTTCGCTGAGCAGGTCTCGGTTGGCGACCGCCGCCATCGCCACCTGGCGCCGCAGCCAGACCTCGGTGTCGGTCCAGGTCTGCAGCGGATCGGTCCGGCCGATCAGTTCGTCGGCGCTCTGCAGCACCGTCCGCAGCCGCTGGGTGAGGTCGTGTTCGACGTCGGCAACCAGATCGGCGATGCCGTCGGACAGCATCTGCTGCCAGGTCGCAGTGGGCGATACCAACCGGGTGGCCCGCTCCCGAGCCTGGTCGAGCCGCTCGACCGCTTGGTCCGCAGCCGCGGGCTCGGACAGCACCGCGAGCTCTGCCCGCGACTGACCGGCCAGGTTTTCGGTGACGAAGTCCAACTCACCCGCCGCCGCGCGCGCCGACTCGGCCCGGCACGCGGCGACCACATCACGTGCCAGGAACCTGACAAGATCGGCAAACCCGGATTCGGCGTTCAAGGCTGGATCTCTGGCCGCTCGCAGCCGAAGGAACGACGACACGGTGATCACCGGCAGGTCGAGGCCGGCTCGTTCGAGGTGGCCGCGATCAAGATCGGCGATCCGACGCCACTCCCGGTACAGGTCCGTCTTGGTGATCACCAAAGCCGTCCGAGGACAGCGGCTGACCGCCGTCTTGAGGAAGTCCAGTTCGGGTGCCGTCAGTTCCTGGGCCGCATCGGTGACGAAAAGCACCCCGCGGGCGTGCCGAAGTGTGCCGAGGGTGAGGAAGCCGTGCGCGGAATCGAGTCCGCCGACGCCCGGACTGTCGATCAGACGCAGACCGGTACGCAACATCCGATGCGGCAGTCCCACCTCGACGAACCGTTCCCGGCCCGGATCGCTGGGATCGGCCGGCTCGGTGACCAGCAGCTCGAGCTCCTCCAACGGCGCCGATCGTTCGACGAGTTCCTCACCATCGGATGATCGACTGTAGGCGGTCAGTCGCGGTGTCTTTGCCCAACGCACGGTGGTCGGCACCGCGGTGACGAGGTCGGCGTCCACCGGGCAGACCGCGCGCTGGAGGAGCGCGTTGACCAGCGTGCTCTTGCCACGTTTGAATTCCCCGGCCACGACGACCGGGATCGGCACCTGGTCCAGCTGTTCCCTGGTCGCCCGCAGATGCTGTTCAAGATCATCTCGACCCTCCTCGGCAGCCAGTCGCGCGGTGACCTCCAGCGCGGCTATCGTCGTGGCGACCGGTTCAGCGGTCGGAGCCTCGGCGTCGTTCCAACCCAGGAATGTGTTGCAGGAATTGCAGAACTCTGTCGCCGAGGGGTTCTCCGCCCCACAATGAGTGCATCGAGTCATACGATCACTCCGCCGGCCGAGGGGGTGTGTGTTGGACGTGATCTGCGAGTCCTGCGGAACGTTGAATCGCTCGGCGGGGGAGTTCTGCACCGAATGCGGGGCCTTTCTTGCCTGGGACCAGGACGCCGGGAACACCACGGCCGTCCCGCAGGCAGCGAACAGCCAGCCAATCAGTCCGGCGAGCACACCGGCGAGCACCCCGACGATCCCACAGTCGATCACCTCGACAAGCGGTGCGAGCACTGCCGGGGCACCTCCATCGACGGGACCGGCGACGGCAGCACCGGTGACGGCATCGACCGACAACGACCAGAAGACGACCGCGGTCCTGCCGGACACGCCGACCGGTCCGGTCTGCCCCGACTGCGGACGGATCAACGATCCGGGCCGGAGATTCTGTGCCAAGTGCGGACGGCAACTCGGGCAGACCCGGCAGCTGCAGACGGGGACAGCCGAGAGCCGGGCGGATAGCCGTCGTCGGGAGCGGGCCGACCGGCGTGCCTTCCGAGACAGCCTGCCGGCGATCTATCGCTGGCGACGGATCGGGTTGATCCCACTCGCCGTGGCGGTGCTCCTCGCCGGCGCCGTGACCGTCGGGGCAGACCCGGTCGGCTGGGTCAAGGCCCGCTGGTACGACGTGAAGGGATCGGTCGTCAACGTCGCCGGTGTTCAGGCGACCGCCCTGACCGCCGGCCGTGACGCCGGCACACCTCGCGATGCCGCCGCGCTGGTCGACGGCACAACCGCAGACTGGCAGGTCCGGTGGACGGGGTCCGATCCGGCCCCGCAGTGTGCGGGCGGCCCCACAACGCCGACGATCGAACTGACCCTGCCCCAACCCGTCAGGATCCGTGCTGTCGACGTCTACCCGGGACTGGGACCGGACCAGCCGCAGCGCCCGCTGCAGTTCCGGCCGCGGAGCGTCGGGATCACTCCGATCGGGGCCGGTGGCTGTCAGGGGTTCCGACTCGCCGACTCCGGTGACCGCCAGCGGCTGGAGTTCGACAGCCGACAACCGGTCTCGGTGATCAGGATCAGCCTGAACACCGCCTATCCCGCCGCCGCGGACGGGCAACAGCGGCTCAGCATCCGGGAGATCACGCTGCTGGCCCGGCCCCGGTGACGCGGTGATCCATCCGGTCATTGTTGTTGACCCGGCTGGAGAACCTGGCAGGTCTGATCGACCGGAGGCTGACCAGTCAGCAGCGGGTCGATCTTGGTGCAGGCCTCGGCTGCCTCGGCCGGACTGCCGAACGGGCCGACGTACGCGATCGGTCCCGGCCACTGGAACGCCCCTCCACCGTCGATGATCATCTGCGGGTACCGGCTGCCGTCGAGCCAGGTCGCAGTCACCCCGTTCTGTGCCAGCACGGTGATCACACTGTCGATGTCGCCCTGCGCCATCGAGAACCGTGCGGCGGCGATCCAGGAACCCGTCGGTGGCGCGGCCGAAGATCCCGCCGAGGCCGACTGGCTCTGCCCGGTCGAGGGGGACGTACCGCTTCTCGATGAACCGGATCCGGCACTCGCGGCGGAGGTCGGGGTCGATGTGGCGGCTGGCGCCGATGAGGCGGGTGGCGACGGCGCACCTGAGACCGATGGAGACGCCGTCGCGGACGCGGCGGCGGTCTTCGCACAGGCAAGATCGGATCGGACGCTCAACAGCCTCGGTCGGACCGCCTGCAACTGATAGCAATGCCGGGTCTCAGGCTTCAGGCCGCTCACCTGGAACTGGTCGAGATCAGGGCTGATCGTCTGCGATGCGGAGGTTCGTTTGGTCTGTGGATCGACGGTGAACAGCGTGTATCCCTGGATCTGATCGATCTTCTTCCAGCTCAGCTGGACGGTATCCGGTCCCGACGCGGTGGCGGTGAGCTCCGGCCGTGGTGGCACGGAGTTCGGCAACTCCGCGTGGGCATCCTTGCGGGTGGCCAGGAACACGATGCCGGCTGCTGCGGCGGCCAGTACCAGGGCGCCGATGATCACAACGGTCCTGGTCAGGATCGGCTTCTGGTTCAACGCGGCCTCGACCACCGGCCGACCGGGGTCGGCGTACGGCTGTACCGGCCCGGTCGGCGGGCCGGCGTCCTCGCGTTCACCGACGACCTGGAACGGTAGTCGTACCGGGTTGCCCCGCAGGAAGGGCTTGCGGGCGCGGACGGTGATCCTGGCCTTCGCAGACCCGCCGAGGGGTACATCGACCACGGGCGGCTTGATCAGGAAGCCGAGTGCCTCGTCGGGGTCGGTCGCGGTGACCTTCAACCGAGCGGTGGAGTTCCCCCAGTTGGTGAACCAGACGTTGTGATAACCGCGCCACCGGCCGGCCGAGGTCGCCGGGGTGATCTTGGCCTGCAGACCGATCACCTGACCGACATCAAGATCGCCCTCGGCGACTGTGGCGGCATCCGGATCGACGGTCGACCGGGCGCGTACGCCGAAGGCGAGCGAGCCACCCGACACAGCCGAACCGGCAGGCGGTGAGAAGACGATCACCGCAGTCTCGGACTGTTGTGGATAGACCGAGACCTCGGACGGAGTGACCTCGCTCCAGGCCGCCGCCTCGCCGAGCACCTCGATCCGGTACCCCTCGACGATGGTCCCGGAGTTCGTCACCGTCACGGTGATCCGGGCCAGCCCGCCAGGGTCGACGGTGACCCGCGTCGGTTCGAGGGTCACAGACGGGTCGGCCATTCCATCAAACTAGGTTGCGGCACACCTGCCCGTCAGGTGGCCGGAGGGCAATCCGGGCCGCAGAGCCGGTTGCCCTTCGGGGCACAACGAGTTGCCCGACCTGCTGGTCGGCGACCACTTATCGGCCCGCCGGGCATCGGGCAGGCTCGACCCGTGATCCACGAGGTGGATGCCGCGATGCGGGCACTGGTCGAGCAGCGCGCGATCGCCAATGACGAGGTCGAGGTGGTGTTCGACGCCCCGACCCGGGAGTGGTCCGGCCGCCGCAACTCACCGACGATCGACATCTATCTCTACGACATCCGCGAGGACATGCGGCGTCGGGAACGCGGATTGCTCAACGAGTACGGCGATCCGGACAGTTCCGAGGCATCCCGGGTGATCGCCCGGCACCTACCGCCTCGGCATTTCAAGCTGTCATACCTGATCACTGCCTGGACACAACGCCCCGAGGACGAGCATCGGCTGTTGTCTGAGCTGCTCAGCTGCTTCCTTCGCTACGACGCACTGCCGCAGGAGTTGCTCGGCGGCGAACTGGCGGCGCTGCAACTTCCGGTTCCGGTCACCGTCGCGCTGCCGCCGCCGGAGGACCGGGCCTTCGCCGACGTCTGGTCGGCCCTGGGCGGGGAACTCAGACCATCGATCGACGTGGTCGTCAGCGCACCGGTCGACACCGGCCAGCACTGGGCCGCCGGAGCTCCGGTGCAGGAGCCCGCCCGGATCAACATCGCGGGCCGGAACGGTTGGCCGGCGCAGGAGTCATATGGCGGCAGCCGGCCACGATCTGAACCACCGAGGGACACCGCGCGGGTGTCGATGCGGCGTCGCCGTGGCAGGCGGAAACCGTGAGCAGCGACCCGGACGGGCTGCGTTACCTGCTGGACCTGGCCGGTCTGATCGAGGATCGGGTCCGCGCCCTGATCCGACTCCGGCGGGCCGGCGACCCGAATCCTGACGATCCGTTCCGCGGGCTGTATGTCAGTGACGAACTGGTCGATCGGCTGTTGCAGCCGCCTCAGCATCTCGCCCAAGTTCCCCCCGAGCCTCCTGCCCGGCCTCGCGAACAGGATCCCGAGCAGCCGCCCGAGCAAGTTCTCCGTGCAGACATCGAGGCCGCAGCAGACCGCGCCGCGGCAGCGGGCGGGATGATCAGACTGCGGCAATTGGCGAGGGACGGAGGACTCGACGCGCTCGACGTGGAGCTGATGATCATCGCCATGCTGCCGGACCTCGACTCGAGGTTCGAACGCCTGTACGGCTATCTCAACGACGACGTCACCAGACGGCGGGCCACGGTCGGGCTGGCACTGCAGTTGGCCGGTCGATCCGCTTGGTCGGCGGCGGACAGGTCCCGGCTGGATGGTGGTGCACCGCTGAGTGCCCAGCGGTTGATCATGATCGAGGACGTCGACCGTCCTTTCCTCACCCGGAGCCTGCGGGTTCCCGACCGGGTGGTGGCGCATCTGCTCGGTGACGATCGATCGGATCCGCTGTTGGAGCCGGTCCTGGACGAGGTCCGGCCATACCGTGCCCCGACCGCCGAGCGACTGGCGCGGGCACTGCGGGCAGGCAGCCGACTGGTCCACATCCGCGAGCGCTCCGCCCGAGGGACCGGCGCCGCGGTCGCCGCCTCCGCCCTGGCCGAGACCGGCCGCGGTGCCGTGGTGATTGACGCCACCAGGCTGGCCGGTCGGGCCGACCCGGCGACCGTCGTACCGGTCGCCGTACGAGAGGCCCTGTTGCGCCGCGCCGGCCTGGTGATCACTGCGATCGAACAGCTCGCCGGAACCGCACCGGAGACCGTGCGCGGGCTGGTCGGTTGCCCGATCCCGGTGATCATGGTCGGCTCGGCCAGCTGGGAACCCCAGTGGACCGTCGAGCCGCCGCTGCCACTCGAGGCGCCGGCGCTCAACGGGCGGGATCGGCTGGCCATCTGGCGCCGCGAGTTCGGGACCGATCAGACCGACCTGGACCTCTCCCGGCTGGCCGCCCATCTGAACCTCGGCCCTGACCAGATCGCCGGAGCCGTCCGGGCCGCCGAGTCCTCGGCAAGGCTGACCGGCGGGCCGATCACGGCAGCCGATCTTCGGCGCGGGGCCCGTACCCAGAATGCGGCCGGTCTGGAGCGATTGGCCCGGCGGATCGACCCGGAGGTCGGCTGGGACGATCTGGTGCTGACGCCTGCGGCGTTCCGGGCCCTTCGCGACCTCGCTGCCCGGGCCAGGCATCGCGATACCGTCCTCACCGAGTGGCGGATGCGTCGCGGCGGGGGGCGCGGTCACGGTGTGATCGCCCTGTTCGCGGGTGACTCCGGTACCGGGAAGACGATGTCCGCCGAGGTGATCGCGGCCGATCTGGGACTCGATCTGTACACGGTGAACCTGGCGACGGTGGTGGACAAGTACGTCGGCGAGACCGAGAAGAATCTGGAACGGATCTTCGTGGAAGCCGCCGGAGTCAACGCCGTGTTGTTCTTCGACGAGGCTGATGCGATCTTCGGCAAGCGCAGCGACGTCCGCGATGCCCACGACCGCTACGCCAACATCGAGAGCGCCTATCTGCTGCAGCGGCTCGAGACCTTCGACGGGCTCGCCGTGCTGGCCACCAATCTTCGGGCCAACATCGATGACGCTTTCACCCGGCGGCTCGACGCGATCATCGACTTCGCTGCGCCGAACGCGGAACTGCGCAAGCAGCTGTGGCGGCACTGCCTCTCGGCGCCGCTTCCGGTGGACGACGGTCTTGACCTCGACTTCCTCGCTGAGGCGTTCGAGCTGGCCGGAGGGAACATCCGGTCGGCGGCGACGACCGCTGCCTACCTCGCCGCGGCAGCCGGATCACCGGTCACCATGGCCCAGGTGATCAGCGCCGTCGAGCAGGAATACCGCAAACTCGGCCGGCTCGTCCTCGAGCGCGAGTTCGGGCCCTATCTGGCCATGGTTCGTTGATCGGAACATCAAGATCAGGAGAGCGACATGCATCAACATCACGGGCCGGAGGGCGAAGAGTCCCTGCGACCGAAATCCTCGCGGATCGACAACGAGCTGGGAAATCACCAGGCCACGGCGGCCGCTGCCGGGCGGCTCGACGCGCTGGATGCCGAGGGCATTTTGGGGCTGCAGCGCGCGGTGGGCAACGGCGCAGTGAGTGAGCTCCTGGACGACGAGAGCAGGTCGCCCGTGCACGACGTGATCAACTCCTCCGGCAGGCCGCTGGACCCCGGCGTCCGGGACGACATGGAGACGCGGCTGGGCGCCGACTTCGGTGATGTCCGTATCCACGACGACACAGCGGCCCACGCGTCGGCCACCGCGGTCAATGCGCACGCCTACACGGTCGGTTCGAACATCGTCTTCCAACGGGATCAGTACGATCCGTCATCGGAGCAGGGCCGGACGACACTGGCCCATGAGTTGACCCACGTGATGCAGCAGCGTTCGGGTCCGGTCGACGGCACCGCCGCCCCGGGTGGGATCAAGATCAGCGACCCGAGCGATCGGTTCGAACGGGAGGCGTCGGCCAACGCCGAACGTGCGATGTCGACGCCAGTACAGACATCGGCGCTGTCGACGTCGGGTCCGGCTGTCCAGCGGCAGGAGGCCGAGGAGGAAGAACCCGAGGAGTCCGTCCAGGGTCTGTTCGTCCAGCGGGAGGCGGTTCCTGAGGAGGACGAGGAAATACCCATGTGAGCATGGGCCAGCTTGCCAGAGACGCTCGCCCACGAATCCTGGTCGGATCCTCTTGATCTGCAGGGCCAGGTCGATGAGCTGACCGACGACACTGCCTTGAGCACCTTGACCCTTGGGCGCGCCGATCCCTTGGATACCCCTGCTCCCGATGCGATGTGGCGTCATGTGTTGCCCGGATGACCGTGGGCTCTTGTGAAGTGACGCGGTCCTCGTCAATCCGAAGAAGTCCAGTCCGAACACGTCGCACGGGCGGGCTCGCCGCCTCCGCCGATCGGTCGCGCCCGTCTCCGGCACGTCGACCCGGATCATCCATTCATGATCGTTTCCCGCCTGCAGACGACGCCGGTGACCTGCGTGCATCGGACCCCGCTGGTATCGCTGCCCCTCCGACTGCCTGCCCGGGCAACGATCCGTGCCCTGCGCACCGTCCGGTAGTCCGTGTCGCCGGCGACGTCGTGGACGCACAGTTCACCTAGTTGTCCATGCACATCTGTCAGGAGTCGTCATGCCGTCGTATCTTTCGCCCGGCGTTTACGTCGAAGAGGTCCCGTCCGGCGCCCGGCCGCTGGAAGGAGTCGGGACAGCGGTCGCTGCGTTCGTCGGCCTCGCCGAAGCCGGTCCGCTGAACCAGCCGACCCTGGTCAGCAACTGGACGCAGTTCACCTCAACGTTCGGCGGCTTCCTGGACGGCACGTACCTCGCGCAAGCGGTGTACGGCTACTTCCAGAACGGCGGCGGGAACTGCTACGTCGTACGGATCGGTGAGGGCGAGTCGAATGGGAACGGTCAGACGCCCAAGGCGATCAGCACCGGTCCGACCGCAGAGATCGGCCGACTGCGCATCCAGGCACTCGACCCGTCCGTCCCACCCGGAGACATCAGCGTCGAGGTCACCGACCCCGGCGAGGGCGCCCCCGACGACTCGTTCCGACTGTTGATCAAGCGCGGCGGCGAGGTGGTCGAGGAATACGACCGGGCCAGCTTCTCCCGCGGCAAGCAGAACGTCGTGACCATGGTCAACGGCCAGTCAAAGCTGATCCAGATCGAGGACCTCGGCGCGGCGCTGGAACGGCCACCGGTCGGCGAGACGGCATTGGCCACCATGCCGCCGCCCTCCGCCGCGCCCCAACAGCTGACCAGCGACGACTACGTCGGCGACGTCGCCGAGCGGACCGGCTTCGCCAGCCTCGAGGCGGTGGACGAGGTCACCATGCTGTGCGTTCCGGATCTGATGAGCGCCTACCAGCAGGGAGCGATCGACCTGGACACCGTCCAAGCGGTCCAGACGGCGATGATCGCCCACTGCGAGCTGATGGGGGACCGGATCGCGGTCCTCGATTCGCCGCCCGGGCTGAATGCCCAGCAGATCAAGGAATGGCGGGTCGACAAGGCTCGGTACGACTCCATGTACGCCGCGCTGTACTGGCCCTGGGTCAAGACGATGAACCCTGCCACCGGCCGGTTGAGCTTCCTGCCGCCGTCGGGTCATGTCGCCGGCATCTGGGGTCGCAACGACGACAGCCGTGGGGTGCACAAGGCCCCGGCCAACGAGATCGTCCGCGGTGCCGTCGACCTGGAGGTCCAGATCACCCGCAACGAGCACGATCTGCTCAATCCGGTCGGCATCAACTGCATCCGCGCCTTCCCCGGCAGGGGGATCCGGGTGTGGGGAGCCCGGACGCTGTCGTCGGATCCGGCCTGGCGCTATCTGAACATCCGCCGGCTCTTCAACTTCCTCGAGGAGAGCATTCTCAGCGGCACCGACTGGGTCGTCTTCGAACCCAATGATCAAGCACTGTGGGCCAAGATCAGGAGGACCATTGCCGCGTTCCTGGTCATGCAATGGCGGGCAGGGGCGTTGTTCGGGTCGACTCCGGACGAGGCGTTCTACGTCAAGTGTGACGGCGAGACCAACAGCGCCGAATCCATCGATGCCGGACAGGTGGTCTGTGAGATCGGTGTCGCACCGGTCAAGCCGGCCGAGTTCGTCATCTTCCGACTGGCGCAGTTCTCCGGCGGCACCAGCCTGGTCAGCGAGTAGCCGGACCCAACCATCTGATCATCAGCGGCTAGAAGAGAGAGGTTCCCGCCATGGCCCTGCCAACCGGCAACAGCGGCGTCGCCCACTCGTTCGGACTCGAGTTCGACGGCATCACGATCAAGAGCATCACCGAGGTGTCAGGGCTCAAGATCGAACAGGACGTCGTCCAGTACAAGGAGAACGGTCCGGACGGCAAGTACCGGATCATCAACCAGCCGGGTCGACCCAAGGCACCCGACATCACCCTGACCCGGGGATTGAGTGAGGACACCAGCTTCGAGAGCTGGGTCAAGGACTCCCGCTTCGGCAAGATGTCCGACGTCCGCAAGGGCGGGGCGATCATCGTTTACGACTACGAGGGCAACCCGATCAAGCGGTACAAGCTGGAGAACGCCTGGCCCAAGAGCCTGGAGATCGGATCAATGAAGGCCGGCGACACCTCCTATCTGCAGGAGAAGCTGGTCCTGACCTGTGAGTCGATCGAGGTCGAGTGATGCGACGCGGCCCACTACCGGTTCCTGAGCCGAGCGTCGATGATCAGATCGAATCGGCGGTTGATCAGCATCGGCCGGAGCCGCTTCGCACGGAGTTTCCGTTCCTGCTGCCCCGTGGCTACGTCGACGCCTCAGGAACCGTGCACCGGGACGGGGTGATGCGGCTCGCCACGGCGCGCGACGAACTGGTGCCGCTCCGGGACGACAGGGTCCGGGAGAATCCGGCGTACCTCACTGTGGTGCTGTTGGCCCGGGTGATCACCCGGCTGGGCAGCATCACCGACGTCCACGCCGGGATCATGGAGGACCTCTTCGCCACCGATCTTGCCTTCCTGCAGGATCTCTACCGGCGGGTGAACACCGAGGGTCACACCAGGGCGATGGTCAGCTGCCCCGCCTGCGAACACCAGTTCGCCGTCGACGTCGCCGGCAGCCGCCTGGGGGAATCATGACGTACGCGACCGACCGGCTGTATTCCGAGATCGCGTACGTCGCCTACTACCTGCATTGGTCGTACGACACGATCCTCGATCTGGAGCATGCCGAGCGTCGCCGCTACGTGGCGGAGGTCGGCGCGCTGAACAACCGCATCCGGCGCGGCTGAGCCGGCGCCGAGGAGTCTCAATGACGAAGTCAAGCTGCGTTGATGGCTTTTGTTGGGCTGGTGGGAGTCCAGGTGCGGTTGTCGCGGAGCAGTGCCCACAGTACGTTGACGCGGCGTCTGGCCAGGGCGATGAGGGCTTGGATGTGTCTGAGGCCTTCGGCTCGTTTCTTGAGGTAGAAGTCCCGATTGGGGCCGTCGCGGATGATGCTGGATTGAGCCGAGAGGTAGAAGACCCGGCGCAGTCGGCGGCTGTATCGGTTGGGTCGGTGCAGGTTGTTGGTGCGGCGCCCGGAGTCACGTGGAACGGGTACCAGTCCGGCAGCGGATGCGAGGTGGCCGGCGTCGGGGTAGGCGTTGAGGTCTCCAGCGGCAACGACGAACTCAGCGGCCAGCATCGGTCCGATGCCGGGCATCGAGGTGATGATCGCGGTTTGGGGATGGGCAGCCATCGTGGTCTTGATCTGTCCCTCGAGTCGACCCAGTCGGTCATCGAGGTTCAGCAGTTGGGTGGCGAGGTCGGCGATGATCTGGGCGGCGATGTCTTGTCCGGGCAGGGTGGTGTGTTGGGCTGCGGCCGCCGCCAGTGCAGTCTGGGCGACTTGGGCGGCATTGCGGACACCGCGCTTGCTGAGCCAGGATTCCAGCCTGTTTTGTCCACGGCGCCGCAGTGCGTCGGGGATTTGGTAACCGGTCAGCAAGACCACAGCACCTTGGTGCGAGGAATAGTCGAAGGCCCGTTCCAGTGCGGGGAAGACGCCGGTCAACACATCGCGCAGCCGGTTGACCAAACGGACACGGTCAGCGACCAGGTCGTTGCGATGGGCGGTCAGCAAGCGGAGCTCGGCGACCAGTTGCGCGTTGACCTGGACTGGGGCGAAGTCGTGCCGCAGCCGGGAGGTCTCAGCGATCACGAACGCGTCGCGGGCGTCGGTCTTGGCTTCACCGCGGTAGCCGGCTGTCATCGCGTTGACCGTGCGGCCGGGCACGTAGACCGTCTCTTGGCCATGAGCCGCCAACAGCGCCAGCAGCAGCGTCGAAGAGGTGCCGCTGATGTCGACGGCCCACGACACCCGCTCAGCCAGCTCCAGCGCTGTCGCGATCGCATCAAGAATCGCTGTCTCGTCGTTGACGATCTTGGCCGACCACACCTGCGTGCCGCTCTCATCCACAGCAGCGGCCCAGTGGTGAGCCTTGCCCACGTCGACGCCGACCCACACTCGAAGTCTTCTTGCTTCCAACATGTGCTCCTACTGATCGGTCCTGGTGGTGACACGGCCCGTGGAACACCCCGCCGACATCTCCGTAACCAGCGACCTACCCGCACGTCTCAATCAGCAGTCAGGGTGCCCCGCGGAGCCGGGCGGCCACTCCTCGGGAACGAACGAGCGCAAGAACTGATCAGCCACACCCGGCACCACAGGGCCACCTATCAACTTACGGAGAACTGATCATGAAGTGGCGTTGGTGGCCGTTGCGCGACGCGCGCCCCGACCCGGTCGCGGTGTCCCGGTCGGCCCCGGCCGTTGATCATCTCTCGGGCGCCACCCCCGAGCCGGCTTGGTCCCGGTTGCCGACCCTGCAACGCGCGGTACCGCTGCAGTTGCAACCGGTCGCACCGCTGGACCGATTCACGTCCGGCCTGACCGCCTATCGGAACCCCAGCATGTTGGGTGATCTCGGGCATCTGGTCGATCACAGCGAGCCGTCGGGATCGGTCAGTGGGCTCGCCGTGCCCAGGCGGTCACCCGTCCTACCGTCCGGATCCGGCGACGGGGAAGAGCACATCGCAGAGACGACACCGCCCAACGGTGGCTTCACGGTGCAACGCCAGGAGGTGGTTGCGGACTCGTTCAGCGCCGTGCCGCGCGAGGCGGCACGCGATGACAGCCCGGACGAGCGCCAAATCCCTCGCACCCCTGATGATCACGCGGCCACGGAAGATCATCCGCCGGTGAGCCGGTCCGACCCGATGCGCGCCCTTCAGCGCACCATCGAGTCGTCGGTGCCCGCAGGCCAACCGCCCACACCGCCAACCGTTCCGCAACCGATCCCCGCCGGGCCGGACATCGTGGCCCCCGGTCGACCGGACGCCGACCCGACTCCAGCGCCTGCCACGGAGCCCGATGGAACGGCGCCGCTCAGCGGATTCGCAGCAGCGATCATGGCGATCACCGCCGACGAGTCGGTTTCCCTGGACGCTGTGCGCCGGCCGGCGATCCCGGAAGTCCCTCCGGCCGTCCAACGGTCGACCCTGGCCCCGGCGAGGGCCTCAACGCCGGTCTCGACATCGGCGCCGGCACCGCCGTTGCCGTCCACGCCACAGTTGACACCACGACCGACACCACGGCCGACACCGCGACCAACGCCGCGGCCTCCGTCGGTCGTCTCTGCGACCTCCCCTGCGGTCCCGCTCGAACCGGCGCCACCGTTGGGCTCGGAGCCCGTCGTGGGGGGATCGACCGCGGATGGGGCTCAGGCAGTATCCGACTCGGCAGCGGTGCCGCTACGGCCGATCCCGGTCCAGCGCATGCCCGCCGGCAGCAGGGGTGGCACAGTCGACGGTGGTGATCAGCTCGACCATGATCTCCTCGACCATGATCAACCTGTCCATGATCTCCTCGACCATGATCTCCTCGACCATGATCAACTCGATCACGCTGAACTCGATCACGCTGAACCCGACCGGCATCATTCCGATCGCCATCACTCCGATCGCCAGCACTCGGCCTCGGAACAGCCCGACCGGGATCGCGTCGTCGGCGGCCAACAGCCCGTCACGCAGCCCGTCGTGGCGCGCCTCTGGTCGCAGACCCCACCGTTGCTGCCCGAGTCCCGATCGCTGCTGCGTGGTTCAGCGCCTTCGAATCTGCCGGCTCCCGCCGCGCAGCGGATCAGCTATCGGCAGGACCAGGTCGCCGCCGGCCGTCGCAGTGATCATCCCGATCACGGACGCCCGGTGCCAAGTCCCGACCATCCGATGCGAATGGGCGACGCGTTGAGCGGATCCGGGCCATTGGCCACGCCACTGTCGATCATCCCGCCGGTCCAGCGGTGGACGCCACAGAGTCCACCAGCGGCAGCCGCATCGGTCATGAACCGGTCGTCCGACCCGCTGCAGGTCGACCCGATGCCGATCGAGCACATCCCGATCGAGCCCATCCCGATGGACCTCATCGCCGAGGAGCCAGTGTCCGCCGAAGTCATGCCCGTTGCACCGGACCCTGACGACGGCGCGATCGGCGGGAGCTACACACCGCTCACCTCGACGAGCTTCGAGATGCCGTTGCCGATGATCACCCCGGGTGCCAACGGCCCGGCGATAGGCAACTCCTTGGCGCAGCAGACCGGCCGGCACACATCGGGCCCGACGACACCACACCTGCAACGCAGCTGGGCACCGAACCCGACGCCGTCCCGGCCGATCAGCCCCGGCCCGAGTGCCGTGCAGCAGGCCGGCCCTCATCCGGGCGAAGGTCCGGACAATCTGCTGACCGATCCGATCCGGGTCGTTCGACCGAAGCCGGTGGAGGTCGCCCCTCCGGCGCCGGTGCAGCGCAGCGGACCGATGTCCTTCGACACCATGTTCGGCAGCTACGCATCGGGACCCCGACAGCCGGACCTGCCGGTGCAACGCGCCACCGAGGTCTCCCGGACCGACGAATCCACCACGGCACCAGGCTCCGGGGCTCCGCGATCGGCGACCGACGAGTCGGCCTCCCAACCGGCGCCGATCTCCGCACCACCCACTCCCGGTCTGCCGGCTTCTGCACCGCCCGCGGCGGCAGGCACGACCGAAAGCGTCGACGAACTGGCCCGGCGGCTCTTCGAACCGCTGTCCGCCCGGATCAAGGCCGAGTTGTGGCTGGACCGGGAGCGCGCCGGCCTGATCACCGACGTCCGATCATGATCATCGATTCGGCCACAGCCACGAGCAGAGCAGGGAGGGACCGTGACGACGAGCAACGCTGATCCCGCAGTGAGCGTGTGTTTCACCGTCAGGATCGACGACGACGATCTTGGCTACTTCAACAGCTGTGACGGGCTGGGCTGCGAGGTGGTGATCGAGCAGCGCGAGGAGGGCGGCAACAACGGCTTCGTCTGGCAGCTGCCAACCCGGATCAAGTACTCCACGATCAAACTCTCCCGCCCGGTGGGCGAGGACAGCGACAAACTCACCGCCTGGCTCGCCGGCTTCGCCAACGGTGTCAGCCGGAAGACCGCCACGATCGAGGCACGCCGCGCGGACAAGTCGGTGGTCGCCACTTGGCACCTCGACGGCGTCATCCCGGTGCGGTGGAGCGGACCGAGCCTGAGCCCCGAATCGCCCAAGATCGCCACCGAGACGATCGAACTCGCCCACCACGGTTTCCTTCCGGGGGCATGAGATGAACCAACCGATCGCCTTGATGACCGGCGCCGGCGGATCGCTCCCCAAGCCCGGCGACCAGGGTGCGAACGGCCAGTCGTCGAAGGATTCCTCCTCGATGCAGCGCGCCAATCTGACCCTGTACGACGCCAAGGGTGCCGCGGACGGCGGTGGCAAGCCTGGTGCCGAACGCGGCAAGGTTCCCTTCCAGTTCAACCCGAAGGAAGTCACCATCACCAAGACGGCCAAATGGGAACGCAAGACCGCCAAGGGCGCGAAGACCGCCGGCCCGCCGGAGTTCTCGGGATCCGAACCCTGCAAGCTCAACGTAGAGATGTTCTTCGATGCGACGAACAATCCCAACGGCTCGGTCGTCGCCGCCGTGGAGCAACTGCTCTCCTGCCTGGTGCCGACCGAGGAGAGCGCCGGGCAGAAGAAGCCGTCGCCGCCGTTGGTGGTGCTGCACTGGGGCGCCATCTCCAGCTTCCCCGCGTTCGTCACCTCGGTCACCGCGAAGTACACGCTGTTCAGCAGCAACGGCACACCGATCCGGGCCAGCTGCGCGGTACAGATGGAGGAGATGCCCGGAGCGCCCTGGCGGCAGAATCCGACCTCCGGCAGCCACGACGTCCGCCGGGTGCACCGCACGATCGCCGGTGACTCCCTGGCCTCGATCGCCTACACCGAATACGGCGACCCGACCCGCTGGCGCGCACTGGCGCGCTACAACGACATCGATGACCCGATGCGGGTCCCCAGCGGTAGCACCCTGCTGCTGCCCACCCCCGAAGAACTGGCGGCCGTCGAATGAGCATCAGCAGCACCTTCCTGGTGGAGATCGACGGGCAGCCGCTGCCCGAGGATGTGACGCCGCTACTCACTGCGGCCGTCGTCGACGACAGTCAACGGCTGCCCGACCTGTTCTTGCTGCGGTTCCGTGACCCCGGGCGGGTGGTGATCAGCAAATCCGGTGCCAAGGTCGGCTCCAAGGCCAAGATCAGCGTGCTGACCGCCGATTCGCAGACTCCGGCGGAGTTGATCAACGGTGAGATCACCGCGCTGGAGGCCGAGTTCGACAGCACCGGGACCTTCACGGTGATCAGAGGCTACGACCCGGCGCACCGGCTGTTCCGCGGCCGGCGGACGGTCAGCTACGTCCAGGCCACCGCCTCCGACATCGCCACCACCATCGCGCGACGGGCCGGTCTCGCCGTGGGCGAGGTGACCTCGACGACCACCGTCTACCCGCAGCTCAGCCAGGCCGGCGAGACCGACTGGGAGGTGCTCGAGCGGCTGGCCCGCGACACCGGGTTCGAGGTCGCGGTCAGGGACCAGAAGTTCACCTTCGGCCCGCCGACGCAGGCAGTCGCCGCGCCGGGCGCATCGGCCGACGCCGCCCGCAATCCGCTGGTCCTCCAACTGGGCAAGGATCTGCTGAGTTTCCGATCGGTGATCAGTTCGGCCGAACAGGTCAAGGAGGTCGAGGTCCGGGGCTGGGACATCGCCACCAAGAAGGCGCTGAAGGCGAACGCACCGGCGCAGACCACCAGCGCCGAGCTGACCGCGGTCAGCCCGGCCGACCTGGCCAATGCCTTCGGCGATCCCACCCATGTCGCCGCGTCGGTGCCCTACCGCAGCCAGGCCGAGGTGGACACCGCAGCCAAGGCGCTGGCCGAGGAGATCGCCGGGACGTTCGCGGAGTTCGAGGCCACGGCGCGCGGCAATCCGCAACTGCGGGCCGGGGCGGCGATCCGGATCGACCAACTCGGGGACCCGTTCGACGGCAAGTACGTCCTGACCCGATCCCGGCACCAGTTCGACCCGACCACCGGCTACACCACGGCCTTCACGGTCAGCGGCCGTCAGGACCGCAGCCTGCTCGGCCTGACCGGAGGCAGGAGTCGCGTGCCACAGGCTCCGCCCGGCGTCGTGGTCGGCGTGGTCAGCGACATCCAGGATCCGGAGAACGCCGCCCGGGTCCGGCTCACCTTCCCGTGGCTGTCCGACGACTACGTCAGCGACTGGGCACGGACCGTTCAGCCCTCGGCCGGTGCGGACCGCGGCTGGACGGTGCTGCCGGAGGTCGGCGACGAGGTCCTGGTCAGCTTCGAACAGGGCGATTTCGGACGGCCGTACATGATCGGCGGCCTGTTCAACGGTCTCGACACACCACCCTCCGGGCCGGTCGACCTGGTCGACTCCGGAAGCGGAGCGGTCAACCGGCGCTCGATGGTGTCCCGGAAAGGGCACCGGCTGGATCTCCTGGACTCCGACCGCTCCGAAGGCATCCGGATGGCCACCTCGGACGACAAATTGTTGATCTTCCTGGACAGCACCCAGACCACGATCACCGTGCACGCCGATGGCAAGGTGGCGATCGAAGGCAGCAAGGGCATCAGCATCGACGCGGCCACCTCCTCACTCGAACTCAAGGGCGGCGACATCTCGGTCAAGGCGACGAACGGCGTGAGCATCGACGGCGGCCCGTCGCTGAAGCTGACCGGGGTCAGTTCGAAACTCGAGGGCAGTGCCACCACCGAGATCAAGGGTGGCTCGTTGTGCTCGGTGTCCGCCGCAATGGTGAAGATCAACTGAGGCTCGCAGCAGACAGTGATCACCGAACGCGAGGAAGGAGATGATCATGCCGATGGCAGCACGGGTCGGTGACCCGACCGGGCATCCCGGGGTGATCGGCCCACCGGGCGTGCCGACGGTACTGATCGGCGGAATGCCCGCGGCAACGGTCGGCACTCCGCACATCTGTTCCTTCCCGCCACCGGCGGTGCACCCGCCGTCGACGATCGTTCCGCCGGGATGCCCGACCGTCCTGATCGGTGGCCTGCCGGCCGCCCGGATGGGCGACATGGCAGGCTGCGGTGCCCCCATCGTGATGGGGTGCCCGACGGTGATGATCGGAGGTTGATGATGGACGTCGACTTCGTCGGCGCGGGATGGTCGTTCCCGCTTGGCACCGACGCGACCAACGGCGTCGGCCTGGTCAGAGGAGAACGAGAGATCGAACAGGCGATCCGGCTGATCCTCGGCACGGCCTGCGGGGAGCGTCCGATGCGTCCGGAGTTCGGCTGCCGGATCCATGATCACGTCTTCGGTCCGGCGACCAGCGCAACGGCCGGCCAGATCGCCTACGACGTGCGGATCGCCTTGGAACGGTGGGAGCCGCGGATCGAACTGCTGGACGTCTCGGTCAGCTTCGAGGCCCTGGAGTCGGGAACCGTGTACGTCGACGTCGGCTATCGGGTTCGCGGCTCCAATGATCCCCGAAACCTGGTCTTCCCGTTCTACGTCATCCCCGACGAGCGTGCCGCCGATGACAAGCTTGCGATCACGAAAGGCACCTGATCATGTTGCCCGCCCCGAACCTCGACGACCGCCGGTTCCAGGATCTCGTCGACGACGCCAAGCGCCTGGTCCAGCAACGCTGCCCGTCGTGGACCGATCACAACGTCTCCGATCCCGGGGTGACGCTGATCGAGGCGTTCGCCCAGATGGTCGACCAGTTGATCTACCGGCTGAACCGGGTCCCGGATCTGCACTACATCAAGTTCCTGGAACTGATCGGCGTCGAGCTGCGGCCGCCGGCTGCCGCCCGGGGCACGGTCACCTTCTGGTTGGCCGCGCCGCAGCCGCAGCCGGTGCTTGTCCGGGCCGAGACCCAGGTCGCCACCGCCCGGACCGACGTCAGCGAGCCGGTGGTCTTCTGCACCAGCCGCGACCTGAACATCCTGCCCTGTTCCTTCGCGCAGGCGGCGGCACAGACCAACGGTGCGGCTCCGGTGAACACCACGTCCGCGCTGGCCGGGCCGGCCGGGTTCCGCTGCTTCTCCGACACGCCGAGGCCGGGCGATGCGCTGCTGATCGGACTGGACAACGCCGTACCCAGCTGCGCGGTCACACTACGGATGGAATGCGTGGTGTCGGGACGCGGCGTCGATCCGAAACGGCCACCGCTGGTGTGGGAGGCGTGGACAGACGACGGATGGACCGAATGCGAGGTTGACTCCGACACCACCGGCGGACTGAACAAGGCCGGTGACGTCGTGCTGCATCTGCCGGAGAACCACGCTGCGTCGATCCTTGCCCGGGAACGGGCGGCTGGCTGCGCTGCCGGTTGATCGACGCACTTCCCGACCAGCCGACCTATGTGGCCTCGCCGGTGATCACCCGGATCGCTGCGTTCACCATCGGTGGCACGGCCCCGATGGTGCATGCCGAGGTCGTCCATCACGAGGTGCTGGGCGTCTCGGACGGCACCCCCGGGCAGCGGTTCGGCCTGCAGCGCCGGCCTGTGGTCCAGTCCGACCAGCCGGGCAGCGTCGCCGTGATCACCGACGGTGATGCCGGTGCCGGCGAACAGACCTGGCATCAGGTCCAGCACTTCGCCCAGTCGGGTGCCGATGATCAGCACTTCCGGGTCGACCCGTACGGCGGCGAGGCCCAGTTCGGGCCGGCGGTGCGGATGGCCGACGGCGATCTGCGGCATTACGGCGCCGTGCCGCCGAGGGGGAGCCGTGCTCCGGATGGAGTCCTATCGCACCGGTGGCGGGCGGGTCGGGAACGTGGCCCGCGGTCACGTCGTCGTGCTCAAGACCAGCGTCCCCTATGTCGCCCGGGTGATCAACCGCGTACCGGCGGTAGGTGGCGCGGAGGGGGAGTCGTTGGACGACGCCCGGATCCGCGGCCCGCTGTTGTTACGTTCCCGGGGCCGCGCGGTCACCGCCGACGACTTCGAGCAGCTGGCCCGCGACGTCGCGCCGGACGCCGCCCGGGTGCACTGCATGCCCGAACCCGATCAGCCGGGCGGGGTACGGGTGCTGGTGGTGCCGCAGCTGGTCGGGGACGAGGTCGGCCGGATCGAGCGGCCACATCTCGACCCGCCTCCGGCCATGTTGCAACGCATCGCGGCCACTCTCGACGCCCGCAGGTTGGTCGGTACCCGGCTGATCGTCCAGCCACCCGACTACAGCTGGCTCACTGCCGTGGTCCGGGTGAACGCCCGGTCGCGTTTCGATCCTGCCCAGGTGCGGCTCGACGTGTTGCGAGCGCTGTACGGGTGGTTCGACCCGCTGACCGGCGGACCGGACGGCACCGGGTGGCCGTTCGGCCGCTCGGTCCAGGTCCATGAGGTGAATGCCGCACTTGCCCGCATTCCGGGAGTCGACATGTCCCGCGACGTCGAGGTGACGCTGTATCCGGCCGATGCGACGCGTCGCCGTGGTGGCCAGGTGCAGCGACTCGACCTGCCCGAGACGGGCCTGGTCTATTCCTTCGACCACCAGGTCAGGGTCGGGTGACCGACGATGCGCGGCTCTGTTGACGGACTGTCCAACCCTGCTCCACTGGCCGATACCCTGCCGGCCATGCTGCGGGCGGACCCGTTCGCCGCAGGTCTGTGTCAGGGACTTGACGAAGTGCTGGCGCCCGTGATGCTCAGCCTCGACTCCTTCCCGGCCTATCTCGACCTGGACACAACGCCCGACGACATGCTCGCCTGGCTCGGCGGGTGGGTCGGGCTGATCAGCGAGGAGGACGAGCTACCGGCCGGCGGCGATCCGGAACGGCTCCGTTCGCTGCTGGCCTCGGCACAGCAGTTGCACATCCGCCGGGGCACCCGCTTGGGCATCGAGCGGGCGGTCAGCGCCGAACTGGACCTGCGTTGCGAGGTGCTGGAGACGGGTGCCGCGAGTTGGGCCGCCGAACCGGACCAGCCGCTGCCCGAGGGTGAACTGTCCGCGGAGGACGTCCCGACCATCGAAGTCGTGGTCTATCCGAGCAACGGCAGGACGGTCGACCTGCCACGGCTGGAGGACGTCCTGGAAGCCGCGACGCCGGCGCACGTGCGTCGGCGGGTCCGCGTCATGCCGGCAGACCAAGATCAGCCCTGACCCGGGCGTGCCCGCGGTGGCTGATCTGGGCCCCGCTGTGATCACCGGCACGCTGCTGCAGGCTGATCAACAGCCGCCATGCCGGATCGCTGTACGGATCGAGGTCGATCGATCGCCGGGCGACCCGGATCGCTGTCGCCAGATCGCCCGAGCCCGCCGCCTGGCGCGCGGCGTCCACCGCGACCGAGGCGGCAAGGATTCGCAGCCGGTCACGTTCCTCGACCACCCATTCGGCCGGACCGACCTCCGGCAGCAGATCCCCGCCGTACAACTCCAAAGCCTCCAGGCGGGACCGGAGTGCGCGATCGGGATCGGCGGCCTCGAACCGAGCTGCCTCGGTCACCAAGGCCTCGAAGCGGCCGAGTTGATCATGTGCGTCGGGCAGTCGGAGCGCATAGCTGTCCCCGCGCCGACATATGCCACCCTCGCGCAACCCGGCAGCGACCAGGCACTGGCGGACACTGGACACCGCCACCTGAAGGCTCCGGGTGCCCGACGTGGCACCGGCATCGGGCCACAGTCTGTCGATCAACTCCTCCCGATGCACCTCCCGGCCGCACCGACCGGCCAGCAACATCAACAGGGACTGTGCCCGGGGCCGCAGTTTGCGCCATTCGATCTCGACACCGTCCACCTGCAGGGAGAAGCCACCCAGACAGTTCAACGCGATCATCGGCCGTTCCTTGATCATCGGCGCTGCCGGCAGCAGGCCGGGCAACTCGACCAGCAGCGCGTCCAACCGGCGGTCGGCAACCCATCGTGCCACCATCGGTGCACCGAGCGCGGCGGCCTGGCGCACGGCCGCGTCGAGCATCTCTTCCGATCGGGCCTGCCGGCCGGCCCTGCGGTGGACCGCACCCACCACGCAGCCCAGCAGGCAGGCACCCCAGGGATCCTCGTTGCTCTCGCACTCGATGATCACCTGTTCGGCGGCGGTGATCCTGGCCTGATCGGGGTGATGCACCAGCAGCACAGCGGCCTGGAGCCCGCGAGCCATCCGGGACAGCCACGGCTGTCCGGCGGCGTCGGCGTCCAGCACGATCTCGTCGAGTTCGATCAACACTGTGTCCACCGGTTGCTGCCCGACCGCAGCGAGTTGACCGAGCAGCCGGACAGCGAGTTGTTCGCTGCTGTCCGGAGCCGCGTGGGCTGCAGCAAGATCAAGTTCCGGCAGCGCGGTACGCCGATCTCCGGCCAACAGCGCGGCCACACTGCGGGCGATCGGTGTCGACACGGGTTCGCTGTGCCGGCCGGGATGCAACACGTTCCGTAGTTCCGCCGAGACCCGCCCGGCCCGGTCGGAATAGCCGCCCCAGGTTCGCTCCGCCCGGGACCCGCCGGATTCCGGCAGCCACAGCGTTGCGACCGCTCGTTCGGTGGCGCACCGGCGATGGAAGTCCGGGTCGTCCAGCAACGACTCCGCCTGGCGGTATGCCGCGACCGCCTTGCCGATCCGGCCGTTGCGCAACATGCGCCGGGCAGCCGCCAGGGCCAGCATCGGGTCGTCCGGGACCCTGGTGAGTCCGATCGCTCCGCGCAGCCCGTCGCCGGTGGTCGGCGCCGCAGCGCCCAGCTGGGGCGCCAACCGTCCCACCGCGGTCCAGTCCTCGGCACGGGCATACGCGCGAACGGCGGCCGAGATCCGGCCGGACCTCTCCAGCAACTCGGCGCTGCGGGCGTAGACGGCGCGTGCGGTCCGAGTGCCGAGTTCGTCGACCAGGACGACTTCGAGATAGGTCTGCAGCACCTGGTGATAGCGATAGCTCAGTCCGCCGTCGATGCTGGTGGTGAAGAACTGCTCCGTCTCCAGCTCATCCAGCACGGCCGCGCTGCCGTCGGTGTCCAGCAACGCGTCGCAGAGTTCTCCGGTCATCACACCGAGCGTGCAGGTCTGCAACAGGAACCGCCGGCGTTGCGGGGAGAGCCCGCCGAGTACGTTGCGTGCGAGGTAGGACCGGATCAGCCGGGAGCGTCCGCTCAACTCCTCGACGGCGCGCTCCCGGTCGGGTCGGGACAGTCGGCTGGTTGCCAGGTGGAACAGTTGCAGGCCGGCCGCCCACCCTCCGGTTCGACGGGTCAGTGCCGCAGCCGCTGACGGAGACATCGGGTGGGCGTACACGGCCCGGAACAGCTCCTCGACCTCCCAGGACCGGAAGCGAAGATCATCGCTGTCCAGTTGCACCAGGTCGCCGGAGACCAACAGCCGTGAGGTGTTGATCAATGGTGGACGCCGCCCGGCCATCAGCACCCGCACGGCCTGTGGTCGCAGTTGGAGGAAGCGCTCCAGGGCGGACTCGGCGGTCGTCCCGGAAAGCTCGTGCAGATCGTCGATGACCAGAACGACCTGCCGGTCGGCGATCGTCTGCAGGTTGGTGATCAGGAGGCTCAGCGATCCGCCGGCGCAGTCGATGATCTTGTCCTCGGCCAGTGCCGTGCCGAGTGCTGCGGAGAGATGACGGACCAGCGCGGATTCGTCGTCGTCCTCGGCGGCGGCGCGATACCAGGCGCTGTGTTGCGCCGTGCCGGCAACATTGCTCAGCAGCGTGGTCTTGCCCGACCCGGCCGGGCCGAGGACCAGGCCGAGGTGGGGTCCCAGCGGATCGGTCAGTCGCCCGACAAGTCGCTCGCGGACCAGACCGCGCTGCTCAGGGCGTCGGATCTTCTCGCCGAAGACGACGGTCTCCATACCTGCTCCATGGTTGGGTGGTCACCATCCGTGGTCGAAGACGGAGCCGGGGTCCCCGTCGTTCACCGCGTCGGTGGTTCCGTCCTCGGTCGCGCCGGGCCCGAGCCCGTTGGCGACCAGGGGATTGAGGTGATAGCGCGCCTCGAGACCGTCGAGCAGTCCGTCGGAGTCGCTGTCGGCGTTCAGCGGATTGCTGCCGATAGCGTGTTCCATCGCATCGGACAACCCGTCATGATCACTGTCGGCTGCGTGTGGATCGGTTCCCAGCAGCCGCTCGATGCGGTCGGAGATCCCGTCATGATCGGAATCCCGATGAGGCACCCGCACGTTCTCGGCCAGCCTCCCGGTGCCCACCACGCCACCGACCCCGGCGATCCTGCCGGGATCACCGCCGGTCGCCAGTTCCTGGGCATCCAAGAGGTGATCACCATCGGTGTCGGGGGACAGCGGGTCGGTGTGGGTGATCATCGCCTCCCGCCCATCAAAGATCCCGTCGTGGTCTGTATCGGCCAGTCGCGGATCCGATCCGACCAGCTTCTCGAAGGCATCGGTCAGCCCGTCGTGATCATGATCAGGATCATTGCCGTCGACGCCCGGGAGCACGTCAGCGGGTGGTTGGGCCAAGGGCGCCGGCGCGTCGATCGAGAAGGTGTCGGCGTCCGGCAGTTGATCGGGGTCGACCGGCGGCTCGGCCGTTCCGTCGGAGATGCCCGGGATCAGACCGGCGTAGTTGAACCGGCCCTTCGCGGGGAACTCGCCCACTCCGTACGCGCTGCCCTTGGCTTCGATCGTCTTGCCGTTGCCGAGGCTGATCGCGACGTGCGCCTGTCCGGCGGGCAGCGGACCCTTGGGTTCCTCGGAGAAGTAGAACAACAGCGCACCGGGCGTCTTGAGCGCCTTGTCGACCGGAATCAGCATGTCCTTGGACTTCAGATCCATGTACTGGGCCTCGGCGATCCGGGGCAGTTTCACCCCGGCCTGATGGGCCGCCCACTGGGTGAGCGAGGAGCAGTCGAAGGCCTTCGGGTCGGGATTGCCCAACGACGGGGTCGCGCCGTACACGTAGGAGTCACCCGCCTGCGTCTTGGCCGCGTCGAGGAAGGTCCGCAGTGCGCCGTCGTCGGCTGCGACATCGGCTCCCGCCGCCGGGTCCGACGAGGCGGCCCAGGTCGGACCGGCGTCCGGCATCGGCACAGTTGGCGATCCGGCCGCCTGGTGCGCCAGAGCCGTCTGCAGGGTCCACCGCGGCACGGTCTGGGTGGCGGAACCCGTTGCTGTCAGGGGATCCAGCCGGCTGGCGATCTCGAACTCATCAGTCAGGCCGTCATGATCGGAATCGGCAAGGGTCGGATCGGTTCCGTGAGCGAGCTCCGTCGCATCGGACAGTCGATCATGATCGGTGTCGGCCGAACGCGGGTCGAGGTCGACCAGCGTCTCGATGCGATCCGGGATGCCGTCCTGGTCGGAGTCCCGGCCCGGGCGATTGACGTTGATCGCCAGTGGTCCGGCGCCGACAACGCCGCCGACGCCGGGCAGCCGGCCGGCGTCGCCTCCGACGACGAGTTCCGCCGGGTCGGTGAGTTGATCATGGTCGGTGTCGGCCGCCAGTGGATCGGTGTGGGAGACGACCGCCTCGTAGCCGTCGGACAGTCCGTCCCGGTCGGTGTCGGCGACGGTCGGATCGGTGCCGACGAGTTTCTCGAACTCGTCGGTGAGCCCGTCATGATCACTGTCGACCGTCGGCTGACCGTCGGGATCTGTACCTGCTGTGGCGGACTCGTCGACGGCTGCCAGCGGTCGGCCGCTGTCGATCTGGTCGTAACCGCCGGCATGCAGTGGCGGTGGCAGTGGCGCGCCGTAACCCGCGACGCCGCGTCCGTCGCCCTGGACACCGATCAGTTGCTCGACCTCGGGCAGATAGTGCCGGTAGTCGTGTGCCGTGCCCTTGTTGGCGTCGTGGGTGGTTGTCCACGGACGCATGTCGGTGCCGTGGTGACTGATCTGATAGGCGGCGCGGGCGTTCACCACGGGATCGGTGAGGTCGCCGAAGGTGTTCTTGCGGACGCCGCTGGCCACGTTGATCTGCCAGAGACCGATCGAGTGCTCACCCTGGCTGGCCACTGCACCCGTGCGGCCGGACGATTCGGCCAACGCGATCGCGGTCCAGGTGACCGCCTGGTGTGGGTCGAAGCCGGCCTCGCGTGCAGCCTGAAAGATCTGCTGTATTGACAACACAGGCATTGCCGGCACCCCCGACCCGCACCCGAAGACATGGGTGAGTCTATTCCCGCGGGCCGCCGTCGGCACCGGCCATTTCGGTACCGGCACCGATTTCATTCCGCGGTCTGACGGGCGCGTCGTTCGCCGGGATGATCAACTCCGGCAGCCGTTGCCCGAAGGGGCGGTTTCCCCTCCGGCCGCGCACTGGGCGGACTGCCCGGCCCTACCATGAGAGTGCCCGGACCGGCGGAGTCGACCAGCTGCGGACGGGCCGATCAGTGAGGCGCCGGGATGTCAGAACTTTCGCCGTCGAGTCGCCGGGACGCGCCGCAATCCGGCTCGTACCGACTCGGTGTCGACCTGGGCACCACTTATACCGCGGCGGCCGTCGACAACGACGGTACGCCGTCGATGGTGGGTCTGGGCAATCGTGCGCTGCAGATCCCGTCGGTGTTGTTTCTGAACGAGGACGGCGAATTCCTGGTCGGTGAGGCGGCAGAACGACGCGGACTCGCCGAACCCGACCGGCTGGTGCGGGAGTTCAAGCGCCGGATCGGCGATCATGTCCCGATCTTGGTGGGAGGTTCGCCGTACTCGCCGCAGGCGCTGACCGCCCGTCTCCTGCGCTGGGTTGTGGAGATCACGACCGAACGGATCGGGGCGCCGCCGGCTTCGGTCGTGTTGACCCATCCAGCCAACTGGGGGCCCTACAAACTGGACTTGTTGCGGCAGGCCGGCCAGTTGGCCGACCTCGAGGAGATCCACACCTGTCCCGAACCGCAGGCCGCGGCGGCACAGTACGCGAGCCGGAACCGGGTCGAGCCGGGACAGCGGTTGGCGGTCTACGACCTGGGCGGCGGAACGTTCGATGTCTGCGTCCTGGAACAGACCGCAGACGGATTTCGCATGCTCGGCACGCCGGAGGGGATCGAGCAGTTGGGCGGGGTCGACTTCGACGAGGCGTTGTTCCAGCAGGTGACCGCCTCGTTCGGCGGGCAGCTGTACGACCTCGATCCTGACGATCCTGCGGTGACGGTCGGCCTGACGCGGCTGCGTCGGGACTGTGTCGAGGCCAAGGAAGCGCTGTCGGTCGACGTCGATGCTGTGGTGCCGGTCGCGTTACCGGGACTGACGACATCGGTCCGGGTGACGCGGTCGGAATTCGAGGCCCTGATCCGGCCGGCGCTGCGGGACACCGTGGCCGCAACCAGCCGGGCGGTGCGGTCGGCGAGGCTGCAGCCGTCCGATCTCTCCGCGATCGTACTGGTCGGCGGCAGCTCGCGGATTCCGCTGGTCGGCGAGTTGCTGCAGCGTGAGTTCGGCGTGCCGACCTCGCTGGACACCCATCCCAAACACGACGTTGCGATGGGTGCTCTCCAGGCCCGACTGGACGTCATTCCGACTCCCCAGCCGACTCCCCAGCCCACACCCCAGCCGCAACCGCAACCGGTGCCGCAACCGGAGCCGGATCCCATGCCGGGACCGGAGCCGTCCCCGGAACCTGAGCCGCTGCCGACGCCCCAACCCGAGCCGCCGCCTCCCGAGCCGGAACCTGTTCCGCGGCCGGTCGGTGAACCGGAACCGATGCCTCGCCCGGAACCGCGACCGCTGCCGACGCCCCAGCCCGAGCCGCAGCCGCAACCGATCCCGGAGCCGGAACCGACGCCGCAACCCGAACCGATCCCTCCACGGCCGCCTGAAGTCGAGCCGGTCGACGCCGATGACCGCGCCCCGCGCCCCTCGATGCTTGACCGGCTGCCGCGGCCATCTCGTCGTGTGCTCATTGCAGGTGGCTCGGTGCTCGCTGCCGCAGCTGTGGTCACCGCAAGCATCATCGCGCTGAACAATCGCCCGAACGCTGGCGGCGGGTCCACCCTGCCCCCGCCCAGCACGTCGGCAGCCCAGACCTCTCCGTCGACTGCGTCGTCACCACCGTCATCGACCCGGCCCTCGGCATCATCAACCGGTCCGCCCGCCCGGGCGCTCCCCGCGTCCCGCGCGCTGGCCGGGACCGAGCTGATCGTTCCGATGGAGACCGCTGGCACCACGGAGCTGTACCTCGCGGACACCCGCAAGTCCTCACCGGTCAAGAGGTTGACACACGATGCCGGCGCATCGAGCAGCGTGATGCTCTCGCCGGACAGGAGGACCTTCTTCTACATCACCGGTCCCGACGACCAGAACCGCGACTACCGGATCGCCGCTGCCCGGAAGGGGGAAGCCGATTCCGACCGGTTCGCCGATCGCAACCCGGTGTGTGCCGGTGGCTACTTCCGCGGGGCGTGGAATCCCGTCGACCCCACCATGATCGCGGTCCCGTGCCGTGCCGCAAACGGCGCGTACGGGCTGTACCTGATGCGCACCGACGGCACGATCATCCGGCCGATCGCCATCGGAACCGGCAACCGGGCCGACGATCCGACCTTCTCACCGGACGGTCTGCAGCTGGTGTACTGGGCCGCGCCCGGCGACAGGGGTGGCGGTGGCGGCCTGTTCAGCGCGCCGATCACCGGGGATGGCGCTCCGCGACAACTGACTCCCGTCGGCAGCAACGACGCGGATCCGGCGTTCTCACCCGACGGCTCGACGATCGCCTTCCGACGCCGCACTGCCGGGAACTCCGACATCTACACGATGCCTGCCGACGGTTCCGGACGCCCGGTCCGGATCATCCACACCGCCGGCGACGACCAGGATCCGACCTGGTCGCCGTCGGGGGAGACAGTTGGCCTACAAGAGCGACGCGCGGAGCAGCTATCCCGGGCCTCGCGTTCCACGGATCTGGATCGCCGATGCCGACGGCAGCGGCCGGCATCTGCTCTGGACGTCGGGTGCTCCGGGAGCCCAGACGGCATCGGCCTGGAGCCGCCGCTGATCCCTGTCGATGCGAGTCAGCCCGTTCGGCCTCCGACTCGTCAACAACCCGTTCCGCCCGAGGCCCTCACCACTTCACCTGCCCACCGGCGTCGATGAACGTCCCGGACGCGTCGCCGGTACGCAAGGTCGCCGCCCGGGCAATGATGTCGGCAGCCTCGTCAGGGGTGACGGGTGCCTGATCCCTGTTGCCGGGGGCGAGATCGGTCTGTACCCAGCCGGGGCACACTGACGTCACCTTGATCGAGGTGTCCGCCAGCGCCTTGGCCAACACGATCGTGATCGCGTTGAGAGCCGCCTTGGAGGACTGATAGGCCGGCACGACCATCGGGTGCCACGGTGAGTTCGGATCGGTCTGATGGGCGAATGAGCCCATTGTGCTGGAGACGTTCACGACCCGCCCTGCCGGGCTCCTGCGCAGGAGCGGTAGGAATGCTTCCAGCACCGCGACCGGGCCGAGAACGTTTGTGGCGAAGGTCTGCTGGAACATCGCCAGGTCGAGCGCCTCCTTCGGGTCGGCGTTGGTAGCCTCCGGCAGGATTCCCGCGTTGTTGATCAGAACGTCGAGCTGCCCGAAGCGCTCGGCAACCTCGGTGGCGGCGTCCCTCACCGATGCGTGGTCGGTGACATCCATGATCAGGCCGCTCACCGAGAAGCCCTCGAGCGACAGCCGGTCCACCGCCTCGGCCACCGCGTCGCGCCGTCGAGCGGCAAGCATCACATGGTCGCAGTCCCGGCCGAGCCGTCGAGCAGTCGCCAGTCCGATGCCCCTGTTGGCACCCGTCACGAGTGCGATCTTCACCATCAAGTCCTCTCATCATGCGTCGCGACCGTCCTGGTGAACGGCCGACGCAACAAGCACATCAGACGGCCAGCACCGATGCTGGCGGGAATTCGCCACCGCGTTGCCCCGGTCGGCTGATTCCGCAATCGCCCAATTCGGGCGACGTCTCGACCACCGGCGCGGAGTGAGCTTGGCTGCATGACGAGTCAAGGGTCGGCCGACGGCATCGGCCCGTCGGTCGGGATGCTCACAGAGGCGGCCGAGGCGGAACTGCCCGGACTCGTCCAAGACCTGATGCGGTTGGCCGCCATCCCGTCGATCGCCGCCGAGGGCTTCGATCCGGAAGCCTTGTTCACCGCGCACGACCAGGTGGTCGGCCTGCTCACCGCGAGCGGTGTCACCGATATCGGCCGGCTCGAGGTCCCCGGGACGACGGCCCCCATTGTGAGCGCCACCGTCCCCGGTCCGCCAGGGTCGCCCGCGGTGCTGCTCTACACCCACTACGACGTGGTCCCTGCAGGGGATCCCGCGCTGTGGCGAAGCCCGCCGTTCGAACCGGCGGTCGACGGTGATGCGATCGTCGGTCGCGGTGTCGCAGATTCCAAGGCCAACATCGTCAGCATCGCCGGTGCGCTGCGCCTGCTCCGCGACCGGCTGCCGGTCACCGTCAAGATCATCATCGAGGGTCATGAGGAGTTCGGCAGCCCCTTCGACGACTACCCGAAACAGGCACCGGAGCTGTTCGCAGCCGACGCCATCGTGATCGCCGATGTCGGGAACGTCCGGCCGGGCACGCCGACGATGACGGTCGCCCTGCGCGGGTCGGCCTCAGTCACGATCAGCGCGACATCACTGCTTTCGGACAAGCACAGCGGCCAGTACGGCGGTGCCGCGCCCGACGCGCGACTCGCGCTGATCCGGGCGATCGGCTCCCTGCACGACGATGCCGGAGACGTCGTCGTGCCCGGCTTGCGCCGGGAGCCCTGGGCCGGCACCAGTTACACCGATGACGAGTTCCGGCGGCTCGCAGAGGTCGTCGACGGCGTACCGCTGCAGGGCACCGGAACGATCGGCGAACGGATCTGGTCCGGGCCGGCGATCACCGTGATCGCCTTCGACGCGCCCCCGATCGACTCGCCGCTGAACGCCGTCGCCGGCAGCGCCACGGCCGTACTGAACCTCCGGGTCCACCCGGAGCAGGACGCGGCCGAGGCCCAGCAGGCGTTGATCAATCACCTGCGCAGCCTGCGCCCGTTCGGAATCGAACTCGAGGTCACCGCCGGCGAGACGGGCAACGGTTTCGCAGCCGCCCTCGACGGCGCCGGCTATCAGGCGGCATCTCAGGCGCTCGCGGCGGTCTGGGGGCAGCCGACCGGTGCGATGGCCAGCGGGGGGTCGATACCGCTGGCCATGGCCTTCCAGGAGGCGGATCCGCAGACCGAGATCCTGCTGTTCGGAGCGACGGACGGCTACGCCAACATCCACGGACCCAACGAACGTGTGTTGATCAGCGAGATCAGGAACAGCATCGTCGGCCTGGCACTGTTCTTGATCAACATGGGCGCCGGGCCGCGATCGGCGCAATCATGACCACCACCGAGGAGACTCCGACCGGCTCGAAGAAGCAGACCGAGCCGAGGAAGTTCCAGTTCCCGAGCGCGGTCACCCTGCTGGCCATTGTTGCGGTCTTGGTCTGGATCGCCACCATCTTCATTCCGGCCGGCAGCTACAAGCTTGATGAGAACGGGAGCCCGGTACCGGGTTCCTTCCACTACGTCGACTCCACCCTGTCGGTGGGTGAGCGGATCAAACAGATCCTTTTCGCTCCGATCAACGGCCTGTACGGCGTGCAGGATCCCAGCACCGGGTTCGTCGACCCCAACAATGTCGGCGCCCTGTTCGGCTCCATCGGCGTGATCTTCTTCATCATGTGCCTGGGCGCCTTCATCTCGGTTGCTTTCGCGACGCGTGCGCTCGAGGTCGCCATCACCCAGCTCACGGCACGGATCCAGAGCCGGGGCTCCCTGTTGATCATCGCGATCATGGCGCTGTTCTCCTTGCTGGGGACGACGATGGGATTCTCGGTAGAGACCTTCGGCTTCTACGCCTTGCTGATCCCGTTGATGGCCGCGCTGGGATACGACCGGATGACCACAGCGGCGATGATCATCCTCGGGAGCTCGATCGGCACCATGGCGTCGACCGTCAATCCGTTCTCGATCGGGGTCGCCTCCGGTGAGGCGGGCGTCTCGATCGGCGACGGGATCGTCCTGCGGGTGCTCGTGTGGATCGTGCTGACCGTCCTCGGCATCCTGTTCGTGCTGCGATACGCCGCGAGGGGTGAGGGCAAGGCCGGAGCTGTCGGTGCTCGCCGGTGAGCCCGATCCGGACGAGGTTCCCGCAACAGAGGCCGCGGCCGGGGATCATGCAGCGACCGGAACGTCGGCGACGGTCGAAACGTTGTCCGGAACCCAGAAGATCGTTCTGGCCATCACCGGTCTGACCTTCGCCCTGTTGATCTTCTCGGTCATCCCCTGGTCGGCGATCTTCGGCGGCAGCACGGCGCCGGCGGAGTACGACGAGTTGCACGAGGTGGCCACCCAGCCGTACTGGTTCGAACTGAACTGGTGGTTCCCCGAGCTGAGCCTGCTTTTCCTGATCGCAGCGATGGTCATCGGACTGGTCGCGCGGATGGGGGAGAAGCGCATCGTCTCGCTGATCAGCCAAGGTGCGGCGGACATGATCGGACCGTCGATCGTGATTCTCCTCGCCCGAGGCGTCGCGGTGCTGATGACCAATACGCAGACCTTGGACACTGTGCTCAACGCGATGGAGAATCTGGTCAGCGGCACGTCGACCGGAGTCTTCCTGATCCTGGTCACGCTGGTCAACATGCCATTGGCGTTCCTGATCCCGTCGTCCTCGGGTCACGCGACACTGGCCATGCCGTTGCTGGCTCCGCTGGCCGATCTGGCCCAGGTGTCGCGGCCGCTGGTGATCACCGCATTCCAACTCGGCCACGGCCTGATGCTGGCATTCGCTCCGACGAACGTGATCATCGTCGGTGGTCTGGCGATCGCCAAGGTGGGCTACAGCAAGTATCTGCGTTTCGTGTGGCCACTGTTGGTGGCGTTCTTCGTCGTCATCGCGGTCGCTCTGCTGGTCGGATCTGTGGCGAGTTAGCGAGCCGACGGCTTCGAACGGGGTAATGGGCCTGGTAGCGACAATCCGGCGGTCTGAGCCGTTATCCGGACGGCCCACCGCCGGGTGACCGATGCTCGCCGGAGCTCGGCCCGACGGAGGGGTGGTGGCCGACATGTTGCAGCGCGGATCGAACCTGCCACGCGTCGGGGACTACAACGAGGTCCTCGTGATGGACCTGATCCGCCGCCACCCGGGCATCAGCCGCATCGAGCTCGCCGAGCGGACCGGGCTGTCCGGACAGACCGTGCTGAACATCTGCCGCAGGCTGATCGGCAAGAATCTGATCAACCAGATCGGCCAGATCCGCAGCGGCGCCGGCGGCCGTAGGCTCGCCTACCAGGTGGTCCCGGACGGCAGGTACGCGATCGGCGTCGACATCGACCCGGCACGGACCGTCCTGATCGCGGTCAACCTCGCCGGCGAGGTGATCGATCGGATGCCCCTCCGAATGGATGATCATTCCGACATCGACCAGATCGTCGCGGGCATCGACCGGGCGACCCGCGACCACCTGTCGCGCGGCCGGCGGGGGACGCTGAGCGGCCTTGGCGTGGCATTGCCGCGGGCCGCCACAGCTCGGTGCGACCCGGCCGACCGCCAGCAGACCCGGGCAGGTTGGAATGCGGACGAGCTGCGGGATTCGCTCCGCAGCCGGCTACGGATACCTGTGAGGATCGGCCCGGACGCCGTTGCCGCCGCGACCGCTGAACTCTGGGCCGGCACCATCGACTCACAGAACTTCGCGTTCATCTATCTCGGCGCATCCGTCGGTGCCGGGGTCGCGCTCGGCGGGGAGATCCTTCGCGGAGAGACGGACAACCTCGGACGTCTTGACCATCTGGGTGGCGATCCGAACGGCCCGGTCTGTGCTTGTGGCGGTCGGGGATGCATCGGCGCCGTTGCCGAGCCGAGTCACCTGGTCGTCCGCGCCCGAGATCTCGGGCTGTTGAACGGAACCGACCCCGACGATCCCGTGTCGACGGCCGCCGGAATCGTCGAACTGGGCAGGCTCGCGGAATACGGTGACTCTGCGGCAGCGGAGGTGCTGGACTACGCCGCACGGACTTACGGCCGCGCCGCGGCGACCTTGGCCGGCCTGCTCGATCTGGACACCATCGTGTTCGGCGGTCCGAACTGGCCGCCGCTGGAGCCTGCGTTCCGGCGGATCGTGCCGCAAACGATCGAGGCCCTGGTCGGTGCAGGCGCCCCAGAGGTCACGATGCGCTCGACGACCCTTGGCGGGGAGGTCGGATCCATCGGCGCTGCATCGCTGCTGCTGGCCGAGACCGCAGGTCCTTTCGTCGCGCACCTCGTACTCCCCGCCTGACCAAGCGACCACCGGAACCGGAGGGTTCACCCGAATCGGGTGAGCAATCAACTTGATTGATACCGGTTAGTGTTAGGGCAGTCTTAAGATCTGAGTGCGCCGTCTGAACGAGGCGAGAAGCAAGGTTGGGTCAGTTCACCCTGCACCCGCCATTGCAGCTCGCCTGTCTACCTCCCCACGTACGTCGAGAGGCGGTCGATGGAGCAGGACCTGTCGGTCGAGTGCGGTCTGTTGGACTCGTACCCGGCCCCGAACCCGGACCGATCTGCATACGGCCTGCCGAGAATCTACCTGCCGCGTCGGCGCTTGTGGATGCAACTCGACGCGGCAACCGAGGAAGTCAGCCTGACCGTCCTGGCCGGACCGAACGGTTCGGGCAAGACACTGGGCGTCCGCGGCTGGCTGACGCTGACCAAACGCCAGCAGATCGAGCGCGGTGAGATCGTTTGGGTCAACGCCGATGCCGGCCTGCGCGCGGAACGGCTGGCAGCCATCCTGGACGGATCCGCCCCGCAGAGTCTGCGGCGGCTGGTCGTCATCGACAGCGCAGAGCGGCTTCCGGGCCAGACCGTCCGCATGATCCAGCAGCGTCTTGACCGATCACCGGCCACCATGCGTCTGCTGCTGATCACCCGACACGATCTACCACTGGACCATCTCGCCGCCGAGTCGCTGGGCCATTTCATCCGGCTGCCCGGAACGCTGTTACGGCTGGAGTCCGGCGAAGCCGCCGAGCTGATCGCCGGACACGCCAGGACGTCGGACCCCGAGGTCATCGGACCCATCGAGGAGGCAGCCGACGGGTGGGCCGCCGCGGTGGTCATCGCAGCACGAGTGGTCGGAGCGGCGACCGAACCGACTGCCGTAGCCCGCCGCATGCGACACGACAGGCGCACCCTCGCCGACCAGGTCGCCGGTCAGGTGATGGCCACCCTGTCCTCCCGGACCCGTCACCTCCTGTTGTGTGTTGCTGGCGAAGAGTTCGTCAGCCGTGAGCTTGCGGCCCATCTCACCGGTGACAGTGACGCCGGGACGTTGCTCGACGACCTCGTGGACACCGGAATGCTGGTCACCCCCCTGGATGACGCGATACCGATGTCGACCGACCAGGCGTTCGCTGGAGCGCCGAGCCAGCTGTTCCGGATCCACCCGCTGCTCGCCGAGGTGGCCCGCCGGCGTTACCTGCGCGACGATGAGGAGGTCCGGGCTGCTCGCGAAGCCGTACTCCGCGCGGTCAGGATCGACCTCGGCGCCGGATCGGTTGACCGGGCGCTGGACCGGGTGCTCGCGATCGGCGCCGTCGACGCCTCGACCGACATCGTCAGCCGCCACGGAACCGAGCTGGTCGCGCGCGGATCGGGCGCGGCGGTCCTGGAATTCGCCCGCCGCAATCCCGATGTCGTGCTGAGCACCCCGGCCACCTGGTTCCCGCTCATGCTGGAGCGATGGATCTCCGGAGACATCGAACAGGCGGTCCGCTGGCTCAAACAGTTGCGGCAACGCGGCGGCGGACGTGACGCCGACCCGGCCGAGAACGCCTGCCTCCACCTGCTGCTGGCCCACCTCGGACTGGAGTCGATGGACGTCGCTGTCGGGAACGCAACCCAACTGCTTTTGGCACTCGACGCACCCGTAACGACAACGATCCTGGACAACGTAGGAAATCGGAGCAGCGCGCCACCCGCGGACGGCCCGATGCGGCCGGTGGTCCCACTGCTGTTGACGCTGGTGGGCAGCGCGCAGAACTGGCTGGGTGGGTTGGAGGAGGCAAGGGTGAACCTCGCCGCGGCCGCCGAGTTCTGCCGACGGCAGGGATTCGCCCTCACCGGAGCCGAGGCGACGGCGCATCTGGCGCTGACCGAATACATGGTTGGCGACGGACCGGCAGCCATCAAGCTGGCCGAGGAGGCGCTGCAGGCGCTCGACAATCTGTCGGCGGATCGCCGTGGCTACCTGCGCTCGGCTGCGACGCTCGCGGCGCACCTGGCTCGTTCGGTCGACGTGCCGTGGATGGAACCCGGTGAGGTCGACCAACCGGACGGGGTGATTCATCCGGGCCACCTGTCACAACGCTTCTGGTTCCGGGTCTGTAACCAACGCTCGATCCTGCGCAGCTGTGTCCCGGCCGAGGCGAACCGGATGCTCACCACCCCGGTCGATCTGCCTGTCCGGCAGCTGCCGCGCCACCTCCAGATCGCCGGATCGGTGGAGGACGGCCTGCTCTGCGTGCTCGGACAGGACACCGAGCACCTGAGCCGGAGTGAGGCCCGGCTCCGGAGTCTGGGTGCATCGGCCAAGGCCGACCTACTTGCGGGGCTGCGGGCGGATATGACCGGGGACCGGGTCAAGGCGATCAGCCTGTTCCACTCGGCCGCCGAGGACCGGACGCCGATGGCCAACGTACGGGCGCTGGCGTTGACCGCCCAGGCGCAGCTGGTGCATTCCCGCGGCGACCGGGCGGCGGCTCTGGACCTGATGAGCATGGCTGCCGCCGCAAGTGCCGGCAGGCGGGATGCCGTACCGTTCGTCGGCTGGAGTCGCCACGGCAGCCCGATCCGGACACTGCTCCGGGAGCTGATCCAGCTGTCCGAGCCGAGCGTCTGGTACCTCCCCTGGTTGGAGGAGGTGAGTGCGGCCGTCACGACGGGCGCCGGCGTCCCACCGACCTTCGCCGACCGCGCCGGCGCTTCGGCCGATCCGATCGTCGCGCCGGCCGGACCGCCGCTGTCTACCCGTGAGTACGACGTGTTGCGTCTGCTGGCCCGTGGCGCCACCTACGACGACATCAGTGCCGAGCTGTTCCTGTCCCGCAACACGATCAAGACCCACGTCTCCAGGCTGTACGTGAAGCTCGGCGCATCCAGCAGGAGCGAAGCGCTCGCCATGGCCCGCAGTCTCTATCTCATCTGAGCCTGGTTGCCGCAACGCGTCAGAACGGCCAGACCAACGGGACGATCACGACGGTGCAGATCAGCCACCACACCATCGTCGGAAGACCGAGCTTCCAATAGTCACCGAAGCGGTATCCGCCGGGTCCCATGATCATCATGTTTCCCGGTGTTGCGATCGGTGTGAGCAGAGCCGCACTTCCGGCGACGGCAACGGCCATCAGGACCGGCAACACCGACACACCGCTGCTGACGGCCGCCGAGACTGCGATCGGCGTCACGACCAGCGTCGTCGCGGTGTTGCTGATCATCTGACCGAGAATGGCGGTCAGAGCGAAGACACCGATGATCAGGACTCGTGGTCCGGCATTGCCTACGGCGTCGATCAACACCGCCGCGATGCGATCGGCTGCGCCGCTGGACTGGATGACCTCGGTCAGCGGGATCAGTGCGCCGATCAGAACGATGGTGTCCCAGGAGATCGCTCGGAACGCGTTGTCGACCGACACCACGCGCGTGATCACCATCAGCAGCGCGGCGATCAGACCGGCGATGTGCGGAGGGACGACGCCGAAGGCGAGCAGGCCGATCATCACCGCGAGGCAGCCGACTGCCCGCCACGCCCCGAATCCCCACGCGATCGTCTGGCGGCGGACGACATCGGGTGAGTCGACGACAAGCACGTCGCGGTCACGTGTCAACCGGTCCAACGCGTCCCAACTCCCGTGGACCAGCAGCAGATCACCTGGCTGCATCCGGGTCCTGACCTCGTCCCGGGAGCGACCGTTGCGCTGGACCGCAAGGATCACCAGATCGTAGGCCCGACGCATCCCGGGAAAGACGGTGGATCCGACGATCGAGGATCGCGGCCGAACCATCACCTCAGCAACTCCGGCCTCCCTGTTGACGAGTTCGTCCTGCCCGCGTGGACCGGTGAGGTAGACCGCGAGCTGTTCGTCGATGGCCAGCTGGGTGACCTCCTGGCGCGGTCCGGAGACGATCAGGACGTCGTCGATCTGCAGTGGGCGGGTGATCGCGGCCGCGCTCCCCGGGGATTGCGCGCCGATGATCTCGATCCCGGGAAAGGGTGACGCGTCGATCTCCATCGGTGGGACGCCCAGCAAGGGTGAGTTCTCCCGGACACGGAGTCGGTAGAACCCGCCCTGTTCGGCGTACTGCTCAGCGATCGTCGCGGCGTACCGCGCAAGATCGGGCGGCTGCTCGGCCGGACTGCGGTCGGGGAGAAGCCGCTCGCCGAAGAGCAGGGCTATGGCGATTGTGCCGACCAGCACCGGAATGCCGACAACCGCGAACGAGAAGATGGCGAACGGCCCCTCGCCGGCCTTGGCGGCCGCCTCGGAAACGATCACGTTCACCGGGCTGCCGGGCAGCATCAGCAGTGCTCCGGCGCCACCGGCGAAGGACAGCGGCATCAGGAACCGGCTCGGCTTCTCGCCGATCCGGGTGGCGAGCATCACCACCAGGGGCGTCAGTGCGGCGACCGCCCCGTTCAACGTGATCAACGAACTCAACACAGCACCCAGCACGCAGATGGCCAGCAACAGGTTGCCACGCCGGCCGCCGAATCGGGCCATCACCTGCTGACCCAGCCAGGCAGTGACGCCGGTTGCGTCGATGCCCTCCGCGACGACGAAGAGGGAGGCGATGAAGATCACGATGGGGTCGCCGAAACCGGCGACGATCTCGGCCGGACCGGACAGGCCGACGATCCACAGGGCGAGAGCGGACAGCAGGGCGACGACCGCCACCGGAAGTCTGTTCGCCACGAAAAGGACGACCGTCCCGCCGAGGACGAGCAGAGTCAGCGTTACGTCATGCATGCCGTGTGCCATCCATGAGGGAGGTACCTCGATTCCACGGTCGTATCGGGCTCGTCCGGGGCCCCCTCGGACTCTAGAAGCGTTCCCATCCGTCGGGCGGCGACAGTCCGGTCGCGCGGGCAACGAAGGACGAAGTTCACCCGGTTTGACCGACAGCCGCGCCTGTATTTCGGCGGAACCGGTCCGCAGCACGGACCTACACCGGGGTGTCGGAGGGAGTCTTGTGACCGGTCACGCAGCCGTCGTGGACCTGCGCGGAATGCTGGCGGACAGGAACACCACGCCGACCGCGGCGAATCCGGCCAGCACGGCGAACATCGTCGGATATCCACCGACCCGTGTGGCCAGCCAGGCGCCGATCCAGGGCGCGAGCGCACTGGCCATGGTGGTCGGCGCGGCGAGCATCCCGGAGAGTCGTCCGTAGGCGGCAGTGCCCCACCGGTCCGGGATCGCGGTGGCCTGGATCAGGGTCTCGATGCCGCGGGCGAATCCGTTGACCATGATCACTGCGACCAACACCCCGATAGGGCCGTTGACCAGGGCCAGGGCGAAGGTGCTGACTGCAGCCAGTCCGTAGATGATCACTGTCCGGACCCGGACACTCCAGCGGACGATCAACCGCTGATAGAGGAACCGGCCCGCGACCTGGCCGACGCCGCCCAACCCGAGTAGCCAGGCTGCGGCAGACGCCGTCACACCGCGGCCGATCAGCAGCGGTACCAGATTGATCAACGCCGCATAGATCGCCAGTGCGGACAGGGCCATCCCGGCTACCAGAAAGGCGTACGCCCGGCTGTGCAGGACCGCTGTGCTGTGTTCATGATCGCTGACGATCTGCCTCCCGGATGCCGGCGGCCCTGGTGACTCGACCGTCCGGGAGACGACCGGTCGGCGCCCGGGCCAGGGCCGCCGCAGCACGACGGCATGGACGGGAATCGTGATCAACGCCAACGCCGCGGCAAGGATGACATAGACCTGCCGCCAGGACAGCGCGTGATCCAGCGCAGAGGTCACCGGTGCGAAGACTGTGCTGGCCAGGCCGGCGACCAGGGTGACCGCGGTCAATGCGTGCAATCGGCGCGCGCCGTACCAACCGGTCAGGGCGGCGAACGCCGGCTGGTACAGAACGCTGGCCATTGCGATGCCGGCGAGCAGCCATCCACCGGTGAAGATGATCAAGTTCGGCGACCAGGCGATCACCAGGACGGCACCGGCCGCAAGAACCGACCCGCCGGTCATCACCAGCAACGGCCCGCGCGCGTCCAGCATCCGCCCGACCGGTATGCCGACCAGCGCAGCGACCACCAGGGCCGCAGAGAAGGCCGCAGTCGTCCAGGTGGCTGACCAGCCGGTCTCGGAGTTGATGCTCGGGGCGAGGATGGCGAACGCGTAATAGAGGATGCCCCAGCTGACGATCTCGGTCACACACAAGCCGGCCAACACCACCGTCGGCCCACGGCCGGTGCCGGGGCGCGGAGCACCGGCACGTCCTGGTGTCGGAGGGGTCGCGGGCGTCGGCACAGTTGTCAGAGCCTGGTAGCCGGTCGGGGCTTTGTCAACATCGAGGGCCGGTGGGACATCTGATGGGTGGAGCGGCCGAACCGGCGCCGGTCCCGCCGGGCGTCCCGCGTGCCGAACATCACAGCCGGTCCGATGGGCGGAGCTGGCAGACTGGAGGCAACAAGAGCAATGCGTGCTCTGGGGTCGGTGAAACTCCGAGCCGGCGGTAACAGTCCGCGACCCGATCACGGCCAGTGATCGGTTGACCAGGTGCAATTCCTGGACCGACGGTCAAAGTCCGGATGGGAAGCGCACGCAGCGTCTCGATCATGCGGTCACGTCTGCCGCACGGTCGTTTCCTCTCACCATCCCCGGAGCCCTGTCGGACCGAGGGATGATGATCGAGGATCTGCACACGAAAGTCACTGACGGTGAGCGTGCCGCCATGGACCGCGCGCTCACTCTGGCCGGTTCCCCCTGACTTCAGGCGCCGGGGCGGTAACCCACGGGTCGGTTGTGTGCTGTTGGGTCGCGATGGCAGCCTCGTCGCCGAGGGCTACCACCGAGGTGCCGGTACAGCCCACGCCGAGGCGGACGCACTGGCCGGGACCAGGGAAGCGCTTGGTGATCTTGACGCCACCCGATCGCCCGCCGCGACCGCCGTTGTGACCTTGGAACCTTGCGCGCACCACGGGCGTACCGGCCCGTGCGCCGATCTGTTGATCGGGGCCGGTGTGCGCCGGGTGATCTTCGCCCAGTCCGACCCCAACCCGATCGCGGCCGGTGGGGCACAACGGCTCCGCGAGGCCGGGGTCGAGGTCGTCGCAGGCTATCGAGCCGCTGATGCCCTGAAGGTCAACGCGGACTGGACCTTCGCCCAACTGACCGGGCGGCCCCGGATCCGGCTCAAGATCGCCGCCACATTGGACGGCCGGGTCGCTGCCTCGGACGGGACCAGTCGATGGATCACCTCGTCCGCCGCCCGTGCCGACGGCCACCGGCTGCGCGCCGCTGCCGACGCCGTCCTGGTGGGAACCGGGACCGTACTGGCTGACGACCCACTGCTCACCGTGCGCAGCCCTGACGCGGTTCGGTCCGACCAGCCGCTCCGGGCGGTGTTCGGTACCACACCCGTCCCGGCCACGGCGGCGATCAGGGAAACGGGTCCCGGCCTGGAGGCGCCGCTGGTGCTCACCACCCGGTCGCCGGACCAGGCGGTCGCCGAGTTGCGCGCCCGGGGAGTCAGCTCGGTCCTGATCGAGGGCGGGCCACGGACTGCCGCGATCTTCCTGGCCGCCGGAGTCGTGGACGAGGTGATCAGCTACATCGCTCCCGCGATGCTCGGGGCAGGTCCATCGGCCGTCGGTGATCTTGGCATCACCTCGATCGCGACGGCGCTGCGCGGTGAGATCACCGACGTCGTCGAATTGGGCAGTGGCGCCGAGCGCTGCGTCCGCATCACCACCCGCCTGGAGCAGCGGGCTGCCGACCACAACCACACCATCAGAACCGCCCGATCCGAACCCGCCCGATCAGAAGACTCATCCGATCAGAACCAGCTGACCAGAACCAGCTGACCACGAAGGAGACGCCCTGTGTTCACCGGCATCGTTGAGGAGACCGGCGAGGTGACCGAGCTGGAACGGCTCGGTGACTCCGCGCGGCTCGCCATCCGCACTTCTCTGCCCATCCGCGACTCGCCCGTCGGCAGTTCCGTCGCCGTGAGCGGCGTCTGTCTGACCGTGATCGAGCACAGGCCGTACGGCTTCGTCGCCGACGTGATGGCCGAGACCCTGTCCAGGACGACCCTTGGTGATCTTGTTCCGGGTGATCATGTCAACCTCGAACGCGCGATGCCGGCGGGTGGACGGCTGGACGGTCATATCGTCCAGGGCCACGTCGACGGAACCGGCACCATCATCGACCGCATCCCCGGAGAACGATGGGAGGTACTGCACATCGGGGTGCCCGTCGACCTCGCCCGCTACGTGGCACCGAAGGGTTCGATCGCCGTCGACGGTACATCACTGACCGTGGTGCAGGTGACCGATGCGGCTGCCCCCGCTGACAAGCCGAGCTTCACCGTGGCGCTGATCCCCCAGACCCTCGCGCAGACGACGCTGGGCAACGCCCGTGTGGGATCGCCGGTCAACCTCGAGGTCGACGTGATCGCCAAGTACGTCGAACGCCTCACCGCGGCGCACAGCCGAAGGGAGGCCGTCGCATGACCACCGGTTACCGGACCGACCGGCCGACGTCCGCCGGCGACACTGACAACGCCGACGACACCGTTCACGCCGACAACACCGTTCACGCCGACGATGATCTTGTCGCTGCCGCCGTTCGGGAGATCGCCGCCGGACGGCCGGTCGTCGTCACCGATGACGAGAGCCGGGAGAACGAAGGGGATCTGATCATCGCCGCCGAACTGGCCACCCCGGCGCTGATGGCGTTCCTGATCCGATACACCTCGGGCGTGATCTGCGCGCCGATGGCCGGCGAGGACCTCGACCGGCTGCAGGTCGGGCCGATGATCGCCGACAATGCCGATCCGAACCGGACCGCGTTCACCGTGACCGTCGACGCCGCCGACGGGGTGACCACAGGAATATCGGCAGCCGATCGGAGCCACACCGTACATGTGCTCGCCGACCCGGCGACCACACCCGACCGGTTGACCCGTCCCGGTCACATCTTCCCGCTGCGTGCCCGATCAGGTGGAGTGCTGGAACGCCGTGGACACACCGAGGCAGGTGTTGATCTGGCCCGGCTGGCAGGACTGCGAAGTACAGCGGTGATCTCGGAGTTGATCAACGACGACGGCACGATGATGCGTCGACCACAGCTGAAGGAATTCGCGTCCCGGCACGGATTGATCATGATCAGCATCGATCAGCTGGCGCGCTATCGATGGCGGCACGACAGCCTGTTGCAGCGACTGACCAGCACCAGCCTGCCGACCGCACACGGAACCTTCACGGTGTACGCCTATCGCTCGCGAGTGACCGGGGTCGAACATCTGGCTCTGGTTGCCGGGCAGCCGGACGGTTCCGACGAACCGGTGCTCGTCCGGGTGCACTCCGAATGCCTCACCGGTGACGCCTTCGGTTCGCTGCGGTGTGATTGTGGGCCGCAGTTGCAGGACGCCCTGGCCACGATCTCCCGGCGCGGGCGGGGAGTTGTGGTCTACCTACGCGGACACGAGGGCCGCGGCATCGGCCTGGTCAACAAGCTGCAGGCCTACCGTCTACAGGACTTGGGACGAGACACTGTGGATGCCAATCTCGATCTTGGTCTACCTGCTGACGCCCGCAGCTACGACGATGCCGGGCAGATCCTTCGTGATCTTGGCATCGGTACGGTGCGGCTGATCACCAACAACCCGGCCAAGGTCGACGGCCTCCGGCGATCGGGCATCGCGGTCACCGAGCGCATCGCCACGCCGGCCTTCACCAGCGCGTACAACCTCGGCTATCTGCAGACCAAGCACCAGCGGATGGGCCACGACCTTCTCAGCGGACTGACAGGAGAACGACCATGAGCAGGACCGGAGCACCCCGGCCGGAACCGGTGACCGCGACCGGATTGCGCGTCGCGATCATCGCGTCACGCTGGCACACCACCGTGATGAACGGGCTGCTGGACGGCGCACTGCGGGCCTGCAAGGACAGTTCGACGGCCGAACCCGAGGTCATCGGTGTGCCGGGATCCTTCGAGCTTCCGGTTGCCGCGCGGGCGGCGATCGACGCGGGATTTGAAGCCGTCGTTGCTCTGGGGGTGGTGGTTCGTGGTGACACGCCGCACTTCGACTATGTCTGCCGCGGAGCGACGGACCAACTGGCCAGGATCGCCGTGGACACAGGGGTTCCGATCGGATTCGGGCTGCTGACCTGTGACACCGAGGAGCAGGCACTCGCCCGCGCCGGCCTGCCCGATTCGACGGAGGACAAGGGTTACGAGGCGGCCGCCGCGGCGATCGAGGTGGCCGGAACGGTGGCACGACTGGCACCGCGCAGTTGATCGGAAGTCGATCGCCACGTCCACCGGGCGCCGATCGGAGGTCACCGGCGGCGCCCGACGGGATCCGGCAGTCGCGAGACGTCTCCGATGATCTTCGCCGGCTGGTCCCGGTCTGCGTCACGCGCCAGGTCGAGCAGGTCGCTGAGATCCTGCGACGGCACGTAGACCAGCGGGGTTCTCCGGCCGGTCGCGGCAATCTGCCCCGTCATCCGCTCCAGTTCGGCCAACGCCAGCCGGCTCCGCCCCAGCCGGAGATAGGCGGCGGCTCGCAGTCCTGCGGAATTGCCCGGCCACAGCCGTTCGAAGATCGTGTCCGGGGCGGAGCGGAGCTGGGTGGAGATCTGTTCCAGCAGGTCCAGGGTGTGTTGCGGCCTGCCGTCGGCCAACGCCCACACCGAATCCAGCAGCTTCGGCCACGGCCGAGACTCCATCGAACCGATGAGCGTTTCCGCCTGCCTGTTCTCGCCCTGGCAGCGCAGCGCCAGATAGCGCCAACCATCGAGAACGTTGCGCTCGTTGGGCGTCAGCGGGCTACCGGTACGGTCCCGGGCGACCCTGGTCAGCTGGTCGTAGGCCACCTCGGGTTGGTTCGGCGCAAGGAGACTCAGTGCCTGATAGATGCCCCAGTACAACGGCAGTTCCCCGGGATCGTTCTCGGCTCGCTCGATCTCGGTCACGGCCTGGTCGAACTCGAGACTCTCCACCGCGACGACGACTCGGGCCAGCCGGTGGAACCGGCCGAGCGGGCCGTCCTGCCAGCTCTGCGGCCAGCGTTGCTCGATGTGTTGCAGGCCCTGGCGTGCCGTGTTGATGTCGCCCGAGAGTGCCCCGATCGCTGCGGTCATCGAGGACAGTTGGAAGTCCAAATCGGGGCGACCTGTTCGTCCGGGGATCAGGTCGGATTCGCCGAGGATGTCCTCGGCCGTCCGGATGGCGGTGGCCCGGAACAGCGTGGCCAATGTCTGCTGGACCGCTTCGACGGCAGACGTCGGCAGCTGACCGGAGAGGTCGGAGAGCCGCATTCTGTGCGCGTCGCCGACGACCGACCCGTGTGCCGATCTGATCTCGGTACAGGATTCGCCGCGCAACCAGGGGGCGGCCGATTCCACGGCGGTGAGCAACATCCGTTCGGTCGGGGTGGCCCGCGGCTTCTGTTCGCGCGCCGCGGCGACCGCCAGCGACAACAACTCCTCAGCCGTACCGGTCGGTTCGCCCGTCCGGCCAAGGGACACGATCGCCGCAGCCAGGGCGAGAAACGGGTAGCGGCGCAGCCGCACCGGTTCGGTCGGCACCACCAGACGGCGGATCTCCGCGCCACGGGACTGGATCAGGTCGTCCAGATGGCTGCCGATCCCACGGTTCGCGGCGTGCAGGTCGGAGATCTGCAGCCAGGCCTCGACCGCCGCGACCCAGTCGTCATGGGTCTCTGCCCAGACGGCCAGGCGCTGATGGGCCAGCCGGAACCCGGCGGGATCTGCTCGACCGAACTGGTCGTGCAACGACTGTCGGATACCCGGTGCGTACCGGAACACCAGCACGCCGTCTGCTCCACCGGGTTCCCAGCGGCCGAAGCCCGCCTGGACTGCGCGGACCAGCAGGTACCGCGCCCGGGTGACCGCCGATCCGGACAGCTCGGCCGCCAGCGACGGCTCGACGGTGTGCGCCACCGAAATCACCGCCAGGAAATCGGACAGCTCGCCGAACCGGTCGTCCCGTGCGGCGCAACCGGCCGTGGCCGGTGGGGCGCCGGGATCGGTCACGAACGATTCCCGGCACATGCCGGCCAGGGTCGACCTGATCCAGGACAGCTGCAAGCTCGCCCGGTCCGTACTCCGGTCGAAGATCTCGGCGGTCTGTCGGTAGGCGACGGCGGCGGTATGCGCGGCCAGGGGCAGCCGGCCGACCAATGCGGCCAGTTCGTGTTCGGGGGCGAGACCCGTCAGCGGCTGCAGGACGGCGGCCAGTTCGCAGTCGGTCAGCAGAAGGTCCTCCGGGCCGAACACGGTGATCTCGCGCCGCGGGTGTTTCGGGACCGGGTATTCGCGGTCCCTGGTCAGGACGACGCAGTCGATCACTTCGCGCAGCAGGTCGAGTGCGGCGTCGAGTTCGTCGGCGGCATCGGGCCCGATCAGCTCGGCATTGTCGAAGATCATCGTTCGGCGGTCGACCGACCGGTGCAACGCCCGTACGACCCGGTCCTTCAGCGCGGATTCAGCGGGCATTGTCCGGTCGCGGTGCGTGCCGGGGAGAGTGGCCGAGTCCGACCAGCCGCTTGCCACCAGCTCGGTGACCAGTCGATCCCACAACTGGGCGCCGGTCCGGAGCTCGGCGCCGAAGCTGACCCACAGGCATTCCCGGTCGGTGCGGGCCGCCCATTGTGCGGCCAGGGTCGTCTTGCCGTAGCCGAACGGAGCGTGGATCACGGTGAGCCCGGAGCCGGCGTGCAACCGCTCCAGGAGCCGCGGCCTGACGACCATTCCGTCGAGGACCGACGGAATGCTTGTGACCAATGACAACGTGCCGCCCCCATGCCGACCCCGACGCTGCGCCGAATCTAGCAGCGGGACGGCGGTCGCGACGGCGGATCGGAAAAACGGGTGCGAGGCCGTGACGATACGTTTCTTCTGCAGGATTGTGATGGCTCGACGCAAGAAGGTGACACCAGTGTCCGACCGGTTGGCCCAGGTGCGGTTGTCGCTGGTTTCCCTGCCGCTGGCAACCGCGATCAGCGACGCGAAGGTGTTCACCGGTCGGCAGAAACCGATGCGCGAGGTGGCGATGCTCTTCGCAGAGATCACCACCGACTCCGGCCGCGAGGGCGTCGGGTTCTCCTATTCCAAGCGCGCCGGAGGACCGGGTCTGTACGCCCACGCCTGCGAGGTCGCGCCGGAGTTGATCGGCGAGGACCCGTCGGACATCGGCAGGTTGTGGACCAAGCTCGTCTGGGCCGGGGCGTCGGTGGGCCGTAGCGGACTGGCGATCCAAGCCTTGGCGGCGATCGACGTCGCACTGTGGGACCTCAAGGCCCGGCGGGCCGGGCTCAGCCTGGCGAAACTGATCGGCGCCCATCGCGACGGCGTCCGTGCCTACAACACCTCCGGCGGGTTCCTGCAGGCACCGATCGATGAGGTGATCGACAACGCCCGGCGGTCACTGCAGAACGGCATCGGCGGCATCAAGATCAAGGTCGGACAGCCCGACTGGCGGCAGGATCTGGCCCGGCTGATCGCGGTCCGTGAGGCGTTGGGTGACGATGTTCCGCTGATGGTGGACGCCAATCAGCAATGGGACCGGCCGACCGCGATCCGCCTGGGCCGGATGCTCGAGGAGTTCAACCTGGTCTGGATCGAAGAACCGCTGGACGCCTACGACGCCGCGGGGCACGCCGAACTGCGCCGTCGACTGGACACCCCGATCGCCACCGGCGAGATGCTGGCCAGCGTCGGCGAGCATGTCCGGATGATCGATGCCGGTGCCTCGTCGGTGGTCCAGCCGGACGCGCCGCGGATCGGCGGGATCACCCAGTTCCTCAAGCTGATGGCGTACGTGGAACACCGACAGTTGGACCTGGCACCGCATTTCGCCATGGAGATCCACCTGCACCTGGCTGCGGCCTACCCGGGCAACGATCCATGGGTGGAGCACTTCGACTGGTTGGATCGGTTGTTCGTCGAACGCCTGGAGACCCGCGACGGCAGGATGTGGCTGTCCGACCGTCCCGGCCTGGGAATCACCCTGTCCGACCAGGCAAGGTCGTTGACAGTGGCCGACGCCGAATTCGGCTCGGCGTCCTGAGCGAACCCGCCCGGGGGTCAGACCGAACTGGCATGATCAGACAATGGCCCAATCAGCTCACATGGTTTCGCTGGGCTTCGGCAAGTTCGCCCGGGCAGACCGGATCTATGCTCTCGAACCGCTGGTCGGCGATGACCGTGGTGACGGTCGGCGTACCAAGGTGTGGGTGGACGGCGTATCCGAGCCGATCATCGCGTCCCGGACCGAGGTGACCATCCTCCGCGACATGGGCCAGGAGGCCGCTGCAGTGGCTCCGACCGTTGAGGAAGCACTGGACCTGGCTCGTCGGCTCGCGGCAGCCGCCGAGGCCGGCCGGGTCGACCTCAACGACCTCGGCCGCCGCGCTCGGCGTTTGCTGGCCGCGACCACCGAGCAAGCGGATTGACTCACGCGTTCGTCGGCCGGCACCGCTCGCTCGCGCGCGCTGGCTCGCTCGGGGATCGTACGCAAGGTCAAAGTTTGATGGTGTGGCGGCGACACGCCGAGGAAACCAGACGCAAGATCAACGTTTGAGGTTCGGAATCGTCGTGGGGCGGCGGGCCAGTGGCAGATCATCGAGGAGGTCAGAGAAGGTCCGCCAGACCTTGATCGAGGGGCACGGCAGGAGCCCAGCCCAGCAGCCGGCGAGCGGTCGAACTGTCGGCGGTGATGTGCCGGACGTCACCGAGTCGGTACCGGCCGGTGATCACCGGCTCCGGTCCGTTCATGATCATCGCCATCCTGCTGGCCACCTCTCCGATCGTGACCACGTGGCCGGAGCCGATGTTCAGTGCAGTCGGACCGGCCGGAAGCCCTGCACGTACGGCGGCAACCGTGGCCCGGGCGACGTCGTCGACGTGTACGAAGTCGCGTCGCTGCCGGCCGTCCTCGAAGACCGCCGGTGGCCTGCCCGCCACCAGCGCCGACCGGAAGATCGCTGCAACCCCGGCATAGGGGGTGTCGTGTGGCAGGCCGGGACCGTAGACGTTGTGGTAGCGCAGCGCCACGGCGGTGCCGCCGGTCTCCCGGGCCCAGATCGCGGCCAACTGTTCCAGGTGCACCTTGGTCGCGGCGTAGACGTTCCGCGGATCGAGCCGAGTGTCCTCGGGGACGAGTTCGGGGACCAGATCGGTTCCGCACCGGGGACACCGCGGCTCGAACCGTCCCGCAGCGAGGTCGCCCACCGCCCGCGGAGGAACCGGGATCGTGCCGTGGTCCGGGCAACGGGCCCGGCCCTCGCCGTAGACCACCATCGACGATGCCAGGACGACCCGGCCGATCGACTCCTCCGCCGCGGCCCGCAGCACGGCCGCGGTGCCCAGATCGTTGTCCCGGGCGTAACCGTCCAGGTCGGAAAGGTCGACACCCAGCCCGACCTTCGCCGCGAGGTGGATGATTGCCTCGCAGCCGCGCAGTGCGGCACGCAGCCGGGGAACGTCGACGATGTCGTCGGCGCCGTCGAGAGCGCGATCGAAGACCACCGCTTCGTGGCCTGCGGCGTCGATCCGGCGCTGCACGGCTCGTCCGATGAACCCGGCTCCGCCGGTGACCAGGACCCTCATCCCGGATGCGCCGGCAGTTCGACGTCGAAGCGGCAACCGTCGTCGGTGTTCCGTACCGCGATCCGCCCCTGATGGGACTCCACGACGCCCCGGGCGATGGCCAATCCCAGCCCTGCCCCGTCCGGAGCCGTACGCGATCGGTCGCCGCGCCAGCCGGCATCGAAGACCTTCGGCAGGTCCGGCTCCGGGATGCCACCACAGCTGTCGGACACGGCGACCGCGACGTCGCCGCCGGGCTCGCGGCCGGCGATGATGGTCACGGTGCCGCTGCGGCTTGTGTGCCGTACGGCGTTGGTCACCAGATTGCCCAGCGCTCGGACCAGGTCGTCGGCGTCGCCGCTGATCGCCAGCCGGTCGTCCTCGGGCACATCCACCACCAGCGCCACCCCGGACCGTTCGGCCGACGATTCCACCTCGTCGGCCAGGTCGACGACCAGTTCCCGGACCGAGAGCAGCTTGTGCTCCCTGGCCGGCGGTCCGCCCTGTACCCGCGACAGCTCGAACAGGTCGGCGACCAGCGTGTCCATCCGGCCGACCGTCGCACGGATCTGCACCATCGCCGCGGGAATATCGGAGATCATGCCGTCCTCCAGCGCCTCCGCCATCGCCCGCAGACCTGACAACGGCGTCCGCAGGTCGTGGGAGAGGTGTTGGACAAGTTGCTGCCGTGCGTACTGGGCCGCCTGTTCGCGGGCGCGGGCATCGGCGAGCCGGGTCCGGGTGGCGTCCAGCTCGGCCATCACTCCGGCGAGCTCGGCCGGCATCGCGGTCTGCTGGGTGCCGGCCGCCCGGGCGGGCAACTCCGGCGACAGTCGGGAGATCCCGGCTCCCAAGGACATCGCGCCGGCCGCGATCCGGCGGGTCACCAGCAGCGTCAGCGCGGCCGCAAGCACAAGAGAGACCGTCAACGCGAGCATGATCACTCCGCTGTCGTGTCCGGACAGGAACATGAAGCGGACGTTGATCACCACTGCGGCGGCGACGGCGACCACCGGCGCCAGCACGGCGATGATCATCTGGTAGCGCACCGATGCGTGCCGGGTCAGCCGCAGAAGTCCCAGGGCGACGGTTCCGATCACCAGGCAGGTGAGCACCGCGATGCCGGTGATCACCAGCTGATCTTGTAACACCCTGCTCATACCAGTTCGTCCCCCCGTGCGGCCCGGTAACCCTCGCGGCCGACGGTGAGCACCAGACGGGGATCGGACGGGTCGTCCTCCAGCTTCTGACGCAGCCTGCGGACATGTACGGTCACGGTCGAGTTGTCTCCGAAATCCCAGCCCCAGACCCGATTGAGCAGTGCGGCCTTGCTGAACGTCTCCCCGGGATGACCGGCAAGGAAGGCCAGCAGGTCGAACTCCCGGCTGGTCAGACCCAGCGGTTCGCCGTGCCGGGCCGCCGTCCGTGCGGCAAGATCGATCTCCGCGTCGCCCAGCCGCAGCGAGCGTTCCCGCAACCGGCTGCCGGTGAGCTGCTCGGCGCGGCGCAGCAGCGCCTGGACCCGCAGCACGATCTCCCGAGGACTCAGCGGCTTCACCACGTAGTCGTCCGCGCCGATCTCCAGGCCGACCAGCCGGTCAGACTCGTCGCCGCGCGCCGAGATGATGATCACCGCCGCATGATCACCGGCCGTCCGGCGCCGGCGGAGCACCTCCAGACCGGACAGCGTCGGCAACATCACGTCCAACAGGACGACGTCAGGAACCGTACGCTGCCACGTCGTCACCGCCTCCGACCCGTCCGCGGCGAGCGCCACCTGGTGACCGGCCTTGGTCAGGTAGCTCGCCAGCACACCGGCCAGCATCCGATCGTCCTCGACGATCAACACCTGTGCACCCACGGTGACAGCGTACGAGTCCGGGCCGGGCAGCGGATCGGATCGACCCGGCCACAGCCGATCACGTAAGCGAACCGAAAGCGTTTGATCATGGTGGATTCCGCGGCAGCTGTCTAGGTTCGCGGACATGGAATCGGTGCAGGTCGTTCTGCCATGTCTGAACGAGGCGGCTGCCTTGCCGACGGTGCTGGCGTCGATCCCGTCCGGCTACCGGGTGCTGGTCGTCGACAACGGCTCGGTCGACGCGACGGCCGAGGTCGCCCGGGAGTTCGGCGCCGCGGTGGTCTCCTGCCCGACCCGCGGCTACGGCGCGGCCTGCCACGCCGGACTGCAGGCGGCGACCTGCGATGTCGTGGTGCTGATGGACGCCGACGGGAGCCTCGACGGCGGTCAACTGCCCCGGGTCGTCGACCCGGTCCGCGACGGACGCGCCGACCTGATGATCGGCAGCCGGCGTCCGGTCGATCACGCCGCCTGGCCCTGGTGGCTGCGGTTGGCCAATGCCGAGCTTGCCCGGGAACTGTCGATCCGCACCGGTCAACGGATTCGTGATCTTGGTCCGATGCGCGCGGCACGCCGGGAACGACTGCTGTCACTCGGCCTGCAGGACCGGCGCAGCGGGTATCCGGCCGAGACCGTGGTCGCCGCGGCGGACGCCGGCTGGTGGATCGGCCAAGTGGAGGTGGACTACCGGCCGAGGATCGGACGATCCAAGGTGACCGGTACGCCGATGGGTGCGTTTCGTGCTGTCCGCGACCTGCGCGCTGTGATGGCGGCACGATGACCGCCGTCACCACAGGACTCGGGGCGCCGTTCGACGACCTCGGGCCGGTTCGACGGCCGGTCGACCGGGCGGAAGTGATCATCGTGCTCGCGAAGGAGCCGCTGCCGGGCCGGGCCAAGACCCGACTGCAGTCGGAGTTCACGTCCGAGCAGGCGTCGGCGCTGGCCGCTGCGGCACTGACCGACACGCTCGATGTCGTCCGCGCAACGCCGGTGCGGCGCAAGATCCTTGCCTGGGAAGGGGACCCGGAGCATTGGGGGCGAGGCTTCGAGCTGATCGACCAGGGCTCGGGTGGTCTCGCCGACCGGCTCGGACGGGCTTTCGATCATGCGCTGGCCGACGCGGCCGACGCACCGACCCTGCTGATCGCGATGGACACTCCCCAGGTGACCCGGGAACTGCTGGCGACGTCCTGGGACGGGGCGGACGCGGTGATCGGTCTGACGGAGGACGGTGGCTACTGGGCCATCGGGTTGCGACGTGGCCCGGCACCCGAGGTGTTCGCATCAATACCGATGTCGACCGACCGGACCGGCGCAGCGCAGGTCGCGCGCCTGCTCGATCTTGGATACCAGGTCAAACTGCTGCCGCCACTGCGTGATGTGGACACTCCCGATGACGCGGAACGGATCGCTGCCGACCGTCCTCATCTCGGCTTCTCCCGGCTGTATCGGCAACTGATCACCGATCGTGACGCGACGGCCGGCGCCTCGGTCGACCTGCACCGGATCTTCGACCACGCCTACCACGGCAGGTCTCTTGAGGCGAAGACCGTCGACGGCGTCGATCCCCTCCGGATCGCTGCGGATCTGTGGCATCGGCCGGCCGACGCCGTCGACCGGCTGGTCGTCGCGCGCTGCCAACCACCGGTCCTCGACCTGGGCTGCGGCCCGGGCCGGATGGTCGCCGCGCTCACCGAATCGGGACGCTCCGCGCTGGGCGTGGACGTGTCCTCTGTTGCGGTCGGGGCCAGCAATCGCCGTGGTGCCCCGACCCTGAGACGGGACCTCAGCGGCCCGCTACCGGGGGAGGGCCGCTGGGGGACCGTGCTCCTGATGGACAGCAACCTCGGCCTGGGTGGCGATCCGGACCGGCTGCTGCGCCGTTGCGCTGCTCTCGTAGCGCCCGGTGGCCTGATCATCTGTGAGACAGACCCCGAGCCGTACGCCGACGAGACGCATCGGGTGCTGCTCCGCGCTGGCACGGCCTCGGGACGGGTCCGCTGGGCTCGGATCGGCATCGAGGCGCTGGCCGCCCGAGCCCGCCGGCACAACCTGGTGGTCGCCGAACGCTGGTCAGCCGGCGGCCGTACTTGCCGCGCTGCGCACGCTCTAGCAACTCGGCGATGATCACGGCAAGCACGGTGATCCCGCCGGTGATCAACAGCGCCGGCAGCGGCGGCGTGACCTCAGCGGTGGGATTCTTCTGATGAGCGCGGGCACCGACGGCGATGGCGGTGATGATCACCAGGCTGCCGACGGCAAGCAGTCCGGTCCGCAACGGCATCCTGCGGTGGTGCGGTAGCCGGCGTAGGACGAGGTGACCCAGCAGCAGGCAGAGCGGCATCAACACCAGGTCGTTGATCAACCACGCGGACAGCCCCCAGCGCGCCAGCCGGAACCAGTCGGGAATGCTGACCCTGGTCAGCACCAGGAACAGTCCGTAGGCCACCGCGCACCCGCCGAGCACGGCGAGCGCTGCCCGGACGATCGTAGTGGTCACAGCACCTCCAGCCGCTCGACCCACTTGGTCTGCAATGCACCTAGCCGGTTGGGTGCGATGACCCGTGCCGGGAACCCATGATCGGGATGCAGCGCCTCGCCGTTGATCGTGAGGGCAAGGATGCTGCGATCGTCCTCGACGAAGTCGGCCGGCAGGATCGTCTGCGCATAACGCGATCCGCGTTCCAGCGAGACGACCCGTACGCCCTGATCACCGCCGCCGACCAGTTCGATCAACTCCCTGATCCGCACTCCGGACCACTCGGCTCCGATGCTCCAACCCTCGACACAAGCGATCGGGAGCCTCACGGTCGTCTGCGGCATGGCTGCAAGCGTTCCACGATCGAGTTCCCGGCGTCGGATCGGACCGGTGATCGTCAGGGACCAGTCGGCAAGCCGATCGGTCACCCCGGCCTGCGCCGCTGTGCGGTTGGCCGGAACGCCCTGCAGGTTCACGGCCCGCGGACGACGCGGGGCCAGGAACGCCAGCCGGTCCAGCGGCCCGATCGTCTGGCCGACGCTGAACAGCACCAGCCCGCCGGACACCCCGAGCACCCCGCCGACGAAGCCGCGCCGACTCGTCGGGCGGTCGGCACGTTCCCGCCCGGCGCGGGGCCGGCGAACCGCCCGGGCGATCGTCGGCAGCTTGGTGGCGACATGGATCAAGATCGCACCCATCGCGATCCAGGCCACCGCATAGTGGACCGGGACGAAGTCGAACCGGAAGATGTACCACTGGAAAACATTGAAGATGCCGGTGGCGACCTGCACGATCCCCGCTGCGGTGAGTACGCCGACCAGCAGTCTGTCGGCCGCGAACCGGACCATCGTCGTCCGCTTGCCGCTGCCACCCTCCGGTCGGGTGAGGATCCGCGGATACGCGGCGAAGATCTTGGCCAGCAGCAGCGGCAGGCACGCGATGCCGGTGGCCACATGGATGCCTTGTGACAGTCGGTAACCCCAGACCGGCCAGGGGCGTAGCAGTATTCCGGAGGTTGCCTGGGCGTTGTGGCTGATCAGTCCGGTGAGGAAACAGATGCCGAAGGCCGGGCCGAGGAACACGCCGATCCGGGCAACAACCGCGGTCGTCTGGACATCTCCGGCAACGTTGCCCGGTTCGGGGATTCGGCGTAGCACGGTCTGCAACGGCCACTTGATCATGACGGCGAGACTAGGGAACGTTCGGCCCGGCCGACATAGCCACAACGCTTACCGAACGGCTACGGATCCGTCCCTGCGGTGGTGGACCGCCGATCGGCTGGCAGAGCGTGATGTCGTGAGTTCTGTCGCCACCAAGGCCCCGTCTCCGACGACCGGCCGACCCATCGGGCTCCGGCTGCGGATCGTGGCGGCTGTCGTAGTCGTCATGCTGGTCGACGGGTCGATCATCGGGCTGCGGGAGTTCCAGCACGGCCGGCTCGGTCTTCTGGTTGCAGTGCTGGTTTTCGGGCTGCTGGGGATCTGGTGCCGCGGTGTGCTCCCGGCGCTGCGGCTACGGACCGTCGCGGTGATCTGCGCCGTGGTCCAGTTGCCGGGGCTGTTGTCCCGCCCGCTGCTCAGTGACGATTCCTACCGGTACGTCTGGGACGGCCGGGTACAGCTGGCCGGCGTCGACCCGTACCGCTATTCACCGATCAGCCCGATGCTCGCGCCGTTGCGGGACCCGCTGCTGTTTCCGCCGGGCCACGGTTCGGGTGTGGTGAACACGGTGATCAACAGGCCGTGGGCGCACACCATCTATCCGCCGATCGCCGAGTTGTGGTTCACCGTCCTTGCGGCCGTGACGCCGTGGTGGGCCGGGACGCTGGGACTGCAGATCGCGTCCGCGCTCGCTGTCGTGGCCACCACCGTGCTGATCGGCCGGGTGCTGATCCGGACCGGTAGCCATCCGGGTTGGGCCTTGGCCTACGGCGCCTGCCCGGCAACAACGATCGAGGCAGCCAACGGAGCCCACGTCGATGTGTTGGCCGCTCTACTGCTGGTGATCATGGCATGGTCGGTGATCACCAACAGGCACTGGCTGGCGGGAGTGATGTTGGGCCTGGCGGGCGGGGTCAAGCTGGTGCCGATGTTGCTGGTGCCGATCTTCCTCCGCCGGCAACCGGTGAGAACGGCGGCAACCTCGGTGGCCACGTTGCTGACCGGCTACCTGCCGCACATCCTGGCCGTCGGCAGCCTGGTTTTGGGTTATCTGCCTGGATACCTCAACGAGGAAGGCTTCGACGGACGCCGCCGGTTCGCATTGTTGATCTTCCTCCCGGAACCGGCCCGGTTGCCGGTCGCCCTGGCGATCGCGGTCGCCTTGGCGGTCGTTGCGATCCTCCGCTCGCGCCGTGACCTGGTGCTGGTCACCTGCTGCTGGCTGTACGGCGCCGCCTTCCTGGTGGCGACACCCACCTACCCCTGGTATCTGCTCCCGGCGATGGTGCTCGTCGTGATGGCCCGCCGCTTCGAATGGCTGATGCTGTGGCCGGCGGCCTATTTCGGCTTCCTGCACGATCGTGAGCCGGTGCTGCAGACCATCGGCTATGGAATCGCGCTGATCGTGATGCTGGGCACCGGATGGAGGCGGCGGGTCAGAACGACTCCGGATGCCGGCGGATCCGCCGACCGGTGATCCTGGTGATGTTGATCTCGATGGCCAGCTGCCGCCGGCCACCGTCCCAGGGCACCACCAGGTCGGCCCAGTCCGGCTGGTGTCCGCCGTCCTGGGCCGCCCGGGTGATGCCCTGCACCAGCACGCTGTCACCTTCGCTGCGTACTTGATCAAGGCAGTCGACCTCGAAGGCGACCCGGGTCGGCCGGCAGAGCTCGGCCAATCTGCTGTTCTCCGAGGTGCGGAAGCCGATGATCGCGCCGGCGTAGACGTACGCGATCGGAAGGATGATCTGTCCGGAACCGGCCGCCCACCCGATCCGACCGACCGACTCGGAGGCGAGCAGCGCACGGCAGTCGTGCCGGTCCAGGGTGCTGCTGAACGTGCGGGGGCGGTGCGGGACGGTGGTCATGACCCCACCCTAGGAACGCCGGCCGCGACCCACACGGTTCGACAGTCCCGGACGGATCGGGCCTTTGGTCACAGTCCGAGGGGTCCACGCCCTGATCGCTTTGGGCTGATCGCTCTCAGCTGATCGCTCTCAGCTGATCGCTTTCAGATGATCGCTGTCACGCCAGCTGTAGCTCGGCGTCCAGCCGAACAGGGTCCGCATCTTCCGGCAATCGAAGGCCGACTGCGGGTCCTGGTAGTCCTCGACGAACTCGGCGTAGCCGTCGTAGTACTCGGCCATCAGGTCGCGCAGCCCGCGACGCGCTCTGGTGTCGGCGGCAGCGATCAGGCACACCTCGTGCCCGGTGCTTGTCCCTTCCAATGCCGCCAGGTAGGCCGTACCGACATCGCGGGCGTCGATGTAGCTCCAGAAGTTCGCCATGTTCCGGGCCGGGTCGGCCCACTCGGCGGGGAACCGTCGGTAGTCGTCGGGGGAGATGACGTTGTTGATCCGCAGACCCACCCACGCGGTCGCCGGATGGGCCAGGGCCAACGAGTCGACGATCACTTCGCTGATGAACTTGCTCAGCGCGTACGCGTTGGGCGACGGGCGACGCTCGGACTCGTCGAACGGGATCCGTCGGGGGACGACCCCCGCGGTGAGCAGCCCGGTGGCCATCTCGCTCGACGCGTACACCACCCGCGGGACGCCGAGATCACCCGCGGCCTGCAGCAGGTTGTGGGCGCTGAGCACGTTGTTGTCGAAGACGTCGATCCTGGCCTGGCCCGCGGGAGCCGGATTGGCGGCGAGATGGGCGATGCCATCCGGCCGGAACTGGGCCAGCGCGTCGTACACGCGTCCGGCGTCGGTCAACTCGACCCGGCAGAACTCGCCGGGAAGATCCAGATCGGGCCGCCGGACCAGATCGAAGTTGACGACCTGGTGCCCGGCGGCCGCGAGCTCGCGGACCACCCACTGACCTGCTTTACCGTTACCTCCGGTGACGACGACACGCATTGGCCTCTCCTGTCTTGTTCCGATTCGCGTTGGGCCAGAGAGATTGTGTATCTTTGTGCGTCGGCGCGGTTCGTTGGGCCGGCCGAGGACAGGCCCCTATAGCTCAGTCGGTAGAGCGTCTCCATGGTAAGGAGAAGGTCTGCGGTTCGATTCCGCATGGGGGCTCGGCGGTCACACCCACGGGATGGCCAAGCTGGAAACCGAGGCGAGACCAAGGCGAAGACAAGCCACGGCGGGATAGCTCAGACGGTAGAGCAAGCGGCTCATAATCGCTGTGTCACGGGTTCAAGTCCCGTTCCCGCTACAAAGAGACCACACGGACACGAGGCACGAGGACAAGGGCAATGGCCAAGGCATCAGACGTTCGGCCGAAGATCACGCTCGCCTGCACGGAGTGCAAGGAGCGGAACTACCTGACCAAGAAGAACCGGCGGAACGACCCCGACCGGATGGAGCTGAAGAAGTTCTGCCCGCGTTGCGGCAAGCACACCGCCCATCGCGAGACCCGCTGACCAGCGGCTCGTCAGCTCCGACCGGTTCCCGACCAGATCGGGAACCGGTCGTTTTGCTTGCCCACGGCAGCCGGCATCCGCAGGGCGTCGCCTCGATCGAACGCCTGCGGGACGCTGTCGCCGCGCGATCCGGGCGTTCGGTCCACGCCGCCTACCTCGATCTCAACCAGCCGGACCTGACAGCCGCCGCCCGGCAGATCGTCGCCGCCGGACACCGCCGGGCAGTCGTCGTCCCGCTGCTCTTCACCCCGGCGTTCCATGCCCGCACCGACGCCCCGGCGACGCTGACCGCAGCCAGGGCGGCCACCGGCCTCGACCTCCGGCGCGCCGACATCCTCGGCACTCCCGATGCGCTGCTCCCGGTCCTGATGGAGGCCGCACGCAGCGCGGGCATCCCGGACACCGGTGAGCTGCTGCTGGCATCGGTCGGCTCGTCCCGACCCGAGGCCAATGCGGAGGTTGCTGACCTCGCGGAGCGGCTCGCTGCGCTGCGCGGCGCTCCGGTCCGGGCCGCCTTCGCCACTTGCGCCCCGCGAGTGTCGGACCTGGTGGCAGAACTTGGCTGCGCCGGTGTGTTGGCCCTGTTCGTCGGACACGGCCTGCTGCTGGACAAGGTCCGTGCCGCCGCCGCGGAGCGCGGCCTGCCGACCTCGCAGCCGCTGGAGGACAAGCTGGTGCCCCTGGTGCTGGAGCGAACCACGGCGGTACCGCATGCCACAACTAACTAGAGTTCAGCCATGATCTCGGAGAGCCACGCGGGCCGCAGCTACCCACCGACCGAGCCGTACGAGGTCACCCGCGCCAAGATCGCCGAGTTCGCGGCGGCGCTCGGCGACGGCAATCCCGCCTACCGGGGTGACGAACCGATCGCGCCGCCGACCTTCGCCGCGGTGATCGCCGGACAGGCGTGGCAGGCGCTGTGGCAGGACGCCGATCTCGGCCTCGCGCTGGAGCGCATCGTGCACGGCGACCAGCGGATCAGCCATGCACGACCGCTCCGCGCCGGCGACACGGTGACGGCGACCCTGACCATCGACAAGGTTCGCGTTCGAGGATCCGTCGACATGATCAACTCCAGTGTCACGCTGGCCACTTCGACCGGCGAGGTGGTCTGTACGGCGTCGTCGACCTTCCTGCACACCCGGGAGCAGGCATGACCGCCATCGAACTGCCGGTCGAGATCGGCACCGAGCTGCCGACCTTGGTCGTCCGGCTGACCCGGGAGACCCTCGTCCGCTATGCCGGAGCGGCCGGGGACTTCAACCCGATCCACTACTCCGACTTCCATGCCAGAGCGCTCGGTCTGCCCGGGGTGATCGGCCACGGGATGCTCACCATGGGCCTGGCGTTGCGGGCCGTCACCGACTGGGCCGGCGATCCAGTCCGGGTCCGCGGCGCCTTCGTCCGCTTCACCCGCCCGATCCAGGTTCCCGACGACGAGGCCGGCGCCGAACTGGTCGTCACCGGTAAGGTCACCAAGATCAACGACGGTGTCGCAACGATCCAACTGGACGCCCGGCACGGAGACGACAAGGTGCTCGGCATGGCGACCGCCGAGGTCGACGTCTCATGACTGCGGTCGCCCAGTCGGGGGTACAACTGGCCGAACTCACCACCCTCCGGGTCGGAGGACCGGCAGCGAAGCTGATCACCGTGACAACCGAGGCCGGGCTGGTCGACGCTGTCCGGCAGGCTGATGCCGCCGGTGAACCGCTGTTGATCGTCGGCGGCGGATCGAATCTGCTGATCGGCGACGACGGCTTCGACGGCACGGTGATCAAGATCGACACCCGCGGCGTGCAGGCCGAGGTCAGCAGCTGTTCGGGTGCGATGGTCACCGTCGCCGCCGGCGAGCCGTGGGACGAGCTAGTCGCCCGGACCCTTGCCGAGGGCTGGTGCGGGCTGGAGGCGCTGTCCGGCATCCCCGGTCTGGTCGGCGCGACCCCGATCCAGAACGTCGGCGCCTACGGCGCGGAGATCAGCCACACACTGGCCTCGGTGCGCACCCTCGACCGGCGGTCCGGGCAGCAGAAGACCTTCGCCGTCGGCGATTGTGGCTTCGGCTACCGGTGGTCACGCTTCAAGGCCGAGCCAGGCCGGTACGTGATCCTGACAGTCGCCCTGCAACTGCCCATCGGTGAGCTGTCCGCGCCGATCGGTTACCCCCAGCTGGCGCAGACCCTCGACGTGCCGCTCGGCACCCGGGTCGACGCTGCGACCGTACGGGATGCGGTACTCGACCTGCGCCGGAGCAAGGGCATGGTGCTGGATGATGATGATCATGACACCTGGAGTGCCGGATCCTTCTTCACCAACCCGATCCTTCCTGCCGGAACCGACGAATTGCTCCCGCCCTCCGCTCCGCGCTACCGCCAGCCGGACGGCAGTGTCAAGACCAGCGCCGCCTGGCTGATCGAACAGGCAGGCTTCGGCAAGGGCTACGGAACGCCGCCGGCCACCCTGTCCGGCAAACACACGCTGGCCATCACGAACCGTGGCGGCGCGACCGCCGACGACCTGTTGCGACTGGCCCGGACGATCCGGACCGGCGTACACGACCGGTTCGGCATCGAACTGGTTCCCGAACCGAATCTGGTGAACTGCATACTGTGATCACTCCCGAGACACTCAGCCTTTGGGCGCCGCGACCGCAACGGGTCACGGCGGTCGCGAACGGGCACCGGATCGAACTGGTGCGAGACGAGAACGACTGGTGGCGGCCGGCCGAACTGCCGGCGGAGCTGACGGACCGGGTCGGCGGCGAGGTCGACTACGGCTTCCTGCTGGACGACGATCCGACGCCGCTGCCCGACCCACGCTCCCGACACCAGCCCCACGGCGTGCACGGGCTGTCACAGAGCTACGACCCGTCCGGATTCGCCTGGCATGATCAACTCTGGACGGGCCGGCAGTTGGCCGGCACGGTGATCTACGAGCTGCACGTCGGCACCTTCACCGGCGAGGGCACGCTCGACGCCGCCATCGCGCACCTCGACCACCTTGTCGATCTTGGCATCGACGCCGTCGAGCTGATGCCGGTGAACGCCTTCAACGGCGAGCACAACTGGGGTTATGACGGTGTCGGGTGGTACGCCGTGCAGCACAGCTACGGCGGCCCCCGGGCGTACCAGGAATTCGTCGACGCCTGCCACCAGCGGGGGATCGCGGTGATCCAGGACGTCGTCTACAACCATCTCGGCCCGAGCGGGAACTACCTGCCCCGGTTCGGACCGTACCTGTCCGAGGGGCGGGGGAACACCTGGGGAGACTCGATCAACCTGGACGGCCCGGACTCCGACGAGGTCCGCGCCTACATCATCGAGAACGCGTTGATGTGGCTGCGCGACTACCATGTCGACGGGCTCCGACTCGATGCCGTCCACGCCCTGGTCGATAGCCGGGCCCAGCACATCCTGGAAGAACTCGCGGGAGAGGTCGACGCGCTCAGCGCACACCTGCGGCGGCCGTTGACCTTGATCGCCGAATCCGATCTCAACGATCCGCGGCTGATCACCCCGACCCAGGCCGGCGGCTACGGCCTGACCGGTCAGTGGAGCGACGACTTCCATCACGCCCTGTACGCCGGCCTGACCGGTGATACCAGCGGCTACTACGCCGACTTCGGTTCGCCGTCGGCGCTGGCCAAGATCATCGAACGGGGCTACTTCCATGACGGGACAGGCTCATCGTTCCGCGGCCGGAGTCACGGTCGCCCCCTTGATCAGGAGCGCACCGCCACCTGGCGGCTGGTGGTGTGCTCCGACAACCATGATCAGATCGGCAACCGGGCAGCTGGGCAACGGCTGTCGTCCATGGTGGACCACCGCCGGCTGCAGCTCGCCTCCCTGGTCACCCTGCTCGCCCCGTTCACCCCGATGATCTTCATGGGCGAGGAGTGGGGAGCCTCGACGCCCTGGCAGTTCTTCACCAGCCATCCCGAACCCGAGCTGGGCCGGGCCGTGGCCGAAGGGCGACTGCAGGAGTTCGCCGGGATGTCCTGGGACACCTCGTCGGTTCCCGATCCCCAGGACCCGCAGACCTTCCTGCGTTCCAAACTCGACTGGTCGGAGCCCCGGACCGGTGAGCACGCCGAACTGCTGGCCTTCACCGGGCAGCTGCTCCGCCTGCGCCGTGAGCTTCCCGACATCACCGACCCGCGCTTCTATCGCTCCACCGCGACGGCCGACGACGTTCATCGGACCCTGACGGTGCGGCGCGGCGAACTGGTGATCGTGATCAACTTTGCTGACACGGAGAACAGTGTCCAGCTCGGCGCGCCGGTCGACGGAGAATTGCTGACCGTCGGCGAAGCGGTGTTCGACAACGCCCGGAGCGTTCGCCTCGGCGCGCACAGCGCCCTGGTCGGGTCGGTCGGGCAGCCGCTGTGACGGTCAGTTGATCTTGATCTCCCGCTTCAGCACCTTGCCGGTCGGGCCCTTGGGGATCGCACCGAATTTCACGATCCGCGGGTACTTGTAGGCCGCGATCCGTTCCTTGGTCCACTCCCGGATCTCGTCCTCGGTCACCTCGGCGTCGGGCTTGAGCGTGATCAGTGCGGCGATCTCCTCGCCGTGTTCCGGATGCGGTACGCCGACCACTGCAGCCTCGGCGACGGCCGGATGGGTGAAGAGCAGTTCCTCGACCTCCCGGGGATACACGTTGTACGCGTTCCGGACGATCATGTCCTTGACCCGGTCGACGATGAAGAGGAAGCCGTCATCGTCCAGCCGGCCGAGATCACCGCTGTGGAACCAGCCGTTCCGCATCGCCTCGGCGGTCGCCTCCGGCTTGTTCAGGTAGCCCTTCATGATGTTCTCGCCGCGGATCACCACCTCGCCGACCTCGCCGGCCGGCAACTCCAGATCGTCCGGGCCGACCACTGCGATCTCCACACCGTGGATCGGGATGCCGACCGACCCGGGCTTGCTGGGCCGGTCCGGGTGGTTGAAGGTCGCCACCGGAGACGTCTCGGACAGCCCGTACCCCTCCAGGAGCTTGAGATCGAAGGTCTGCTCGACCCCTCGCAGCACCTCGACCGGCAGCGACGACCCGCCCGACACGGCCAGCCGGAGGCTCGACGTGTCGTAGGACTCCTTGTCCGGCACGGCGAGCAGGGCCATGTACATGGTCGGAACGCCGAGGAAGGTCGTCACCTTCTCCTTCTCGATGATCTTCAACGCCTCGACTGGATCGAACCTCGGCAACAGCGCCAGGCAGGAACCGCCGTAGACCGAGGTGTTCATCGCGCAGGTCTGGCCGAACGAATGGAACAGCGGCAGGCCGCCGAAGATCACATCGTCGGGCCCGCCGTGGAACAGCGTGTCGACACTGGTGATCACGTTGCTGCTGATGTTGTGCTGGGTGAGTTCGGCACCCTTCGGCCTGCCGGTCGTGCCCGAGGTGTACAAGATCACAACGGTGTCGTCAGGGTCCCGCCGGGTGATCTCGGTTCTCGGGATGTGGTCGGCGAGCTGTTGCTCGATCCGGCCAGGGACGAAGGTGATCACCTCGGTGCCGGTGTCCTTGGCGGCCTTCTCCGCCTCCGGCGCGAACATGTCGAGCACCACCGCGACCGACACCTCGGAGTCCTGCCAGACATAGCTGATCTCGCCGGCCTTGAGCAGCGGATTGGTCGGAACGACCACCGCGCCCAAGCGGAGGATGCCGTAGTAGGCGATGGGGAAGTAGGCGACATTGGGCATGATCAGCGAGACCCGGTCCCCGGCCTTCACTCCGTGGGCCTCCAGCAGCGCGGCGGCCCGGGCCGACGCGTCGTCCAGCCGGGCGTAGCTGATGGTCAGCTCACCCTGCTTGACCGCCGGAGCGTCCGGTCTGATCGCCGCTTGGCTGGTCAGCCAGGTCGCTATGTTGGCGTTGGACGTGGTGTCGGTCACGGTGCTACTGGATGCGTCATTGCCTGCCATGCGCGCACTGTAATGCCGTCCGAGCCTCCCCGGACGCGGACAGTTAGAATTCCTCGTCGGGTCACTGCCACCGAATCGAGGAATCCGTCACCATGAGCTTGGCCGAGCTGTCAGCGGCAGAACTTGCTGCCCTGGCCGAAGACCTGACCGCCCGCTACGCCGAGCTCAAGAGCGCGGGGTTGAAGCTCGATCTGACCCGCGGCAAGCCATCGGCCGAACAGCTCGACCTGTCCAACGACCTGCTGACGCTCCCCGGCACCGGGCAGACGACGTCGGCGTCCGGCACGGACGTCCGCAACTACGGGGGCCTGGAGGGGCTGCCCGAGATCCGGCAGATCTTCGGCGAGCTGCTCGGCATTCCGACCGAGCAGCTTGTGGCCGCGGACAATTCCAGCCTGTCGGTGATGCACGACAGCCTGGCCTTCGCCCTTCTGCACGGCCGGCCGGGCGGTACGCCGTGGGCCGGGCAACCGCACAAGATCCTCTGTCCGACGCCTGGCTACGACCGGCACTTCCATCTTGCCCAGGAGCTCGGCTTCGAACTGGTCCCGGTCGACCTCGGCACCGACGGTCCCGACCTGCAGACCATCAAGAGACTGGTCGCCGCCGACGAGGCGATCAAGGGGATCTGGGTGGTGCCGACCTACGCCAACCCGAACGGCGCCGTCTACAGCGAGGCGGTCACCCGTGAGCTGGTCTCGATGCCGACCGCCGCCGCTGACTTCACGATCCTGTGGGACAACGCCTACGCGGTCCACCACCTGACCGACGACGAGATCGCCGCCGTCGACGTGCTCGGGCTGGCGGCCGAGGCCGGGAACCCGGACCGGGTGTTCGTGTACGCCTCGACGTCCAAGATCACCTTCGCCGGCGCCGGTGTCTCCTTCTTCGGCGGGTCGCAAGCAATCGTCGGTTGGTACCTGGGCCACCTGGCCAAGCGGACCATCGGCCCGGACAAGGTCAACCACCTGCGGCACGCCCTGTATCTCAAGGACGCCGACGGCGTCCGTGCCCTGATGCGCAACCATCGGGCGATCATCGCCCCGAAGTTCGAGGCGGTGGAGAAGATCCTCGCCGAGCGGCTCGGGGCGTACGGTGTCGCCACCTGGACCGAGCCGCACGGCGGATACTTCATCAGCCTGGACGTTGTCGACGGCACCGCGACCGAGGTTGTTCGGCTGGCCAAGGAGGCCGGCATCGCGCTGACCCCGGCCGGCTCGGCCTACCCGTACGGCAAGGATCCGGCGGATCGCAACATCAGGATCGCGCCGACCTTCCCGCCGCTTGACCAGGTAGAGGCCGCGATGGACGGAGTCGCGACGTGCGTCCTGCTGGCCGCGGTCCGCAAGCAGCTCGACGGATCGTGATCGGGCGGGCCGATCGAAATTCGTGATCGGATAGCCGGCCCGCCCGGATAGGCTTCCGAGCTTGTGAGCGCTCTGGTCGAGGTCATCGTCCCCGCGCGGATGGGCCGGCGGTTCCGCTGGCTGCTCGCCTCGTCCTGGACCAGCAACATCGGCGACGGGATCGCCGTTGCGGCCGGCCCGCTGCTGGTCGCCTCGCAGACCGACTCGGCCTTCCTGGTCGCCCTCGCGGCCCTGGTCCAGAAACTGCCCTGGCTGGCCTTCGGGCTCTGGGCCGGCGCGCTGGCCGACCGGCTGGACCGGCGCAAGGTGGTGATGGTCGCCGACACCCTGCGCTCACTGGTGATCGCCGCCCTGTGCGTCACCATCTTCACCGGCAGGGTCAACATCTCGCTGGTGCTGAGCGCCATGCTGCTCTATGGGGTGGCAGAGGTCTTCGCCGACACCACCACCTCGACCCTGCTCCCGATGCTGGTCCAGAAGGCCGACCTCGGCACCGGTAACCAGCGACTCCAGGCAGGTTTCCTGACCTGCAACCAGTTGCTCGGCCCGCCCGTCGGTGCGTTCCCTGTTCGCCGCCGGAGCGGCCTGGCCGTTCGTGGTCCAGGTGGTCTGCGTGCTGCTCGCCGTGCTGTTGGTCTCCAAGATCGCCGCTTCCGGCGGGGAGACCGAACTGATGACCGGGGCCGACGCCACCGGCGAGCGAACCCATGTGCTCCGCGACATCGGTGAGGGGCTGCGCTGGATCGGGGGACATGCAGCCGTCAGGACGCTCGCCCTGGTGATCCTGGTCTTCAACGTGACCTGGGCGGCGGCGTGGTCGGTGCTGGTGCTGTGGTCGCGGGACCGGCTCGGGATGAGCGAGGTCGGCTTCGGGTTGCTGACCACCGGGTCGGCGGTCGGCGGCATCATCGGTACGGCGCTCTACGGGCGCATCGAGGTGCGCTTCTCCCTGGCCAACATCATGCGCGTCTGCCTGCTGCTCGAGGTGCTGACCCACGCCGCCTTCGCCCTGACCACGGCCGGCTGGCTGGCCATCGTGATCATGGTCGAGTTCGGGGCGTACGCCTTCGTCTGGGGCACCGTCTCCAACACCGTCCGGCAGCGGGCCGTCCCCCGTCGGTTCCAGGGCCGGGTCAGCGCCGTCTACATGATGTGCGTCTTCGGCGGGATCATCGCCGGGCAGGCGATCGGCGGTGGGATCGCCGAGAAGTGGGGTGTCGTGGCACCGTTCTGGTTCGCCTTCGCCGGCGCCGGCATCACCCTGGTGCTGGTCTGGCGGCAACTGACCAGCATCGCCCACGCCGAGTCCGACGACTGACCGCCGAGGGGTCACAAAATCACTCATTCGTGCGGCGTGTCGTGACCCCCGGGGTTCAGCCCCCTGCCGACGGAACTACCGGGGCAGGACTATTCGCCGGTGACCCCGTCGGCGAACTCCCGCAACACGTCGAGATGCCCGTTGTGCCGGGCGGTCTCCTCGATCATGTGCAGCAGGATCCAGCGCAGCGACATCTGCTCACCATGGGTCGGCGGGGCGGCTTCGACCGCGTCCAGATCCAGGCCGGCGACGATCCGCCGCGACCTCTCACACTGCTCCTGGTACTCGTCCACCAGACGGCCGAGCGGTACGTCGTCGACCATCATTTCGACGTCGGGGTGGCCGCCGTCGGTCCAGGGTCCACGATTGGGTCGGCCCAGCAGGCTGACCTCGAACCAGGAGTGTTCGTTCCAGCGCAGATGCGACACCAGGCCGGCGATCGTCATCAGCGGTGAGGGCAGGAACGCGCGGTGGGCGTCTGCCTCGGACAGGCCCTCGCACTTCAGCAGGACGGTTTCCCGGTGCCAGTCCAGCCGCTCGGTGAGCGCCGTTCGTTCATCGGGTCGTGGGTTGGTCTTCCTTCGCTTCACGTGTCATCTCCACAGACAAGTCGTCACAGACGAAGCGTCCCGCCCGTCCGGTCCGTGGGTCACCGCTGGTCGATACACGTCGATACGAGCGGTGTCGCTGAGAAGATCAGCGCGCTGGGGCAGGAGGGGACGCGGGCAACTCGGAACAGATCTTCGGGTCGAACATCGCGGACACCTCCTCTCGCCGGTCGGAACCGACCACGGCACGGCCAAGCTAGCATGAGGGTCGGCGGCCGGTCCCTGCTTTTCTTCCGGCTGAGACCGGCGAGTTCGCATCTGGGCGCCGGGTTGCGTACACTCTTCGTCTTGGTGGTTTCACCATGGTCGGTTGCGCCCAAGAACAGGGCTCGGCAGGCCGGAAGCTGCCGTAGGGCATTAGCTCAATTGGTAGAGCATCGGTCTCCAAAACCGAAGGTTGTGGGTTCGAGTCCCTCATGCCCTGCGCTAGGAGAGGTCCGCCTTTGGCAGTTCAGGCGAACGCGTGGGCACCGACCGAGTGAGGAATCGCAGAACGTGGCAGAAGAGAAGGACACCGATTCGGCACCCGACGAGGGTCTGACCGGATCCGACTCTGCCAACCCCCGAACCGACGGTGTGCAGGGCGAGTACGACGAACTCGACGCGCTGGACGACCGTGAGGGCGAGTTCGACGATTCCGCGGACGCCGACGAGGACGATTCGCAGCCTGACTCCGACGACGAGTTCGATGGCGACGACTTCGACGGGAACGGCGACCGGGAACTGGTCGGTGTGGGTGCGGCCAGCCGGTCCGGTTCGGCCTCCCGCGGCGGCCGTGATGTGGCCGAGTCCGGGGCAACCGGACGCGGCCGGAAGGGCCGGGCGACGCCCAAGCAGCGGGCCACTGCGGAGCAGGACCGGCGGTCGGGTCCGATCAGCTTCATCAAAGGCTCGGTGTCGGAACTGCAGAAGGTCGTCTACCCGACCTGGCCGCAACTGGCGAACTACTTCGTGGTGGTGCTGATCTTCGTCCTGATCATCATCGCGATCGTCGCCGGGCTGGACTACGGGTTCGGCTGGCTGATGCTGAAGGCGTTCACCTGATGACCGAGTACGACCACCAGAACGACCGCCAGAACGATCGAACAGACGACGGAGAGAGCGACGTGTCAGAGAACTTTCCCACGAACTCCGAGCCCAAGGACGAGGAGTCGCCGGAAAGCCCGCAGACCGCAACCGAGCAGCAGACCGCAACCGAGCAGCAGACCCCGACCGAGCAGCCGGGCGGTGCGGAGGAGCAGGACTTCGAGGTTGACCTCGGCAGCGACAGCTTCTCCGGCGGTGGCTCCGACGTCGACATCAATCTCGACTTCGGCGAGGGCTCGTTCGGAGAGTCCGACGCCGGCATCAACCTCGACTTCCGCACCGAGGCCGACGAGGCACAGCAGGCCGAGGAGGAAGAGGCGGCTGAGGACGCCGACGCCGCGGAGCAGGCCGCGCTGGAGGCGTTCCGCACCGAACTGCGCGCCAAGATCGGTGAGTGGTACGTGGTGCACACCTACTCCGGCATGGAGAACCGGGTCAAGCAGAACCTGGAGAACCGGGTGACCTCGTTGAACATGGAGGACTACATCCACGAGATCGTGGTCCCGACCGAGGAGGTCACCGAGATCCGCAACGGTCAGCGCAAGACCGTCAAGCGGACGACGCTGCCGGGTTATGTGCTGGTCCGGATGGACCTCACCGACGAGTCCTGGTCGACCGTCCGCCACACGCCGTCGGTGACCGGTTTTGTCGGGCACTCCAACAATCCGGTGCCGCTCGGGCTGGACGAGGTGGAGAAGATGCTTGCTCCGGCCGTCGTCGCGGCCGCGACCGCGAACAAGGAGGTCCCGGCCCGCAAGAAGAAGAAGGTCGAGGTCGCCGACTTCGCCCCGGGCGATTCGGTGATGGTGATCGACGGCCCGTTCGCCGGTGTGCACGCGACGATCACCGAGATCAACGCCAACGCGCAGCGGCTGAAGGCCCTGGTCGAGATCCTCGGCCGGGAGACCCCGGTCGACCTGACCTTCTCGCAGATCCAGAAGGTCTAGCCCCAGGAATTTCCCGTACGGCACCGGTGCTGTACCGGGTTGGAAGAGGCCGGGATCGTCCCGGCAAGTCATGAAGTAAGGACCCAAGTTATGCCCGCAAAGAAGAAGGTTGCGGCGCTGGTCAAGGTTGCCCTGCAAGCGGGCGCCGCGACTCCCGCACCGCCGGTCGGTACCGCGCTCGGTCCGCACGGCGTCAACATCATGGAATTCTGCAAGGCGTACAACGCCGCAACGGAATCCCAGCGTGGCAATGTGATCCCGGTCGAGATCACCATCTACGAAGACCGCAGCTTCACGTTCGTCACCAAGACCCCGCCGGCCGCCGAGCTGATCAAGAAGGCAGCCGGTGTCGCCAAGGGTGCCAGCAATCCACTGACCGGCAAGGTCGGCAAGATCACCGCCGCCCAGGTCCGTGAGATCGCCAACACCAAGCTCCCTGATCTGAACGCCAACGACATCGATGGCGCCGTCAAGATCGTCGAGGGCACCGCCCGTTCGATGGGTGTCACTGTCGAAGGCTGACCCGTCGCAGATCGCGTCCGGGATCGGCCGACCTGGGAGGGCCTCGCGCGGCCCGCACCAGAACTAGTTGAGAGGTAACTAGCCATGAAGCGCAGCAAGAACTACAAGGCAGCAGCAGAGCAGATCAACCCCGAGGAACTCCACGGCCCGGTTGACGCTCTGGTCAAGGCCAAGGAAGGCGCCTCCGCCAAGTTCGACGAGACCGTCGATGTGGCGATGCGGCTTGGAGTCGACCCGCGGAAGGCGGACCAGATGGTCCGCGGCACCGTGAACCTCCCCAACGGAACCGGCAAGACGGCAAGGGTCCTCGTCTTCGCCACCGGGGATCGGGCCAACCAGGCCAAGGAGGCCGGCGCCGACGAGGTCGGCTCCGACGAGCTGATCGAGAAGGTGGCCGGCGGCTACCTGGACTTCGACGCCGTCGTCGCCACCCCGGATCTGATGGGCAAGGTCGGCCGGCTCGGCCGGGTGCTCGGCCCGCGTGGTCTGATGCCGAACCCGAAGACCGGCACCGTAACGATGGACGTGGCCAAGGCCGTGTCCGATATCAAGGGCGGCAAGATCGAGTTCCGGGTCGACCGGCACTCCAACCTGCACTTCATCATCGGCAAGGCGTCGTTCAGCACCGAGCAGCTGACCGAGAACTACTTCGCCGCGCTGGATGAGGTGCTGCGCCTGAAGCCCAGCAGCTCCAAGGGCAAGTACATCAAGAAGGTGACCGTGTCCACCACGATGGGCCCGGGCATCCAGGTGGATCCCTCCGAGACGAAGGCGCCCGTCGCCTGAATCCCGGCCCACCGCCGCACCACCTAATGCAAGCCGCACCGTGTGTACACGGTGCGGCTTGCTGCATCTGGTGCGGCAACGGCTAGCGCGGCCTCGCCCCGGCGACGGTCGACTGGTAGTCGGCACCCCAGGCGTCGAGGGCGGTGACGATCGGCTCGAGGCTGCGGCCCCGGTCGGTGAGGGAGTACTCGACCCGCGGCGGCACCTGCGCGTACACCGTCCGGGTGACGATGCCGTCGGCCTCGAGTTCGCGCAGTTGACGCGTCAGGACCCGTGGGGTGACCGGGCCGACGGCGCGCCGCAGGTCGCCGAAACGATGGGTGCGCTGCAGCAGGTACTTGACCGCGGTCAGCTTCCAGGCACCGCCGAGCACGGCCATCGCCACCTCGACCGGGCAGACGTCGAGCGACCGCAGCACCGACGGTCGCGGGCCCCCATTGGTATCCAATTCGTCACTACCTGACGAAGTTGTGCGTACTTGCGCCATTTGACTATTCAAACCACAGTGGAGGCATGGTTTCCAGTCGCCGAGCCCTCTGGGTACTTGCCCATCCCCAGCAGCGGTCCCTCAACGGACGGCTGCGCGACGTCGGTGTGTCCGCCCTGCAGCGGCACGGGTGGCAGGTCGACCAATCCGATCTGTACGCGACGGGCTGGGATCCACTGTTGACCACCGAGGGCGGCCCGGAGGTCGCGGCCGAGCAGGACAAGCTGCTCGCCGCCGACCTGCTCGTCGTCCAGTTCCCGCTGTGGTGGTACGGGCCGCCGGCGATCCTCAAGGGCTGGTTCGACCGGGTCTTCCAGGCCGGCTTCGGCTACGACGTGGTCGATCCGCAGAGCGGACGGGTCCGCAAGTACGGCGACGGACTGCTGGCCGGCAAACGCGCCCTGATCGTGGTCTCTGCGGGCGACCGGCCGGGCTCGCTGGGGACGCGCGGGATCAGCGGCCACATCGAGGACGTGCTGTGGCCCATGCTGCACGGCACCTTCTGGTACACCGGGATGCTGCCGCTGCGGCCCCAGTTGATCACCAGGGCGCGGGATCTTGATCGTGCCTCCGTCGCGCAGCAGGAGCAACTCCTGGTCACCCGCCTGTCCGGTGTGCTGACCGAGGAACCGATCCACTACCTGCCACTGGACGACGAGCACTACGACCACGGCATCCGGCTGCGCGACCAGTTCGCCCCGTCGGAGCTGAGCATCTGCGCCCATCGGTCCTGATCCGTACGATCCGAACGTCACCCGAGCCAGAGCAGCACCGCCGCGATGATCATCACCGCCGCGGTCAGGCCGTGAATGCCGAAGGCTCGAGCCCGGCTGCCACGGTTGCCCAGGACGACGAGCATGTCTCCGAACGGGATCAGGGTCTCGGCGATGATCAGCCAGGGCAGTGCGGTGGGCTGTACGAGACTGAGCAGGATCACCACGATGCCCGAGGTGACGTCCCGAACGCCCTTGAGCTGCCACCACGCCCGGGCAGGCCGGTCGGGAAGGTTCGGTAGCCCGAAGCCGGCCGCGTTGGCCTCGTTCTTGAGCAGGTACATCACCCCGACCCAGATGATCATCACAGCGACCAACCAAGCCAGAACCAGTCCGACGGTATGCATTCGCGTTCCTCCGAAGTTAGCAATGCTAGAAAGTAGAGCAACAGTAGCGCAATGCTCGTCGCGTGTCTAGCAGTGCTAGGATTTCTGTCATGGCAATCCAGGAGCGCCGCGCGCGGGACCGAGCAGAGCGTGAGCGGCGGATCATCTCCGTCGCGCGTGAGCTGGCGGAACGGGACGGTTGGGAGGCGGTCACCACCAGGCGGCTCTCCGATGCCATCGAGTACAGCCAGCCTGTGCTGTACTCACACTTTCCCGACGGCAAGGCGGGGATCGCCGCCGCATTGGCGCTGGACGGGTTCGTCGAGCTGGGTACGGCGATCCGTGATCGGCGGGGAAGTGCGCGCATCCCGCGTACGATGATCAGCCGACTGGCGGAGGCGTACCTGGACTTCGCCGAGGCGCATCCGGAGCTCTACCGGATCATGTTCGCCGCGCCGACGACGCTGGTGTTCGCCGACGACGCAACGCCGGGCCCGCTGCGGCAGGCATTCGACGAGGTGCTGGCATCAGTGGCACCGGCCGCCGGTGATCATCATCGGGAGACCTACGCCGAAGTCGTCTGGAGTTCCTTGCACGGGCTCGCGACGCTGGCGCGGGACGGCCGGCTGCCGGCAGACCACCGGAAGGCCCGGGTCAAGGTGCTGGTCGATTGTCTCGTCGGCCCGTCCTGACCATCCTGCGCGATCCCTGCGTCCGGTCGGCCGGCTGTCCGGTCGAGCCCCGACCGCTGAGCCGGATGCTGAGCAGGTGATAGCCCGCCAGCGTCTCCGCCAACTCATCCAGCTCGGCCGGCGCCGGCTCGGCGCCGTCGACGGAGGCCAGTGCGACGCTCCGGTTGAGGCCGACCATCGGTGGTCGGTCATGGCCGAGCAACAGGTCGTACAGGGTCTGCACCTGCAACCAGTCCGTCTCGTCCGCTGACGGGGCGTCGGCATGGCACGCCGGCGCGCTGAACCATCCGGTTAGCTGTTCGTTCAGCCTTCCGGCCGGACTCTTCACAGATCCGTCCGCGGCGGACCGAGCCGCTACTCCGCGAAGTGACAGGCGGCCCGCCGGCCGCCGCCGAGGTCACGCAGCAACGGCGGTGGATCGGTGCGGCAGACGTCCTCGGCGCGCGGGCAGCGGGGATGGAACGGACAACCCGGCGGGATGTGGGTCAACTCCGGAGGACGGCCACTGATCACCTCGAGTTGCTGACCCTTCTGGTCCAACCGCGGGATCGAGCGCAACAGAGCGGCCGTGTACGGATGGCCCGGCCGGGCGAAAATCCGGTCGACCGATGCGGCTTCGACCACCCGGCCGGCGTACATCACGTCGACCTGGTCGGCGACCTCGGCGACGACACCGAGGTCATGGGTGATCAACATCAGCCCCATCTGCCGTTCTGACTGGATGTCGGCGAGCAGCCGCATGATCTGGGCCTGCACGGTGACGTCAAGGGCTGTCGTCGGCTCGTCGGCGATCAACACCTCCGGCTCCAGGGCGAGCGCCATCGCGATCATCACCCGCTGCCGCATACCGCCGGAGAACTGGTGCGGATACTCCCGGATCCGCTGCCTGGCATTGGGTACCTGGACCAGGTCGAGCAACCCGATCGCACGTTTGCGGGCCTCGGACCGGGAGACGTGCCGCCGCTTGCGGAGCGCCTCGGTCAGCTGGAAGCCGACGCTGTAGACGGGGTTGAGGGCAGCGAGCGCGTCCTGGAAGACGATTGCGATGTGCTCACCGCAGACCGCCCGATGCTCCGCTTCCGGAAGGGCCAGCAGGTTCCTGCCCCGGAAGCGGATCTGGCCGCCGGTGATCCGGGCGGGTGGCTGTTGCAGCAGCCGCATGATCGCCTGGGCGGTGACGCTCTTGCCGCTGCCTGATTCGCCGACGACGGCCAGCGTCTGCCCGGGGTCGAGGGTGAGCGAGACCCCGTTGACGGCAGACACCGTACGGCCGCCGACCCGGAACTCGACCCGGAGGTCGTCGACCTCCAGCAACGGCGCCGGCGCGTCGGTAGCCGGCACCGGGGTCATGCTCTGCGTCGTCGGATTCGCCATGATCACTTCAGCTTCGGGTCGAGGGCATCGCGAAGGTTGTCGCCGATCACGACGAATGACAGCACCGTCGCCAGCAGACAGCCGAGCGGGAGGAGCAGCAGGTACGGGTAGCCGCCGGTGAACCAGGGGGCGCCGCTGCTGATCATGATTCCCCAGCTGATGGCCGGTGGCCGGACACCGATACCCAGGAAGGCCAAAACGGCCTCGGCGGAGATCACACCGGCGATCGCGGTCGGTACCAGGGCGGTCACCGCCGCGATGGCGTTCGGCAGGATGTGGCTGAACATCAGCCGCAGATCCGACGCACCGAGGGCCCGTGCCGCCCGGACGTAGTCGAGATTCTTCGATTCCAGGACCGCCGCCCGGACGTAGCGGGTGTAGCCCATCCAGCCGAATCCGGTCAGCACGATCGCCGGCTGGACGATGGTCGCGAAATCGCCGTCACCGGCATCGATGTTGCGGAAGAGGGAGAGCAGCAGCAGGGCGGCCAGCAGCAGCGGAATGACCAGGAAGACCTCGAGCAGCCGCGACACGATCGCATCCACCCAGCCCAGATAGAAGCCGGACAACAGGCCGAGCGTGATGCCGATGATCAGCGAGGCACCGACCACGGTGAAGGCCAGCAGCAATGACGGCCGGGCGCCGTGGACCAGTTGAGCCAGCACGTCACAGCCGGAGATGTCGGTTCCGAACGGGTGTGGGTGGCCGAACCCGCGGGGCTTCAACTTCGCCACGGAGATGTCGCAGCGCTGCGGATCGGTGCGGGTGAACAGACCGGGAAAGGCGGCCACCAGAATGAAGAAGACGCCGATCGCGGTTGCGATGATCACGTCGGGCCGGCGCAGCATGTGCCGGCCGACCGCGGCCCAGGTGCCGCCCTGCCGGTCTGTGCTGACGTCAAGATCGACTGCGACGCTCGTCATAGCGGATCCCTCATTACTCTGCAGCCCATCAGTCGTAGCGGATTCTCGGGTCGAGGGCGGCGTAGGCCAGGTCGACCAGCAACATCACGCCGATCGTGACCACGGACAGGATGGTGACCACGCCGACCACGACCGACACGTCACTCTTCTGTACCGACTGCCAGAGCAGGTTGCCCATCCCGCGGATGTTCATCACGCCCTCGGTGATGACCGCGCCGGACAGTGCGTCGGCGAAGACGAAGCCAACGGCGGTCACCACCGGCACCGAGGAGTTGCGAACGATGTGGTACGCGGTGACGTGCCCGTTGCTCAGCCCCTTCGATCGTGCTGTTCGGACGTGTTCGGCGTTGTAGTTCTCCAGCTGTGCAGCGCGCACCAACCGCAGGAAAGGCGCACAGCCGGTCAGCCCGAGCAACAGTCCCGGGACGATCAGGGTGATCCACGGATGATCGTTGCTGTAGGACGGCTTGAACAGCAGTGCGGGTATCGAATCCGACCCGAAGGTGCGACGGGCCCAGGTGGTCAACGGGACGGTGAAGATGAACCGATACACCACCAGCATGACGAACACCGGGAAGGCGTCGATCAGGACCGAGGTGAGCCGGATCGAGTGGTCGATCGGCCGGCCGCGGAAGCGGGCCGCCACCGAACCGAGCAGCATGCCGATGATCAACCAGGTGATCGTCACGATCACGAACAGCCGCAGGGTGTTCGGCACCGCCTGGGCCATCAGCTCGGTCAGCGGCCGCCCCTGCAGGTCGGTGCCGAAATCGCCGTGTGCGTACTGCACCAACCGCTCCCAGAACGGTCCCAGGCACGGGTTGCCGGGCTGGTCGTAACACGGATCGTCCAGCCCGTACCGCACCTCGACGGCGTGCAACTGTGACGCCGACGGCACGTGATCACCGAAGAACGCCAACGCCGGGTTGCCGTTCAGCTGGATGGCGAGTGTGGTGAGCAGGTGGAGCAGGAGCAGCACCAGCAACACGGTGAGCAGCCCCAGCAGCACCCGCCGTACGACATAGGAGACCAAGATCAGTCAGCTCGGGTTGGGATCAGTGATGACCTTCGCTTCCCTCGGTCAGCCGACGTACTTCAGCTGACGCAGCTCGGTCGCACCACTGAACGGGTTGATCACGATGTTGTCCACCCGGTCACTGTAGAAGGTGATCGAGTTGGAGAAGTCCAGTGGGATGGTCGGGAAGTCCTTGGCCAGGACCTGCTCGGCCTCCTGGTACTTGGCGATGGCCGCATCGATATCCGGTGCCTGGTCACCGGCCTTGATGGCCTTCTCGAAGTCGGCGTCGTAGTAGCCGAAGTTGGTATTGCCGTTCTTCGGGTCACCGCTGGCGTAGACCGGCGCCAGAAAGTTCTCGTTCAGCGGGTAGTCGGGGAACCAGTTGTTCCGGTACGCGCCGTCGAACTTCCGGGCGCTGCGTTCGGCGAAGAAGTCCTCACTCGGGATGAGCTTGTACTTGATGCCGAGGTTCAACGTGAGCTGATCACCGATCGCCTTGAAGTACGCCTCGCTGGTGTCGTCCTTGCCGAGGTAGATGTTGAGCACCTTGTCCGACGGCCAGCCGCCGGCCTTCTGCAATGCAGCCTTCGCCGCCGCCGGGTCGAACTTGCACCATTCGCAGGTGTCGGCCTTGCCGCCCGGGATGGTCGGGGCGACCCAGCTGGTCGCCGGCACCGACTGGCTCGGCACGACGGTGTCGATGATCTTCTGGCGATCGATCGCCATCGAGATCGCCTTACGGAACTCGATGTTGTCCCAGGGCCGGTTCTTCCGGTACAGCGGGAAGCCGAGGTAGGTCAGGTCCGCGGTCTCCTTGGTGACCTTGCGCGAGCTCAGATCGGGATCGTTGTTGGCCTGCTGCCACTGCTCGGGCGGCGGTGCACCGAGATCCAGATCACCGGCCTGGAAGTCCGGCCATGAGCTGGATCCGGCATATTCCTTCCAGTCGATCTTGTCGTAGTTGGGCACCTCGGAGAGCTTGTAGTCCTTGCGCTTGCTGGCGGTGAGCTCGACACCCTGGTTCCAGTTGTCGATCTTGAACGGGCCGTTGCCGATCGGTTTGGTCGTGCACGCCTTGATGTCGGCGATGCACGCCTTCGCGGCGGGGAAGAAGCCGGTGTAGCCCAACATGGTGGAGAAGCCTGCGAACGGCGCCGTCAACGTCACCTTCATGGTCAGGTCGTCGACGATCTTGACCCCGGACAGTTCCTTGGCCTTCGGTTTGACCGTGACGTTGCCGTCGTCATCGGTCTCGCCCTGCATGGCGTCGTAACCCTCGATGCGCTCGAAGTAGTAGTTGTTCGCCATCGCGTTCGGGCCGTACGCCGAATAGTTCCAGGACCGGGCGAACGAGGCGGCGTCGACCGGTTCACCGTTGGAGAAGGTCAGACCCTTCTTGATCTTGATGGTCCAGACCTTGTTGTCGCTGGTATCGATGCTCTGGGCAACGTAGTTGTAGGGCTTGGTGGTCTTCGGGTCGTAGCGGACCAGGCCGTCGAAGACGACGTCGAGGACGCCGATGTTGTCGCCGACGTTGGAGTCCATCGGCAACAAGGTGTCGACGTCCTGGCCAAGGGCCAGGTGGATGACCTTCTCCGAACCTTCCGAACCGGAGTCGCTGTTCGAGCCGGAACCGCCCGACGAACAGGCCGCGGTGGCGAACAGGGCAACCGCGGCGGAGGCGGCCAGCAGGGCTTTGGCAGGACGGCGTAGTGGCAGGCGACGGTGCAACATGTTTCTCTCCCGACTAGATCTGCGCCCAAATCTGACACGAATCCCGCGCCCCGGACGAGGGGGGACGCAGATTTGTTACGTCACCGTAGCGTGAAACCGGATAATTCTTTCGACCCCGGTCAGGGTCGCCGGGGGTCTGCAGCAGCGCCGGCGAACTCGGCGAGCGCGTCCCCGGTCAGCCGGTAGGTCGTCCAGTCGTCCAGCGGTACGCCCCCGATCCGGTCGTAGACGGCGATCGCGGGCGCGTTCCAGTTGAGGACCACCCACTCCATCCGGGCGAATCCGTTCTCGACGGCGATGGTCGCCAGGTGCCGCAGCAGCGCCCCGCCGAGGCCCTGCCCGCGGAACCGGGGGCGGATGAAAAGATCTTCCAGGTAGAGGCCGTGACGGCCTTCCCAGGTGGAGAAGTTGTAGAAGTACAACGCGAAGCCGGCGGTCTCCCCGCTGTCGGTCTCGGCGATCCGGCAGAACACCTTCGGGTGATCGCTGAACAGGGCGACCCGCAGGTCGGTGGTCGTTGCCTTCGCCTGCTCCGGCGATCTCTCGTACTCGGCGAGTTCCCTGATCAGTGCGACGATCTCGTCGAGATCATCCTCCCGTGCTTCGCGGATCGGCATGCCGGTCACGGTAACCGATCAGGCGGGCGGGTAGGAATCAAGCAGGAACCGAGCAGGCGTCACGCCGCGAGGGCGTGGACATGAACAGGCCCTGGGTCTGTCGACACGGACGACCGCAACGGTCTTCGACAGGCCCAGGACCCAGGGGGAACGCCGGCGAGATCAGCTGGGGTTGTGATCAGGCCGGACGACCGGCGCCGTTGTACGGCATGTACTTCATTTTGATGTATTCGATCGGTTCTCCGGGCCGACCGGCGTGAATCACCTTGCCGTGACCGGCGTAGATCGCCACGTGGCTGCGCCCGCCGTAGAAGAACACCAGGTCGCCGAGCTTCAGGTGGGACTTCTTGACGTGCTTGATCTGGCGGTACTGCGTGGTCGAACTGTGCGACAGGTGGACACCGATCGACCGGTATGCGGCCAGCGTCAGTCCGGAGCAGTCGTATGCCCGCGGGCCGTCCGCGCCGTAGCGGTACGGCTTGCCCAACTGCTTCTTGGCGAACTTCAGCGCACGCTTGCCCTTGCTCGAACCGGTCGAGGACGAGGCGGTCGAGTGGTGGAACAGCGAGGGGCTGGAGACCCGGTGTCCGTCGTGCAGCAGCACGTTCCAGACGCGATGGCCGGCGATGCCGTCCGCCCGCCAGCCGTGCTGGCGCTTGAGATGGTTGACCCGCTTCTTCGTCTTGGACCCGAAGTAGCCGGTGTCGGGGACGTTCTTCCCGTGAGCGCTCAGTTCACGCTGCAGACGGACGACCGCGGTGCCGCGCATTCCGGCATGCAGTTGGGGTGCGCGGTTGGCGACGTTCGCGGACGCAGGTTCGGCGGTCATGGTGACCAGACCGCCGACCATGGCCGCGCCGACCGCCAGACCTGCGGTGGTCCTGCCGGCTCGCTTCAGAAAGGCCGAACCGGTCTGCGCGGCCGGCGTTGCGGCCCGACGCGGTGTTGACTTGCTTCTGCTCGATGGCTTCGACGCACTGAGGTCGGCGCGCCGCGCCGCCGGCTGCTGGCCGGATTGGCGCATGCAATGACTCCCCTCGAATAGACACTGCCCCAGGGGGCGAGGGCCCCGGAGGAGATGCCCGACATCCCGACGTCGTGGCATGGTCAGGGACGTTATCTATTCGAGACATTCGACTGCAAACGCTTCCGGTGGGGACGAGCCAGAAACTGAGGGCTTCCAAAGAGTTCACTGAGTCATCGAAAGTTCAATTCGCAATGTCCTGCGTCGGCTCTGAGCTGACCGGCACTGATATCGGGACTGACATCGGGACTGATAACGGGACTGATATCGGAACTGATTTGGTGCCTCGCGACCGGCCCCGTACCCTAGGTGATGCCGAAGACCGCTGGTCGATCGCACGTTTGGATCCGAAGAGTTCCGATATCGGAACGGCCCGCGCAGGTGAACTGGAAGCTGTCGATGACGGACCTGCTCTGCAGATGATCGGTCATCACCCGCCCCGGTGCCTGCGCACCCGGGGCGCTTTTGTTTCCGGGACACTTCGCTTCCAGGCGTGCCAACACCCGCGGTTCGACGGTACTGGCCGGCAGCTGCCGGCCGTTCGTGAGAAACCGAAGGGAGACCCATGGCGAGGCCGGACAAGGCAGCCGCCGTCGCGGAGCTGAAGGACAGGTTCACCAGCTCCAACGGCGCCGTGCTGACCGAGTACCGCGGTCTCACCGTTGCCGCGCTGCGCGAACTGCGCCGCTCGCTCGGTGAGGACGCCACCTACGCCGTGACGAAGAACACCCTGACCCAGATCGCTGCCCGTGAGGCGGGCATCGACGGGATCGACGAGCAGCTCGCCGGCCCGACAGCGATCGCCTTCATCGACGGTGACCCGGTCACCGTCGCCAAGGGCTTGAGGGACTTCGCCAAGGCGAATCCGCTTCTGGTGATCAAGGGCGGCGTGCTCGAGGGCAAGGCCCTCAGCGCCGACGAGGTGAAGAAGCTCGCGGATCTCGAGTCCCGGGAGACGCTGCTGGCCAAGCTGGCCGGTGCCATGAAGGGCACCATGGCCAACGCCGCTTCCCTCTTCAACGCTCCGCTCAGCCAGGCGGCCCGGGTTGTGGCTGCCCTGGAGGCCAAGGCCAAGGAGGACCCCTCCGTCATCGGGGGCGCCGGCGCTGCCGCCGCCACCGAGCCGGAGGCTGCCGCCGGCGCCGAGGCACCGGAAGCCACCCAGACTGCTGCAGCACCCGCTGCGGAAGACAGCACCCCCGCAGCAGACGCTGCAGACGAGAACTAAGGAAGGACGCCGATCATGGCGAAGCTCAGCACCGAAGAGCTCCTTGATGCCTTCAAGGAGATGACGCTGATCGAGCTCAGCGAGTTCGTGAAGAAGTTCGAGGACACCTTCGAGGTCACCGCGGCCGCCCCGGTCGCCGTTGCCGCCGCTGGTGCCCCGGCCGCCGCAGGTGGCGGCGACGCTGCCGAGGAGGAGGCCGGTTCCGACGAGGTCGACGTGATCCTCGAGTCCGCCGGCGAGAAGAAGATCCAGGTCATCAAGGAGGTGCGCTCGCTCACCTCGCTCGGCCTCAAGGAGGCCAAGGAGCTGGTCGAGAGCGCCCCGAAGGCGGTCCTGGAGAAGGTTGCCAAGGACGCCGCGGACAAGGCCAAGGAGGCCCTCGAGGCCGCCGGTGCCACCGTCACCGTCAAGTGACGCCTGCCTACCGCTGACAACTCGGCAGGCATCTGACAACGCCGCTGCCGCGGTCCCGAAGGGGGTCGCGGCAGCGGCGTTTCGCGTCGGTCACCCCGCTTGGGACGGCCGGACCGATCACACGGCTGGTGACGGTCGCTCCCCGGCGGAGCCGGTCTCCGGCGGCACCACCGCGTAGGACGCGTCGTCCTCGATGTCGACGCGGGAACGGTCGGGCAGCAGCACAACGGCGACGATGGTGACCACCGCACAGAACAGGATGTAGACGCTGATCGCGTACCCGGTCTTGAAACCGCCGATCAGCGCCGTCGCGATGAGCGCCGCCGGACCGCCGGCGACGATGGACGCGAGCTGGTAGCCCAGTCCGGCGCCGGCGTACCGCATCCGGGTCGGGAAGCTCTCCGCGATCAGCGACGCCTGCGGGCCGTACTGCATGGCATGCGGGATCAGGCCGAGCGCCAGCGCCAGGAACACCACCCAGGGGATCTCGGTGTTCAGCATCGCGAAGTAGATGAAGCCCCAGACTCCCATCAGCGCCGCGCCGGTCAGGTAGACGCGCTTGCGCCCGATCCGGTCGGAGAGATGGCCGAAATAGGGCAGGACCAGCAGTTCGACGATGGCCGCCACCATGGTGCCGATCAGGGCGAAGTTGTCGGAGAAACCGCCGTGTTCGGGCAGGGTGACATAGCTCAGTACGAACGCCGTGATGACGTAGAACGGCGCCTGTTCCGACATGCGCGCCAGGGCCGACAGGATGATCTGCTTGGGGTAGCGCCTGATCACCTCGGCCACCGGGGCCCGCTCCACCCGCTGTTCCTGGACGACCCTGGCGAACATCGGCGTCTCCAGGATCCGCAGCCGGATGTACAGGCCGATGCCGACCAGCACCAGGGAGAGTAGGAACGGGATCCGCCAGCCCCATGTGGTGAACGCGTCGCCGGAGATGGTGTTGAAGACCGCCAACAGGGCGGTTGCCAGGATCAGTCCGATCGCGACGCCAAGCTGTGGCCAACTGCCGAACAGGCCGCGGCGCTTCTGGTTGCCCCATTCCATCGAGAGCAGCACCGAGCCGCTCCACTCGCCGCCGACAGCGATCCCCTGGAGGATGCGCATCAGCACCAGCAGCGTCGGCGCCAGCAATCCGAAGGTCCCCGCACCCGGCAGGATGCCGATCACGGTTGTTGACAGGCCCATCATCAGCAGCGTCACGATGAGCATCGCTTTGCGACCGATCCGGTCGCCCCAGTGTCCGAAGATCGCCGCGCCGATCGGTCGGGCGGCGAACCCGACGAAATAGGTCGTGAACGAGGCGAGCAGTCCGACGTAGGTCGTCTGGTTGGGAAAGAAGAGTTTCGGGAAGACGAGTGCGGCGGCACTTCCGTAGAGGAAGTAGTCGTACCACTCGATGGTCGTGCCGACGGTGCTCGCCACCGCCGCCTTGCGTACCTGCCGTCTGTGTTCGGGCGTGTCGACGACCTGTCGAGCGCGCGCCGCGTCCTGCGGATCCAACGTCATTGTTGGTAACCCCTTCGAGTCAGTCCCCGATCCGAGTTACTTCAGTGGTCGATCTATTGCTAGGCCATACTGCTCAGGCCCGGGAGGATTGCGCAACGGCAGCGGAGGTGTCGCCGGGGACCAACGTCCCGACCCGGTGCCGTGGTCCTTGCCGCCGACCCGTCGCTGAGTATGCTCAGTCCCTGTACGGACCCGAGGAGGCCAGAAAACCAGCCGGCAGCCTCGCGCGGTTTGAGGTCGACGGGGACACGGACCGGAAGGTCCTTGAGTGGCGTGCCCGGTGGGGTTTACAATCTGCCGCCCTTGTTGTACTCTGGTATTTCGCCCATGCGTTCCGTCGACCCGTTTCACTTGGATTCACTTGACACGGGTCGTTTGGCGTGCGTGGGTTCGGGACGCGAACCGGAGCTGGTTCGCCCCCGCTCCAAGTAAATAGACCAACCCAACTCCGAACCGCCCGCGAGTTCTCGGAAGGACCACTCTTGGCCGCCTCGCGCACTGCCCCATCTCGCTCCACGAAGTCTGGGAAGTCACCCATCTCCGCTTCCGGCCGAATCTCTTTCGCCAAGATCGACGAACCACTCGAAGTTCCGAATCTGCTGGATCTGCAGACCCGGTCCTTCGACTGGCTGATCGGTAATGACGCGTGGAAGGCACGCGTCGAAGCGGACCTGGCCGCTGGCCGTACCGACGTCAACACCAAATCAGGACTCGAAGAGGTCTTCGAGGAGCTGTCCCCGATCGAGGACTTCTCCCAGACCATGTCGCTGTCGTTCCGCGACTATCGCTTCGAGCCACCCAAGTATTCGGTGGAGGAGTGCAAGGAGCGCGACGTCAATTACGCCGCATCGCTCTTCGTCACCGCCGAGTTCATGAACAACGAGACCGGCGAGATCAAGAGCCAGACCGTTTTCATCGGTGACTTCCCGTTGATGACCGACAAGGGCACCTTCATCGTCAACGGCACCGAGCGGGTCGTCGTCTCCCAGCTCGTCCGGTCCCCGGGCGTCTACTTCGAGCAGACCCCGGACAAGACCTCCGACAAGGAGATCTTCACCGCAAAGATCATTCCGTCGCGCGGTGCGTGGCTGGAGTTCGAGATCGACAAGCGCGACACCGTCGGCGTACGGCTGGACCGCAAGCGCAAGCAGAACGTCACCGTCCTGCTGAAGGCGCTCGGCTGGACCGACGCACAGATCACCGAGCGTTTCGGACAGTACGAGTCCATGCGACTCACCCTGGAGAAGGACCACACCTCGACCCAGGACGAGGCCCTGCTGGACATCTACCGCAAGCTGCGCCCGGGTGAGCCGCCGACCCGTGAGGCCGCTCAGACCCTGCTGGAGAACTACTACTTCAACCCGAAGCGGTACGACCTGGCCAAGGTCGGTCGGTACAAGATCAACAAGAAGCTCGGCCTTGACCTGCCGTTCGACCAGCAGGTGCTGACTATCGACGACATCGTCGCAACGATCGAGTTCGTCGTCGCGCTGCACGAGGGCAAGGAGACCCTGCCGGCTCCCAACGGCAACGGTGATCTTGTCATCGAAGAGGACGACATCGATCACTTCGGCAATCGCCGGTTGCGGACCGTCGGCGAGCTGGTGCAGAACCAGCTGCGCACCGGCCTGTCCCGGATGGAGCGGGTCGTCCGTGACCGGATGACCACTCAGGACGTCGAGGCCATCACCCCGCAGACGTTGATCAACGTCCGCCCGGTGACCGCGGCACTGCGGGAGTTCTTCGGCACTTCCCAGCTGTCGCAGTTCATGGACGACACCAACCCGCTGGCCGGACTCACCCACAAGCGCCGGTTGTCGGCGCTGGGCCCGGGTGGTCTGTCCCGTGATCGGGCCGGCATGGAGGTCCGCGACGTGCACACCAGCCACTATGGCCGGATGTGCCCGATCGAGACCCCGGAAGGCCCGAACATCGGCCTGATCGGTTCGCTGGCGAGCTTCGCCCGGGTGAACGCGTTCGGATTCATCGAGACGCCGTACCGGAAGGTCGTCGATGGTGTCGTGACCGACCAGATCGACTACCTGACCGCCGACGAGGAGGACCGCTTCGACATCGCCCAGGCCAACGCCGCGGTCGATGAGAACGGTCGCTTCACCGAGGAGCGGGTGCTGGTCCGCAAGCGTCACGGCGAGACCGACGAGATCCACGCCGGCGAGGTCGACTACATCGACGTCTCGCCGCGACAGATGGTCTCGGTGGCCACCGCGATGATCCCGTTCCTTGAGCACGACGACGCGTCCCGGGCCCTGATGGGCTCGAACATGCAGCGTCAGGCGGTGCCGCTGGTCCGGTCCGAGGCGCCGTTCGTCGGCACCGGCATGGAATACCGCGGCGCGGTCGACGCTGCCGATGTCACGGTCGCCAAGGCGCCCGGCGTTGTGCAGTCCGTTTCGGCCGACCTGGTCGAGATCGCCCAGGACGACGGCACGTACAAGGTGTACAAGCTGGAGAAGTTCCAGCGGTCCAACCACGGCACCTGCATCAACCAGCGTCCGCTGGTCTCCGCCGGACAGCGCGTCGAGGTCGGTACGCCGATCGCCGACGGTCCCTGCACCGACGGTGGCGAGATGTCGCTCGGCCGCAACCTGCTGGTCGCGTTCATGCCCTGGGAGGGCCTGAACTACGAGGACGCGATCATCCTCAACCAGCGGTTGGTCCAGGACGACGTCCTCACCTCGATCCACATCGAGGAGCACGAGGTCGACGCCCGCGACACCAAGCTGGGCGCGGAGGAGATCACCCGGGACATCCCGAACGTCTCCGAGGAGATGCTGGCCGACCTGGACGAGCGTGGCATCGTCCGGATCGGGGCCGAGGTGGGCACCGGCGACATCCTGGTCGGCAAGGTCACCCCGAAGGGCGAGACCGAGCTGACCCCGGAGGAGCGGCTGCTGCGGGCGATCTTCGGTGAGAAGGCCCGTGAGGTCCGCGACACCTCGCTCAAGGTCCCGCACGGCGAGTCCGGCACCGTCATCGGCGTCCGGGTCTTCGACCGCGAGTCCGACGACGAGCTGTCGCCGGGTGTCAACCAGCTGGTCCGGGTCTACGTCGCCCAGAAGCGGAAGATCCAGGACGGCGACAAGCTCGCCGGCCGGCACGGCAACAAGGGTGTCATCTCCAAGATCCTGCCCGCCGAGGACATGCCGTTCCTTGAGGACGGCACGCCGGTCGACATCATCCTCAACCCGATGGGTGTGCCGAGCCGGATGAACGTCGGTCAGGTGCTGGAGACCCACCTCGGTTGGGTCGGCAAGCAGGGCTGGGACATCGACGGTGTCGACGAGCCCTGGGCGGAGCGGTTGCGCTCGGTCGGCCTGGGCCATGTCGAGGGCGACTCGCGTCTGGCGACGCCGGTCTTCGACGGTGCGCGTGAGGAGGAGATCACCGGTCTGCTCTCCAACACCCTGCCCAACCGGGACGGTCAGCGGATGGTCACCTCCGACGGCAAGGCGCGGTTGTACGACGGCCGCAGTGGCGAGCCGTTCCCGGACCCGGTGGGCGTCGGCTACATCTACATGCTGAAGCTCCACCACCTGGTCGACGACAAGATCCACGCCCGGTCCACCGGCCCGTACTCGATGATCACCCAGCAGCCGCTGGGCGGTAAGGCACAGTTCGGTGGCCAGCGGTTCGGCGAGATGGAGGTCTGGGCGCTCGAGGCGTACGGCGCCGCTTGGGCCCTGCAGGAGTTGCTGACCATCAAGTCCGACGACATCCCGGGCCGCGTCAAGGTCTACGAGGCGATCGTCAAGGGCGAGAACATCCCCGAGCCCGGTATCCCGGAATCGTTCAAGGTGCTGGTCAAGGAGATGAAGTCGCTCTGCCTGAACGTCGAGGTGCTGTCCAGTGACGGCACCGAGGTCGAGCTGCGGGACTCCGACGAGGACAACTACCGCGCCTCCGACGAGTTCGGCATCGATCTCTCCCGGCGCCCGGGCGCCGACCTCGGAGTCGAAGAAGTCTGATCCCGTCGGCGACGGCCCGCCTGTGCGTGACTACCGGCGGGCTTGTCGCGGGATCGGTCCCAAGAGCCAACAACCTCCTCAGTGATTAAGAGATAAGAGAGACAGACACTGTGCTCGATGTGAACTTCTTCGACACGATCCGGATCGGGTTGGCCAGCGCCGACGAGATCCGTGCATGGTCCTACGGCGAGGTGAAGAAGCCGGAGACCATCAACTACCGGACCCTCAAGCCGGAACGTGACGGCCTGTTCTGCGAGAAGATCTTCGGTCCCACCCGGGACTGGGAGTGTTATTGCGGCAAGTACAAGCGGGTCCGCTTCAAGGGCATCATCTGTGAGCGCTGCGGCGTCGAGGTGACTCGGTCCAAGGTCCGCCGCGAGCGGATGGGCCACATCGAACTGGCCGCACCGGTCACCCACATCTGGTACTTCAAGGGTGTTCCGAGCCGGCTGGGCTACCTGCTCGACATCGCCCCGAAGGACCTGGAGAAGGTCATCTACTTCGCGGCGTACATGATCACGTCCGTCGACGAGGAGGGTCGCCACCGCGACCTGTCCTCGCTGGAGGCCAAGATCGACACCGAGCGCAAGCAGCTCGAGGGTCGCCGGGACTCCGACATCGAGAACCGGATGAAGAAGCTCGAGGAGGACATGGCCCAACTCGAGTCCGAGGGTGCCAAGTCCGACGCCAAGCGCAAGGTGCGTGAGGGTGCCGAGCGCGAGGTCAAGCAGTTGCGTGACCGGGCCCAGCGCGAGCTGGACCGGTTGGACGCGGTCTGGAACCGGTTCAAGAACCTCAAGGTCCAAGACCTCGAGGGCGACGAGATCCTCTACCGCGAGATGAAGAACCGGTTCGGCCGGTACTTCGAGGGCTCGATGGGCGCCGACGCGATCCAGAAGCGGCTGCAGACCTTCGATCTGGGGGCCGAGGCCGCCAACCTGCGCGAGACCATCCAGACCGGCAAGGGGCAGCGCAAGACCCGTGCCCTGAAGCGGCTGAAGGTCGTGTCCGCGTTCCTGCAGACCCGCAACGCAGCCGATGCGATGGTGCTGGACGCCGTCCCGGTCATCCCACCGGACCTGCGCCCGATGGTGCAGCTGGACGGCGGCCGGTTCGCCACCAGCGACCTGAACGACCTGTACCGCCGGGTGATCAACCGGAACAACCGGCTGAAGCGGCTGCTTGATCTCGGCGCACCCGAGATCATCGTCAACAACGAGAAGCGGATGCTGCAGGAGGCCGTCGACTCGCTGTTCGACAACGGTCGCCGCGGTCGTCCGGTCACCGGGCCGGGCAACCGGCCGCTGAAGTCGATCTCCGACATGCTGAAGGGCAAGCAGGGCCGGTTCCGGCAGAACCTGCTCGGTAAGCGCGTCGACTACTCCGGCCGTTCGGTCATCGTGGTCGGCCCGCAGCTGAAGCTGCATCAGTGCGGTCTGCCCAAGGCCATGGCCCTCGAGCTGTTCAAGCCGTTCGTGATGAAGCGGCTGGACGACCTCAACCACGCCCAGAACATCAAGTCCGCCAAGCGGATGGTCGAGCGCCAGCGCCCGGTCGTCTGGGACGTTCTGGAAGAGGTCATCGCCGAGCACCCGGTGCTGCTGAACCGCGCGCCGACACTGCACCGGCTGGGCATCCAGGCCTTCGAGCCGCAGCTGATCGAGGGCAAGGCGATCCAGATCCACCCGTTGGTCTGCACCGCCTTCAACGCCGACTTCGACGGTGACCAGATGGCAGTTCACCTGCCGCTGTCCGCCGAGGCCCAGGCCGAGGCCCGGATCCTGATGTTGTCGACCAACAACATCCTGAAGCCGGCCGACGGCCGGCCGGTGACCATGCCGACCCAGGACATGATCATCGGTGGCTACTACCTGACCATGGACCGCGACGAGGTGCACGGCAACGGTCGGATCTTCGGCTCGGTGGCCGAAGCCCAGATGGCGTTCGATCTGGGGCAGATCGACGTCCAGGCCAAGATCAAGATCCGGATGAAGGACATCGTCCCGCCGGCCGGCTCCGAGCTGCGCGCCGACGGCACCATCCTGCTGGAGACGACCTTGGGTCGGGCCCTGTTCAACGAGGCGCTGCCGGACGACTACCCGTTCGTCAACTCCGAGGTGGGCAAGAAGCAGTTGGGCGTGATCGTCAACGATCTGGCCGAGCGCTACCCGAAGGTCGAGGTGGCCGCCTGCCTGGACAACCTGAAGGAGCTCGGTTTCCACTGGGCGACCCGTTCGGGTGTCACGGTGTCGATCGGCGACGTCTCGACTCCGGCCGACAAGGTCGAGATCCTGTCCGAGTACGAGGGTCGGGCCAAGAAGGTCGACACCCAGTACGACCGGGGGCTGATCACCGAGGACGAGCGGCGCCAGGAACTGATCGAGATCTGGACCGACGCCACCAGCGTGCTCGGGCAGGCGATGGAGAAGAACTTCTCCAAGACCAACCCGATCTACATGATGGTGCACTCGGGTGCCCGCGGGAACATGGTGCAGATGCGGCAGATCGCCGCTATGCGTGGTCTCGTGGTGAACCCGAAGGGTGAGATCATCGCGCGGCCGATCAAGTCCAACTTCCGTGAAGGTCTGACCGTGTTGGAGTACTTCAACTCCACCCACGGTGGCCGGAAGGGCCAGGCCGACACCGCGCTGCGGACCGCCGACTCGGGTTACCTGACCCGGCGTCTGGTGGACGTCAGCCAGGACGTGATCATCCGCGAGGAGGACTGCGGGACCGAGCGGGGTCTGATCAAGACCATTGCCACCGATGAGACCGGTACGCTCGTTGCCGACGAGCACGTCGAGACCGCGGTGTACGCCCGGACGCTGGCCGTCGACGTGCTGGACGCGCAAGGCAACGTGTTGCTGCCGGCCGGAGTCGATCTTGGTGACGTCAACATCAAGTTGCTGATCGACAACGGCGTGTCCCAGGTCCGGGTCCGCAGCGTGCTCACCTGTGAGTCCGCCTCCGGCACCTGCGCGATGTGCTACGGCCGGTCGCTGGCCAGCGGCAAGCTGGTCGACGTCGGTGAGGCCGTCGGGATCGTCGCGGCGCAGTCCATCGGTGAGCCGGGTACCCAGCTGACCATGCGGACCTTCCACACCGGTGGTGTCGCGGGTGATGACATCACCCAGGGTCTGCCGCGTGTGGTCGAGCTCTTCGAGGCCCGCCAGCCCAAGGGCAAGGCGCCGATCGCCGAGGCGGCCGGCCGGATCGAGATCGAGGACGGTGATCGCTCCAAGAAGTTGATCATCACCCCCGACGACGGTTCGGACAAGGTCGAGATCGCGGTCAGCCGCCGGGTCCGGCTGCTGGTCGACGAAGGTGATCATGTCGACGTCGGTCAGCAGTTGACCGCCGGTACTCCGGATCCGCAGGACGTGCTGCGCATCCTCGGTGTCCGCAAGGTGCAGGAGCACCTGGTGGAAGAGGTGCAGACCGTCTACCGGACCCAGGGTGCGGAGATCCACGAGAAGCACATCGAGATCATCATCCGGCAGATGCTGCGTCGGGTGACGGTGATCGAGTCCGGTGACTCCGAGCTGCTCGCCGGTGATCTGGTCGACCGTCCGTCGTACGAGGCGGCCAACCGCAGGGTGGTGGCCGAGGGCGGTACCCCGGCCTCCGGACGCCCGGTGCTGATGGGCATCACCAAGGCGTCGCTGGCAACCGAGTCGTGGCTCTCGGCGGCCTCCTTCCAGGAGACCACCAAGGTCCTGACCGATGCCGCGATCCACGGCAAGTCCGACAGCCTTGTCGGTCTGAAGGAGAACGTCATCCTCGGCAAGCTGATCCCGGCCGGCACCGGCCTGGAGCGCTACCGCAACATCCGGGTGGAGCCCACTCCGGAGGCGCGGGCGCAGGCGTACTCGATGGTCGGTTACGACCCGTTCGACTACGACTTCGGCTCCGGCAGCGGTGCTGCGGTTCCGCTGGAGGAGTTCGATCTCGGCGACTACCGGTAGGTCCTGCCTCACCCCTCTTGCCGCACCAACTACTGCACCCCGCACCCTGTACACAGGGTGCGGGGTGCAGTACGTAGTGCGGCAAAAAGAGGATCGGGGCCGTACGGGTCCCGAGGGGGTTGTCCACAGGAATTCGGCAGGCCGCGGTTGTCCACAGATCCGGGTCAGTGGTGAACCACCGGCGGCAAACACGCCCAATGTGATTGTGTGAGCCAATTGTTCTTGTCCCGGGAACTCGCCGCATCCGGTATCGAGTTCGGTGAGATCCGCCAGCTGCAGCGCAACGGTGAGCTGGAGCGGCTGCGGCGTGGCGCCTATATCGAACCGGCCGCGCTGTCGGAGACCGAAAGGCATCTGCTGCTGGTCAAGGCGGCGATGGCGATGTCCGAATCCGACTCGGTGGTCAGCTTCGGGTCCGCGGCCGTGCTGCACCAACTGCCCGTCGAGAAGGACCGGATCACTCGGGTGCATCTGACCAGGAAACGCAACAGCTCGGGTCGGGTCCGTCGTGGGATCCATGTGCACGTCGCCCCGCTGAGCGAGGCCGACCTTTCTCAGGTCGACGGTCTGGCGGTGACCGGTCTCGACCGGACCGTTGTTGATCTTGCCAGAACGACGACGCTCGGAATGGCGGTTGCCGCCGGCGACGCGGCACTGCGCCGGGGGATGGATCGCGAAGCCGCACGTGACCAACTGGAGCTGGCCAGGAGAAGGCGGGGGATCCGTACGGCCCGGCGCGCGGTCGAGCTCATCGACGGTCGTTCCGAGTCGGTCGCGGAGTCGCTCAGTCGGGTGATCATGAGCAACAACGATCTACCGCTGCCCGAGCTTCAGGTCGAGATCACCGGCGGTGGGGGGTTCGCCGCCAGGGTCGATTTCCTGTGGGAGGACGCCAAGGTCGTCGGCGAGTTCGACGGCTATGTCAAGTACGGCCGACTGCTGGCGCCCGGTGAGCAGCCCGGAGACGCGGTCTTCAAGGAGAAGATCCGCGAGGACCGGCTGCGTGAACTCGGCTACATCGTGGTCCGCTGGGTCTGGGACGACCTGCTCCATCCCCAACGCCTCGTTGCCCGGATCCGGCGCGCGCTGGAGGTCGCAGCGCGGGCGGGTCGTCGCTGACCGAGCCCTCACCCCGTGCCGCACCGGCTGTTGCACGCCGCACCGTGTGTACAGGGTGCGGCGTGCAACAGGTGGTGCGGCAAGGGGGAGGGGGTCGGGACCGCGGGACGGGGCGGCTAGGAGAGTTGGGTCTCGCGGACCCAGGCGAGGTAGTCCTCGGAGACCTTGCCGGTCACATAATCACCGGTGAAACAGCTGAGCTCCAGCGACTTCACCTCGGAATCCTCGATGATCGCGGACTCGAGATCGTCGATGTCCTGGTAGATCAACCGGTCCGCACCGATCTGTTCGGCGATCTCGTCGACATCCCGATCATGGGCGATGAACTCCTCCGGCGTCGGCAGGTTGATCCCGTACACGTTGGGGAAACGCAACGGCGGAGCCGCGGAGGCGAAGGTCACCGAGCGAGCCCCGCAGGAGCGGGCGAGTTCGATGATCTGGGCCGAGGTGGTACCGCGGACGATCGAGTCCTCCACGATCAGTACGTTCTTGCCGGCGAACTCGGCGGGCATCGGATTGAGCTTCTGCCGGACGCTCTGCCGCCGCAGCGCCTGGCCGGGCATGATGAAGGTCCGGCCGACGTAGAAGTTCTTGTAGAAGCCTTCCCGGTAATCGATCCCGAGCTGCCGTGCCACCTGGATGGCGGCCGGCCGGGCGGAGTCGGGGACCGGCATCACGACGTCGATGTCACCGGCCGGAAGCTCCCTGGTGATCTTGTCCGCCAGCCGCTCACCCAGCCGCAACCTGGCCTCGTACACCGAGATGCCGTTCATGATCGAATCCGGGCGGGCGAGATAGATGTACTCGAAGGCGCACGGGACGAGCGATGTCTGGTCCGCGCACTGCCGGGCGAAGAACTCGCCGCTGCTGGATATGAAGATCGCCTCACCCGGCGCGACATCACGGACCACGGTGAAACCGGACGCCTCCAGAGCGACCGACTCCGATGCGAGCATCCATTCCGGACCCGCGGCCGAGTTCCGCCGGCCGATGATCAACGGCCTGATGCCGTACGGGTCACGAAAGCCGAGCAGACCGTGGCCGGCGATCAACGCCACCACGGCGTACGAGCCCTCAAGCCGCTGATGCGTCTGCCGTACGGCAGCGAAGATCTGCTCCGGTTCCAGCTCGATCCCGCTGATCTGTGACTGCAGTTCGGTAGCCAGGACGTTGACCAGCATCTCGGTATCGCCGGTGGAGTTCATGTGCCGGCGGTCGATGTGGAAGAGATCATCGGCGAGTTCGCGGACATTGGTCAGGTTTCCGTTGTGTACCAACGTGATGCCGTACGGCGCGTTCACGTAGAACGGCTGCACCTCCCGTTCGTTCGCCGCATCCCCACGGGTGGTGTAACGGACGTGACCGAGTCCGACCGTGCCGAGCAGGGACCGCATGTCCCGGGTCCGGAACGCTTCGCGGACCTGACCACGAGTCTTCGATGCGTGGAACGTCGCGCCGTCCTGGGTAACAATTCCCGTGGCATCCTGTCCGCGATGCTGCAACATCAACAGCGCGTCGTAGATCTGCTGGTTCACCGGTTCGGTCGAGACGATGCCGACGATGCCGCACATGCGGCCAGCGTATCGACGCGTGGCCGGTCGGTGATCGCGCCGTCACGTGTGGACCGATGGGGAGGAATGATATGGACTGGGTCAGCGTGCCGCTGCAGACCGATCTGCAGTGGTCACTGCAGTTCGCGCGGCTACCCGAACTCGGCGCCGCCCTCGTGCTGTCGATGGCGGTCGGTTTCGAGCGACAGTTCCGCGGCAAGCAGGCCGGTGTGCGTACCCACGCTCTGGTCGGTCTCGGCTCCGCCCTGTTCATGTTGGTCTCCAAGTACGGGTTCGCCGACCTGCTGGGCACCACCGGTATCGGTCTTGACCCGAGCCGGATCGCGGCGCAGATCGTCTCAGGAATCGGATTCCTCGGTGCCGGCATCATCGTCTTCCGGTCCGACGCGGTCCGCGGGCTGACCACTGCCGCCTCCGTCTGGCTCACGGCAGCCATCGGCATGGCGTGCGGCGGGAGCCTGTTCGCCTTGGCCGGGGTGGTGACCGCCGCCTACTTCCTGGTCGTCTTCGTCGGCCCGCTGCTGAGCCGACTGACCCATCCGGTCGGTTCGGCCGAGTTGCAGATCGAGTACCGCGACGGTCAGGGTCTGTTACGCGACATCGTCGAGGTGATCACCAGTCGGCAATGGCGGATCTCTCGGCTCCGCACCGGGACACATCGCACCGATCCGGGCTACGTCGCGGTGTTCATCGCCGCCGAAGGCGGCACCGATTCCGGCGATCTGCTCGATGCGGTTGCCAGCGTCGAGGGCGTACGGTCGGTGGACTGGGCCGATGACGAGGACAGCTCCTCCTGATCGAGCTCGAAACCCGGCTCCGAAGAAATCCGTAGCTGCGGATGTCCTAAGCTTGCCCCGTGCCGCAATATCGGATTTCTCAGGCAGCCGGGCTGCTGGGCGTCAGCGACGACACCGTACGCCGCTGGATCGACACCGGCAGGCTGTCCGCGGTTCCTGGAGACGGCCCGACCGAGGTCGACGGAGCCGACCTCGCGCGGCTCGCCCAGGACGTCGCCATGGCCCCGACGGGCGGCAGGCCGGTGGCCGAGAGCGCCCGGAACCGGCTGACCGGGCTGGTCACCAGGGTGACCAAGGACACCGTCATGGCCCAGGTCGACCTGCAGTGCGGGCCCTTCCGGGTCGTCTCGCTGATGTCCGCCGAGGCCGCCGACGAACTCGGCCTGGAACCGGGGGTCCTCGCCGTGGCTGCCGTGAAAGCGACCACCGTCGTGATCGAGGTTCCGCATCCATGACCGGCCGCCGGCAGAGGATGATGATCAACCGATCCCGTGGGCGGCCCCGGATTGTCGTCACGCTGATCGCACTGCTCGCCGTCGCCGCCTGCGGCACATCGACCGACAACGGCAGCGGGCCCGCATCGTCGGCGAGCAGCTCCGCGGGAGCGGGGGACAAGATCACCGGCAAGGTCACCGTACTTGCGGCGGCCTCGCTGACCGAGGCGTTCACCACCATCGGCAAGGACTTCGAGGCCGTGCACCCCGGCACCACCGTGACCTTCTCCTTCGGCTCGAGCGCGACCTTGGCGACGCAGGTCAACCAGGGCGCACCGGCCGACGTCTTCGCCTCGGCCGACGAGCGCACCATGCAGCTGGTCACCGACGCCGGGAACGCCCGGGATCCGAAGATCTTCGCCACCAACACCCTGGAGATCGCCGTACCACCGGGAAATCCCGGCAGGATCTCCGGACTCGCCGACTTCGCCGATGGTTCGAAGAAGACCGCAGTGTGTGCCAAGGAGGTTCCCTGCGGGGCAGCGGCCCGACAGGTGCTCCAGAAGGCCGGAGTCAGGGCGAAACCGGTGAGCTATGAGACAGACGTCAAGGCCGCGCTGCAGAAGGTCGAACAGAACGAGGTCGATGCGGCCCTGGTCTATGAGACCGACGTAGCCGACGCGGGCGACAAGGTCATGGGGATCTCCTTCCCTGAGGCGAGCGCGGTGATCAACAGGTATCCGATCGTCGCACTCAAGCGGTCCGCCAACAGTGCAACGGCTTCGGCCTTCGCCGATTACGTCACCGGTCCCGGTGAGAAGGTTCTCCACCGGGCCGGATTCGGGTCTCCGTGACCGACGCCCCCCGGACCCGGGTCACCGGTCAGCGTGGCGGTGTGCCGGTCCTGTTGATCACGCCGACCCTGATCGGGCTGGGTTTCCTGGTGCTGCCGCTGATCGGTCTGCTGGTCCGGGCGCCGTGGACACGAGCCGCGGCCATCCTCGGCGGCGGGGAGGCCTGGCCGGCACTTCGACTCTCGTTGATCACCGCCACTGCGGCCACCCTGCTGGTCCTGCTGCTCGGTGTGCCTCTGGCGTGGTTCCTGGCCCGTCCGCAGGGCCGTTTCCGCTCGTTGCTGCGTGCGGTGATCACCGTCCCGCTGGTGTTGCCGCCGGTCGTCGGCGGCGTCGCGTTGTTCACGATCCTCGGCCGTTCGGGGATCATCGGCCACCCGCTGTACCGACTCACTGGCTTCTCGTTCCCGTTCACTCCCTACGCCGTGGTGCTGTCCCAGACCTTCGTCGCCCTGCCGTACCTGGTGCTGTCGGTCGAGGGCGCGCTGCGCGGCGCTGATCGTCGTTACGAGGATGCGGCGCAGACCCTCGGCGCACGACCGTTGATCGTCTTCTGGCGGGTCACCCTGCCGTTGATCGGGCCGGGCGTCGCGGCCGGCGCAGTGTTGGCCTGGGCCCGCGCACTGGGCGAGTTCGGCGCGACGATCACCTTTGCCGGCAACTTTCCCGGCACCACCCAGACCATGCCGCTCGCGGTGTACCTGGCCCTGGAGACCGATCCGGACGCCGCGTTGTTGCTTTCGGTGTTGCTGCTGGTCGTCGCGGTTGCCGTGCTCGCCCTGCTGCGGGATCGGTGGGTACGCCAATGGTGAGTCTGCTGGAGGCGAACTTCCGGCTCAGCCGCGGACGATTCGATCTTGAGCTGTCGCTGACCGCCGAACCCGGCGAGGTGGTCGCCCTGGTCGGACCGAACGGCGCCGGCAAGACGACGACGCTGGGTGTCCTGGCCGGGCTGCTGGCGCCGGAGAGTGGCACGGTCCGGGTCGGCGGACGGTTGCTCGCGGGGGACGGGATGTCGCTGCCGCCGCACCAGCGGCCGGTGGGCGTGGTGTTCCAGGACTACCTGCTGTTCCCCCATCTGACGGTGTTGGACAACGTCGCCTTCGGGCTGCGGACCGGCGGGATGTCGCGATCGGCCGCCAGGCATCATGCTGCCGAATGGCTGGCTCGGATGGAGGCAGCTGATCTTGCCCCGCTGCGGCCGCACCAACTCTCCGGCGGTCAGGCGCAGCGGGTGGCACTGGCCCGGTCACTGGCCCGCAAACCGGCCCTGCTCCTGCTGGACGAGCCGCTTGCCGCACTCGATGCCCGGACCAGGTTGCTGATCCGCGGCGAGCTGCGCCGCCTGCTGGGCTCGTTCGACGGGGCGACCATCGTGATCACCCACGACCCGACCGATGCCGCAGTGCTGGCGGATCGGCTGGTGGTCATCGAGAACGGTCGGGTGGTGCAGACCGGGACACCGCAGGACGTTGCCCGGCGGCCGCGCACCGATTACGTGGCACGCCTCGCCGGACTGAACCTGCTGTCCGGGGTCGGTGTTGATCACCAGGAAGTTGATCATGCGATCGATCGGGTGGTGGATCCGGTCGTTGATCATCCGGTTGATGATCCGGTGGATCATCACGAGGGTGGTGGGCGGATCGATCATGGCGTACGCCTGTCGGACGGCACGGTGATCGCGGTGCCCGGGGCGGTGTCCGGTCGGGTCTTCGTCGCCTTCCGTCCCTCGGCCGTTTCCTTGTGGCGCAGCCGTCCGGCCGGGAGTCCGCGCAATGTCTGGCCGGTCGAAGTTCGCGGACTGGAACCGTACGGCGACAGCGTGCGGGTCGAGTTGCTCCGCTCCACCACCGACACCGTGCCGGACCGGGCCACGCGCCCCGACACCGCGTCGGCGTTCAGTTTTGTGGCCGAGATCACCGTGGCGGCGGTCGCCGATCTCGGACTGGCGGTCGGCGACCGGCTGTGGACGACGTTGAAGGCGTCCGAGATCGAGATCTATCCGGCGTGATGTTGATCACGTGCCGCGACTTGTTAGGAAAGTCACGGCAAATCCACGGCCAACGGCGAGGTCGGGCTATTACACAGGTGGGATGGCTTCCGAACGCGATCTGCAGCATCGACCCCGGAATCGACCTCGGATCGGTCGCCGCGCTCTGCTGGCGGGTGGGCTCGTCCTGGTGCCCGTGGCGGCATTCGGCGGGTACGAGGCCTGGTCGGTGACCAACGGGCTCGGCCAGTTGCACCGCAGCCTGGATCTCCCGGGCTCCAAGCCGAACACCGGCCAGAACGGCGGTCAGGCCACGGTCGACCCGGACAAGGGACGTCCGGTGAACATCATGTTGCTCGGTTCGGACAGCCGTGACCAGAATTCCGGGGACGGGCGCAGCGACACCATCATGCTGCTGCACCTGGCCGCGAACCGTGAGGACGCGTACCTGATCTCCTTCCCGCGTGACATGTGGGTAGAGGTTCCGGGGCGCGGCAAGAACAAGATCAACGCCGCGTACTCCTACGGCGGCACGAAGCTGCTCGCCGCAACGGTCAACAAGCTGACCGGCATCACCGTCGATCATGCCGCGGTGGTCGACTTCGCCGGGTTCGCCGACCTGACCGACTCGGTCGGCGGGGTGACGATCACCAACAACCAGGCGTTCAGCAGCCACGGCTACGACTACCCGAAGGGCAGGATCACCCTGTCCGGCAAGAAGGCGCTGTGGTTCGTCCGGGAACGTCACGCATTGCCCGACGGCGACTTCGGCCGGGCCGCCAACCAGCGCAAGGTGGTCAAGGCGTTGGCCGCAAAACTGGCCAAGCCGCAGACGCTCGCCGATCCGACGAAGCTGTCCCGGGTGGTCTCCAACCTCGCCAAGTACGTCACCGTCGACAAGGGCCTGAACGATCGGACGATCCTCGGCCTGGCCCGCTCGATGAAGGTGGCCGCGTCGGCGCTGGTCACCCTGCAGGCCCCGGTCTCCGGCACGGCCATGATCGACGGTCAGTCGGTCGACATCGTCGACGCCAAGCTGATGCGGAAACTGGCCGAGGCGCTGCGCAACGACACCGTCGGCCAGTACGCCGCGGCTCACAAATCCGACGGCTGAGCCGGCGCGCAGCTTCTATGCTGAGCCGGTGAGTTCCGTCCCGCAGTTCGTCGGCCCGGCCGTGATCGGCTCGGTCAACATCGGCAGCCCTGAGCCCAACCCGTACAAGGACACCAAGAAGACAGGCATCGGCAAGCACCCGGTGACCGGTCGGGTCGAGGTGCGGGCGCCCGGCCCGAAGTTCGGTGGCCTGGGCAGTGGCCTGGTCGGTGACTTCATCGGCGACACCGCCAACCACGGCGGTGACGAACAAGCCGTGTACGCCTACGCCCGGGAGGACCTCGACGCCTGGCAGCAGCGGCTCGGACGGGAGCTTGCCGACGGCTTCTTCGGGGAGAATGTGACCACCTGGGGCATCGACGTCAACCAGGCGAGGCTGGGTGAGCGCTGGCAGATCGGCGACCATGATCGACATCAGGGTCGGCCGTGCGACTGCCCGGTGCTCGAGGTGACCAGCCCGCGCATTCCCTGCTCCACCTTCCGCGGCTGGGTCGGGGAGAAGGGTTGGCTCAAGATCTTCACCCAGGTTGCCCGGCCCGGGGCGTACTTCCGGGTGATCACCCCCGGCACCATCGGTGCCGGCGACCCGATCACTGTGATCCGGCGACCCGAGCACGAGGTCACCGTCGCACTGGTCTACCGGGCGACGACGACCGAAAGGGAGCTGCTGCCCGAGCTGCTCGCGGCAGGCGATGACCTGCCGGAGGAGACCCGGCAGATGGTGGTCAACCGCACCGGATTCGATCTTGACTGAGCACTTCCATCGATCGGCCGAACTTTCCGCCGTTGTTGGCGCAGTCGGAGGCCGGAGCGTCGTTGATCATGTCGTCGCATTGATCATGCCCGCCGATCAGCAAATCCCAGTTCTCGGTGGCGATGCTGGCGGCGAACACGGTCGCGCAGTGGGTAAGGAAGCGGTTCGGCAGTGAACCCTCCTGGATCTCCCGAGGCGAGTCAGACATGATCAACTCTCCCCCGGGCGGGTGAAGGATTCTCCTGATGGGATGCGCATCTCGCATGCCGGATGGGCTTTTGTAGACTCCGGCACTATGACCGAATCGGCAGCCACAGAACTCAATGCGCGGGCAAGCGGCACCTTCGACATCAAGGATCTCGGCACCGTCCACCGTCTGGGATTCGGTGCGATGCGGATCACCGGCCCCGGGATCTGGGGTGAGCCCGCTGATCGTGAGGTGGCGCGTCAGGTCGTCCGCCGCGCGGTCGAGCTGGGCACCGACTTCATCGACACCGCCGACGCGTACGGACCGAACATCAGCGAAGAGATCATCGCCGAGGCGATCCATCCGTACGGTGAGGTGAAGATCGCGACGAAGATCGGACACACCCGGCAGGGCCCGAACATCTGGACCCCGGTCGGTCGTCCGGAGTACCTGCGCCAGCAGGTCGAGTTGATCCTGCGGCGGCTCAAGATCGACAAGATCGATCTGCTGCAACTCCATCGGATCGACCCGAAGGTGGCTGCGGAGGAGCAGTTCGAGGCACTGGCGGCGTTCCAGTCCGAGGGCAAGGTCGCCGCCCTCGGGCTCTCCGAGGTCAGCGTCGACGAGATCAAGAAGGCAAGTGAGTTCTTCACCGTCGCCACGGTGCAGAACCGCTACAACCTCACCGATCGCAAATCCGAGGACGTGCTCGACTACTGCGCGGCCGAGGGCATCGGATTCATCCCTTGGGCGCCGATCTCGGCCGGTGAACTGGCCAAGCCCGGGGGGCCGGTCGCCGAGGCGGCCGAGAAGGCCGGCGCCACGGCATCCCAGATCGCCCTGGCCTGGCTGCTGCGCCGCTCCCCGGTGATGCTGCCGATCCCCGGAACCGGTTCGGTCGAGCACCTGGAGGAGAACATCGGCGCGGCCACGGTGCAGCTGGACGATGACTCGTACGAGGCGATCGCTGCCGCCGTCTCCTGACGGTCGCTGCCCGGCATGTCCTGCGGGCCACGGACGACCCACCAACGACGCCCACTTGCTCGGCCGCGCACCACGTGCTCGCCGTCGCACCAGTTACTCGCCGTCGCACCAGTTACTCGGCGTCGCACCAGTTACTCGGTGGCGCACCGGCTGCAGGGGGTGCGAGGCCGAGTACGCGGTGCGCGGCCGAGTAAGTGGTGCGGCTCCGAGCAAACGGTGCGAGAAGGCCGGCGCCCGCGGACTGCCGACGGGCGGCCGGCAGACGACGGCAGACGACGGCAGGTGTACGGCATCGGTTTGTCGCCCCGAGTACGCTTGATTGCGGGTCACCGAGGCCCCGACACGCCGCAGATATTGAGGATTATGTGACTCCTCGGCGGGTGGGGGAGGCGTTGTTTTGACCCTCCGCTGCTGAGCGGATAATCTAGGTCCTTGTGTTCGGGCTTGCCCGACACTTTGCGCGTGCCCGAGCGCGCCCCGGGTGAACGATTGTGATCCGCGGTGGCGCGAACGACATCACCGGCTGATCCCACACCCAGAACCTGGGCCGAAGATCGCGAACCGGCCTGGCTCGTGCAGCAGGACGACCCAGGCCGAAAGCCGAAACAGAACAGAGAGAGAAGCGGTGCCCACAATCCAGCAGTTGGTCCGTAAGGGCCGTGCCGACAAGGTGGCGAAGAACAAGACGCCCGCGCTGAAGGAATCCCCCCAGCGCCGCGGCGTGTGCACACGTGTGTACACGACCACCCCGAAGAAGCCGAACTCGGCCCTCCGGAAGGTCGCCCGCGTGAAGCTGTCCTCCGGCATCGAGGTCACCGCCTACATCCCGGGCGTCGGCCACAACCTGCAGGAGCACTCGATGGTCCTGGTCCGCGGTGGCCGCGTGAAGGACCTGCCGGGTGTCCGCTACAAGATCGTTCGCGGTTCGCTCGACACCCAGGGCGTGAAGAACCGCAAGCAGGCTCGCAGCAAGTACGGCGCGAAGAAGGAGAAGTAATGCCGCGCAAGGGTCCCGCCCCGAAGCGACCGGTCCTCGTCGACCCGGTCTACGGATCGCCGCTGGTCAGCCAACTGGTCAGCAAGATCCTGCTGGACGGCAAGAAGACGGTCGCACAGAACATCGTCTACACCGCGCTGGAGGGCACCCGCGCGAAGACCGGTGTCGATCCCGTGCAGACCCTGAAGCGTGCGCTGGACAACGTCCGCCCGAGTCTTGAGGTGAAGAGCCGCCGCGTCGGTGGCGCCACCTATCAGGTGCCGGTCGACGTCAAGCCGGCCCGGGCCACCACGCTGGCCATGCGCTGGCTGGTCAGCTTCGCCCGGCAGCGCCGCGAGAAGACCATGGCCGAGCGTCTGATGAACGAGCTCCTCGACGCCTCCAACGGCCTCGGCGCGTCGGTGAAGCGGCGCGAGGACACCCACAAGATGGCCGACGCCAACCGCGCCTTCGCCCATTACCGCTGGTGATTCCCGGTCGGTCCTGATGATCTCAGGCCCGCCCGCCACCAACGACACGAGCCACATCTATTTAAGGACAGAACCCCGAGATGGCTGTCGAAACCAAGATCGACCTCCACAAGGTCCGCAACATCGGCATCATCGCCCATATTGATGCCGGCAAGACCACGACGACCGAGCGGGTCTTGTTCTACACGGGCATCAATTACAAGATCGGCGAGGTCCACGAGGGCGCCGCCACCATGGACTGGATGGAGCAGGAACAGGAGCGGGGCATCACCATCACCTCCGCTGCCACGACTGCGTACTGGAAAGACCACAAGATCAACCTGATCGACACCCCGGGCCACGTCGATTTCACCGTCGAGGTGGAACGCAACCTGCGGGTGCTCGACGGTGCGGTCACCGTCTTCGACGGGGTCGCCGGCGTCGAGCCGCAGAGCATGACCGTGTGGCGCCAGGCCGACCGGTACAAGGTGCCGCGGATCTGCTTCGTGAACAAGCTTGACCGCACCGGCGCGAGCTTCGAATACTGCGTACGGACCATCCGCGAGAAGCTGAACGCGGTCGCCGCCGTGCTGCAGCTGCCGATCGGTGCCGAGGGCGACTTCCTCGGTGTCGTCGACCTGGTCGGGATGCGTGCGCTCACCTGGCGCGGCGAGACCAAGATCGGCGAGGACTACGAGGTCGAGGAGATCCCGGCCGACATGCAGGCTGCCGCCGAGGCCGCCCGTGCCGAGCTGATCGAGACCGTCGCCGAGTACGACGACGAGCTGATGGAGACCTACCTGGAGGGCGACGAGCCCACCGTCGAACAGCTCAAGGGCGCCATCCGGCGCGCCGTGCTGTCCAGCTCGATCACCGCCGTGTTGTGTGGCTCCGCGTTCAAGAACAAGGGCGTCCAGCCGCTGCTCGATGCGGTCAACGACTACCTGCCGTCGCCGCTCGACGTGCCGGCCATCGTCGGTTTCAAGCCGGGCGACGAGTCGGTGGAGATCGACCGCCACCCCAGCGAGGACGAGCCGCTGTCGGCCCTGGCCTTCAAGATCGCCGCTGATCCGCACCTGGGCAAGCTGACCTACGTCCGGGTGTACTCCGGTGTGCTGTCCGCGGGTTCGCAGGTGCTGAACGCGACCAAGCAGCGCAAGGAGCGGATCGGCAAGGTCTACCGGATGCACTCCAACAAGCGCGAGGAGATCGACAGCGTCAGCGCCGGCGATATCGTCGCGGTGATGGGTCTGAAGGACACCACGACCGGCGAGACGCTGAGCGACCCGACCAATCCGGTGATCCTGGAGTCGATGGACTTCCCCACCCCGGTCATCGAGGTGGCGATCGAGCCCAAGACCAAGTCCGACCAGGAGAAGCTGTCCCACGCCATCCAGCGGCTGGCCGAGGAGGACCCGACCTTCCGGGTGCACACCGACCAGGAGACCGGCCAGACCATCATCGCCGGCATGGGCGAGTTGCATCTGGACGTGCTGACCGACCGGATGAAGCGGGAGTTCCGGGTCGAGGCCAACATCGGCAAGCCGCAGGTGGCCTACCGTGAGACCTTGCGCCGGCCGGTGCAGAAGGTCGAGTACACCCACAAGAAGCAGTCGGGTGGCTCGGGTCAGTACGCGAAGGTCCTCATCGACCTGGAGCCGCAGGAGGCGGGCTCGGGCTACGAGTTCGTCAACGCGGTCACCGGTGGCCGGATCCCCAAGGAATACATTCCGGCCGTCGACGAGGGCATCCAGGAGGCCATGCAGTTCGGTGTGCTCGCCGGTTACCCGGTCGAGGACATCAAGGTCACCCTGACCGACGGTCAGTACCACGACGTCGACTCCTCCGAACTCGCGTTCAAGATCGCCGGTTCGATGGTCTTCAAGGAGGCCGCACGGAAGGCCGACCCGGCCATCCTGGAGCCGATGATGAAGGTCGAGGTCACCACGCCGGAGGATTACCTCGGCACGGTGATCGGCGACCTGAACTCGCGTCGGGGCCAGGTGCAGTCGATGGACGAGCAGCACGGCAACAAAGTGGTCACCGCATTGGTGCCGCTGTCGGAGATGTTCGGCTACGTCGGCGACCTGCGGTCCAAGACCTCGGGACAGGCGTCGTACTCGATGGAGTTCGACTCCTACGCCGAGACGCCGAAGAACATCGCAGAAGAGATCGTCTCCAAGGCCCGCGGCGAGTGATCTCGCGGTGAGCCCCCGGTGCCTCCCCGCCGGACCGATCGACCGGAGAAACATTCCGGTTTGACCGGCGGGGGTGCACTGGACAAAACTTAGGCCGGATTGCCCAACTCAGGCGTGTACTGACCGGGTCCGGGTAAGCAAACAAGTCAGTCAACAACGGCTCGCCACGCGACCAGCGCGGCGGCACAGTTCAGAAGGGAGCCCCAGTGGCCAAGGCCAAGTTCGAGCGGACCAAGCCGCACGTCAACATCGGCACCATCGGGCATATCGACCACGGCAAGACCACTCTGACCGCGGCGATCTCGAAGGTGCTCCACGACCAGGACCCGGTTGCGAACCCGAGTACCGAGGCGTTCGACCAGATCGACAAGGCGCCGGAGGAGCGGCAGCGCGGTATCACGATCTCGATCGCTCATATCGAGTACCAGACCGAGAAGCGTCACTATGCGCACGTCGACTGCCCGGGTCACGCCGACTACGTCAAGAACATGATCACCGGTGCGGCCCAGATGGACGGCGCGATCCTCGTGGTCGCCGCCACCGACGGCCCGATGCCGCAGACCCACGAGCACGTGCTGCTGGCCCGCCAGGTCGGCGTGCCGGCCATGGTCGTGGCCCTGAACAAGTGCGACATGGTCGACGACGAGGAGATCCTGGAGCTCGTCGAGCTCGAGGTCCGCGAGCTGCTCACCGCCCAGGAGTTCGACGGCGACAACGCCCCGGTCGTCCGGGTTGCCGCCTTCCCGGCGCTGAACGGTGACGAGAAGTGGTCCAAGTCCATCCTCGAGCTGATGGACGCGGTCGACGAGTACATCCCGGAGCCGGAGCGCGACACCGACCAGCCGTTCCTGATGCCGATCGAGGACGTCGTCACGATCACCGGTCGTGGCACCGTCGTCACCGGCCTGGTCGACCGCGGCATCCTCAAGGTGAACGAGGAGGTCGAGATCGTCGGCCTGCGGGACTCCTTCAAGACCACCGTCACCAGCATGGAGGTCTTCCGGAAGACCCTCGATCAGGCCCAGGCCGGCGACAATGCCGCCCTGCTGCTCCGCGGCACCAAGCGTGAGGCTGTCGAGCGTGGCCAGGTCGTCGTGAAGCCGGGCACCATCACCCCGCACACGGAGTTCGAGGCCCAGGTCTACGTCCTGAACAAGGAGGAGGGCGGCCGCCACACGCCGTTCTTCAACAACTACCGTCCGCAGTTCTACTTCAGGACCACCGACGTGACCGGCGTCGTGAACCTGCCGGGCGGGACCGAAATGGTCATGCCGGGCGACAACACCACCATGACGGCTCAGCTGATCAAGCCGATCGCCATGGAAGAGGGCCTGAAGTTCGCCATCCGTGAGGGTGGCCGGACGGTCGGCGCGGGTCGCGTCACCAAGATCCTGAAGTGAGCCTGCCTCACCTCGCGATCGATTAGTACGTACCGGGACGGCCCGGACAGCATCGCTGTCCGGGCCGTTTCTGTTGCCCCGTCAGTCCGACCCCTGGGTGGGGAATGTCCGGAACGGACGCGCATTGCATGTCCTAATCGGACAATAGGCGGACCGAAGAATTGCCGCTTTCTCCTTGCTGATAAGAAAGATTCGGAAGCGACTGCGCGGCCCTTGCGCAATTCCCCCATTCTTCTAAGGTGAACCCGTGACTGCGATGGCGGGCGGTGGTGAGGCGGCGCCCAAGGTGCCGCGCCCCGGCCGGGATCGCCGGTTCCTGACCTTTCTCGGGGGAGCGGCGTCAGCCGACATCGGAGACCAGGCCTGGATCGTGATCCTGGCCTACGCCGCGGCCCAGTCGGGCTCGGCGGTGACTGCGACCCTCACGGTTGCGGCCGGTACGGTGCCGCGCGCCATCCTGGAACTCGTCGGCGGGGCGATCGCCGACCGACTGCCAACCCGGCCGTTGGTGGTCGGCGTCGCCGGCGCTCGGGTGCTGGCGCTGGCCGCCGGGCTGCTCGCCCTGATCGGCCTACCCGATCACACGATCCCGATCATCGTCGGCATCGCGGTGCTCTTCGGCGCCGCGGATGCCCTGCACAAGCCGGCCATCTTCACCATGCCGCGTCAGATCGTCGGCGTCGACAGCGTCGTCCGGGCAGCGAGCCTGCGGCAACTGGTCAACCGGCTGGCGCTGCTGGGCGGGCCCGCGCTGGCCGGTGCCGTACTGGCCGCCGTTGCCCTACCCGGCGCCATCGCCGGTCTGCTCGCGGTGTTCCTGCTGGCCGCCGTCCTGCTCTCCCTGGTCCGGGTGCGCTATCCGCGGGAGGACGTGGAGCGGGAGTCGGTTCTGGCCTCGCTGCGCAGTGTGGTCGAATTCCTGCGGTCCGACCGCCCGTCCCGCGCGCTGGTCTGTTCGATGGTCGGGCTCAACTTCTTCGTCATCCCGGTGCTCAATGTCGGTGTCGCGCTGAAGGCCCATCAGGAGGGTTGGAGCGCCCAGGTGTTGGGCATCCTGTTGGCCTGTGTCGGCGTCGGCGCAGCGATCGGCACCCTGGTCACCCTCCGGATCAAGCCGCGCCACCCGATGCGGTTCGCTTTGGCGCTGCTGGTCATGCAGGGCTTCGCGCTCGGCCTGGTCGGTCTGCTTCCGATGGTCGGGGTCGCCGTCTCGCTCGCCCTGGTCGGGCTCACCGCCCGGCCTGGCATCACCGATGATGGCCGGCACCGCGCAGGCGATCGTGCCAACCAACTACATCGGTCGGGTGTTCGCAGTGGTCGGGGTCGCCGACGACGCGCTGATCCCGTTCGCCCTGGTCGGCTACGGCGTGGTCGCCGACCGGATCGGCTTATCGACGACGACGGTCATCTGCGGCATCGGCATGGCGGTACTGATGGGCATCGGCCTGCTCCGGCGGCCGTTGCGCAATCTGCGGCTGGAACAGCCGGAGGACACGGCAGCCGAATCCGAGCGATCGGAGGCCGAGCCCGCATCGGGAGATCCTGAAGACAGCGACGACCCTCGACCCGACGAAGCAAGACGTGCCGCGCTGCCCCGACCCGGCCTGGACACCCGCCCGCTCACCCCGCGGCCTGCAGCAGGGCTACCGGAAACCGATCGAGCAGCCTACGAACCGGCACCCCGCCGGCGTACCGGGCTCCGGTGAGCCGGTCGGTCCAGCCGGTGTGGGGCCGACCCGGCTCGGGTAGTTCGATCTCGGTCGGGCCCCAGCCACCCGCGGCGGCCAGTCCGACCGGCAGCCGGGTGGCGACTGCGATCAAACCTCCGCGGTCGAAGCCGATCAGATGTTGCGCAGCCGGGCCTGTCGCGCGGAGCGCGCGATAGCCGGACAGACCACCGGCCGCCGTCGCCTCCCGCCGCGCCCGCAGCGCTTGGCTGGTGATCAGCAGCTTGACCGCATCCGGGTCGTCGGGCGACGGCAGCCGGCCCGCGTCGAGATCTGCCAGCAGCCCGGCGCGCCGGCCGAAGTCGACCGGGCGCCGGTTGTCCGGATCGACCAGCGAGTCGTCGAGCAGTTCGGTGCCCTGGTAGACGTCCGGGACACCGGGCGCGGTCAGCTGCAGCAGCTTCTGCCCGTACGCATTCACCAGGGCCGGAGCCCGGACGACTTCCCGGAACCCGGTGACCAGGGCGGCGATCTCTGGCCGGCCGTAGATGCGGTCGATGCCCGCCTCCACCGCCGCCTCGAACTTCGCGTCGCCGTCGATCCACGCCGTGCCGACGGCCGCCTCGCGCACCGCCTTGATCAGGTACGCCTTCAGCCGGGCCGGGTCGATCAATCCGACCGCGGCCAGGGTCTGGGCGAGCAGGTAGCCGCAGCCGGGTTCGGGCATCGGCGCTGCGGCGGACAGTGCGGTGCTGAAGTCCGCCCACTGTCGTGGCACCTCGGCCAGCACGGCGAGCGCCGCGCGGACATCCTCCGACCGCTTGGTGTCGTGGGTCGACAGGGTGGTCATGCTCTGCGGCCAGCGTTCCAGCCGCCGCTGTTGGGCGGTGTGGAAGTCGTCGACGCCGGTGCCGAACCGGCCCGGGTCGCCGCCGACCTCGTTGAGCGCCGTCAGACGGTGATAGCGATAGAAGGCGGTGTCCTCCACGCCCTTGGCCATCACCGCGCCGGTGAGCTGCTGGAAGCGTACGGCCAGTTCGTCGGTCGGGTCGGCCAGCCGGTGCCGTAGTGCGTCGACGGTCGGGGCGAGGTCCGGACGCTTGTCGCGTACCTGGTCGAGGACCTGCTGCAGGGCCGCGTCGTCGGGCAGGTAGCTGCGATAGACCCGGTAGGCGACGGCGGCCGGCTTGATCACTTCGGTCACGCCCGGCAGGGTCGGCGCCAGCCGTGCGATCCGCCGCAGTTCCGAGCCGAACAGCGTGTCCAGGACGAACTGCTTGCCGATCCGGATGTGGTCGGCCGCGTCATGATCATCTCCGGTCCGGCGGCGGTAGATCGAGGTCAGCTCCTGCTCCGCCGCGGTGTCGACCAGGACACCGGTGAAGTCGAGCAGCGCGTCGTACCCGGTCGTCCCGGCAACCGGCCACGGCGGCAGTTCCTCACCCGGCTCGAGGATCTTCTCCACTGTGATCCAGGCGTCGGGGGCAAGCGACCGGAGTCGCCGCAGATAGCCGACAGGATCGGCCAGGCCGTCGGGATGATCGACGCGCAGCCCGCTGACTCCCTGGCTGATCATGGTCGCGATCCGTTCGTGGGTGGCGTCGAAGACGTCGGGATCCTCGACCCGTACGCCGGCCAGGCTGCTGACCGCGAAGAACCGGCGGTAGCCCAGGTCGGTCTGCGCCCGGCGGAAGTTGACCAGTTGGTAGTGCTGACGGTCATGGACCTGCTGCGGCGTCCCGTCGCCGGTGCCCGGCGCGATGGGGAACCGGTGTTCCCAATAGGCGAGCCGGCCGTCGTCGAGCCGCAGGTTCTCCAGCTCGTCCGCACCGTCGCCGAGCACCGGCAGAATGATCTTCTGCCGGCTCCAGTCGATGTCGAACCAGGCCGCGTACGCCGAGTCCCGGCCATTGGTCAGCACATCCCACCAGGCCGGATTCTCCTCGGGAACGTCAACGCCCAGGTGGTTCGGCACGATGTCGACGACCACCGGCAGACCGGCCCGGCGGGCAGCCTCCAGGAGGCGGGTGAAGCCCTCCTCACCGCCGCGTTGCGGATCGATCGTCGTCGGGTCGGTCACGTCGTAGCCGTGCTCGGACCCGGTCGTCGAGGTCAGGACGGGGGAGAGATAGATGCCTCCGACGCCGAGTGCGGTGAGATAGTCGATCAGTCCCACCGCATCGTGCAGGGTGAATCCGGAGTGCAGTTGCAGGCGATAGGTCGAGGTCGGCACGGTCACCGCTCCGACACTACGTCAGCCGCGGACCCGGAAGGTGCCCGAAGCCGGATCGAAGTGGGCATGCCGGGTGCCGAAGACCCGACCGATCCGGCCGCCGGCGACCAGCTCGGCGGGGCTTCCGGAGCTGACCCGGCGGTCGTGGATCAGCCACAACCGATCAGCCATCCGCAGCGCCAGCTCCACCTCGTGGGTGGACAGCAGTACGGTGATCCGCCGGTCATGTGCGAGCCGGGCCAGCAGCGCCATCAGATCGACCCGGGCTCCGACGTCGAGGAACGCACTCGGCTCGTCCAGGACGAGCAGTTCGGGTTCACAGACGAGCGCCCGGGCCAGCAACAGCCGCTGTCGCTGCCCGTCGGACACTTCGGCGAACCGCTGCCCGGCGAGATCGGTGGCCTGCAGATCATCCAGCACTCCGGCGATCAACTGCCGGTCGTGATCGGTCAGCCGGCCGATCAGACCGAGATAGGGATGCCGGCCGAGTTCGACCACTTCCCGGCCGGTGAGCAATCCGGCCTCGACCCGCTCGGTGAGCACTACCGCGGTCCGTCGCGCCCGCTCCCGCGGGGACAACTGCAGCAGATCCGATCCGGAGCCGGCCGTGTCGGTCAGCGTCACCGACCCGCCCAGCAGCGGCTGAAGACCGATGATCGAGCGGATCAGGGTCGACTTGCCGGCGCCGTTGGGTCCGAGCAGCGCGGTCACCTGACCGGCGGGCGCGAAGGCGTCGATCTGCTCGACGATCAGCCGCTCGACCCGCCGGTGGCGGTAGCCGGCCGACACCCGGTCCAGGCGGAGTCCGGGCGTCTGCATCAGACGGCCCCCGCAGCCAACCGTCGGGATCGCAACAGCACCATGATCACTACCGGTGCGCCGACCAGTGCGGAGGTGACGTTGATCGGCAGTACGGCGTCATCCCCGGGCAGTTGCGCGAGCACCGAGCAGACGCTGGAGGCGATCACCCCCATCAGGATCGTGGCCGGCATCAGCACCCGGTGATCGGAGGTGCCGATCACCAACCGGGCCAGATGCGGCACGGCCATGCCGAGGAAGGCGATCGGGCCGCAGTAGGCGGTCACGGTGCCGGCGATCACCGCCGTCAGGACCATCGCGACGGTGCGGACCACGCCAGACCGGACGCCCATCGACCGGGCGTACAGCTGACCGAGCAGCATGGCGTTCAGCGACCGGGCGAGCAGTCCTGACAACAGGACGGCACCGATGATCAGCGGCAGCATGACGGCCAGGTCGCTGCGGGTGACGCCGCCGTAGGATCCCAGGCCCCACACCACGAAGCGCTGCAGCCGGTCGGGATCGGCGAAGGCCAGCAGCAGCGAGGTGATCGCACTGACCGCCGAGGACAGCATCACACCGATGATCAACAGGGTGACCACCGATCGCACCCAGCGGCCGATCACCACGATCAGCAGCAACACCACCGCCGACCCGATCGCCGCGGCGACGACGACACCGATCCGCATCCCGCCGACCATGCTGACGAAGCCACCGGTCAGCGTTCCGCTGCCGAGGGTGATCAACGCGACGCCCAGCGAGGCACCCGAGGAGACGCCGAGGATGTACGGATCGGCCAGCGGATTGGCGAACAGCGTCTGCATCAACAGCCCGGCGATCGCCAGTCCCGCGCCGACGGCGCCGGCGGTGATCACCCGCGGCATCCTGATCTCGCCGAGCAACACCGTGGTTGTCGGGTCGTGGGCCCGACCGCTGATCACGAAGGACACCAGGTCGTGCCAGTCGATGGTCACCGAACCGACGGCCGCGCCGAGGCCGAGTGCCAGCACCGCCGCGAGGAAGAGCAGGATCAGCGTCGTCACCGAGCGTGCCAGGCGCGGCCGTACGGCCGACGTGAGTTCGTCGGTTACCGTCGCTGCGCGGGCTGTGACCATGATCGTTTTCTGGCTGATCTTCGGGTGCTAGTCGAGGCGTTGGTAGAAGGTGAAGGTGTGCCCGGGTTCGAGATCGGGATGCATGATCGCGATCAGGTCGCCGACCACCAGATCGGGGCGGAGTACGCCGAGTTCGTACATGTTGTTGCCGCCGGCTGCGTTGACCTGCAGGCTCGGCGCCCAGATCTGGCCCGACCGGTAGGCGGTGAAGTCGGCGAACCGCGGTTCGGAGGCCAGCGCCTCCTTCTTGGTCTTCCAGTTGGTCGAGGTGATCCAGATCTTGGCCGTTCCGGACTTCTTGTAGACGGTCTCCAGATCAGCGTTCTTGCTCGCGGTCGACCTGTCCTGCTGCCAGGGCCACGTCCCGCCGGCGTCGGTGATCAACCGCCCCATCGGCGTTCCGCCGGTCGGCATGGTCCACACACCCTGGTACGGCTGGTTGACCAGGACGGTGGTCGGCTTCGCGGCGGCGGCCCTGTCCACCGCGGCGTTGTAGTCGGCGGCGATGCCGTCGAACACCCTGGCGGCCTTCCGCTCGGTCCCGGTGAGGGCGGCGAAGTACTTGATCCATTCCGCCTCGCCCAGCGGTGTTGGCTCCAGGTACTCGGCGTCGGCCAGCACCGGGATGCCGGCGCGGCGGACGGTTGCGTAGGAGGGATCCTCCTGCCCGGCGGTGACCAACGCGTCCGGCTTCGCGGCGACGATCTTCTCCGCGTCGGCCGTGCCGGCCGGGGCGAACTCGGTCACGCCGGGCTGGGCGACGCGTTGCCTGGCCGCCTTGGAACTGATCAGCGCCTTGGACGCGACCCCGGTCAGTACGTCGAGCCTGCCGAGCGCCTCGAGGCTGGGCAGGTGGGTGGTGGATGCCGAGAACAGGCTCTTCACCGGCGTCGTGATCTGGGGTGCCTTGGCCAGCGCACCGGTCAACGTCGGTTTCGGCGCACCGCATCTGACCAACACGTAGCTCTCCGGTTTACCGCCGACGGTCGGCTCCTTGACCGTCAGCACCTGATAGGAGTTGTGGTAGCTGATGGTGAAGTTCTCGGCGTATTTCAGCTGCTGCTTGACCGGGAAGTAGTCGGTGTCTGCGTTGAAGTGGGTGATGCAGCCGCCGGCGGCCGGCGTGGACGGGGGCTGTGCGGTGGCACTGCCGGCACTTTGACTGCCGCAGGCGGCGGCCACCACGGCGACACCGGCCAGCATCGCCGTGGCGACTGCGCGGCGGGTACGGGTGATCAGCTTGATGATCATCGACGAACAAGACTCCTGAGACCTGCGACGAATGCCGGGAGTCCTGCCACCGTCACCCCGCCGGAGAAACAGTCCGTCGACGTGCCGGCGGTCTTCCCTCGAGACCCCACGACGCACAGGTCGGCGACCTGCGCACCGGCGGCAGGTTTTCGGACTCGCGGGCACGGTCCCGGTGACCCATCAGGTCGCCGAGGCCGCCTACTGTCTGTCGCTTCCCAGGACTCCCGCACTCCGGATCGAGGCCGGAGCGTGGACATCCCAGTGCGTCGGCACAGAGGTCGTTCCCACTCACCGCTGCGGGGCAGTTCCGGGTTCACACCGGATTCCCTTTCCGCCAGCAGCGTCAGCTTAACAGTGTCCTGCGGCGGCCGGACCGGGCCACGGGTGGGCATCCGCCCCTGCGTCGGTGTCGGGTCGTGACAGCTGTCAGGGGTGTTTGCTGACAGTCGCCCTGGGCCCGAAGGTCCAGGGATCGGCACACTCAACAGCGTGACCGAATCTGTGCTGGCCCTCGAACAGACCCGCCCGGCGACAACGATCCCGGCCGACCGCGGCGTGGCCGTTGAACTGACCGGTGTGACCAAGGCCTACGGCAACGTCCGGGCTGTCGACGGCGTCGACCTGGCGATCCGTTCCGGGGAGATGGTGGCCATCCTCGGGCCGAACGGCGCCGGCAAGTCCACCATCACCGAGCTGATCACCGGGCTGATCCGGCCGGACACGGGGAGCAGCCGGGTCTTCGGCAGGACGCCGAGCACCGCGGTCGCCGACGGCATGGTCGGTGCGATGCTGCAGAGCGGTGCGCTGCTGCACGATGCCACCACCCGCGACGTGCTGCGGCTGATGCACGGGCTGCACCCGCACCCGCTGCCGATCCCCGACGTCATCGAGCTCGCCGATCTGGGCGAATTCCTGCAGACCAAGACCGACAAGCTGTCCGGCGGTCAGGCGCAGCGGCTGCGCTTCGCGCTGGCGATCATGCCCGATCCCCAGTTGCTGATCCTGGACGAGCCGACGGTGGCGATGGACGTGGAACTGCGGCGTTCGTTCTGGGCGTCGATGCGGACGCTCTCCGAGGGCGGACGGACGGTGCTCTTCGCCACCCACTACCTGGAGGAGGCCGACCAGATCGCCGACCGGATCGTGGTGCTTGACCGTGGCCGGGTGGTCGCCGATGGCACGAGTGCCCAGATCAAGTCCCGGGTGGCCGGCAAGATGATCACAGTTGCCGAGGACGGCGTACGGCTGGAGCAGTTGGTGCAGTTGCCGGCGGTTGTCGGTGCCGATCGGGATGCCCGTCGGATCGTGCTGCACACGACGGACTCGGATCTGACGTTGCGCGCCCTGATCACCCGGTACCCCGGCGCGCACGACATCGAGATCGCGTCCGCCAGGCTGGAGGACGCCTTCCTGGCGCTCACCAGCCATGATCAACAGATCCATGATCAACAGATCCATGATCAACAAACTGCTGATCAACAGAACCATGGACGGAAGGACGGCTGATGACTGCCGTAACAACCATTCCAGTGCGTCCTCGGATGCGCCCGGCGCCGCTGCACTACGCGATGCACACTCTGCGGCTGACGATGAAGAGTCGCGGCTTCCTGGTGTTCTCGCTGATCACCCCGTTGATCCTGTACGTCGTCTTCAGCCAGATCTTCGGCGGGTCCACCCAGGGTGGCACCAACTGGTCGGCGATCTACATGGTCTCGATGGCGGCGTACGGCTCCCTCGGCGGAGCGATGAGCGGTGGCGCTCAGCTGGCTGTCGAACGCCGGTCCGGCTGGTTCCGGCAACTCAGCGTCACCGGATTGCGGCCGCAGGCGTTCCTGCTGGCCAAGGCGGCTGTGGTGATGATCATCACCCTGCCGGCACTGTTCCTGGTCTTCATCGCCGGCTATCTGGTCGGCGGGGTACGGGCGCCGTTCGGTGACTGGCTGGGCGCGATGGGGATGATGTGGCTTGCCCTGGTGCCGCTGGCCCTGCTCGGCCTCGTCATCGGGCTGTGGGTCAAGGCCGAGACCGTGCAGCCGCTGACCACGCTGGTCCTGCTGGTGCTGTCGTTGATGGGCGGCCTGTGGTTCCCCGCGCAGCTGATGCCCGACGGTATGCGGGTCGCGGCGGAGCTGACCCCGTCCTACTGGCTGGCAACCCTCGGCCGGTATCCGTTCATGCCGGGCGCCTTCCCGTGGGATGGCGTCGCCGTCCTCGGCGGGTGGACAATCGTACTGACCGTGCTCGGTGCCCTGGGTTATCGTCGAGCTGCGGCCACGAGCAAGCGCTGAGGAGGCAGGTTGCCCAGTCCCTTCCGGCGGATCCTCTACGCGGGACCTTTCACCGAGGACGAGAATCCCGACGCGGCACCGGTCGCCAACTGCGGTCCGAGCGCGGCGCGACCGTTCACCCTGCGCCGGGCCGCGCAGAACCAGATCTGGACGTACCTGATCGGCCTGATCTTCATGGTCTACGCCGCCCAGGGGCTCACCTCCGGAGATCCGGAAGGGCTGGTGCTGGGACTGCGGATCACCTGGTTCGGGATCATCTGCCTGGCCTATCTCGGTGTCAGCTGGGCCGCTGATACCCCGTTGCGGGTCCGCTGGGGATACGTGATCGGTTTCCTGGCGCTGATCGCGCTGACCGCTGTGTACAACGGCTGGACCTGGGTGGACTACGGCGCCTACCTGTCGATGGTGATCGTCTCGCTGATCCCGTGGCGGACCTCGCGATGGGTGCTGATCGGTTGGAACGTCGCGGTGCTCGGGGTTGCGGTGATCACTCTGAGCTGGACGCCGGTGATGATCGCGCTGATCGGCCTGTTCGTCGGTATGGCGACCGGGATGGGCATCGAGGGCGGCCGGCTGCGTCGTCACCTGAACCGGGCCGAGCAGCGGGTGACCACCCTCGGCGTTGCCGCCGAGCGGGAGCGGATCGCCCGTGATCTGCACGACATCCTCGGCCACTCGCTGACCGCGATCTCGATCAAGTCCGGCCTGGCGGCGCGACTCGCCGAGACCGATCCGACCGCTGCGAAGGCCCAGATGGCCGAGGTCGAGCAGATCGCCCGGGTCGCGCTCGGCGACGTCCGGGCGACGACGTCCGGGTTGCGGCAGGTCCGGCTGGCGACCGAGATCGCCAGTGCCCGGTCGGTGCTGCTGGCAGCGGGAATCGAATCGACTGCGCCGTCGGCGATCCCGGCACTGCCGGACGCCGACAGTGAGCTGCTGGGGTATGCCGTCCGCGAGGCGGTGACCAACGTCGTACGCCATTCCGAGGCGACCCGGGTGGTGATCACGACCGAGGACCGTGCGGTGACCATCTCCGACGACGGCGTCGGCATACCGGCCAGGCCATCCCGGGGGTCCGGGCTCCAGGGACTGCGCCGCCGGTTCGCCGATGCCGGGGGCAACGTGACGATCAGCGCGGGGAAACCGCGCGGAACTGTGGTCCGGGCCGAACTGGCCGCGCGGCCGGCCGGCCAGCCACAGGTCGCCCGACAGGCCAGAGCCGAACGGGTCGAAGGCCAGATCGAGAACCAGATCGAAGGACAACTCGCCTGATGATCAAAGTCCTGCTCGCCGATGATCAAGCACTGATCCGGCAGGCCTTCGCAGCCCTGCTCGGCCTGGAGAAGGATCTGGAAGTCGTCGGTCAGGCCGCCGACGGGTCCGAGGCGATCAAGCTCGCCGCCGACTGCCGCCCCGACGTGATCGTGATGGACGTCCAGATGCCCGAGGTGGACGGAACCGGAGACGGGATCACTGCAACCGCGCGCATCCTGGCCGAGAATCCCGCAATCCGAGTGATCATCGTGACCACGTTCGGCCGGCCGGGATATCTGCGCCGGGCGATGGAGGCTGGAGCAGTCGGTTACATGGTCAAGGACGCTCCGGCCGACCAACTGGTGGAGGGTATCCGACGCGTGCACCGCGGGTTGCGGGTCGTTGATCCGAGCCTTGCCGCCGCCAGCCTCAGTGTCGGCGCATCCCCGCTGACCGAGCGTGAGACCGAGGTGCTCACCGCCGCTGCCAAGGGCGGGCCGACCAGTGCGATCGCGTCGGCGGTCTTCCTCAGCGAGGGCACCGTACGCAATCACCTGTCCTCGGCGATGGGCAAGTTGGGAGCCGCCACCCGGGCCGAGGCCGTCCGGATCGCCACCGAGAACGGCTGGCTTGCCCTGTAGCGAAACCGGAGATCCAAACCTGTCGATCCGGCTGTCCCCGGCGCGTCGGTGGGAGGTCGGGGTCGTCCGTCCCGGATCATCGGACGGTAGCTGAAGGGTGACCGGCGAGGGGATGGTTCGAACGTGGGTGGTTGGCGACGATCGGTGGTGGCACTGATCGGGGTGGTCGCGGTGCTGATCGCCGGCAGCGGGTGCGCTCCCAGGGTCGCCGCGACCGGGCAGAAGCTCGCCGATCCAGCGCAGCCGCTGGAGACCGCGCTGACCTTGCTCAAGAAGGACAACTACACGGGCATCCAGAACAACACCGTCACCGTCTCCAGTGCCACCGAGTGCTTCTACAGCAAGGCCGGCAAGGACGCGAAGGGCGTCTCCGACCAGGTCGTCTGCGGCCCGATCCGCCGGCTCGGCCTGTCCGACGACCGGGTCTGGGACCGCTACCGGCTGAGCTTCGCATCCGACAGCGACGGCAACGCGGTGGCTACCGTCGGTACGCACACCGCCCAAGGTGTTGCCGTCGACACCGGCTTGCTGGTGTCGCCCTCTGGGGACAAGCCGTCGCCGGCCAGTGACGTTCCGGCACCGCGGGCACCGCAGTCGCTGGTCACCAACCGGGCGGTCGCGGTGGCTGGCAACGCCACCCCGCCCGGGCTGGACTTCACTGCACCGGCCAAGCCGGTCAGCGTGATCACCCCGGCGGCAACGATCGCGGTCACCGGTGTCGCAGAGCCCAAGAACGTACCGGGTGCGCTGGTGGCCGGGCAGGACAATCCGGCCGGCCAGGCCGCGTACCACCTGCCGGCGCCGGGCCAGAAGTTGTACGCGCTGCAGCTGAAGATCTCGACGCCGGCCGATGCCACGGTTCCGGCGTCCAGTGGTTCACCGACCAAGGATCACGACCCGAGCACTGCACTGAAGCTGCTGGCCGGGACGACGAGACTGCCGATCGTCGACCAGACCGGCGCCGCCGGTTCCTCCTCGACGCTCACGATTCCCTGCGCCGCGAGCAGCTCGGGAACCTATCCGTGCGCACCGCGGACGACCGTGATCACTGTCCTGGCCACGGTTCCGGCGAACGAGCCGGTCTCCCTGTCGGCGACCACCGACGGTGCCGGCCAGTCAGTTGATCTTGCCGGCGGACAGCTGACATCGACCGTCTCCACCGTCGAGTACCAACGATCGAAGCTCACCGGCAAGATCGGCAAGCGGCTGAAGACCGACCCGTACCAGGTCCAACTCGAGGTGCCGGCCGGCGAGACGGACAGGAACACGCCCACTGAGAAGCAACCCACCGCCAAGCCGACGGACGGGGCCACTGCAGGGGCCGACAGGCAGGACCCGACCGGGCAGCAGAAGCCGAAGAAGATCACCGCCGAGGCACGCTGGGCGCTGAAGATCAATTCGGTTGGGCTCACCGGCTTCGACCCGGCCCTCGGTTGGGCTCCTGCGGGACAGGCCTGGCTGATCGTCAGCACCACCAAGTACAAGCACCACGAGGACGGCGCGACCTTCACCGACCACCGTGCCGCCAGCCTGTCGATCACCGTCGACGGCGTGGCCCACCCCGTCAAGGCGCCGACCGACGATGCCTTGGCCGTCCATCCGGACACCGACGTGAACTGGGCGTTCGCCGTGCCGGCCGACGCCCCCTCGGCGACGTTGACCTTCCGCCCGACCGGGACGGTGAGCGCCGACGGCGTCACCCAGGACTTCACCTCCGACCAGACCGCGTCGCTGAAGATCGACCTGCCGCACTGACCGCTGCTCGGGCCGGTTGCTCGGGCCGGCCGCTCGTCGAATTGGTAACACGCGGCGCCATTTCGGGCTGCCCTCGCCCGCGGGTCGTCGATTTCGTAACACGTGGTGGGATTTCCGGCCCGCAGGTGCCCGTGGTCGTCGAATTGGTAACACGTGCTGCCATTTCGGTGTCGGATGGCGTGTGGAGCCGGGAATTGGCAACACGTGGCGCGAATTCGACGGCTGGGCCTCGAGGAAAGGGCACGGCCGCGGGGACAGGCGACGGCGGAGAGGCGACGGCGGAGAGGCGACGGCGGAGAGGCGGCCGCGGAGAGGCGGCCGCGGAGACGCGAAGCCGCGGGGAAGTGACGGCCGCGGCAGAGCCGCCGACGGCGGGGTGACGGCGGGAGCAGATCGTACGGCGACCGGGTTGAGCAGACCGCGCATTTGGTGACGGGGAGCAGAACCGGCACGATGGGGGAGGCCGACGCGGCGGCACCGGGAGCGGTGGTGGCGTGCTCGGCGGCGGACCCGCCGATGTGGATTTGGAAACTCAGGCGCCGTCTGACAAGATTGACGGGTTGCTCCGACGGGGTCGCCGGGGTGAACCGTGCCCGAGGTGTGGTGGAAACATCGTCACCGGGGTTGGTTCACCGGACCGTGAGACCCGCAGAGCCTGATTCGTGGGATCGGGTGCTCCAAACAACGCAGAGATCGGCATTGATGTGCCGACGTGCGCTTGGGAGGCGCGACACACCCGACCTCGGGGGTCGCTCGATCCGCCCGGATCGGGTGGGCCTCCAGGCGCGACGGTGCAACACGCAAGGCCAACAACGTGGCTCTGCGTCCGCACGGCCCGGCCAGGTGGGCGGGCGTAGACAACAGCAGAGTGCGTACAGCTGAAGCAGGAAGAGAGACGGACTGTGGCGGGACAAAAGATCCGCATCAGGCTCAAGGCCTACGACCACGAGGTCATCGACGGGTCGGCGCGAAAGATCGTCGACACGGTGACCCGTACCGGTGCGAAGGTTGCCGGCCCGGTGCCGCTGCCGACGGAGAAGAACGTGTTCTGCGTGATCCGTTCTCCGCACAAGTACAAGGACAGCCGCGAGCACTTCGAGATGCGTACGCACAAGCGGCTGATCGACATCATCGACCCCACCCCGAAGACGGTCGACTCGCTGATGCGTCTTGACCTTCCGGCCGGTGTCGACATCGAGATCAAGCTCTGAGGGACGCACGAGTTATGAGTGAGCGCAAAGTGAAGGGACTGCTGGGCACCAAGCTCGGCATGACCCAACTCTGGGACGAGAACAACCGCGTGGTTCCGGTGACGGTCGTCGCCGCCGGCCCGTGCGTGGTGACCCAGGTCCGCACCGCCGAGACCGACGGCTACTCCGCCGTCCAGCTCGGCTTCGGTGCGATCAAGGCCAAGAAGGTCACCAAGCCGAGCGCCGGTCACTTCGACAAGGCCGGTGTCACCCCGCGCAAGCATCTGGTCGAGATCCGGACCACCGATGCCGATCAGTACACGCTGGGCCAGGAGCTCGGCGCCGACGTCTTCGAGGCGGCGGAGATCCTCGACGTCACCGGCGTCAGCAAGGGCAAGGGCACCGCGGGCGTCATGAAGCGGCACGGCTTCGGCGGTCTGCGCGCCTCCCACGGTGTGCACCGCAAGCACCGTTCCCCGGGCTCGATCGGTGGCTGCGCCACCCCGGGTCGGGTGTTCAAGGGTCTGCGGATGGCCGGCCGGATGGGCACCGAGCGCAAGACGGTGCAGAACCTGACTGTGCACTCGGTCGACGCCGAGCGCGGTCTGATCCTGATCAAGGGTGCGATCCCGGGCGCCAAGGGCGGCCTTGTCGTCCCTGCGCTCCGCGTCCAAGAAGGAGGTCAAGGCGTGAGCGAGACTCGTACGGTCGACGTCGTCGACGCCAACGGTGGCAAGGCCGGTCAGGCCGAGCTTCCCGGTGAGCTGTTCGACGTCACCACCAACATCCCGCTGATCCACCAGGTCGTCACCGCACAGCTCGCCGCGGCCCGGCAGGGTACGCACTCCACCAAGTCCCGCGGCGAGGTCCGCGGCGGTGGTTCCAAGCCGTACCGGCAGAAGGGCACCGGTCGCGCCCGCCAGGGCTCGATCCGCGCACCGCAGTTCACCGGCGGCGGCATCGTGCACGGCCCGCAGCCGCACGGCTACCTGCAGCGGACGCCCAAGAAGATGGTTGCCGCCGCACTGCGCGGCGCGCTGTCGGACCGGGCCCGTGACGGCCGGGTGCACGTGGTCAGCTCGCTGGTCGAGGGCGACACCCCGTCCACCAGGGCGGCGCTGGTCGCCCTCAAGGCGGTCACCGAGTCGGCCAAGGTGCTGGTCGTGCTGTCCCGTGATGAGGACGCCGCCTGGCTGAGCCTGCGCAACGTGCCGACCGCACACGTCATCGTCGCCGACCAGCTGAACGCCTACGACGTGCTGGTCAACGACGACGTGGTCTTCACCTCCGCCGCGCTCGAGGCCTACGTGGCCGGACCGGCGAAGGGCAAGAGCGTCAAGGCCGTCGCCACCGAGTCCGAGGCCACCGAGTCCGAGGCCACCGAGTCCGAGGCCACCGAGACCGAGGCCACCGAGACCGAGGAGAGTGCCGAATGAGCGCCGCTGCCAAGATCCGCGACCATCGCGACATCCTGCTCGCGCCGGTCGTCAGCGAGAAGAGCTACGGCCTGCTGGACGAGAACAAGTACACCTTCGTCGTCTCGCCGGAGGCCAACAAGACCGAGATCAAGATCGCGGTCGAGAAGGTCTTCGACGTGCACGTGACGAGCGTGAACACCTACGTCCGCAAGGGCAAGAAGCAGCGCACACGGTACGGCTCCGGCAAGCGCCCGGACACCAAGCGCGCGATCGTGACCGTTGCCGAGGGCCAGAGCATCGACATCTTCGGCGGACCGGTCGGCTGAGGGGACAGAGAGAATCATGGCTATTCGTAAGTACAAGCCGACGACGCCCGGCCGTCGTGGTGGCTCGGTGGCCGACTTCGCCGAGGTCACCCGTTCCACCCCGGAGAAGTCGCTGGTCGTCCCGAGCCCGAAGACCGGCGGTCGCAACAACAACGGCCGGATCACCTCCCGGCACATCGGCGGCGGCCACAAGCAGGCCTACCGGCTGATCGACTTCAAGCGCTACGACAAGGACGGCGTCCCGGCCAAGGTCGCTCACATCGAGTACGACCCGAACCGCACCGCCCGCATCGCGCTGTTGCACTACGCCGATGGTGAGAAGCGCTACATCATCGCCCCGAACGGCCTCCGCCAGGGCGCACCGGTCGAGGCCGGTGAGGGCGCCGACATCAAGACCGGCAACAACCTGCCGCTGCGCAACATCCCGGTCGGCACCACGGTGCACGCCGTCGAGTTGCGTCCGGGCGGTGGCGCCAAGCTCGGCCGTTCGGCCGGCGCCTCCATCCAGCTGGTCGCCCGCGAGGGTGCCTACGCCACGCTGCGGATGCCGTCGGGCGAGATGCGGATGGTCGATGTCCGCTGCCGCGCGACCGTTGGCGAGGTCGGCAACTCCGAGCAGGCCAACATCAACTGGGGCAAGGCCGGTCGGAACCGCTGGAAGGGCAAGCGTCCCAAGGTTCGCGGTGTCGTGATGAACCCGGTCGACCACCCGCACGGTGGCGGCGAGGGCCGGACCTCCGGTGGTCGTCACCCGGTCTCCCCGTGGGGCAAGCCGGAGGGTCGTACCCGCAACAAGAACAAGGCGAGCTCTCGCCTGATCGTCCGCCGTCGTAAGTCCGGCAAGAAGCGCTGAGCAGGACACCGGGAAAAGGAGATTGGGCAGATATGCCACGCAGCCTGAAGAAGGGCCCCTTCGTCGATGATCACCTGGCCAAGAAGGTCGAGGTGCAGAACGAGAAGGGCACCAAGAACGTGATCAAGACCTGGTCGCGCCGCTCGATGATCACGCCGGACATGATCGGCCACACCATCGCGGTGCACGACGGTCGCAAGCACGTGCCGGTCTTCGTCTCCGAGTCGATGATCGGGCACAAGCTCGGTGAATTCGCCCCGACCCGGACGTTCCGCGGTCATGAGAAGGACGACCGCAAGTCGCGTCGCCGCTGAGGAATAAGGAAGCTGTCTGATGAGTAACGCAGAGAAGACCCGGCCGAGCCGGCGTGCTGCCCTCCTCGGTGACCGGCAGGGTTCGTACGCGATCGCCCGCGGCGTCCGGATGTCGCCGACCAAGGTGCGTCGGGTGGTCGACGTGATCCGCGGTCTTGACGTCGCCGACGCCCTGGACACCCTCAAGTTCGCACCGCAGGCCGCGGCCGAACCGGTCAGCAAGGTGATCGCCAGCGCTGCCGCCAACGCGCAACAGACCGAGAACCTGCGGGTCGAGGAGTTGTACGTCGCCAAGGCATTCGTGGACGAGGGCATGACCATGCGTCGGATCCGTCCGCGGGCCAAAGGCTCGGCCAGCCGCATCCTCAAGCGGTCAAGCCACATCACCGTCGTCGTAGAGAAGAAGGAGGCCTGATCATGGGTCAGAAGATCAACCCGCACGGCTTCCGGCTCGGCATCTCCACCGATCACAAGAGCCGGTGGTACGCCGACAAGCAGTACTCCGACTACGTCGGCGAGGATGTCAAGATCCGGCAGTTCCTGCACAAGGGCCTGGAGCGGGCCGGCATCTCCAGCATCGAGATCGAGCGGACCCGGGACCGGGTGCGCGTCGACATCTACACCGCCCGCCCGGGCATCGTCATCGGCCGCAACGGCGCCGAGGCAGAGCGGGTCCGCGGCGAGCTGGAGAAGCTGACCGGCAAGCAGGTCCAGCTGAACATCCTCGAGGTCAAGGGCACCGAGACCGACGCCCAGTTGGTCGCCCAGGGCGTCGCCGAGCAGCTTGCCGGCCGCGTCCAGTTCCGTCGGGCCATGCGCAAGGCGCAGCAGACCGCGATGCGGGCCGGCGCCAAGGGCATCCGGATCAAGTGCTCCGGCCGTCTCGGCGGCGCTGAGATGAGCCGTTCGGAGTTCTACCTCGAGGGTCGGGTACCGCTGCACACGCTGCGCGCGGATGTCGACTACGGCTTCTTCGAGGCGCGTACGTCCTTCGGCCGGATCGGCGTGAAGGTCTGGATCTACAAGGGTGACGTCTCCGGTACCCGGGCCGAGCGGGCTGCGCAGAAGGCCGCCCGCAACGCCGCCCAGGGCAGCGGTCGTCGTCCGGGTCGCGGTGGCCGGCCGGGCCGTGGCGATCGTCCCGAGCGGGGCGGCCGTCGCCGGCAGGAAGCCGCAGCGGCCGAGGGTGGCGCACAGCAGCCGGCAGGTGCCGCGCAGGCGTCCGCACCGACCACCGGTCAGGAGGCATGAGTCATGTTGGTTCCGCGCAAGGTCAAGTTCCGTAAGCAGCACCACCCCAAGCGCACCGGCATGGCCAAGGGTGGCACCGAGCTGGCGTTCGGTGACTGGGGTATCCAGGCTCTGGAGGCCGCCTACGTCACCAACCGGCAGATCGAGTCCGCTCGTATCGCCATGACGCGGCACATCAAGCGTGGCGGCAAGGTCTGGATCAACATCTACCCGGACCGCCCGCTGACCAAGAAGCCTGCCGAGACCCGGATGGGTTCCGGCAAGGGCTCCCCGGAGTGGTGGATCGCCAATGTCAAGCCGGGTCGGGTGATGTTCGAGCTCTCTGGCGTTGACAACGAGGTGGCTCGCGAGGCGCTGCGGCTGGCGATCCACAAGCTGCCGATGAAGTGCCGCGTGGTCGCGCGTGAGGGAGAGAACTGATGGCGAACACCACCAAGGCCGCCGAGCTGCGGTCGCTGAGCCGTACCGAGCTGAACGACAAGGTCAAGGAACTGAAGGAGGAGCTGTTCACGCTCCGCTTCCAGGCCGCGACCGGTCAGCTGGAGTCGCACGGCCGGCTGCGCTCGGTCCGCAAGGACATCGCCCGGATCTACACCGTGATCCAGGAGCGCAACCTCGGCATCGTCGAGGACCCGGACGCCGACGTCAGCACCGACGAGACCGTTGAGGCTGGTGCCTGAGAATGAGTGAGCAATCCAACGCAGTGAGTGAGCAGACCGTGACCGAACAACAGCCCACCAACGTGGAGAACGTCGCGGCCGAGATCGCACACACCTCGGCCGACCGTGGCCGTCGCAAGGTCCGTGAGGGCCTGGTGGTCAGCGACAAGATGGACAAGACCGTCGTTGTCGCCGTCGAGGACCGGGTCAAGCACCGCCTCTACGGCAAGGTCCTGACCCAGACCACCAAGCTCAAGGTGCACGACGCGGAGAACGCGGCAGGCATCGGTGATCGTGTGGTGGTGATGGAGACCCGCCCGCTGAGCGCGACCAAGCGCTGGCGGCTGGTCCGGATCGTCGAGAAGGCCAAGTAAGCCGACTTGTCAGAAACCGGCCGACAGGTCGGCCGAAGTCCTGACAGTTCAGAGGAGAAGAAGGAATGATCCAGCAGGAGTCGCGGCTCAAGGTCGCCGACAACACGGGTGCCAAGGAGATCTTGTGCATCCGGGTGCTCGGCGGTTCCGGCCGTCGCTACGCCGGTATCGGCGACCAGATCGTTGCCACGGTCAAGGATGCGATCCCTGGCGGGAACGTCAAGAAGGGTGAGGTCGTCAAGGCCGTCATCGTCCGTACCGTCAAGGAACGTCGCCGGCCGGACGGCTCGTACATCAAGTTCGACGAGAACGCCGCGGTGATCCTGCGTAACGACGGCGAGCCGCGCGGCACCCGCATCTTCGGCCCGGTGGGCCGGGAGCTGCGCGAGAAGCGGTTCATGCGCATCATCTCGTTGGCTCCGGAGGTGATCTGAACCATGACGAAGCAGAGCAATGCCACGGCGCGCAAGCACAGCAGGGTCGACATCCGCAAGGGTGACCGGGTCAAGGTGCTGGCCGGCAAGGACAAGGGTCTGGTCGGCGAGGTGCTGTCCGTGCAGCCGGACCGGGAGCTGGTCACCGTGTCCGGCGTGAACATCGTCAAGCGCCACCTGAAGGACACCTCGGCCCAGCCGCAGGGCAGCCAGTCCACGCCGGGCGGCATCGTGTCCAGCGAGGCCCCGGTGCACGTGTCGAATATCGCGCTGCTGGTCAAGGACAGCGACGGCAACGAGGTCACCACCCGGATCGGCCATCGCCGCGACGAGGTGACCAAGCGCCGCCCCGACGGCACCGAGTACACCGCTTACCGGTCGGTGCGGGTCGCCCGCAAAACCGGGGAGGAGATCTGATGACCACCGCAGAAGTCGACTCAGCGCAGACTGAGCGTTACGTGCCGCGGCTCAAGCAGCGCTACGCCGACGAGATCGTGTCGGCGCTGCAGAGCGAGTTCAACTTCGCCAACGTGATGCTGATCCCGCGGTTGACCAAGATCGTGGTCAACATGGGTGTCGGCGACGCGGCCCGCGACTCCAAGATCATGGACGGCGCCGTACGCGACCTGACCACGATCACCGGTCAGAAGCCGCAGATCACCAAGGCCCGGAAGTCGGTGGCCCAGTTCCGGCTGCGCGAGGGCCAGCCGATCGGCGCCCATGTGACCCTGCGGGGCAACCGCATGTGGGAGTTCGCCGACCGGCTGCTCACCCTGGCGCTGCCCCGGATCCGTGACTTTCGCGGCCTGTCGCCGCGGCAGTTCGACGGCCACGGCAACTACACCTTCGGTCTGTCGGAGCAGGTCATGTTCCACGAGATCGATCAGGACAAGATCGACCGGGTGCGGGGGATGGACATCACCTTCGTAACGACGGCGACCACCGATGACGAGGGGCGGGCACTGCTGCGCCACCTCGGCTTCCCGTTCCAGGCCAACTGAGTCCAACAGAGGTAAGGAAGAAGACGACGTGGCGAAGACAGCACTGAGGGTCAAGCAGGCCCGCAAGCCGAAGTACGGCGTGCGCGCCTACACCCGCTGCCAGAAGTGCGGCCGGCCGAAGGCCGTCTACCGCAAGTTCGGGCTGTGCCGGATCTGCCTGCGGACGATGGCGCATGCCGGCGAGCTGCCCGGCATCACCAAGTCCTCCTGGTGATCAAACCGAATCCGAAGACCCACACAACGAGACAGGTCCGGCGTCGAACTGAATCGGGCGCGGGAAACCACTCGAGAAGGAATAACCACCAATGACCATGACAGATCCGATCGCGGACATGTTGACCCGCGTACGGAATGCCTCGCAGGCCTACCACGACACGGCCGTGATGCCGTCCTCGACCATCAAGGTCGGGATCGCCAAGATCCTCACCGACGAGGGCTACATCTCCGGCTACGAGGTCAAGGAGCCTGCCGAGGGTGAGGTCGGCAAGTCGTTGCTGATCACCCTCAAGTACGGCCAGAACCGGGAGCGGTCGATCTCCGGTGTCCGGCGGATCTCCAAGCCAGGTCTTCGGGTGTACGCCAAGTCCACCAACCTGCCGAAGGTGCTGGGCGGCCTGGGCATCGCCATCATTTCCACGTCGGGCGGACTGCTGACCGACAAGCAAGCACACGCGCGCAGCGTAGGCGGGGAAGTCCTCGCCTACGTGTGGTGAGCACGAGACCGACAAGGAAGGACGAGCGAACATGTCACGCATTGGCAAGGTTCCGGTTCCGGTACCGTCCGGGGTCGAGGTGACCATCGACGGTTCCGTGGTCTCGGTGAAAGGCCCCAAGGGCCAGCTTCAACACACCGTTGCCGCGCCGATCACCGTCGACCGCGGCGACGACGGCCAGATCGTGTTGAACCGACCGGACGACGAGCGGGAGTCCAAGTCCCTGCACGGGCTGTCCCGCACCCTGGTCGCCAACATGGTCACCGGCGTCTCGGAGGGCTACTCCAAGAGGCTGGAGATCGTCGGCGTCGGCTACCGGGTCACCGCAAAGGGCCCGACGGAGCTGGAGTTCAACCTGGGCTACAGCCATCCGATCAACATCAAGGCGCCGGAGGGCATCACCTTCGCCGTCGAGTCGCCGACCAAGTTCTCGGTGGCCGGTATCGACAAGCAGCAGGTGGGCGAGGTTGCGGCGAATATCCGCAAGCTTCGCAAGCCCGAGCCGTACAAGGGCAAGGGTGTGCGGTACGAGGGCGAGCACGTCCGCCGCAAGGTCGGAAAGGCTGGTAAGTGACGATGGCTGTTTCCCTGTCTGCGCGCAAGCACATGGAGAAGCGCACGGCGTCGCGGCTGCGTCGTCAGCTGCGCGGCCGGAAGAAGATCTTCGGCGAGACCGACCGGCCGCGGCTGGTCGTGACCCGGACGGCCAAGCACATCACCGCCCAGGTGATCGACGACACTCGGGGCCACACGCTGGCCTACGCCTCCACCATGGAGGCTGCGCTGCGTGGCGTCGAGGGCGACAAGACCGAGAGGGCCAAGCAGGTCGGCCAGCTGGTCGCCGAACGGGCCAAGGCGGCCGGTGTCGAGCGGGTGGTCTTCGACCGGGCCGGCAACAAGTACCACGGCCGGATCGCGGCGCTGGCGGATGCCGCCCGCGAAAAGGGCCTGGGACTTTAGAAAACGGCGGGAACTGAGAGGTAATAGCTATGAGTGGATCACAGCGTCGAGGCGGCGGAGACCGTCGCGGTGGTGACCGCCGGGGTCAGGGTCAGGACAAGAGCAACTACGTCGAGAAGGTCGTCGCGATCAACCGTGTCGCCAAGGTCGTCAAGGGCGGCCGCCGGTTCAGCTTCACCGCGCTGGTCGTGGTGGGCGACGGTGACGGCTCGGTCGGCATCGGCTACGGCAAGGCCAAGGAGGTGCCGGCCGCCATCGCCAAGGGCGTTGAAGAGGCCAAGAAGCACTTCTTCCACGTGCCGCGGATCCAGGGCACCATTCCGCATCCGGTGCAGGGTGAGAAGGCTGCCGGCGTGGTCATGCTGCGCCCGGCATCCCCCGGTACCGGTGTGATCGCCGGCGGCGCCTGCCGTGCGGTGCTGGAAGCCGCCGGGGTGCACGACGTGCTGGCCAAGTCGCTCGGCTCGGCCAACGCGATCAATGTCGTACACGCCACGGTCGAGGCCCTGCAGATGCTCGAGGAGCCCGAGGAGGTGGCCCGCCGGCGCGGCAAGTCGCTGGAGGACGTCACCCCGGCCGCGCTGCTCAAGGCACGCAACGCCGGAACCCGGGAGGGGGCGCACGCATGAGCACCCGTCTCAAGGTCACCCAGGTCAAGTCGTCGATCGGCGGCAAGCAGAACCAGCGGGACACGCTGCGGACGCTCGGCCTGAAACGGATCGGTGACGTTTCCGCACACGAGGACACCCCGACCGTACGGGGCATGATCGCGACGGTGCGCCATCTGGTCGCCGTCGAGGAGGTCGACTGATTATGGCTGACGAGAACAGCGGGGCCGAGACCCGGGGCACCGGGCTCAAGGTCCATCACCTGCGCCCGGCACCCGGGGCCCACAAGGCCAAGACCCGGGTCGGTCGCGGTGAGGGCTCCAAGGGCAAGACGGCCGGCCGGGGCACCAAGGGCTCCAAGGCGCGCAACACCATCCCCGAGGCTTTCGAGGGTGGCCAGATGCCGCTGCACATGCGGACCCCGAAGCTGCGTGGCTTCACCAACCCGTTCCGGACCGAGTACCAGGTCGTCAACCTGGACCGGATCTCGGCCCTGTTCCCCGAGGGGGCGAGGTCAACCCGGACAACCTGGTCCAGAAGGGTGCCGTCCGTGCCGGCCTGCCGGTCAAGGTGCTCGGCTCGGGCGAGGTGAGTGTCGCGGTGCAGGTCAGTGCGCACGCCTTCTCGGCCACGGCCAAGGACAAGATCGCCGCCGCCGGCGGTAGCACAACCGAGCTCTGAGACGTCGGATCCGTTCCGGCCCGGCAGAGGGGACGGCTCCGAGTGGAGACCGTCCCCTTTCTGGTATCAGCCATCGGCGCGAATCGGGTTCGGGAGCCATCGCTTGATATTGTCGAGCGGTTCCCGAAGGGAATCCGGCATCGCGCCGTCCGGCTGAGACCGGATCCGGGACGAGTCGGACGAGAGAGAAGGAATCAGCTTGCTCACCGCCTTCGCCGGGGCTTTCAGGTCACCTGACCTGCGGAAGAAGCTCCTGTTCACCCTCGGGATCATCTTCGTCTACCGGATCGGCTCGGTCATCCCGGTGCCGAACGTCAACGTCGGGCAGCTGCACACCTGTGCCACCGCGGCCCAGACCGGCGCCCAGGCCGGTCTGTACTCGCTGCTCTCGCTGTTCTCCGGTGGGGCGCTGCTGCAGTTGGCGATCTTCGCTCTCGGCATCATGCCGTACATCACGGCGAGCATCATCCTGCAGCTGCTGACGGTGGTCATCCCTCGACTCGAGGCACTCAAGAAGGAAGGCCAGTCGGGGCAGAACAAGATCACCCAGTACACCCGCTACCTGACCCTTGTGCTGGCTGTGCTGCAGTCGACCACCTTCATCACCCTGGCTCGCAACGACCAGCTGTTCAGCAACTGCACCGGTCTGCTGCACGACAACGGCGTCTTCCCCGTCGTCGTGATGATCCTCACCATGACCGCCGGCACCGGCGTCATCATGTGGCTGGGCGAGCTGATCACCGAACGCGGCGTCGGCAACGGCATGTCGGTGCTGATCTTCACCCAGATCTGTGCGGCGTTCCCGCAGACACTGTGGGCCATCAAGCAGGGCCACGCCGGGAGCACCGGCTGGGTCGTCTTCTTCCTGGTGATCCTGGTCGGCCTGCTGGTGATGCTCGCCGTCATCTTCGTCGAGCAGGCGCAGCGCCGCATCCCGGTGCAGTACGCCAAACGGATGGTCGGCAGGCGGGTGCTCGGTGGCACGACCACCTACATCCCGCTGAAGGTCAACCAGGCCGGTGTCATCCCGGTCATCTTCGCCTCGTCGCTGCTCTACATTCCGGTGCTGTATGCGCAGTTCCGGCCCGACGGCTGGGGCGCGTCCTGGATCCAGGGGCACTTCGTCAGGGGTGACCACCCCGTCTACATGGCGACGTACTTCCTGCTGATCATCTTCTTCGCCTACTTCTACGTGTCGATCACGTTCAATCCCGAAGAAGTGGCCGACAACATGAAGAAGTACGGCGGCTTCATCCCGGGCATCCGCGCCGGACGGCCGACCCAGGACTACCTCTCCTACGTCCTGAACCGGCTGACTCTGCCCGGTTCGCTCTATCTGGGCATCATCGCCCTGCTGCCGATGTTGGCGATCACGTTGCTCAACACCCAGAACGCGCAGAATTTCCCGTTCGGCGGCACCTCGCTGCTGATCATCGTTGGCGTCGGTCTTGACACCGTGAAGCAGATCGAGAGCCAGCTGCAGCAACGAAACTACGAAGGATTCCTCCGCTGATGCGTCTTCTGATCATGGGCCCGCCGGGGGCGGGCAAAGGTACCCAGGCCAAGTCGATCGCCGAACATTTCGACATCCCGGCGATCTCGACCGGAGACATCCTGCGTGCCAACGTCGCTGACGGCACCCCGCTCGGTCTCGAGGCACAGCGGATCATGGCCGAGGGTGGTTATGTCGGCGACGACATCATGAACGGCATCGTCGCCGACCGGCTCGCCGAGGACGACTGTGCCAAGGGGTTCCTGCTCGACGGCTACCCGCGCACCCTGCCCCAGGTCGAGGCGGTCGACGAGATCCTGGATCGTGCCGGCGTCGAGCTGGACGCGGTGCTGTCGCTGAGGGTCGACGTCGAGGAACTGGTCTCCCGGCTGCGCAAGCGGGCCGAGTCGGAGGGCCGCGACGACGACTCCGAGCAGGCGATCCGGGTCCGGCAGCAGAAGTACCTCGACGAGACCTCACCGTTGCTCGACGTCTACCGCGATCGCGGTCTGCTGGTCGAGGTGAGCGGTGTCGGCGACGTCAGCGAGGTCACCGAGCGGATCTTCCAGGCACTGGACCGGGTCGCCACCGCCTCCTGAGCGCCGCCTCCTGAGCACCGCCTCCCTGAGCGCCGCCTCCTGAGCGCCGCCTCCCCGGAGCGGTCCCGCACCACTTCCTCGCTGCCGCGACCTTTACTCGCCGGCGCACCAGATGCAACGGGTGCGCGGCCGACCAACCGGTGCGGCGCCGGCCAACTGGTGCGGCGCCGATCAACTGGTGCGGGAGGACTCGGAGGCGGTCGCCGCCGGGCGAGAGACGTGATGGGTCGAATAGTCTGGTCGACGACATGATCACCGTCCGACCGATGACCGACGCCGACGCCCAGGCCGTCCTGGCGATCTACCGCATCGGCATCGACGAGGGCGACGCCACCTTCGAGACCGGTCCGCCCGGCTGGGACGAATTCCTGGCCTCCAAGATCGCGGCGCTGAGTCGGGTGGCGGTCGACGCCGACGGGACGGTCGTCGGCTGGATCGCCGCCTCGCCCGTCTCCGCCCGGGCCTGTTACGCCGGAGTCGCCGAGCATTCGGTGTACGTGCATCCGAGGGCCCGCGGACGGGGAGTCGGCTCCCGACTGTTGGCCGAGTTGATCACCGCCGCCGACGCTGCCGGGATCTGGACGATCCAGTCCTCGATCTTCCCAGAGAACCGGGCCAGTCTGCGCCTGCACGCCGCCGCCGGCTTCCGGGTCGTCGGCCGGCGGGAACGGATCGCCCGCCACCACGGCCGCTGGCGCGACACGGTTCTGATCGAGTACCGGCGCCCCGATGACCCCGCCGATCATCCTGGAGTCGGAACTGCGGTGGAAGCGGTCGGCGATGCGGCCCGGTGAGCCGAGTGCAACCGCGTACAGCGCCGCCCGGCATCGCGCCATGCACCAGGTCCTCGAGGGCGGCCGCATCTTCCGGGACCCGCTGGCCTGGCGGATCCTCGGTACCGATCATGATGGACTCGTCGCCTCCGGCGGCTATCACGACCGGCCGGGGCTACGCATCCTGATCGCCGTACGCCATCGGTTCGGTGAGGACCGACTGGCCGAATCGGTCGCGGCGGGCACCCGGCAGGTCGTGGTGCTCGGCGCCGGGCTGGACACCTTCGCCTGTCGCAACCCATATCCGGATCTGATCACCTACGAGGTGGACTTCCCGGCAACCGGCGCCTGGAAGCAACAGCGGCTGGCCGCCGAAGGCATCGCCGAGCCGGTGACGCTGCGCCGCGTCGGGGTGGATTTCGAGACCGACGATCTGCGGGACCGTCTGGCCGCGGCCGGCTTCCGTGCTGACCGGCCGGCGTTCTTCCTCTGGCTCGGCGTGGTGCCGTACCTGACCCGGCAGGCGGTGTTGCGCACATTGCGGATGATCGCCGGCATCACCGACGCCGAGGTGGTCTTCGACTACGCCTGCCCCGTGGATCACTTGTCCGAGCAGGCACGCCAAGCACGTTCCAGGTTCTCCGAGCGGATCCAGCGGCTCGGCGAGCCGATGATGAGCACCTTCGACACGCCGGAACTGCACGATCTGCTTGGTGACCTCGGGTTCGTGGTGGTCGACGACCTGGACCGCGACGCGATCCGCACGCGGTATCTCGGCATGCCCCGCAGCGGTGAGCCGGGCAGTGCCCGGGTGATCGCCGCCCGGCTGGGATGAGCGTGTTCCGCCGCCGACGGCCGCAGCTGGAGACCACAGACGAACTGCTGGTCATGCGGCGCGCCGGCCTGGTGGTCGCTCGGACGCTGGCGGCTCTGCGCGAGGAGGTCACGCCAGGCATCAGTACCGGTGAGCTGGACCAGATCGCCGACGAGCTGATCCGGGCCGCCGGGGCGACCCCGTCCTTCCTCGGCTACGGTGGCGACGCTGGTCGCGGAGGTTTCCCGGGCGTGATCTGTACCTCGGTCAACGACGAGATCCTGCACGGCATCCCGGGCAAGCGGGTGCTGGCACCCGGCGACCTGATCTCCATCGACTGCGGCGCGGTCGTCGACGGCTGGCACGGCGACGCGGCGATCACCGTCCCGGTCGACGAGCCGGCGGCAGACCATCGGCTACTGGTCGAAACGACGGGGTCCGCGTTGTGGTCGGGGATCGCCGCCGCACGCCTCGGTGGCCGGATCGGTGACATCTCCGCCGCGGTCGAGGACCGGATCGACGCGCTGGAGACCGAGCACGGGCGGCCGTACGGCATCGTCACCGAGTATGTCGGTCACGGGATCGGATCGGCGATGCACCAGGAGCCCGAGGTGCCGAACGTCGGCCGGAGTGGCCGCGGTGTCCGGATCGTCCGCGGGCTGGCGCTGGCCATCGAGCCGATGATCACCCTGGGTTCGGCGGAGAATCACACCGCCGGCGACGGCTGGACCGTGGTCACCGATGACGGCCGTCCCGCCGCGCACTGGGAGCACACCATCACCGTCACCGATCGGGGGACCTGGGTGCTCACTGCCGAGGACGGTGGCGAGGCCGCGCTGACAGCCCTCGGCGTGCCGTTCGGACCGCTCGCCGACTGACCCGTCACCTGCCGCAGCGGCCGATATCCTCCTGCCGATCGCCTGGTCCCGCCGATAGGGTCAGGGACCATGCCGCCGATCGTCAGCGCCCAGGGACTGGTCAAGACGTTCCGCAGACCGAGAAAGGCGCCGGGGCTGGCCGGTGCCGTACGCCACCTGCTCCGACCCCACCACGAAACCGTGACCGCGGTCGACGGTGTCGACCTCACCATCGAGGAAGGCGATTCGGTCGCCTATGTGGGTCCCAACGGTGCAGGAAAGTCGACGACGATCAAGCTGCTCACCGGGATCCTGGTGCCGTCGGCCGGCTCGGTCGACGTCTGCGGCATCCGCCCGCACATCGACCGCCAGGCCAACGCCCGCAACATCAGCGTTGTCTTCGGACAGCGGACACAGTTGTGGTGGGACATCCCGGTGATCGAATCGTTCCGGCTGCTCGGCGACATCTACGCCGTACCGGCCGCCGACTACCGGCGGACCATGGACGAACTGGTCGACGTCCTGGACCTCGGACCGCTGCTCGGTGTGCCGGCCCGGCAGCTGTCGCTCGGCCAGCGAATGCGCTGCGACCTCGGCGCGGCACTGATCCACTCGCCGCGGGTGCTGTTCCTGGACGAGCCCACCATCGGCCTGGACGTTGCCGTCAAGGCGCGGCTGCGGGAATTCGTCGGCGGAATGCGCCGTCGCCGCGGACTGACCGTGCTGCTGACCTCTCACGACCTCGGTGATATCGAGGAGCTGTGCCCGCGGATGATCATGCTCGACCAGGGCCACATCGTCTACGACGGCCCGTTCGACGAGGTGACCCGCCGGTTCGGCTGGGAGCAGAAGGTGGTGGTCACGCTCGGCGACGAGGTCGCCGAGGCGGCGGACCTGGCGGCCGCGGCACTGGCCAGGACCGGGCCGAGGATCGAAACGACGGCCACCGGGCTCGAGGTGACCTACGACAGCCGGATGATCACTTCCGGCGAGGTGATCAAGGAACTCGCCCTGGCCGTACCGGTCGTCGATCTCGCCCTGGAGGAGACATCGGCGGAGTCGATCGTCCGGCGCCTCTACGAGGGCAACTTGACTTTCCAACAGTCCTTCCAGCCCGCAGGTGACCCGGAGCAGGAGCGGTGACAGCCGTCGACGCCGTCACGACCCGGCAGGGTCGGGACACAGCCGGGCCGAAGTATCTGTCACTGGCCCGGACCACCCTGCAGCAGGCGATCGCGTACCGGATCACGACGTTCTTCAACGTCGGACTGACCTTCATCTGGGTGATCATCCTCTACTACCTGTGGCGTGCCGCGTATGCCGGCCGGCCGTCGATCGGCGGGCTGAGCTGGGACCAGATGCGGACCTATGTGGTGATCGCGTACGGCATCAATGCGCTCGTCGGCTGGCGCACGGGTACCGCCATGATGGCAACGATCAGGACGGGCGACATCGTCTTCGAGATGGTGCGTCCGCTCAACTACTGCACCACACAGATCGCCCGGGCCTGCGGCTTCACCGCCGTCGAGGGCGCCGTCAGCCTGGCGTTCACACTGGTGATCGGCCTGCTCTTCCTCGACATCCGGCCACCGGCCTCGGTGGCCGCGGCGCTGCTGTTCACGCTGGCTCTGGTCATCGGCTTCCTGACCAAGGTGCTGGTCGTCTTCCTGGTTTCATTGCTGACCTTCTGGACACTGAACGGGATGGGGCTGATGTGGTCCCAGCAGGCGATCATGCAGATCCTCTCCGGAACCATCGTCCCGCTGGCGCTGATGCCTGGCTGGTTGCAGGTCATCGCCCAGGTACTGCCGCTGCGCGGCATCGTCTCGACGCCGTTGCAGTTCTATCTCGGCACCGCCGCCGGGTGGCAGGCCGTCGGCCTGCTGGCACTGCAGGTCGGCTGGCTGATCGCCCTGTGGGTATTGGCCAACCTCGCCTGGAAGCGCGCCTTCCGGGTCGTCGAGATCCAGGGCGGCTGATCATGCGCCGACTGACCAAGATCTTCTTCCGGCTGCAGTTGGTTCAGCTGCGATCGGCCATGGAGTACCGCGCCGACTTCTGGATCGGCGCGGTCGGCGCGATCCTGCAGCAACTGGTCAGCATCGTGTTCCTGCTGACCTTCTTCGGACACGTCTCCTCGCTCGGCGGCTGGTCGCTGTGGCGCATCCTCGTACTGCAAGGGATCGTGATGACAGCCGACGGCATCCGGGAGATGTTCGCCGACGGCGTCTGGAAGCTGCGCGCCGACGTCAACACCGGGTCGTTCGACCGGGTGCTGGTCCGGCCGATCCCGCCGGCCATGCAGCAGGTCACCGCGCTCGCGTCGATCCACGGGATCGGCAACGCCGGCCTGGGGCTGGTGGTGTTGATCATCGGTCTGGCCCGGGCCGACGTCAGCTGGCAGTGGTGGTCGCTGCCGCTGTTGGCGATCACCGTGATCTGCGGCACGGTGTTGAACACCTCGATCAGCTTCCTGACCAACATGATCGCCTTCTGGGAACCGTCCGCACAGAGCGCCTTTCCCACGATGATCGCGCTGATGCGGGACTTCGCGAAGTTCCCGCTGGACATCTACGGCATCGTGATCCGCTTCGTGGTCACGGTGGTGCTGCCGTACGGCCTGATCAGCTACTACCCGAGCAGACTGTTGTTCGGCATCGGGCACACGTCGGGTTGGTGGGCGACGACGCCGGTGATCGCGGCGGCCGCTGCCATGCTGGTCGCGTCCGTCGTCTGGCGTCGCGGACTGAACCGCTATCAGGGAGTGGGGAACTGACATGCCCGGAGCACCGCTGCGTCCCGACCAGCATCGCGATGAGCTGATCAGGCTCGCCCGTGCCGACGGGCTGGAATCGGAGTTGACCATCGATCTGGACAACTCGGAGTTCAAGATCGGCTGGGAGAACGTCGTGCTGGACAGCCCCGACGGCTGGATCGTGCGGTTCCCCCGCGACGACGAGGTGCCGTTCCACCGCGAGCTGCGGTTACTGGCCAGACTCCATGATCGACTTCCGGCGCGGATCCCCGCCGTCGTCCGGACCGGTCGGAGCGCCAGGTACGCGGTGTACCGGCGGCTGGACGGCGCCGTGCTGGACCTGAAAGCCTTCGAGGCGGCCGATCCGCTGGTTCGCGACCGGGTCGCCGCACCGTTCGGGCGTTTCCTGGCCGCCATGCACGACGCATTCAGCCGCGACGAGATCACCGCACTCGACGTGCCCGCCGCGGATCAGTTCGGGGACGAGTCGACCGCCGAGCGGCTGCCGGCAGCCGTCCGTTCGCGCTACCAGGAGGTCCGCGCACTGGTTGCCGACCGATTGGCGTCCGGCGCCGCGCCGCCGGTGCTGCTGCACAACGACTTCCATCTGGGCAATCTCGTTCTCGACGCGCCGCTCGGCCGGCTTGCCGGCGTCTGGGACTTCTCCTGCGTCGCCACCGGCGATCCGAGCGTCGAGTTCCGTTACCTGGTCGGTGATTCCCGGGAGCTGGCGGCTCGGATCGCCAGTGCCTACGCCGCGCGCACCGGCCGGGAGATCGATCTTGGTCTGGCCGCCGCCGTGCTGAAGCTCGAGGAGGTTTCGGATGCACTGGAGGAGGGCCGGGATCCGGTGCCGTATCTGACCTAGCGACCGACCGCCGGACCCGGGATGGCAGGCTGTGCACATGGCTGCCGAATCCACCGCCGACGCCCCGTTCCTGGAGTATCCCGAGTCCCGCGCCGGCGACTTCGCCGAAACGCTGCACGGCCGGACGATCGCCGATCCCTACCGGTGGCTGGAGGACCCGGACTCCGACGAGACCCGGGACTGGGTCAGGCGGCAGAATCTCTTCACCGAGAAGGTCTTCGCCGACATCAGCGAACGGGCCTGGTTCACGGCGCTGATGAACAAGATCGTCCGGCGCCCGCGGGCCGGTGTCCCGGTCAAGCGCGGCGGCCGGTACTTCGTCAGCCGCAACGACGGCAGCCTCAACCAGGACCAATGGTTCGTCGCCGACAGCCTGGAAGACCTGCGGGCCGGTGGCCGGCTGATCATCGACCCGAACATGCTGTCCGAGGACGGGACGACCTCGATCCGCGGCTTCACCGTCAGCAAGGACGGCACCTACCTGTGCTACCAGGTCAGCGAGGGTGGCAGCGACTGGGTCGACTTCAAGCTGGTCGACCTGGCAACCGGCGAATCGGTCGATGACGCGCCGATCCAGACACGCTTCACCAGTGCCGTCTGGCTCCCCGACAACACCAGCTACCTGTATTCGGCGGTCCCTCACGAGGGGCGCGGCGAGGGATCCCAGGCGACCCAGGTCAGGACCGGACTGCTCAAGCTGCACCGGGTCGGCGACCCCGAGGACGCCGACCGAGTGATTCTCGACATCCGCGAGGAATACCAACAGGGCTTCATCGGCGCCCAGGTGTCGCCGGACAACCGGTACCTCGTCCTCACCCTCGTCGAGGGGACCGAACGGGTGAACCGGCTGTGGATCCACCGGATCACCCAAACCGACGGCCGATCGACCCTTTCCGAGCCGATCAGGATCATCGACAAGGCGTACGCCGAATTCGACTTCGTCCGCAGCGACGGTGACACGATCGTCCTCTACACCGATCACGAGGCCGATCACGGCCGGATCGTCAGCGTCGATTTGGCAGAGTTCGAACGGACCGGAGAGTTGCAGCTCACCGAGCTCGTCGCCCAGACCGGGGACTCGACCATCGGCACCGCAGCCGCCGGGGACGAACTGCTCGTCCTGCGGCTGGTCGACGTCCAGCCGGTGATCACCCGTTACGGCCTGGACGGCACCGAACTGGGCACCGTCGACGTCAACGGCGGGTCGGTCGTCGGGTGGTGGGCCGACCCGGACTCCGACGAATGGTTCGTCGGTCTCTCGACGGTCACCTCACCGACGCGCGCCTATCGGGTGCGGGTCGGGTCCGGCACGGCCGAGCCGCTGGATGATCTTGTCCCGCCGGGTGCCGGGTTCACTCCGCCCGAGGTGACCATCGAGCGTCGTCGCGCGATGAGCAAGGACGGCACGCAGGTCCCGTACTTCTTGATCACGCCGCAGAACACAGAGCCGGCCGACGGTCCGCGGCCAACGCTCCTGTATGGCTACGGCGGCTTCACCATTCCCGTCGAGGCCGACTACCGGCCGATGTGGCCGGGTTGGCTGGCGGCCGGCGGCGTGATCGCCATCGCCAATCTGCGTGGAGGAACCGAATACGGACGGTCCTGGTACGAGGGCGGTCGGCTGGCCAACAAGCAGAACGTCTTCGACGATTTCATCGCCATCGGCGAGGAGCTGATCACCAGCGGTGTCACCAGCCATGATCAACTGGCCATCCACGGCCGGAGCAACGGCGGCCTGCTGGTCGGCGCGGTGATGACCCAGCGTCCTGATCTTGCTGCCGTCGCGCTGCCCGGCGTCGGCGTGATGGACATGCTGCGCTTCCACAAGTTCACTGCGGGTGCAGCCTGGACCTCCGACTACGGGAACCCCGATGACCCGGCGGACTTCGAGATCGCGTTGGCGTATTCGCCGCTGCACAACATCGGACAGGCCGAGTATCCGGCGACGCTGATCATGACCGGTGATCACGACGACCGAGTGGTGCCGGCGCACAGCCTGAAGTTCGCCGCGACACTGCAACAGGCCCAGCGCGGTCCGGCACCGGTGGTGGCGCGGATCGAAACCCAGACCGGCCATGGGATGGGCAAGCCGACCGCGATGGTCGCCGCCGAACTGGCCGACATGCTGGCCTTCGCCGCGCACTACACCGGGCTCGACGTACCGGAGGACGCCGGCGATCAGGACCGCAGCGCGTAGGTCAGGATCGCATTCCCTGCGCTGGTCCTGGTTGCGTCGACCAGGACCAGCCGGGTCAGCGGCACGCTCTCGTCGAACAGCCGACGCCCCTCGTTGGTGACCACCGGATGCGTGGTCAGGGTCAGTTCGTCGACCACCCCGGCCAGGAACAGCGAACGCACGGTCTCGATCCCGCCACCGACCGAGATGTCCCCGCCCTCGGTCTCCTTCAGCTGACGGACGTACTCGACCGGATCACCGTCGACGACTGTGCTGTTCCAGGGCAGATCCCCGGACAGGGTGGACGTGATCACATGCTTGCGTACCGGATTGATCCAGGCGCCGAACGGATCGTCATGGCCCGGCCAGTACTCCTTCCACTCCTCCCACAGCTTGCGCCCGATCACCATGTCGGTGACCGGCCCGATGACCTTGCCCATCATCGCGCCCTCCTCCTCGCCGAAGGCGTCGAACTGCCAGAGGTTGGGGCTCTCCACCACGCCGTTGACCGAGTGGAACAGGTGTGCGGTGACCTTGCGAGTCATGATCGTTTCTCCTTCGAGGAGGTGGTTCGGTTGACCCTTCGATACAACAGACGACACGGACCGCCGGAACTGATCGCTGCCGCCGAACTTTTGTGGTGATCCGGTCAGCGCCCCCGGTTGTCGTCGACGACCCGGGACGGAAGCCCGAACTCGACGAACGGTTGCGGACCCATGAAGTGGGTGATCGCCGCGATCCGGCCGCCGCGGTGGTCGAGCACATGGAGCGCGAACGGTTCCCATCGACCGTCGCCGACGTCGTGGTAGACGGCGACCGCCGGTTGACCGTTGGCGGCGGTGATGATGGTCCTCGAGTTGCGGCAGATCTGCCCGGGTCCCCGCCACCAACGTTCGATCTCCGCGCTACCGCGCAACCACAACTCGTACGGCGGCATGCTGAAGGCGGCGTCCTCGGCCAACAGGCTCACCAGCCGGTCGACGTCGTACGCCTCGAACGCCGCGACGTAGTCGTCCAGCAGCCGCTGGTCCGGGGACTCCGGCGGCGCCGGATCCGGATCCCGCGCGGCAAGCGTCCGGCGTGCCCTGGCCAGCGCCGAGTTCACCGAGGCGACCGACACCTCGAGCAGCCCGGCGCATTCCTGGGCGGACCAGGCCAACACGTCCCGCAAGATCAACACGACACGCTGCATCGGCGGCAGCACCTGCAGCGCGGTCACGAAAGCCAGCCGTACCGAATCGCGCAGTTCGACGGTTGCGGACGGATCACCCAGGTGAGCGCCGAGGAAGTCGTCGCGGATCGGTCCGATCCAGGTCGCCTCCGGCAGCGTGGTCAGCGACCGCGGATCGTCCGGGACGTGTCCCGGGGAGCTGAGATCGGCCGGCAGCGCCCGGCGTTGTGGTGCCTTCTTCATGTCCAGGCAGATGTTGGTGGCGATCCGGTAGAGCCAGGTGCGCAGCGATGCCCGGTGGTCGAAGGTCGCTGCACGCTGCCAGGCGCGCACCATCGTCTCCTGGACCGCATCCGCGGCCTCGGCGTAACAGCCGAAGTAGCGGTAGCAGTAGCCGAGCAGTTCGCTGCGATAGCTCTCCGGGTCCAGTTCGTTGACGGTGGCCGACACGGAGAGCAGCCTATTGCGCCGGATGCCGCCGCATCGGCTGGTTCAGCGGACCCGGCGGATCGCTCCGCCGGCCTGCGGTATCGCGACCTCGGGATGCAGGATCGCGGCCAGTGCCTCCACACCGTCGACCAGCCGCGGTCCGGGCCGGACCATGATCCCGTCGGCGTCGATCGCCCACAGCTGGGCGTCGGCGAACTGCTCGACGAACTTCGGGTCGCCGAGCAGTCGCTCGGCCTGCCCGACGGCGCCGGCCAGATCGAAGCCGCACGGCGAGATGACCAGGATCTCCGGACGGGCCGCGGCGATCTCGGGCCAGCTGGTGGCGGCGGATCGCTGACGCGGCCGGCAGGCGACCGGCTGCCCGCCCGCGGCGGTGACCATGTCCGGCATCCAGTGGCCCGCACCGAACGGCGGGTCGATCCATTCGATCACCGCCACCCGGGAGCGTGGCAGGCCACGGACGGTTTCGGCCACGGCATCGAGCCGGGCGCCGAGTTTCGACATCAACGCCGAGCCGCGGTCGGGGACGCCCGCCGCCCGGGCCACCGTGCCGATGGAATCGATCACCTCGTCCAGCGAGTAGGGGTCGAGGGTGACGACCTCGGCGTGACAGCCCAGCTGCTCGGCGGCGTCCCGTACGGTTTCGGTGGGCACGGCGCACACCGCGCACAGGTCCTGGGTCAGGATCAGGTCGGGCTGCAGCTCACCCAACGCTCCCGCGTCCAGGGTGTACAGGTCCTCACCGGCGGCCAGCCGGTCCCGGACGCTGCGGTCGATCGTCGCCGGGTCGACGCCTGCGGTGGACATGCCGCCGACGATGATCTGCTTCTCCTCCCTCGCCCGGGCCGGCTCGTCACACTCGAAGGTGACGCCGTACAACTGATCCTCCAGCCCGAGTGCGTAGGTGATCTCGGTCGCTGAGGGAAGCAGGGAGACGATCCGCATAGCCACGACCGTAACCCGAGCCGTGGGTAGCCTGGGACCATGAGTGAGCTGCCGATCTCGTCGAAGTACCGGAGTACGCCCGATGCACCGGTGACCGACGACGAGCGCGAGCAGTTGACCCGGCGACTGAACGATGCCTTCGCGGCCGGGAAACTCGACCAGGACACCTACTCCGCCGACCTGGACCGGTTGTACGCGGCCCAGCGGCTCGGCGAGCTGGTGCCGGTGGTGGAGAAGCTGCCGTCGGTGCAGACCTACAACAACCCCGACATGGTGCAGCAGTCCGCCGACGTACGTCCCGGCGAGGTCTCGCCGGCCAGGCCGGCGAACCGGCTGACGATCGCCGTCATCGCGGCCATTGTGCTGATCGTCATCATCATCGCCGTACTGCTGGTGGCCATCCTCTGACGCCCGCTCCACGCGCCTTCGCCCCCACGCCCCACCTCACCCGGTTGCCGCACCACCTGCTGCACCCCGCACCGGGTGTACAGGGTGCGGGGTGCAGCAGGTGGTGCGGCAAGGGGGTGGGGATCAGTGCAGGGCCTCCGGACCGAAGAGCACGACCTTCAGCGCGCCGCTGGTCGCCGGGTCGGCGAACACGTCGTACGCGTCCTGGATCTCGTCCAGTCCGAACCGGTGGGTGACCAACGGCGGCAGCTCCAGCCGTCCCTGGGACAGCATGGCCAACAGTGTCGGCGTCGACGAGGTGTCAACCAGCCCGGTGGTGATCGTGACGTCCTTGTCCCACAGCTCCTCCAGGTGCAGCGTGACCGGCGCACCGTGTACGCCGATGTTGGCCAGGTGCCCGCCGGGCCGGATCAGCCGGGCGCACAGCTCGAACGTCGCCGGGATGCCGACCGCCTCCAATGCGGCGTCCGCTCCCAGACCGTCGGTGAGCTCCCGCACCCGGGCGACCACATCGTCGTCGGGGGAGAGCACCTCGTCGGCCCCGGCGGTCAGCGCCGCCTTGCGGCGTTCGTCGGCAGGATCGACGGCGATGACGCGCAGCGGGGAGTAGAGCCGGCTGGTCGTGATCGCGGCCAGGCCGATCGGCCCGGCGCCGACGATGACGACGGTTGCTCCCGGCCGGACCCGGCCGTTCAACACCCCGACCTCGTACGACGTGGGCAGGATGTCGGCCAACATCACCGCCTGCTCGGCGCTGATCGACGCCGGCAGCTTGTACATCGACCGCTCGGCGAACGGGATGCGAACCTTCTCCGCCTGCGTGCCGTCGACCAGGTGACCGAGGATCCAACCGCCACCACCCAGGCACTGGCCGAACCGCTGCTGCCGACAGTAGCTGCAGCGTCCGCACGCGGTGACACACGACATCAGGACGCGGTCTCCCGGCGTGAACCCGCCGACTCCCTGGCCGACCTCGAGGACTGTTCCGACCGCCTCGTGGCCGAGCACCCGGCCGCGCTCGACGCTCGGCACGTCACCCTTGAGGATGTGCAGATCGGTGCCGCAGATCGTCACCGCGTCGACGCGCACGATCGCGTCATCAGGTCCGCTGAGCTGGGGGTCGGGCACGTCCGTCCAGACCCGTGACCCGGGACCGCCATAGACCAAGGCTTTCATCGTCGGACTCCTCGCGTCGCATCGTTTCCGTACACACATCGGGCCGTCCTGATCAATGAGCTGATCAGACCTCGTCACCCGACGTCTCTCATCCTGGCCGTGATGCCCGGCCGCGGGTACGGTCCGAATCTCCTGTCCCTGCGGGACTTTCGTCACTGACGGCCCGGGCGGCGCGGGCACCAGACTTCTGGTCGGCGGCAGATCCCTGCAATCCGAACGCGGCACCCAACAGGAGTGAATCGATGAGGGTACGACCCGAGGCGGATCCGACAACGAGCCGGATGCTCCGGGGGCCGGTGGTCGACGTGCTGCTGGCCAACGGCGATGTTGCGACGCTGAGGGCTCTCCAGCCCGATGATCACGACGCGTTGGTGGAGCTGCACCGGCGGACCGACGCGGAGAGTCTGCGGTTGCGCTTCTTCAGCAGCAATCCCGCGGCCGGCCTGCAGTACGCAGAGGGGCTGATGTCCCGGATCGAGCAGGTGATTGCCCTGGTCGTCGTGCGCCGTGGGGTGTTGATCGGTGTCGCTGCTGTCGAGCCGGCCGGTTCGGACACTGCCGAGGTGTCGTTCCTGGTCGATCCCGCCGCGCAGGGACTGGGTATCGGAACGCTGCTTCTGGAGCACCTCGCGGCGGCCGCGCGGAGTCGTGGCATCGATCGGTTCGTCGCCGAGGTGCTCGCCGAGAACGCCCCGATGATCAAGGTCTTCACCGATGCAGGATTCGACCTGCGTCGCCGGATCGATCGTGGCGTGATCATCCTGGAGTTGGACACGGTGGCCTCGGCGAAAGCGGTGGCAGCCGCCGACCTGCGCGAGTCCCGCGCCGAGGCTCATTCCCTTGCCCCGTTGCTGCATCCCCGCAGCGTCGCGATCGCCGGAGTGCGTAGGGACGGCACCGGTGTCGGTCGCGCGGTGCTGCAGTCGATCATGAACGGCGGGTACACCGGAGTGATCCGGCTGGTCCATCCGCAGGCATCGGTGATCTCCGGTATTCGGGCCCACCCGGATTTCGCCGCGATCGGTGAGCCGGTCGATCTGGTGATCATCGCGGTACCGGCGGGGCAGGTGCTGCCGGTGATCACCGAAGCCGCCGAAGCCGGCATCCGGGCCGCGGTGGTGCTCGCGTCGGGATTCAGCGAGCTCGGCCAGACCGGTCGCACGCTACAACACGAGATGGTCCGGGTGGCCCGCCGCCACGGCATGCGGATCGTCGGGCCGAACTGTCTGGGCGTGATCATCGGCGATCAGGACGTACGGCTCAACGCGACCTTCGTTGATCAACTACCTCCGCCCGGTGGCTTGGCGGTTGCGTCGCAGTCCGGTGGTGTCGGCATCGCCCTGATCGACGCCGCAGCACGCACCGGGCTCGGGGTGCAGTCGTTCGTCTCCCTGGGCAACAAGGCCGACGTCTCCGGCAACGACCTGCTGGGTGCCTGGATGAACGACGAGCGGGTCACGGCTGCCGCGCTCTACCTGGAATCGTTCGGCAATCCGCAGAAGTTCGACCGGCTGGCCCGCCGGTTCACCGAGTCCAAGCCACTGCTCGCGGTGATCGGCGGCCGGTCGGCCGGTGGACGACGCGCCGGTGCGTCGCATACCGCCGCCGCAGCGCCTCCCTCGGTCGGGGTCCAGGCGCTCTTCGCCCAGGCCGGCGTGATCGACTGCCGGGACCTGGACGAACTCGCCGACACCGCGCGGCTGCTGCAGAGCCAGCCGCTGCCCGCGGGGCTGCGGGTCGGGATCGTCAGCAATGCCGGAGGCCTCGGCGTTCTGGCAGCCGACGCGGCAGCCGCCAGCGGCCTGCTGGTGCCGGAGCTGACACCGGAGTTGCGGCAGCGGATCGCTGCCGGTCTTGGATCGGGTCGCAGCGTGATGGCGGCATCGTCCCTGGGCAATCCCGTTGATCTTGGTGCCGGCGTGACAGCAGACGGGTTCACTGCTGCGGTCCGCGAGGTCACCACCTCAGGGGAGATCGACTCGGTGTTGATCATCCTCGCCGGTACCGCGGTGACCGATGCCCGTGCCGTGCTGGCCGGCCTCAACGGCGCGGCCGGCCGGCCCGGCGCTGATTCCTGTGCCGACTCCCGGGAAAACCTCGGCAGCGACGGACAGACCCGGGTACCGCGGACGTTGGTCGCCTACGGTCCGGGCACCGACACCGACGACGCGCGGGTCCGCAGCGACGCGACCCGGTACGTCCGGATGCGTTCCGCCGGTGCGGCGCTGGCCGCGCTGGCCCACGCCGCTCGTTACCGCAGCTGGCGGGAGGGCGGCGGCGGCGAGCTGCCGGCCGAGGACCGGCCGAGGGCGGACCGGGCCCGGCGCACCGCACGTCGCGAGCTGGCTGCTTCGGCCGCGGCCGGTCGGGACGGCTGGCTGACTCCCGATGCCGCCGCCCGGCTGCTGGAGGCGTACGAGATCCCGCTGACCGCCGGCCAGGTGGTGGTGGGCGCGGAGCAGGCGGTGGCCGCCGCGGACCACAGCGGCTACCCGGTGGTGATCAAGGCCGCCGACCCGACCGTTGTGCACAAGACCGATCGCGGTCTGGTCCGTACCGGGCTCACCACCCCGTCCGCGGTACGCCAAGCAGCCGCCGCGATGACCGCCGAACTGGGTGAGGGCCCCGAGGGGCACGATGCGCTATTGGTTCAGCCGCAGGTCGGCGCCGGCGAACCGGGGGTCGAGTTGGCGTTCGGCGTCGTCCGCGACCCGTCGTTCGGTCCGTTGGTGATGGTGGCGGCCGGGGGAGTTGCGATCGATGTCTGGGCCGACCGGGTCTTCCTGATGCCGCCGTTGCGCCAGGGTGAGGCCGCCCGCGCGTTGCGTCGGCTGCGGATCTGGCCGCTGCTGGCCGGGCACCGCGGCAGCGGCCCGGCCGACATCGCCGGCCTGGAGGCAATGCTGCTCGGCCTGGGTCGGTTGTCCCTCGACGTACCGGAGCTGGCCGAACTCGACCTCAACCCGGTCATCGCCCTGCCGGCCGACGTCGCGAGCAGCCCGATCGCCTGTGTGGACGTCAAACTGCGGCTGGCCGAGGCCGTGCAGCCCACCGCCGGTGAGGCGCCGGGGTTGTCGCCGAGTTAGCCGAGTCAGTCGGGTTAGCATTGCCTAACAAATGTGGTCGACCACACATCCTGGTCGGTCGTGAGGATTGGAATGCGTCGTTAGGGTGTGGCTGTGCCCCGGCAGATCATCACCGGTCAGAAGATCGCTGACCACGTCAAGAGACTGGGCGACCTGTACCCGCCCATCCCGTTGGACACGGTGGATCGCACCATTCTCGACCCGGACGCGGTCAAGTCCAGGTACAGCCACGTGCTGGACTATCTGGCCAGGGTGGAGCTCGAGGTCGACCGGAACGTACTGGAACTGCTGGTCCTGCTGCCCGACGTCGACGAGACCAATCGGATGTTCTACGCCGACGTGTGGCAGCCCCAGGAGATCCAACACGGGTTGATCCTCGACCGGCTCCAGCAGGATCTTGACATGCCACCCGCCGACCCGCATCTCGAGGTCTCGGCGAAGATCAAGATGCTCGGTGCCCTGGCGCACTTCGAGCCGATCCAACAGATCGCCAAGTTGTTGTACTACCTGACCGGTGCCAGCACCGAGCGGCAGGCGGTGCTGGCCTACAACCAGATCCACACCGGCCTGACGGAGCTGGGCGAGCGCGCGATCGCGGAGACGATCATCAGCCCGATCAAACAACAGGAACCGGGGCACTTCGCCTTCTACCAGATGTCTGCCACAGCGATGGTCCAGAACGGGGAACTGAGGCCCTGGCAGTTGTTCCTTGCCCGAGTGCTGCGGGAGAAGTCCTACGGCCTGGTCGGTACCAACGCGCTGGACAGCTACAAGGCCGACATGGGGGCGGTGATCATCAGCCTCGGCATGGAGGACGGGCTGGAGGAGTACGCCCGGGGAGATCGGCCGGGTCGAGTCCCGGCTGTTGTGGGCGACCGAGCAGGGCATGGACGTTCCGCCGTACATCCTGAAGGCACTGCGGGAGAGCATCGACCTGTACTACGAGCGGCAGTCCCGCGGACTGACCGGATCGGTCGCGGCGCGCTGAGCTTGTCGGTGGGTGTTCGTACCCTGCCGGTATGACTGGGATCCAGCTCACGTGCGCGCAAGCCCGCCGGATCGCCGTCCGCGCGCAGGTCCTGGACCGGCCACGGCCGACGGAGGTGCTGCCCGTGGTCCGGCAACTCACCGTGTTGCAGGCCGATCAGACCAAGGTGGTCGCCCCGAACGCCCATCTGGTGCTGTGGAGTCGGATCGGATCGGCCTACGACCGTGACGAACTGGACGATCTGCTGGCGACCCGGGAGCTGATCGAACTCGACGGGATGATCAGGCCCGCCGAGGACATCGCGCTGTACCGCGCGGAGATGGACGCCCAGGCCGACGGCGGCGAGCTGGACGGTTGGGATCGCAGCGCCTGGGAGTGGGTGGACGCCAACGACGGCTGCCGGTTGGACATCCTCGACCGGCTCGCCGACTCCGGCCCGCTGACCTCACGTGATCTTCCGGACACCACGGTGCTGCCCTGGCGGTCATCGGGCTGGAACGACGGGCGCAATGTGCGGATGTTGCTGGAGATGATGGCGCGCAGGGGCGAGGTCGCGGTCGCCGGTCACCAGGGACGGGACCGGTTGTTCGATCTTGCCGAGCGGATCTATCCCGACCAGGACTATCCGCCGATCCAGGAGGCGCTGCGGATCCGCAACCGACGTCGGCTGCAGTCCCTCGGCATCGCCCGGGCCAAGTCCGCCAAACAACCCGGTGAGCCCAACGACGTGGGCGAGGTGGGCCAGCCTGCTGTCGTCGAGGGCGTCCGCGGCACGTGGCGGGTCGATGACGGTCAACTCGAACGGCTCGACGAACCGCTGGAGGGCCGGGTCGCCGTCCTGTCACCGCTGGACCGGCTGGTCATGGACCGGAAGCGGATGACCGAACTCTTCGAGTTCGACTACCAGTTGGAGATGTACAAACCGGCGGCGCAGCGACGCTGGGGCTATTACGCGCTGCCGATCCTGAGCGGCGATCGGCTGGTCGGCAAGGTGGACGCCGCGGCCGATCATGAGTTGGGCGTACTGCGGGTCGAGGAGATCCACGCCGACGAGCCGTTCGACGCCGACCTGTCGGCGGCGGTGGCCGACGAGCTCACCGACCTGGCGGCCTGGCTCGGCCTCGAGCCTGCCTGAGTGACGAACTCCTCCAGCGTGGTCACGGTCGCGAACCGCCCGGCCAGCGCGTAGACCGTCCGCTCAACGACGGTCTGCGCCGGAAGCGTACGGGGATCGTCGACCACCCGGTCGAAGTCGCGATCCAGGGACAGCCCGGGCGCGGCCAGCGGCTGGGTCGCCGTGGCGTCAGCGACGAAGGTGACCTGGTAGCCGAGGTCGGAGGCGACCCGCGCCGTCGTCTCGCAGCATTGCTCGGTCCGGATCCCGCTGATCACCACCTCGCCGACACCGGCACCGGTCAGCAGTTGCTGCAGATTGGTCGTGGTGAACGCGTTGTGGGACGTCTTGGTGATCACCGGCTCCCCGTCGGCCGGCTGCAGCGGCTCCAGCGGGCGTACCTGTCCCGAGGCAGGATCGAACACGCCGCCGGTGCCGGGTTCGGTGTGCAGCACCCAGACCACCAGATCGCCGGCCGCCCGGGCCGCGTTGACCAACCGGTCGCAGCGGTCGGCGATGTCGGGATGGTTGATCAGCTCCCAGCTCCGTCGGGCACGGAATGACGCCTGGACATCGATGACGAGCAGTGCGCGGTTCATGCAGACGATGGTCGCCCGATCACCGACCTCGGGGCGAGGCCCGTCGCGGTCAGGTTTCGTGCGATCCCGGCCAAACGAATCCGGGAGCCCGGCCCGCCGGGCGGCCACCTCGCGACACGCCGCGGAAATGAGGGGATTATGTGACCCCTCGGCGGGTTGGGGGGCGATTTGGGTGGGAGGGCCTGTTGGCGTAAAGTTGACGGTCGGCCACCTGTGTCGGTGGTTGCATCCTGTTCTCAAACACCCAGATTGAGAGTTTATGGCGAAAAAGGAAGGCGCCCTCGAGTTGGAGGGCACCGTGGTCGAGGCCCTGCCCAACGCGATGTTCCGCGTGGAGTTGGCCAACGGACACAAGGTGCTCGCCACCATCAGCGGCAAGATGCGCCAGCACTACATCCGGATCCTTCCGGCTGACCGTGTTGTCGTTGAGCTTTCCCCCTACGACCTGACCCGCGGTCGGATCGTCTACCGACACAAGTAAGCCTGCACGTCACCCACCACACGCCAGCCCTGCGGGGTTGTCTGTTGCCCAATCAGCAACGACCTAGTCAGAAAGACAGTGCGATGAAGGTCCAGCCGAGCGTCAAGCCGATCTGCGATAACTGCAAGGTCATCCGTCGGCACGGCCGCGTGATGGTGATCTGCAGCACGAACCCGCGGCACAAGCAGCGCCAGGGCTGAACGCCCGCTGCCGCCAACGGCAAGCTGGGATCACCTGATCCCAACCGACAACTGAACACCTCTCCAACGTGATTGCTACGGCTCTGCTTGTCAGGGTCACCCACCCCCGGGCGGAGGCCGGGGCCCGGGATCGCCCGGGACGCATCACGCAGACACCTCCGCGGGACGTCCGGCACAGTCCGTACGGACCCGATACCCAGAAGGAACCCGCCTGCTATGGCACGTTTGATCGGTGTCGACCTGCCGCGCGACAAGCGCCTCGAGGTCGCTCTCACCTACATCTACGGCATCGGCCGTACCCGCGCTACCGAGACCCTGGCCAATACCGGCATCAGCGGCGACCTGCGCGTTCACGACGTCACCGACGACCAGTTGATCACCCTGCGTGACTGGATCGAGGCCAACTACCAGACCGAGGGCGACCTCCGTCGTGAGGTGGCCGCCGACATCCGTCGCAAGGTCGAGATCGGCTCCTACCAGGGCCGCCGCCACCGCAGCGGTCTGCCGGTCCGCGGACAGCGGACCCGTACCAATGCTCGCAGCCGTAAGGGTGCGCGCAAGCCCGTCGCCGGGAAGAAGAAGGCCCGCTGACGCGGCCTGGAACGCACAGGAGAACTGACTTATGGCTACAGCAGGTCGTGGCGGCGCCGCCAAGAAGGTGCGCCGCAAGGAGAAGAAGAACGTCGTCGCGGGCCACGCCCACATCAAGTCGACCTTCAACAACACCGTCATCTCGATCACCGATCCCACCGGTGCGGTGATCGCGTGGGCCTCTGCCGGCACCGTCGGCTTCAAGGGCTCCCGCAAGTCCACCCCGTACGCCGCCCAGATGGCAGCCGAGGCCGCGGGCCGACGCGCCATGGAGCACGGCATGAAGCGGGTCGACGTGTTCGTCAAGGGGCCGGGCTCGGGCCGAGAGACCGCGATCCGCTCGCTGGGTGCGGTCGGCCTGGAGGTGGGCGCCATCGCCGACGTCACCCCGGTCCCGCACAACGGCTGCCGTCCGCCGAAGCGCCGTCGCGTCTAGTCGTCCGTCCCTAGCTAACAAGGAATCAACACATGGCTCGCTACACCGGTCCTCTGACCAAGAAGTCGCGCCGGCTGGGCACGGACCTCGTCGGCAATGACAAGGCGTTCGAACGCCGCCCCTACCCGCCGGGCATGCACGGCCGCGGCCGGATCAAGGAGTCGGAGTACTCCCTGCAGCTCCGCGAGAAGCAGAAGGTCCGCTACGCCTACGGCGTGCTGGAGAAGCAGCTGCACCGCTACTACGAGGAAGCCTTCCGTCGCGAGGGCCGTACCGGCGACAACCTGCTGCGTCTGCTGGAGACCCGGCTGGACAACGTGGTCTACCGCGCCGGATTCGCCCGGACCCGGCGGCAGGCCCGCCAGCTCGTCGGGCACGGTCACTTCACCGTGAACGGCCAGAAGGTGACCATCCCGTCCTACCAGGTCAGCCAGTACGACATCATCGACCTGAAGGACAAGTCGCAGAACCTGACCCCGATCGTCATCGCCAAGGAGACCCACGGCGAACGCAACGTCCCGGGCTGGATGGACGTTGACCTCGATCGCGGCCGCATCCTGATCCACCAGCTCCCCGTCCGCGAACAAATCGTCGTGGACGTCCAGGAACAGCTCATCGTCGAGTACTACTCCCGACGGTGATCCTTGCCCGGGCCCTTCGCCACGGCGGGGCCCGGGATCATATCCCCGAATTCGCGCCATCAAATAGCGGTTGGTGCGGAAAGGAAAGAAATGCTCATCGCACAGCGTCCGACGCTGTCGGAGGAAGTCGTCTCCGACTACCGGTCCCGCTTCACCATCGAGCCGTTGGAGCCGGGCTTCGGCTACACCCTCGGCAACTCGCTGCGTCGCACCCTGCTGTCGTCCATCCCGGGCGCGGCCGTGACCAGCATCAAGATCGACGGCAACCTGCACGAGTTCTCCACCCTGGAGGGCGTCGTGGAGGACGTCACCGAGATCATCCTCAACCTCAAGGCCCTGGTCGTCTCCTCCGAGGAGGACGAGCCGGTCGTCATGTACCTGCGGAAGGCCGGCCCGGGCGCCGTCACCGCCGCCGACATCGCGCCGCCGGCCGGTGTCGAGGTGCACAACCCCGAGTTGCACATCGCCACGCTGAACGAGAGCGGTCGGCTGGAGATGGAGCTGGTCGTCGAGCGTGGCCGTGGCTACGTCTCCTCGGTGCAGAACAAGACTGCGGACGCCGAGATCGGCCGGATCCCGGTCGACTCGATCTACAGCCCCGTGCTGAAGGTCACCTACAAGGTCGAGGCCACCCGTGTCGAGCAGCGCACCGACTTCGACAAGCTGATCCTGGACGTCGAGACCAAGAGTGCGATCAAGCCGCGCGACGCGGTCGCGTCGGCCGGCCGTACGCTGGTCGAGCTCTTCGGCCTGGCCCGTGAACTCAATGTCGAGGCCGAGGGCATCGAGATCGGCCCGTCGCCGATCGACGAGCAGCTCGCCGCCGACCTGGCCCTGCCGGTCGAGGACCTGAACCTGACCGTCCGGTCCTACAACTGCCTCAAGCGTGAGGGCATCCACACGGTTGGTGAACTGGTCTCCCGTTCGGAGCAGGATCTGCTGGACATCCGGAACTTCGGCTCCAAGTCCATCGACGAGGTCAAGCTCAAGCTGCACGAGATGGGCCTGTCCCTCAAGGACAGCGCTCCCGGCTTCGACCCGCTGGCTGCCATCGGCCGGTACGACGACGAGTCCGGTGCCGCCGACGACGATGACGTCGACTACGCCGAGACCGAGCAGTACTGATCACGACTGATCAGATCAGCACTCACCACTAGAAACCTTCGGAGAACGACAAAATGCCTACACCCACCAAGGGCGCTCGCCTGGGCGGCAGCGCGGCGCACGAGAAGCTGATCCTGGCCAACCTGGCCACTCAGCTCTTCGAGCACGGGCGGATCACCACCACCGAGGCGAAGGCCAAGCGGCTGCGTCCGGTCGCGGAGAAGCTGATCACCAAGGCCAAGCGGGGAGATCTGCATGCCCGCCGCCAGGTGATGACCACCATCCGCGACAAGAGTGTTGTGCACTCGCTCTTCACCGAGATCGCCCCGACCTTCGAGGGCCGGGACGGCGGCTACCTGCGGATCACCCGCGTCGGCCTGCGGAAGGGCGATCGTGCCCCGATGGCCATCATCGAACTGGTGACCGAGTCGATCGAGGACTCCCGCAAGTCCAACGGCTCGGCTGCTCGGAGCGCGTCTCCGGCGGCCGCGGCACCGGTCCAGAGCGCCGAGTCCCCGGAGAGCGCCGAGTCCCCGGAGTCGCCGGAGAGCCCGGAGTCACCGGAGAGTGCCGAGTCCCCGGCCAGCCCGGAGTCGGCCGGTCAGGTCGAGGAGAACGCCGAGGCCGAGGACGAGAACAAGTCCGAGAGCTGACGCATCAGGCAGAACAGCAGAAGGTCCCCACACGCCGCGCGTGTGGGGACCTTCTCATTCCGCCGAGGGGTCACTAAATCCCCGATCTGTGCGGCGTGTCGCGCCGGTGGCCGAAGGAACCCGTCAGTCGAACGGCTGTGGCGGGGGAGGGCCGACGTACCGCGACGACGGCCGGATGATCTTGGAGTTCTGTGCCTGTTCCAGGATGTGCGCCGTCCAGCCGATCACCCGGGCTGCGGCGAAGGTCGGTGTGAACATCTGCCGCGGGATACCGCACAACTCCATCACCACACCGGCGTAGAACTCGACGTTGGTGTGCAGGCCGCGCCCCGGTTTGAGCTCGTCGAGCACCTGCTGCACACCGTTCTCGACCGCGATCGCGAAGTCCACCAGCGGGCCGCCGAACCCCCGGGCGATCTGTTTCAGCATGGCCGACCGCGGATCCTCGGTCCGGTAGATCGGGTGCCCGAAGCCCATGATCCGCTGTCCGGAGCTGACGGCATCGCGTACCCAGGAATCGATCCGCTCCGGGCTGCCGATCGCATCAAGGGTGTCCAGTGCCCGGCTCGGCGCACCGCCGTGCAGCGGCCCGGACAGCGAACCCAGCGCACCGAGGACACAGGCGCCCAGGTCCGCACCGGTTGAGGCGATCACCCGTGCGGTGAAGGTGGAGGCGTTGAAGCCGTGATCGATGGTGGAGATCAGGTACGCGTTGACCGCCTGCCACTGCCGCTCGTCGGGTTCCACCCCGGTCAGCATCCAGAGGTAGTTCGCGGCGTGGTCCAGATCATCCCGCGGCTCGATGGGTTCCAGATCCTGCTGGAGGCGGTACAGCGCGGTCACCAGCACCGGCGTGATGGCGCCGATCCGGATCGCGGCCTGCCTGCGGTCGTCCTCCGACTGGTCGTAGAGCGGGGCGAAGCCGTACGCCGGCACGGCCAGTGCCAGTGCGGCCCGCAACCCGCCGAGCAGGTCGGAGCCGGCAGACAGCCGGGCGATCGTCGGCAACTCGGCGGCGACGGCCTCCGGCAGGCGTCGGACCGGCCGGACCAGGCGGGCGAAGGACTCCCTCTCGGCCGCGTCGGGGAGTCGGCCGTTGGTCATCAACTGCCAGACGTCCTCGAACGGCCTACGCGTAGCCAGTTCGACCGCCGAGTACTGCCGATAGTGGTAGAAGCCCTCGAGCCCGCGGACGTCGCCCAGTGCGGTCTCCGCGGCCACCACCCCGGCCAGACCTGGCGGCACATCGATCAGGCGGTCGTCCATCCGGTCCCGGGGCGGTCGTTTCGTGGTATCCATGGCGCTCCTTCGTCAGGACACCACTGTCATACTTGACGTGCAGGTTGATCAACATTGATCGAATCAATGTGTGGCCGCGGGAGGTGTGCACTGTGACCGAATCCACAGGACTCGGACCCGGTGGCTGGACCGCTGCGGAGACCGCAGCGCGGCTCGGCGTGAAGCCGGAGACGTTGTACGCCTACGTGTCCCGCGGCCTGCTCTCCCGCCGTCGGACCGGCCACGGATCGGTGTTCGATCCGATCGAGGTCGAGCGGTTCGCCGCAACCCGGCGGCGGAGCAGCGCCGATCGGCCGGCTGTGGTGATCCGCGAGGGTCGGCCGAGCGGTGGACCGTTGATGACGATCGAGACCGACGTCGCGCTGATCGAGGACGACATGCTCTACTACCGCGGTCGGTCTGCGCCCGAACTGGCCCGCACCGAACGCTTCGAGGCCGTCTGCGGTTGGCTGTGGACCGGTGAGTTCGAGCGCGACCATCGCTTCACCCCGCTGCCCGGTGCGGTCGATGCCGTACGCCGGGTGCTCGCGGTGCTGCCCGTCGGGGCGTCGTTGTCGGATCGGGTCCAGGTGATGGTGCCGGTGATCGCCGGTCTGGATCCGCTGCGCGAGGTCCTTGCACCGGAATCGATCGCCGTTCGGATCGGCGGCCTCCTGGCGACCCTGGTGCGTGGCCTGGATGACCAGTCGCAGCCACGGCCGACAATCGCCGAGCAACTGACCGGCGTGCTGAGCCGGGTCGATCGCGATGAAGGTCTGGTCCGAACCGTCAACGCCGCTCTGGTGCTGCTGGTCGATCATGACCTCGCGGCCTCGACGATGGCGGCCCGCACGGCGGCCTCGGCCCGCGCCCATCCGTACGCGGTGGTGCTCAGCGGGCTCGGAGCGCTGGACTCCGCGCTGCACGGAAACGCCAGCCGGGCCGCTTACCGGATGCTCGCCCGGGTGATCGCCGGTGAGGACGCCAGGGCAGTGATCGCCCGGACACTGGCGGCAGGGCGGCCCGGAGTGCCGGGCTTCGGGCACCGGATCTATCGCGCGACCGACCCGCGCGCGGAGTTGATCTTCGATCTGCTCGACACCCTGCTCGAGGACCTGCCCGCCGCCGGTCCGGCATGCGCGGCCGCCGCGGCCGTGACGAGAATCGTCGCCGACCGCGGCGCCATGTTCCGCAATGTCGATCTTGGTCTGGCCACCCTGGCACTGGCCGCCGGGATGCCGGAGGACGGCGGTGAGGTGATCTTCAGCATCGCCAGGATCGGCGGCTGGATCGCGCACGCCATCGACGAGTATCAGCAGACACCGCTCCGACTCCGCCCGGTCGGCCGGTACGTCGGCCCCTGATCGTCGCGGTGGTCAGGCAGCGTCCAGCTCGGCCAGCTCCTCGTCGGTGAGCTTGAGGTCCAGCGTGCCGAGGGCCTCGTCGACCTGCTCGACCGAGCTCGCGCCGAAGATCGGCAGCATCCGTGCGCGCCGGTCCGGTAGGTCGGAAAGAGCGGCGGTGCTGCTGCCGTCGCGATAGACGACGTTGCTGCGCGGGTTGGACAGATGCCAGGCCATGACGACCTGATTGACGGTGCCGCCGTGATCATGAGCGATCCGGTGCGCCAGCTGGAGCCGCCGAAGGCTGTCGGGGTGGTCGTACGGATCCCGGACCGGCATCCACGGGCGGGCCAGTTGCCCGCCCTGCTGCGGGGAGTAGGTGGTGATCGTCAGCCCCGGTTGGGCTGCGACGTAGTCGATGGCCTCGGAGGTGACAAGAGTGTTCTCGGCCTCGCCCGGCTTCGGCCAGTAGATCGAGTGCTGCTGTTGCCACGCGCCGAACTCGGCCCTGCCGTGTCGGCGACTGTGTTCCCGGGCAACCGCGAGCCGCCAGGTCGCGGTGTTCGACATGCCGGGGATCTGGATCAGGCCCTCGTCCACCAATGACGAGAAGAGGTCGGCGATCTCGGTGATGTCGAGGTTCCGGTCGTCGACGTGTCCGTAGTAGACGCCGACCCGGTCGACGCCGAGATTGGCCAGGCTCTTGGTCAGTTCGCGTCGGACGACCTCCGGCGCCAGTCCTTCGTAGTTGGTCGGCGGGGTGCCGCTCAGCGGCCTGTCCGGACTGATCTTGCCGGCCCCGCACTTGGTCGCGACGACGACCTCGTCGGCGACCCGCCGGCTGGCGATCCAGCGACCGAGCACGCGTTCGCTGTCGCCGGCCACCGAGCCGAGTTCCGGTGTCCAGTCCCCGTAGTTGTTCGCGGTGTCGAAGAACCGGCCACCGCCTTCCCAGAAGCGGTCGAGGACAGCGAACGAGGTGGCCTCGTCCTGCCGGACGCCAAGATTCATGATGCCCATGCAGAGTGCGGTGACCTCGAGATCGGTGCTGCCGCTATGCAGAATTCGTGTCTCCATGACCGCCACGATAAAGGAGATATTGGTCTGGATACCCGATCCAATCGAGTTATAGGATCCCATACCAATATGACTGGAGTCTCCACTGCCGGGTTGACGCTGGATCTCGGCGATGACGGTCCGATGACGCGTCGGCTGACCACCGCGCTCCGGGACGCGGTGCGCGACGGCCGGCTGCCGCCCGGGACGGCATTGCCGCCCAGCCGGCAGTTCGCCGCCGAGATCGGCTGCAGTCGCTGGGTGGTCACCGAGGCGTACGGACAACTGGTCGCCGAGGGTTATCTCCAGGCGACCACCGGTGCGGCGACCCGGGTTCGCGATATCCGTGGTGCCACGCCGCTCCGTCCACTGGGTATCCCGCCCGCAGAACCGAGACCGCGGTTCGACCTGGCTCCCGGGATCCCGGACCTCTCCGCGTTCCCGAGGACGCGGTGGGCCGAGGCGTACCGCAGGGCGGTGCTCGCCCGGCCGACCGGGCTGCTGGCCGATCGCACCCCGATCGGCATCGCCGACGCGCGCGCGGTGATCACCGACTATCTGGTCCGCACCCGACAGGTCCGCGAGGACCCGACACAGGTGATGGTCAGCAACGGCGCAGGCGCCTCGGTCGGCTGGCTTGCCCGCGTGCTGGTCAGGCTCGGACACCGGCGGATCGGCGTGGAGGATCCCTCCTGGCCCGGACTGCGTGATGCCGCCCGCCGTGCCGGACTCGAGGTCGTACCGATCCCCGTCGACAATCACGGCTTGCAGGTCTCCCGGCTCGACGATCATCCGGGGATCCGGGCGGTGATCACCACGCCCGCCCACCAGTTCCCGATGGGGGTCGCGCTGTCGCCGGACCGGCGGCTGGAACTGATCGACTGGGCCGAACGGGTCGGCGGCCTGGTGATCGAGGACGACTACGACGCCGAGTACCGCTACGACCGGCGCCCGGTGGGCAGCCTGCAGGGGATGGCGCCGGATCGCGTCGTTCTGGTCGGTTCGGTCTCCAAGTCCCTCGGCCCGGCGGTGAATCTCGGCTGGGTGATCATGCCCCAGTGGTTGATCATGAGGATCCTCGCCGGTGACCTGGAAACCGGTGTCGGACCGTCGGTCTTCGGGCTCGAAGCCTTCGCGATCATGATCAACGAGGGTTGGTACGAGCGGCACCTGCGGGGAATGCGCACCGCCTATCGCAAGCGTCGGGAGGCCGTTGCTGCCGCCATCGAGGAAATGTTGCCCGACTGCCGGATCTCCGGGATGGCGGCGGGCCTGCACCTGCTGTTGGAACTGCCGGCCGGAACCGACGCCGATGGGGTGGTGGACCGGGCGGCCGCACAGCAGGTCGGTGTGGTGTCCATCGATCGCTACCGACTGCGATCCGGGCGGAACCCGGCTCTGGTGATCGGGTACGGCAATCTGCGGAGCGGTCGTGAGCGGGAGGCGGTCGGGCTGTTGGCTCGGGCGATCCGCCGGACCTGACCCGACCACGCCCTACGAACGGCGCTAGGCCGGTTGCCCGCTGAGCCTCGGTACGTCGCTGAGCAATCGCCGGGTGTACTCGTGGTGCGGATCGAAGATCACCTGCTCGGCCGGGCCCTGCTCGACCATCACCCCGTGTTCCATCACCAGCACCTGATCGGCGATGTAATTGGCCTGCCCGATGTCGTGGGTGATGAACAGGATCGTCATTCCCAGCTCGTCGCGCAGATCAGTGAGCACGTTGAGGATGTTGACCCGCAGTGAGGCGTCCAACATCGAGGTCGCTTCGTCGGCGATCAACAGCTTGGGCCGCATCATCAGCGCCCGGGCGATCATCACCCGCTGACGCTGGCCACCGGAGAGCTGGTGAGGAAACCGGTCCAGCACGTCGGCCCCGTACAAGCCGACATGGTTCAGGGACTCCTCCATCCGCGCCTCGGCAGTCGCACGGTCACCGATCAACCGGAAGGACCGGCTCAACAACCGTCGTACGTTGAAGAACTGGTTGTAGGCACTGAACGGGTCCTGGAAGACCGCCTGTACGTCCTTCCAGTAGTCCGCGCGGGCCGGACCAGTGATGGTGGTGACGTCCTTGCCGTTGAACTCCAGCGTTCCCTCAGTGACCGGTAGCAGCCGCAGCACCATTCGGGCCAGGGTCGACTTGCCCGAGCCGCTCTCACCGACGACTGTGGTGATCTGGCCCTCATTGAGGGAGAAGTTCACCTGCTTCACGGCCTCGACCAGATGCTTGCCACGGCCGAAACGCCGAGTTACACCGGTGCCGCGGAAGATCACCTTCTTCGCGCTGTCCCCGACCGGTGTCGACGGTGTTGCCTCGGCGGCCGGAACCGACTGCGCTTGACCTCGACCGTTGACGCTCATCGGGCACCTTCCTCGACCATCGCAAGATCATCGTCGGCGGCGACGTTGGTGGCCTCTTCGACCGGGACCACGCGGTCGACCGGGACCGGGACGCCCGGATTCTGCTGGGCCCACCAGCAGGTTGAGAACCTCAACTCATCGCCGACCTCCGGAGGGTCGTCTGTCTTGCAGACATCCATCGCCAGTCCGCAGCGCGGATGGAACCGGCAGCCCGACGGCGGGCGGAGCAGATTCGGCGGTGAGCCGGGGATTCCCTTGACCCGCTTGCGCCGGAAGGACGGCTCCGGGACCAGCACCGAGTTCAGCAGCGCTGCGGAGTACGGGTGTCGGGGCTCGGTCGAGATCTGCTCGGCGTCGCCGATTTCGGCGATCTTGCCGGCATACATGACCGCGATGCGGTTCGACACGGTTCGCAGCACCGGCAAATCGTGAGTGATGAAGACCACACCCGACATGATCTTGTTCTCCAGCATCTGCAGGAGCATCTCGATCAGGGCCTTCTGGCTTGACACGTCCAGTGCCGAGGTCGGCTCGTCGGCGATCAGCAGCCGCGGGTTCAGCAGGGTCGAGATGACGGTCACGACCCGCTGCTTCATGCCGCCGGAGAGTTGGTGCGGGTAGGCGTCGAGGGCCCGCACCGGCAGGCCCAACTCGTCGAAACGATCACGCGCCCGGTCCAGCGCCTCGGACCGTTTCACGCCCCGGTCGTGCGCCCGCATCACATCGAAGACAAGATCGCGGACTCGCATGGTCGGGCTGATCGAGTTCATCGCACCTTGCGGCAGCATCGAAACCACTGATCCGCGCCAGGTCCGTGGCAACTTCGACCGGGGACCGAGGTGCTGTTGCTTTCCGTCGACCTCCAGCGTGCCGTGTTCGACGACCAGCGGTTCGCGGGCGGTCAGCGAGAGGATGGCGCCGAGCGTCGATTTGCCGCAGCCGGACTCACCGGCGATGCCCAGCACTTCTCCCTCGTTGATCGAGATGGACACGTCGTCGACCGCGACCACCCGGTTGCCGTCAGGGGTGTAGTACGCGGCCCGCAGGTTGTGGGCATCGAGCAGCCGGAGCCCGGTCGCCCGTGAACGGCTGGTGTACTCGGTCATGATCGATCTCCCTCGAGGACCGGTTCGCTGACGACCCCGGCAGCCGGAATGGCCGCCGGCGTGCCGGCGACGGCCAGCCGGCGCTTGGACCGGCCGCGCCGCAGCCGCGGGTTGAAGACCTCGTCCAGGCTGGCCTGCAACAGCAGCAGCGAGAAGGCGATCAAGGTCAACATCAGCGTCGGGGGCAGGAAGGCCCACCAGGCGCCGGTACGCACCGAACCCCAGGCCAGCGCCCAATAGAGCATGATGCCCAGACTGACCGATCCGGACGGGCCCAGGCCGAGCATCGACAGTGCGGCTTCCGCCAGGATCGCACCCGACATCTGCAGCACGAAGGCCATCGCGACGTAGCTGAGCAGATAGGGGAGTACGTCCCAGGCCAGGATGCTGACCCAGCGTGCACCGGACAGCCGGGCAACGTCGATGTGTTCCCGGTTCCGGACGCTGGTGGCCTGGGCGCGCACCGCCCGGGCCGTCCACGGCCAACCCGTGACACCGATCACCGCGGCGAGGGTGAGTGACGTAGTGCCGTTGACGGCGATCGACAACAGGATCACCACGACGATCGACGGGATCGCCAGGGCGATGTTGGTGACACCCATCAGCAGGTCGTCGAGCCAGCCGCCCTGGAAGCCGGCGACCAGGCCGAACACCAACCCGATCAGCGTGGAAATGGCACCGGCCATCAGGCCGACGAACAGGCTGGTCCGGACACCATGCACCAGATTGGCGATCACGCTCTGGCCGGCGTTGTCGGTGCCGAGCCACATCGCAACGGACCCGAAGTTCGGCTTGTCGTACAGGCCGCCGATGGTGGCATGCGGATTGACCTGGATGACCAGCGGTCCGACCAGGCCGACCAGCAGGGTGAAGGCGACCAGGCAGGCAGCCACCCAGAATCTCGGCGTCAGATTGATCGATCTCATGATCGCCTCCTACCGTTCGCCGCTGTGAGCAGCGCGGATCCGCGGATCGATGACGCCGTACGCGATCTCGACACAGAAGTTCGCGGCAAGCACGGCGAGGGTGATCAACAACGTGATCGACTGGATCACCGGATAGTCGCTGGTATTGATCGCGCTGAACAACAGCGTCCCGATGCCGGGATAGGAGAACACCAGCTCGGTGATCAGTGCGCCGCCGATCATGCCGCCGATCGACAGGGCGAGACCGGTGATCTGCGGCAGCATCGCGTTCCGGAAGATGTAGCGGACGATCCTGGAGTCGGGCAGGCCGAGTCCGCGCCCGTAGTTGACGTAGTCCGAGCCCAGCTCGTAGATCGCCATGGATCGCATGCCGACTGCCTGACCGCCGACGAAGATGATCACCAGCGACCAGAACGGCAGCCACCAGTAGGTGATGGCGTCACCGATGAATGCCGGCGTCAGTTCCGGCGTCAGGCCGAGTGAGTAACCACCGCCGACCGGAAGGATGCCGAGTTCCACGCCGACCACGTACAACAGCACGATCGCCAGGCAGTAGTACGGCATCGAGGAGGCGAACAGCGACCCGACGAAGGCGCCGCGGTCGAACCAGCCGCCCCGGTAGGCGGCAATCGCGCCGAGCAGGTTGCCGACGATCCAGCCGACCAGGATGGCCGGCAGCTGGATCACGATGCTCCACGGCAGTGCCTGGCCGACCAAAGAGTTGACGCTCTTGGGGTACTGCGAGAACGACGTGCCGAGATTCCCGTGCGCCAGCTGGTCGATGTAGACCAGGAACTGCTCCCACATCGGCTTGTTCAGCCCGAACTGCTCCATGTAGTGGCTGTAGATCGCCTTCATCTGCTCACCACTTGCCCCGCCGCCCCGGGCCATCTGGCTGACGATGTTGTCAACCGGATTGCCCGGGATCAGGCGGGGCAGCAGGAAGTTGAGCAGCAGGGCGACGAACAGCGCAATCACGTACCAGATCGCCTTCCGACCCAAGTACTTTGCGAAGTCCATACTCCGACCCTGTATCCCCTTCGATATCTGGTACGGCTATCTGCTGGGCCTAGCTTCCTGCCTTCTTCAGTTTGAAGATCCAGGCGACACCCGCATTGCCCCACATCGGCGGAGCGTACGGGTTCTCCTCGGTCGGGAAGTTCGTCCAGGTGGAGGTGTTGAACTCATAGAACTCCAACGGGCGGTACATCAACGGGATGACAGGAACCTGCTCGCGGTAGATCTTCTCGATCTTGCCGTAGGCGGTCTTGCGGTCGTCGTCGGTGGTCGCCTCGGCGGCATCGTCCAGCAGCCCGGGGATGTCCGGATGCTTGAACCTCGTGTAGTTGGAGAACGCGGTCTTGCCGATCGGAGCACCGATGCGGTCATCGAGGATGTCGCGCAGCCGGCTCCACGGGCTGGCCGGGCTGACGCCCGAGGCACTCCAGCACGCCAGGTCGAAGTTGCCGTTCTGCATGGCGTTGGTGACGTTGGCAGCCTCCGGGAACTTGGTGCTGACGTCGATGCCGACGGCCTTCAGACTCTTCGCCGCGATCTCACAGGCGCTGTTCCAGTCGGTCCAGCCGGTCGGCGTGATCAACTTCCACGGACCGAGCCGGGTGCCGTCCTTCAGCTTGTAGATGCCGTCGCTGCCCTTGGTCGCTCCAAGATCATCTTCCAGGATCGACTTGGCCTTGTCCGGGTCGTACTTCCAGCCCTCGGAATCGGCGGCCGCCTGGTCGAAGAACTTCTTCTCGAAACCGGTGGGCAGGATCAGGCTGGGCTGCGGCACATCGGAGTAGGACGACATCGCGGTGGCCACGATGTTGGCGGTGTCGATCGCGTACGCCATCGCCAGCCGGACCTTGGGATTGTCCAGGCCCTTCTTGGTGGTGTTGATCTGCAGCAGCGGGATGTTGCCGGGCAGGTAGTACGGCTTGTCCTTCAGCCAGGTGCCGACCGGCTTCTTCTTCTCCTCCCACATCTTCCAGATCTGGGCGGTGAACTGCTGGCTGGCATCGATCTCGCCGGATTCCAGCTTGAGGTCGCCGTCCTGGTTGCTCTTGAAGATCGGGTGGGTGATGCCGGTCATCGGCGGAGTGCCGAAGGTGTCCTTGCCCCAGTAGTTGTCCACCCGGCTCAGCACGATCTGCGTCTGGTCGGCGAGCTTGACGGTGAACGGACCACTGCCGACCGGCTTCATGTTGGCCTGAGAGGTGACCTTGCCCGAGGACACCCACGGCTCGTAGATGTGCTTGGGCAGGATGAAGGTGCCGGCGATCGCATTCTTGATCGCCAGCGGATTCAGCGGCTTGGCCTTCGCGATGAACTGCACGGTCCGGGCGTCGACGACCTTGACCTCCTGCAGGTACTCCCAGACGTTGGAGTAGCTGACCGAGTTGTCCTTGGCCAGGTCGAAGGTGAACTTCACATCGTCGGCGGTGAGGTCCTGGCCGTCCTGCCACTTGGTGCCGTCCTGCAGCGGAACCTCCAGCGTCCGCTTGTCGACCTCCTTGAGTTCCTTGCCGAGCCCGGGCTGCAGGCTGCCGTCGAGCATGTTGAAGCGGACCAACGTCTCGTAGAGGAACTGGCTCTGACCCTGCCCGGCCGGCCAGGTGGTCGACGCGGCGAGCGGGTTGAACGACTTCGGCGGATCCCACTGGAACCCGGCGACGAAGAAGATGTCACCAGCGGCACCCTGGCGGCCGGACGAACCGCCCTTGCCGCCGCCACCACCGCCGCCGCCGCCGGAACGTCCGGTCTGGGCGGTGCCACAGCCGGCGGCGATGCCGCCGACCAGCACGGCACCAGCGGCCAGCCCGCCCCAGGACAGGAACTTGCGCCGGTTCGTCGAGAAGGTGTGTCCTGATTCTTCGGTCTCGAACGGCGAGACCGGCCGCGCGGATCCCGAAGGATCCGCTCCGGAGCCCTCTGCGGGCGTCACCGGATGCTGCGGAAACGTCATCGTTGTGTTCCTCCTTGAACACGGCCGGCTGAGCGGCCGAACCCCATTATTCGCTGCCGTTCTCGTGCGTGACCCCACTCCTTCGATCCGGTCGCACGAATCCCGTGAGCCCAATCATTACTGAAGCGGTTCGGTTGTCAACGCGCTTGCCACTTTTGTTACCAAGATCGGTGCACCCTACCGGCTCGGACCGGCCCGGGTGTCACCAGGTCAGGGAACAATCGACCCATGACCGAACCGATGACCGGGAACGGCGTCACCCTCGACCGGCTGCTCCGAGCCTGGCGTGATCTGGGCGCCACCCGGTCCCGCAACGCCAAACGGGACATCATCGCCGAAGTGTTGCACGAAACCTCCGTCGCCGACGTGGAGGTCGTTGTCAGCTACCTGTCAGGGTCGCTGAGGCAGCGCCGGACCGGCATCGGCTGGAGGACGCTCCAAACGCTGCCTGAACCTGCCGCTGAGCCAACCCTGAGGGTTTCCGAGGTCGACGCGGCGATGGAGTCCATGGCCGCTATGGCCGGTCCCGGTTCGGCGGGACTGCGCCAGCAGGCGGTCGGCGCACTCTTCGGCCGGGCGACCGCCGGCGAGCAGGACCTGCTGCGCGGCCTGATCTTCGGCGAGTTGCGCCAGGGCGCCCTGGAGTCGGCCGTCCAGGACGGACTCGCGGCCGCCCACCAGGTGCCGAAGGAGGCGGTACGCCGGGCGGCGATGCTGCTCGGATCGACGACAGCCGCCGCCCGGGAGTTGATCACCGGCGGGCTGCCGGCGCTGGAACGCGTCACCCTGCAGGTGGGCATCGCCGTGCAGCCGATGCTCGCCGCCAGTGCACCCGACGTGGCACAGGCGCTGGACAAGATCGGCCTGCCGGCGATCGTCGACGCCAAACTCGACGGTATCCGGATCCAGGTGCACAAATACGATGATCAGGTACGGGTGTTCACCAGGAGCCTGGACGAGATCACCGACCGGCTCCCGCTGGTCACCAGTTTGGTCGCCGACCTGCCTCATGATCGACTCGTGCTGGACGGTGAGGCGCTGGCGCTGCGCCCCGACGGCAGCCCAGAAATCTTCCAGCAGATCGCCTCCAGTGCCGCGACCCGGTCCGAGCTCGAGGGCGCGGAACGGCTGTCCCTGCGGCCGTATTTCTTCGACCTGCTGCAACTGGGGGATCAGGACTATCTTGATCATCCACTGGTCGAGCGGTCCACGATCATGTCGGCGGCCCTGCCGGAGGAGTTGCTGGTCCCACGGGTCGTCGCGGAGGAGGTCGCACCGGCCGTCGAGCTGTACACCGATGTCGTGCAGCGGGGTTTCGAGGGTGTGGTGATCAAGAACCCGCAGGCGCCGTACGCTGCGGGTCGCCGCGATTCCGGCTGGATCAAGGTCAAACCGCGGCACACCTTCGACCTGGTGATCATCGCTGCGGAGTGGGGGCACGGCCGGCGGAGCGGCTGGCTGTCGAACCTGCACCTGGCCGCCCGGGACGACGAGACGGACGAGTTGATCATGCTCGGCAAGACGTTCAAGGGCTTGACCGACGAGATGCTGCATTGGCAGACCGAACGCTTCCTGCAGCTGGAGACCCGGCGCACGCAGCAGACGGTGTATCTGCGCCCGGAGATCGTCGCCGAGATCGCCATCGACGGCCTGCAGATCTCCACGCGGTATCCGGGCGGCGTCGCGCTGCGCTTCGCCCGGGTGCTGCGTTACCGCGAGGACAAGACACCGGCCGAGGCCGACACGCTCGACACCCTGAAGAAACTGCTGCCGACGGCGGAGCAGTGACGACAGATCCCACCGGCGTTGCCGGTGGGATCTGCAGGGATGCCGGGGTGTTCGGGCCGGTGGGTTGGGTCAGTTGGGGATGATCAGGCCGGCGGTCTGTTGGGTGGCGGCGGTGAAGCGGGTTTGGGCGTCGGCCCAGTTGACGACGTTCCACCAGGCTTTGACGTAGTCGGCTTTGACGTTTTGGTATTGCAGGTAGAAGGCGTGTTCCCACATGTCGAGGAGGACGATGGGGATTTGGGCCAGGGGGAGGTTTCCTTGTTGGTCGTAGAGCTGGACGATGTTGAGGCGTTGGCCGAGGGTGTCGTAGACGAGCATGGCCCAGCCGGAGCCTTGGATGGTGTTGGCGGTGGCTTCGAAGTGGGCGCGGAAGGCGTCGAAGGTGCCGAAGTATTCGTCGATGGCTGCGCCGAGTTCGCCGTCGGGTTTGTCGCCGCCGTCGGGGGAGAGGTTGGGCCAGAAGACGGTGTGGTTGACGTGGCCGCCGAGGTTGAAGGCGAGGTTCTTCTCCAGTCCGCCGACGGTGCCGAGGTTGCCGGTTTCGCGGGCTTCGGCGAGTTGGTCCAGGGCGGTGTTGATGCCGGCGACGTAGGTGGCGTGGTGTTTGTCGTGGTGGAGTTCCATGATCTTGCCCGAGATGTGGGGCTCCAGCGCTGCGTAGTCGTAGGGCAGATCGGGAAGCTCATAGGCGGCCATGTGAATCCTCATCCCTTACTCGTGAAGTGGACATCGCGGTCGGCGACTGATCACCCATCCTAGTGCGCGGCCTGCGCGCCGGTCCCTCCCCTCCCCTGCTGCCAGTTGATCATGTCCGGACGAAGATCAGGACAATCCCGGATCGGGACAAATGTCGCGGGTGTTGGCACCGGTGCCGGTGTTTGATGGGAGACATGACGGTGAACGCATCGGACCAACGGCTGTCGCCTGCGCTCGACCTGAGAGGTCTGGTCAAGCGCTTCGGTCAGAAGGTCGCGGTCCGCGGACTGGATCTCCGGGTGGAGCAGGGACGCATGTTCGGCCTGGTCGGACCCAACGGCGCGGGCAAGACCACGACGCTGTCGATGGCGACCGGACTGCTCCGGCCGGACGCGGGCGAGGCGTACGTGCTGGGTCGCGACGTCTGGCGGGACCCACCCGCGGCCAAGGCGCTGATGGGCGTGCTGCCTGACGGTCTCCGGCTGTTCGACCGGCTGAGCGGCAGCGAACTGCTCCGATACGTCGGTCGGCTCCGTGGGGTACCGGCCGGTGCCATCGCGTCCCGTTCGGCGGAGCTGCTCGATGCGCTCGGGCTGGCCGAGGACGCCGGGCAGATGGTGGTCGACTATTCGGCCGGTATGACCAAGAAGATCGGCCTGGCCTGCGCCCTGATCCACGCCCCGCGTCTGCTCATCCTCGACGAGCCGTTCGAGGCGGTCGACCCGGTCTCCGGGGAGGGCATCCGGAGCATCCTGCGCGGCTACGTCGCCAGCGGAGGCACCGTGGTGCTGTCCAGCCACGTGATGGAACTGGTGGAGAGCCTGTGCGACAGCCTTGCGGTCGTCGTGGGCGGCCAGATCCTGGCGGCCGGCACGCTGGACGAGGTCCGGGCGGGTGAGTCGCTGCAACAGCGGTTCCTCGACCTGGTCGGATTCCGGTCGGCGTCGCACGCGGGAGAATCGGAGGTGTTGGCGTGGTTGCGGTCATCGTCGGTCTGAAACTGACCCTGCTGCGCAACGGTCTGCGTCGCAGCGTCTGGCGGATCGTCGCCCTGATCATCGGACTGGTGTACGGCCTGGGAATCGTACTGGCCTGCTGGGTCGGCCTGGTCGCTCTCCGGTTCGCCCCCGCCGAGCTGGCGGCCGGTGTCACCGTGCTCGGCTTCGGCCTGTTCACCATCGGGTGGCTGCTGATGTCGTTGTTGGTCTTCGGCAGCGACGAGACCGTCGACCCCGCCAAGTTCGCGCTGCTGCCGGTACCGGCCGGCCGACTGCAGCCGGGACTCTTCCTGGCCGGCCTGATCGGCGTGCCGGGAATCGCGACGACCTTGATCGCCGGCGGTCTGATCGCCACCTGGTCCCGCGACCCGCTGACCGTCATCGCGGCGGTGGTCACCGTACCGCTCGGCGTCGCCACCTGTTCGCTGCTGGCCCGCACGGCCACCAGTGCCTTCGCCCAGGCGCTGTCCTCCCGTCGGTTCCGGGACTTCGCCGCCGTCGCCCTCGCGCTGGTCGGCGCCGGCATCGGCCTGGCGATCAACGCCCTGACCAACGCCAGCCGGGGCTTCCAGCCCGCCGTCCTGCTGTCCATCCTGCACCGGGCCGGAGAGGTCATCGGCTGGACGCCGATCGGTTGGGTCTGGTCGGTGCCGGCCGAGGTCGCGACCGGCTCACCGGCGATCGCGGTGATCAAGTTGCTGTTCTCCGTCGCGCTGCTGGCGCTCCTGTGGCTGGCCTGGCGGTATTTCCTCGGGCGCAGCCTGACCTCGCCGTTGGAGAGCGGCGGCGCGACCCGGGCCACGGTCCGCGGCAATCTCGTCGAGCGGTTGTTCCCGGACACACCGGCGGGGGCGATCGCCTCCCGAGTGCTGCTCTACTGGCGCCGCGATCCCCGATATCTTGCCGCTATCGGCGGGATCTGCGTCGCCCCGATCATCGTCATCGTCACCCAGTTGATCAACGTCGACCACGGCTCCCGCCCGGTGGCCGCTTTCGCGCCGGTGTTCATCTCGTTGCTGCTCGGCAGCGTGGTCACCACCGATATCTCCTACGACGGATCGGCGTTGTGGATGCACATCGTCACCGGCGTCAGTGGCACGGCCGACCGCGCCGGTCGGGCCATGGCGACCGCGGTCGTGATCGGTCCGATCGTGGTGATCATGACCGTCGCGGCGGTGTTGCTGTCCGGTCGGACGGACCTGTTTCCCGCCGTCCTGGCGCTGACCATCGGATTGGGGCTGATCGGCCTCGGTGTCGGCTGTTGGGCCGGTTCGGTGTGGCAGGTCCCGGTGCCGCCACCCGGGCAGAGCCCGTTCCAGCGCAACAACAGCGGTGGTCTGGCCTCGCTGATCTCCATGGGGGCGAGCACCGGGCTGACGGTGATCATCGGCGTGCCGACGATCGTGCTGGTCGTCCTGTCCTACTGGTTCGGGTGGCTGGCCTACCTCGCCATCGTGGTCGGCATCATCAGCGGTGCCGTCGCGGTCCGGTACGGCATCAGGATCGGCGGTCGGCGACTGGATGCCCGGTGGCCGGAGGTCCTGGTCCGGGTCAGCGCCAAGACCTGACCGGTGCCGGCCGGCGATCCGATCAGCCGGGGGTGCGGGCGACCAGCACGCGGAAACCTTTTGCACTCGCCACCCGGTCACACGGATAGCCCTGGTCGGCGAGCCAGGCCTGCAGGGTGTCGGCGCCGAGATTCTTCCCGACCACCATCCGCATCGCACCGCCCGGCCGCAGTCGCGGCAGCCAGAGCAGCAGCAGGTCGTGCAGGGCCTGTTTCCCGATCCGGATCGGTGGGTTGGACCAGATCTCGTCGTAGCGGACATTCGGGTCGGCCTGCTCCGGCCGCATCGGCAGCACCCGGTCCGCGACCCCGGCGAGCGTCGCGTTCTCCGCGCACAGGCCGAGCGCGGTGTCGTTGACGTCGACGGCGTCGACGACTGCGCCGGGGCAGTGGTCGGCCAACGCGATCGCGATCGGGCCGTAGCCGCAGCCGACGTCACACAGCCGGCCGACACCGACCGGCGGCTCGAGCGAGCGCAGCAGCACCTGGGTGGCGATGTCCAGACCGGAGCGGGCGAACACTCCGCTGGCGGTGATGAACCGGTACTCGGTGCCCCAGATGGTGGCGGTTGTGGTCTGCCGGTTCCGTCCGGCGTTGGGCGAGTTGGTGAAGTAGTGATCAGTCATCGGTCGTCCCCAACAACTCCCGGGTACGGCGCGCCTCGACCGCCCGGGCGGCGAGTTGATCATCTGCCGGATAGTCGACCTGCTCCAGGGTGAGCCCGGCGGCAGGCATCACCTGGATGCCACTGTCCCGAACGCCGCGAGCGGCGATCCCGGCCAGCCACTCGGCATCCCGTGCGCCCTCCCCGACGCGGACCAGAGCGCCGACCAGGGACCGTACCATCGAATGGCAGAAGGCGTCCGCGACCACGGTGAACTCGATCACTCCGGCAAGCGGACCATGATCAACACGACGGCCGGACAGTTCGATCAAGGTACGGATCGTGGTCGCTGCTTCCCGGCGCTTGCAGAAGGCCGCGAAGTCGCGGAGACCGAGCACGCCGACAGCAGCGGTGTTCATCGCCTGGAGATCGAGTGGGCGTGGCCAGCGGGCAACATGATCACGGTGCAGCGGATCGGGCGGTACCGGGCCGTCGGCAAGCCGATAGACGTACCGGCGACGCAGTGCCGAGAACCGGGCATCGAAACCCTCCGGTGCGCGCTGCACCCGGCGTACCACAAGATCATCGGGGAGGACTCTGGCGAAGCGGCGGAGCAGCGTCGTGCCGTCGTCGGCGATCACGCCCGGCTCGCAGTCGAAGTGACACACCTGTCCCCGGGCATGCACTCCGGCATCGGTCCGGCCGGCCACCACCAGCGGCAGTTGATGATCAACGCGGAGCAGCCGGGGCAACCACAGCTCCAGTTCGCCTTGTACGGTACGCAGTCCGGGCTGGTGTGCCCAGCCCGAGAAGGCCGTCCCGCGGTAGCTGACGTCGAGCCTCCACCGTCCCGGGCCTGCGTCGGTGAGCGCCGCTGACATGATCACCGCGGTCGGCGACGGTAGGCAAGGTCGAAGATCTCCCGGCCCTCGTCGATGCCGCGCTGCTCGAACTTCGTCACCGGCCGGTCGGCCCAGCGTGGCGCGAACGAGCCGGGGTAGAGGCTCTCGAAGGCCGGATGATCATCGAGCACGGCGCGCATCTGCCGGGCATAGTCCGCCCAATCCGTCGCCAGCCGCCAGACCGCACCGGAGGCCAGCCGGGACGCGACCAGCTCCGCGAACTCGTGGTTGAGCAACCGGCGCTTGCGGTGCTTGGACTTGTGCCACGGATCCGGGAAGAACATCCACAGCTCGTCAACACCGCCCTCGGGGGCGATCTGGCGCAGCCCGTCGACGGCGTTGGCCTGGACGACCCGGACGTTCTCCGCGCCGACCCTGTCGATCTTGGCCAGGATCCTGGCGATCGCCGGGCGATACACCTCGAAGGCGAGCACATTGGCGTCCGGTCTGGCGGCCGCCATCGGCGCAAGGGACTCGCCCATCCCCGGGCCGATCTCGATGATCAACGGCGCCTCCCGGCCGAAGGTGGCGGCCAGATCAACCTGATGCTGCGGGTCGATCGAGGTGCTGTTGCCCTCGCGCGGCACCTCGATCAGCCACCGATCGGCGAACTGGTCCCACAGTCGTTGTTGCTGCGGCGTGAGTCGCGGGCTGCGGCGGACGAAGGAGACCACGCCACGACGGTTCTTCTGCTCCACCAACTCCAGCGCCGACGGATGATCCGAACCAGATGGGTTCACCGCTGCTTCCGTTTCTCGTAGAGGTAGAGAAGGAGCCCGAGCACGACGACCACGGCAAGGAAAACACCGGCACCCGCCCAGAAGCTGTCGGTCAGGTAGACGACCACCGCGCCGGGGACTGCTCCGCACAGCGACAGGATCCACAGCCTGGCCTGTTGTGCGCCGGAACGTCGTGGCATCGGGGTCCGTCCGCCGGCCCGCCGCCCCTTGGGGTATCTCGCCGGATCATTGTTGCCCACAGCGACTATTTAACGTCCGCAGCCGGTCGCGGACCAAAGTCGCCGGCGTCCAGACGGCAGACGCACGATGTCGGTATGTGCGACACCCTCGGCACCGACGACATCTGATCGGCAGCCGATCGGTGGGTCGAGCAGGCAGCCGTCAGCTGGTCACATCCTTGCTGGTGAACCGCGCCCACGCCGCGAGCCAGAAGACGATCGCGTACGCCAGGGCGGTGAGCAGGCCGCGGTTGATGTCGGCGGTGTAGATCGGTGACCGCAACAGGTCGCCGAAGGACATCCACCAGTGGGTCAACAGATAGGGATGCAGCCAGTCGAGCTGGCTGATGGTGTCCAGCACGAACATCCCGACGTTGATCAACACGGTCGCCACGGTTGCGCCGATCGGCTGCTCGGTCAACGTCGAGACGAACAGTCCGATCGCTGCGAGCGCGGCGAATCCGGCCGCCAGATAACCGCACACCAACGCCAACCGCAGGACCGTCGGGCCGAAGCCGACGGTGTTCCCGGACAACAGGATCATCGGGCCGGTACCGAACAGGATCGAACCGATCAGCCCGCCGACCACCGCGACCAGCAGCGTGGCACACAGGGAGAAGAAGATCAGACTCGCGTACTTGACGGTCAACAGCCGGGTCCGCCCCACCGGAACGGTCAGCAGATAGCGCAGGGTGCCGAGATTGGCCTCGCCGGCGATCGAGTCGCCGGAGATCCAGGAGACGGCCAGCGGCAGGAACAGCGGGAGCTCGACGGCGAGCGCCGCCAGCGCCACGAACAAGCCGTTGCCGGTGATCGCGTCGACGAAGCTCGGCCCGCCGCCACCGGCACCCCAGATCTTCACCGCGACGGCGATCAGGATCGGCACCGCGGCCAGGACGCCGAGTCCGGCGATGTTGCGGCGTCGGCTGAGCACCAGCCGACACTCGGAGCTGAAGAGCCGCAGCCAGGACACGACCGGATTGGGTACCGCCTCAACCGCTGACATCGAAACCCTCCCCGGTCAGGCCGACGAACACGTCCTCCAGGCTCTGCGCCGCGACCCGGAAGCCGAGCACCGGAACACCGTCGGCCACCAGTGCCGGAACGATCTTGGCCGTCTCGACGTTGCCGAGCGGCGCACTGACCAGGTGATGATCACCGGTGCGCTCGCTGCGCGGCGTTTCGAGCCCGAGCTCGGTCATGATCTTGATCGCCGGCCGCGGATCGGTTGTCTCCAACCGTACGGTCGGTGCGGTCCGGGCGCGCAGTTCGTCGATCGTGCCCTGGGCCAGCAGCTTGCCCGCATGCATCACGCCGATATGACTGCAGATCTGCTCGACCTCGCTGAGTAGATGCGACGAGATCAGGATCGTCGCACCGTCGTCGGCAAGATCGGAGACCAGGTGGCGTACCTCGCGAGTGCCCTGCGGGTCGAGCCCGTTCGTCGGCTCGTCCAGCACCAGCAGGTCGCGGGGCTGTAGCAGGGCGGCGGCGATCGCCAGCCGCTGGCGCATTCCCAGTGAGTACGCGCGGAACGTCTTGCCCGCCGCCGGCATCAACCCGACCCGCTCCAGCGCGGCGTCGATCCGACGGCCGGCGGAGCGGTGGGAGGCGTGGGGATCCGCGGCGTCGAGGCGCAGCAGGTTCTTCCGCCCGGAGAGATAGGGATGGAACGCCGGCCCCTCGACGAGCGATCCGACCCGGGGCAGGGCGTGGGAGATCCGCTCCGGAATGGGTTCGCCCAGCACCCGCGAGACACCGGATGTCGGCCGGATCAGGCCCAGCAGCATCCGGATCGTCGTCGTCTTGCCGGATCCGTTCGGGCCGAGGAAACCGTACACGGCGCCGCGCGGCACCTCGAGATCGACCTGATCGACGGCCAGTTGGTGCCGGAACCGTTTGGACAGACCGCGGGTCTGGACAGCGGGTCCGGTCACCACCTCACTGGACAGCCTGCCCTACTTCTGCAGGGCGCTGTAGAGCAACTGCGGGCGGACGGCGCCGACGGCGACCCGGCCGTCGTCGGTGATCACCGCGCTGAACAGGGCGCCGCTGAGCAGCCGACCCGAACCCCACGAACCGGAGACCCGGGGCAGGGCCTGCACCATCGGATCGTTACCGGCGCGGCCGGGCATCGACCGGTCAGCGCCGGTCTTCTTGTCGGCCTTGGTGATCACGACCGTGGTCCAGCCGGTGCCGACGGTCTTGGTGCGCGAGGCAAGCTTGTCCGCCTGCTTCCTGGCGTCGGTCCGGTCGCGCTTGTCGGGCGCCGTGACCGTGTGTTCGGTCACCTTGGTGCCCTGCGGCGGATCGAAGACGAAGGTCTTGGCGTCAGGCACCGAGAAGTCGACTGTGGTGAAGCCGACCGAGATCGCCGGCTTGGTCTGCCCGTCGGCGGTGACCTGGACCTGCAGCGGAACCGAGGTCCGGGCATCGACAGCGATGGTCACGGTGTCGACCAGCGAGCGGCTGTCCTTGGGCGTGAGCACCAACTGGTACGCCGACCGCCCCGCCACCGTGACGTTGCGGGCGACCGTTGTCGTCGTGCTCGGATCGATGGCCTTCAACACCTGCCGGGCCATCTCCTGCGGCGTACTCGCCGGGCCTGCCGGCTCACCGGGCCGCTGCCAGTCGGGGGTCACACCGACGAACCTGCTGTGTACCGCCTTCTTCTCCTTGCTCGACCACAGCCAGGCCTGCTTGCCGTTGCGGATCAGGTCGGATTCGCCGTAGGTGCCCAGCATGGCGACGCGGGACTTGTCGGTGCCGCTGGTCCACACCTTGAGGGTGTGGGTGCCGCTGAGCAGATCGGAGAAGTCGGAGGACGAGGTGGGACCGCCCTGGCCGCCGGTCGGCAATGACGGCAGACCGAGGTTGGCGGTCTCGGTCACGGTGCCGGACAGGCCCGGGACGTTGGCGCCGGCCACGCCGGTCAGCAACTGCTGGGCCGTCTTCTTCGGCAACGGGGGCTCCGCGCTGGCGGTGTTGTTGGCGAAGACTCCGCCGCCGACCGCCAGAGCGGCGGCTGTCAGCGGCGCGATCCACGCCAGCAACGGCTTGCGCCGCGCTGGACCCTTGTTCTCGGCTCCGGTGCTGGACATGAGCCCATTGTTACCCCGTTCACCAACCGCGGGATCAGACCACGGTCCGAAATCTGTGACGACACCCCGGCACTCAGGTCTCGATGCGGGCGGATCGCAGCGGCGTGACGACCGCGATGACGAAAGGTGCGATGAGCGCGGCCGCGCCGAGCAGGAAGGCGGTCCGGTAGCCGAACGCCCCCGAGACAGCGCCACCGGCCAGGGCGCCGAGTACGGCACAGGTCCGATTCGCCGAGCGAGCGGTGGAATTCACCCTGCCCAGGAAGTTCGGTGGGGTGATCGTCTGGCGGTATCCCATCTCGACCGGGTTCTCGACACCGCTGATCAGCCCCCACAGTCCGAGCGCGCCGAACACCACGACGACAGCCGCCGTCCGGGACACCCCGTGGCCGGCGATCACCCCGAGCAGCACCAGCGCCACCGGATAGCCGGCCCGGCAGGTCACGACGGTCCGGCCGACTCCCAGCAGGTCACCGATCCGCGGCGACAGCAGCGCACCCGCCAGCGTTGCGACCCCGAGCAGTGCGAACAGCAGCCCGAAGGTGAGCGAACTCAGGTCCAGGTCCCTCAGGGCGAACGGCGCCAGCACCGTCAGCATGGCGTTGTTGCCGATGAACCAGACATGGGAGGACACGGTCATCGGGCCGAGAGTGGGGTGCCGGTAGATCCACCGCACGCCGTCCTTGATGGCGGCGCCGATGCCCGATCGCCGGTCCACCGGCTCCGGCGTCGGTTCGAGGACCTTGATCCTGCCGATCAGCACGGCGTTCACCACGTAACTCACCGCGTCGATCAGCAGGATCAGCGGGGCACCGAGGGCCGCGACCAGAGCGCCGCCGGCGGCTGGTCCCAGTGTCTGGGCCACCGCGTCGCTCTGGTCGATCCTGGCGTTCGCCCGGAACAGCTGGGGTCGCGACACCACCGCCGGCAGGAACGACTGGGCCCCGGCGATGGCGAACACGTTCAGAGCGCCGAAACCGACCAGGATGACGATCAGTAGCGGCAGCGACAGCCATCCGACAGCCCAGAACGCCGGTACTGATGCCAGCAGCACCGCGCGCCCGATGCTGGTCCGGATCAGCATCGGCCGGCGTCGCCAGCGGTCGATGAAGACGCCCGCGAGCAGGCCGAGCACGAGATAGGGCAGCAGTTGGGCCGCGTTGACCAGACCCACCTCGAAGTTGGAAGCGCCCAAGTAGCGGACGACCAGCACGGGGAGGGCGATCGAGGTGGCCGCGGTTCCAACGGAGCTGACCGTCGAAGCCGTCCAGAACCTGGCGAACATCGGCTCGCGGAGGACCTCCTCGGCCCGCGGCTGACCGCGTGCCGGGCGGCTCCTCATCGCGGGCCGTCGCTGGTCATGGGCCGATGCTTCCATGCTCTGGTTCACCGTTCCACCTATTTGTGATGCCTTTCACAAAGTTCGTCGGGACGGCTAATCCAGTGGCTGCGCCGGCTCGGCGTCCGTAGGCTGGGGGAGTGGGACACGTGGAACTGACCGGGGTGTCGTTCCACCTCCCGGACGGCAGACCGCTGTTGGACGACATCAGCTTCCGGGTCGGTGACGGCGCCGTCGTCGCGCTGGTCGGGCCCAACGGCGCGGGCAAAACGACCCTGTTGCGGATCATCGCCGGCGACCTGCAGCCGACCGACGGTGGCGTCAGCCGTAGCGGCGGACTCGGCGTCATGCGGCAGTTCATCGGAAGCATCCGCGACGGTTCCACGGTTCGCGACCTGCTCTTCTCACTGGCCGCGCCCCGGCTGCGGCGTGCTGTCGCCGAGGTCGATCGGCTCGAACTGCGGTTGATGAGCGACGACAGCGAACCGACCCAACTCGATTACGCCGCCGCCCTGGCCGAGTATGCCGATTCCGGCGGCTACGAGGCCGAGGTGACCTTCGACGCCTGCTGCACGGCAGCGCTCGGCATCGACTACGAACGGGCCAAATGGCGCGAGGTCAACACGCTGTCCGGCGGCGAGCAGAAGCGACTGGCGCTGGAGGCGCTGCTCCGCGGCCCTGATGAGGTCCTGCTGTTGGACGAGCCGGACAACTATCTGGACGTCCCGGGCAAGCAGTGGCTGGAGGAGCAACTCCAGGCCACCCGCAAGACGGTGTTGCTGGTCAGCCACGACCGCGAGCTGCTGGCCAACGCTGCCACCTCGATCGCAGCACTCGAGCTCGGTTCGGCCGGAAACACGTTGTGGGTGCACGGCGGCGGGTTCACGACCTTCCACCAGGCACGCCGGGAGCGGTTCGAGCGTTTCGAGGAGCTGCGCCGGCGCTGGGACGAGGAGCACGCCAAGCTCAAGCAACTGGTGATCATGTACAAGCAGAAGGCGGCGTACAACTCCGATATGGCAAGCCGGCTGCAGGCGGCCAGGACCCGGCTGGCGAAGTTCGAGGAGGCCGGGCCTCCGCAGGAACTGCCGCGGGAACAGCACGTCTCGATGCGGCTGCGCGGCGGACGTACGGCCAAACGTGCGGTGATCATCGAGAATATCGAGCTCACCGGTCTGATGCGGCCGTTCTCCACCGAGATCTGGTACGGCGATCGGGTCGGCGTACTGGGTTCGAACGGGTCGGGCAAGTCCCACTTCCTGCGCCTGCTCGCTCTCGGCGGCACGCTGCCCGAAGTCGACCAACAGCCGATCGGCGGATTCGATCTTGCCCCGGTTGCTCATACCGGCCTCGCCCGGCTCGGTTCCCGGGTCCGTCCCGGGCTGTTCGCACAGACCCATCACCATCCCGAGCTCGTCGGCAGGACGCTGCTGGAGATCCTGCACCGCGGCGATGATCATCGCGACGGACTGGATCGGGAGTACGCGGCCAGGAGACTTGATCGCTACGAGCTGGCCAAGGCTGCCGACGTCCGGTTCGAGCAACTGTCCGGTGGACAGCAGGCCAGGTTCCAGATCCTGCTGCTCGAGCTGTCCGGGGTGACCTGCCTGCTGCTGGACGAACCGACCGACAACCTCGACATCGAATCGGCGGAGGCACTCGAGGCTGGGTTGGAGTCCTTCGAGGGAACGGTGGTTGCGGTGACCCACGACCGCTGGTTCGCCCGGGGCTTCGACCGGTTCCTGATCTTCGGCGCCGACGGCGGGGTGTACGAGTCCGACCAGCCGGTGTGGGACGAGGGTCGGGTGCAGCGGGCCCGTTAACGCCGGGCGAACGCGGGGGCGGTTTCGGGGCGCGGACCGATCGCGATCAACCGGCCGACAGGGCGGGACAACCAAGGCAGCAGCCGCAGCACAAGGGTCGCCGCCTCGAAGCCGCCCGGCAGACCGGCCATCGCCGGCTCATAGATCGTCGCGTGCAGCAGCCGCTGTCCGGTTTGCAGGAAGACCGTCGGGAACAGCCGCCGGCGGCGTACCTGATCAAGATCATGATCGGTGACCCAGCGTTGCCGCAGCGGCTCTGCGAGGCAGCGGGCGGCGGCCACCGCATCCTGGATGGCCAGGTTCACACCGACACCACCCGACGGCGACATCGCGTGGGCCGCGTCGCCGATGCACAACAGTCCGGGCCGGTGCCAGCGGTGCAACCGGTTCATCCGGACGTCGAGGATCGGAAGCTCGTCCATCGAGGTCAGTTCGTCGACCCGGTCGGCAAGATCAGGACGGAGCCTGGCGATCCGGGCCCGGAAGGATGCGATTCCCTCCTCCCGCAGCCTGGCCTGCGAACCCTTCGGCGCCAGATAGGCGATCTGGTAGTACGCGTGATGGCTCATCGCCAGCATGATGTCCGGCGGCTTGATCGTCGGCAGCAGGGTCGGCAGTTCGCTCTCCCGTTCCGCGTCGGTCCGTGACAGCCGGAACCACCAGACGTCGTACGGCACCCGGTATTCGTGCGGCACCATTCCGGCTCCGGAGCGAAGATCGGAGTTGCGGCCGTCACAGGCGACGGTCAGATCGGCCTTGATCACCGACTCACCGTCGGCCGACCTGACCCGCGCCCCGACCACCCGACCATGATCGACAACCGGGCCGAGCACCTCGGTGTTCATCAAGAGTCGGAAACTCGGCTCCTCCGCGGCTGTCTCGGCGAGCAGCGACAGCAGGTCCCACTGTGGTGCAAGCGCGATGTGGTGGTAGGGCCCGGGCAGGCTGGAGAAGTCACCCAGCACGATGGTTCTGCCGTTGGGCAACGGGAGACGGTAGTCGGCAAGATCAACATGCGGCATCGCCCGGAACCGATCCTCCAGGCCGAGCTCACCGAGCAGTTGCAGCGTCGACGCGTGCACGGTGTCGCCACGGAAGTCCCGGAGGAAGTCGCCATGTTTCTCCGCGACCGTCACCTCGATGCCGGCCCGGGCGAGCAACAGGCCGAGCATGATGCCGGCGGGGCCACCACCGGCGATCAGGCAGGTCGTGCGTTGGGTCACCCGGCCATCATGCCCCCAGCGCTCGGGGCACGGCTTCGGGAGCGCGACGACCGGCGCCGATGCAACCACCATTCGGCGATCAACAGATTGACCCACCCAGCTCATCCAGGTCGAGATGCCGATCGCCGCGATCAGACCGTTGCCCTCGAAGCCGAAGACCACCGGGCCATCCGGCCCGGGGTCATCCGGATCTGACGTTGAGGAGTTCCCGCCGCTCCTGGGCCGGTTGCGCCGGCGGCACGCAGACAGTCGCCCGACGGCGTCGGATGATACCGAGCACCGTGTCGATCAGCAGGCCGACCAACAGGCCGAGGCCGGTCGCGACCAGCGCTCCCAGCACCGGATGATCACTGACCCAGCTGCCCGCCACCGTTCCGATGACCACCGAGTAGATCGCCCAACAGGCCGCCGACAGCAGGGTCAGCGGACGGAACACCTTCCGTGGGATGCCACTGGCGCCGGCGACCAGGTTGACCCCGACCCGGCCGCCCGGGACGAACCGTGCTGCCAACACCGCAGAGGACACCCGGTGGTCGAGGGCGGCCGCTGCCCGGCCCATGGTCCTGACGAACCAGGGCCGCCGCATCCAGGCGAAGCGCTGCAAACCGATCCGGCGACCGATCTCGTAGCTGATGTTGTCTCCGACGAAGGCACCCGACGCGGCGGTCAGCGCCAGCAGCAGCATCGTCGGCTGGCCGGTGCTTGCCGAGATCGCAGCGAGAGCGATCACCACAGACTCGCTGGGCACCGGCGGGAAGATGCCGTCGACGACGACGAAGAGGAAGACCAGCGGGAGCAACCACGGCGAACCCGCGGCGTGGAGGACGAGTTGGCCGAGTGCATCCATGCCCCAATTCCAGCCGTCGCCGGAGCCGTAGGCGATGGGGACAGGGGGCCGATCGGAGGTCGGGTTAACCGGAGTCAGGCCTGTCGACCCCTGCTGGGAACTTCGTGCTGGGTAGTCACAGCACGAACTTCCCAGTTGATGTTGGGGAGCGTTTGTCCACAGGAGAACGGGGACTCAGGGTTGTCCACAGATCGCCTGCCGGAGTGAAACGCGCGAGGTCGTCGGTCGCAATGTCAGGGTGTGAGACCACGCGTCGACCCGACCCCGGAGTTGCTGAACCTCGCCGGCCTCCAGGGCGGTGTTGTGACTGCGGAACAGGCAGCCGCCCACGGACTCGGTCGGAACAGCGTCGCTCGCCTCGTCGCGTCAGGTCACTGGCTGCGGCTGGATCCCGGCGTCTACGCGACGCGGGAACCGGATTGGATGTCGAAGGCGTGGGCCGGCGTGCTGATCGGCGGCGGCACGGCCCGGTTGGGCGGACTGGCTGCCGGCTACCTCCACGGGCTGTGCGACGACCCTCCGGAGCGGATCCTGGTGCACATCGATCATGCGGTCCGCCGCCGGGACCGGGGACCGTGGCGGTTCCGCCGCGAACTCCCGGACAAGCAGTACGCCCGGCCGCGCGGAGATCCGTCACGGATCAGCGTCGAGGATCTGGTACTCGATCTCCTCGACACCGATACCGACGACCCGGAACGGCGCGGCGCTGTGCACTGGATCTCGACGGCGGTCCAACGGGGACTCTCCACGCCGCCGCGTCTGCGGAGGGCGCTCGCCGGACGCCCGCGGATCCGCGACCGGCGGCTTGTCGAGGATCTCCTGGCCGACGTGGCCGAAGGGGTCCGGTCGCCTCTGGAGTATCGCTACCGCAACGACGTCGAGCGCGCCCACGGCCTACCCGCAGGCAGCCGACAGGCCGGCCGGCGGTCCGGTCGTCTGGAGCGGACGAGGAGCAGCTACCGGGACGTCTGTTACGACGACTTCGGCCTGGTCGTCGAGCTCGACGGCCGGGCCGGCCATGTCGAGGGCGGCAGGCTCCGTGATCTGCGCCGCGACAACGTGACAACCCTTCGCGGCGAGCGGACGCTGCGCTACGGATGGTTCGACGTCACCCAGGAGGCGTGCCTGACCGCCTTCCAGGTCGCCGCCGGCCTGAGGTTCGGCGGTTGGACCGGGGTTCCGACCCGCTGCCGACACTGCGCCGGCATCCCCGAATCCGAACTCTGGGAAGTGTTGTGAAACACAGCTGGGAAGTTGGTGCTGGGTAGTCACAGCAGCAACTTCCCAGCTGTCGATCGGCTGTCGGTCAGCGGTCGGCCACCGGGACGAAATCGCGGCTCCGGGAGCCGGTGTAGATCTGCTTGGGACGGGCGATCTTCTGCTCCTTGTCGTTCACCAGTTCCTCCCACTGGGCGAGCCAGCCGGGCATCCGGCCGATGGCGAACAACACGGTGAACATCTCCGGCGGGAACTCCAGCGCCTCGTAGATCAGGCCGGAGTAGAAGTCGACATTGGGGTAGAGCTTGCGGGAGACGAAGTAGTCGTCCTCCAGCGCGATCTTCTCCAGTTCGACGGCGATCTTGAGCAGCGGGTTCACGCCGGTCACCGCGAACACGTCGTCGGCGGCCTTCTTGATGATCTTGGCCCGCGGGTCGTAGTTCTTGTAGACCCGGTGACCGAAGCCCATCAGCCGTTCCTTACCGCCCTTCACGCCCTCGATGAAGTCGGGGATGTTGGAGACGTCGCCGATCCGGCGGAGCATCCTCAGCACCGCCTCGTTGGCGCCGCCGTGCAACGGGCCGTACAGCGCACCGACACCGGCCGCGACCGCCGAGTACGGATCGACGCCGGAGGACCCGACCGAGCGGACAGCGTTGGCCGAGCAGTTCTGCTCATGGTCGGCGTGCAGGATGAACAGCACCTCAAGCGCCTTGGACAGGCGCGGATCGGCGTTGTACTTCCGCTCGCTCATCTGGAACAACATCGCCAGGAAACGCTCGACATAGGACAGTTCGTTGTCTGGGTAGACGTACGGCTTGCCCTGGCCGTGACGGAAGACGTAGGCGCCGATGGTCGGCATCTTGGCGATCAACCGAGTGATCTGCAGCTTCCGGTTGTCCGGGTCGCGGATGTCGGTCGCATCCGGATAGAAGGTGGACAGCGCCGCGACCGCGGCCATCGTCATGCCCATCGGATGGGCGTCGTACCGGAAACCCTCCATGAAAGTCTTGATGTTCTCGTGCAGGAAGGTGTGCATGGTGACGTCATGGGTCCACTGCCCGAGCTGGTCCGAGGTCGGCAGCTCGCCGTTCAGCAGCAGGTAGGACACCTCGAGGAAGCTGGACGACTCGGCCAGCTGTTCGATCGGGTAGCCGCGGTATTCCAGGACCCCTGCGTCGCCGTCGATGTAGGTGATCGCGCTCCGGCAGGAGGCGGTGTTGACGAATCCCGGATCGTAGGTGGCCAGTCCTGGCTCACCATCCACGGTGATCTGTTTCAGATCCGCAGCGCGAATCGTGCCGTCGGCGATGGGGATCTCATAGTCCCGCCCGGTGCGGTTATCGCGAATGGTGAGGGTTTCGGTCATGCGCTCAAATTACGCGGCTGAGGGGGTTGCGGCCACTTCGGGGGCTGTCGACGCCCTATGATCTGAGCCACTCATCCGGGCGGGTCGCTTGCCCGTACGGCCGCGTTTTGACCGGGGCCGGTGCCCGCGGGTAATCTATCTCGCTGTTGCGCTCATCGCGTTGCGTCGCTGTGCGCCCCTGACGGGGCTCCGCGACATCCAGTACACATCGAAGCGAAGAAAGATTGGTCTGCGGCCGTGTCCACGTACAGCCCCAAGCCTGGTGACATCACCCGGGAATGGCACGTCATCGATGCCACCGACGTCGTCCTCGGTCGGCTCGCCACCCAGGCGGCGACGCTGCTCCGCGGCAAGCACAAGCCGACCTTCGCTCCGCATGTCGACGGCGGTGACTTCGTCATCGTCGTGAACGCGTCGAAGATCGCGCTCACCGGCAACAAGCGGGCTGACAAGCTGGCCTACCGGCATTCCGGTCGGCCCGGTGGCCTGAAGTCGATCAGCTACGGCGAACTGCTGGATTCCGATCCGCGCAAGGCCGTCGAGAAGGCGGTCTGGGGCATGCTCCCGAAGAACCGCCTCAGCCGCAAGCTCATCAAGAAGCTGAAGGTGTACGCCGGCCCGGAGCACCCGCACACCGCCCAGAAGCCGCAGGCTTTCGAGATCACCCAGATCGCTCAGTAACAGGTAGCAGGAGAAGCACCGACCGTGACCGAGAACGCACCCGAGGGCCAGCTGAACCAGGCCGAGGCCCAGACCGAGGCTCCTGCAGAGGAGATCACCCCGTTCAACGAGGGCGAGCGCGAGATCGCCTACCGCAGCGAGAGCGCCGGCGCCCGTACTGCCGACCAGGCGAACCGCCCCGCGGTGATCACCGCCGCCGGAGCGACCGGTCGCCGCAAGGAGGCCATCGCCCGGGTCCGGATCATTCCGGGCAGCGGCACCTGGACGATCAACGGCCGGACCCTGGACGAGTACTTCCCGAACAAGGTCCACCAGCAGATCGTCTCCGAGCCGTTCGTCACCGCCGCGGTCGACGGCGCCTACGACGTCATCGCCCGGATCAACGGCGGCGGCATCAGCGGCCAGGCCGGTGCGCTGCGGCTCGGTGTGGCCCGTGCGCTGAACGAGGCCGACGCCGAGGCCAGCCGGCCAGGTCTGAAGAAGGCCGGCATGCTGACCCGTGATGCGCGGATCAAGGAACGCAAGAAGGCCGGTCTGAAGAAGGCCCGCAAGGCTCCGCAGTACAGCAAGCGCTGAGCAACCCCTTCCTCGAGCTTCGGCGTGTTCGGCCGAACTGGTCGTAGGCTCGGGACAACCCCGTCCTGCCGGGGTCGTAGGAGATTGCTCGCCACGATTGCGAAGGGGGCCGGATGGGGCGGCTGTTCGGTACGGACGGTGTACGCGGTGTCGCGAACGCCGATCTGACGGCGGAACTGGCACTTGACCTGTCCGTCGCGGCTGCCCAGGTCCTCACCGATGCACGAAGTACCGACGGCTCGCAGCCGATCGCCGTGGTCGGCCGGGACCCGCGTGCCTCCGGCGAATTCCTGGAGTCGGCCGTCGTAGCCGGCCTGGCCAGCTCCGGCGTCCAGGTGGTACGTCTCGGCGTGCTCCCGACTCCCGCAGTCGCCCATCTGACCGGCGCGACCAATGCCGACTTCGGCGTGATGATCTCCGCCAGCCACAATCCGATGCCCGACAACGGCATCAAGTTCTTCGCCCGCCGCGGCGCGAAACTCGACGACGCCCTCGAGGACGCCATCGAGGCCCGGCTCGGCACCCCCGCCGTTGCCCGCCCGATCGGCGCAGCCGTCGGCCGGGTCACCGATCGGCCGGATCTGGTCGACGCCTACATCGACCATCTGGTCGGCACGGTCGGCGCACCGGCCAGCCTGACCGGTATCCGCGTGGTCGTCGACTGCGCCAACGGTGCGGCCTTCCGGACGGCGCCGGAGACGTATCGTCGGCTCGGCGCGACGGTCTCGGTGATCAACGCCGCACCGGATGGCATCAACATCAACGAAGGCTGCGGATCGACCCACACCGGCGGTCTGCAGCAGGCCGTTCGGGAGTCGGGTGCTGACCTCGGCATTGCGCTCGACGGGGACGCTGACCGCTGCCTGGCGGTGGACGCCGCCGGCCAACTTGTCGACGGTGACCAGATCCTCGCCATCCTCGCCCTGGGTATGCACACCGAGGGGCAGCTGCCGTCGGACACCCTGGTGGCCACCGTGATGAGCAATCTCGGGCTCACTCTGGCGATGGCCCGGCACGGCATCCGGGTCGAGCAGACCAAGGTCGGCGACCGGTACGTGCTCGAGGCGATGCGGGCCGGCGGTTTCGGGCTGGGCGGTGAACAGTCCGGCCACGTCGTCCTGGCCGACCACGCCACCACCGGCGACGGGGTGCTCACCGGGTTGCACCTGATGAACCGGATGGCAGCCACCCGGTCGTCACTGGCAGAGCTGGCCGCGGTCATGGAGCGGCTGCCCCAGGTCCTGGTCAACGTGCCCAATGTGGACAAGAGCCGGACCGACGCGGTTCCGGCGCTCCCGCGACGCGGTCGCCGCGGCCTCCGCCGAACTCGGTGACAGCGGGCGGGTCCTGCTGCGCCCGTCAGGCACCGAATCCCTGGTCCGCGTGATGGTCGAGGCGCCGTCGGTCGACCAGGCACAGCTGGTTGCCGAGCGACTGGCCGAGGTGGTACGCATCTCGCTGGCGATCTCTTAGCAGCTGATTTGTCGGCTGCCTGCTGCTGCCGCTGGTCTGCGCTGCCAATCGACAGTTCCGGGGGCGACCCCCGTACCCCGTGCGCACTCGCGTCCTCATCGATCGGGACTCGGCTCCTCCGCTTCGCTCGGAGCCGGTCTCGCTGCGCGTCGACGGGAGTGCCTTCCGTGTTTGCGGCGGTTCGGGTAGCTCTTGTTCGGCGTGCCGCCACGGGCTTGGCGGCGGGCAGTTGCCGAAGGCTTCGGGACATGGGGCAGTGCTGAGGGAGTGCGGGGCCGGAAGTTACCTGCCGACCGGTTGTTCCGACCCGGCATCCGGCCTGCTCTCCGCCGACGGCGTGTCGGGCAGCTCGTCGCCTTCCGACTCCTCCGGTGCGGGAAAGACCCTCGGCAGGGTGAACCGGAAGACTGCACCGCCGTGCGGCGGGCTCTCGGCCCAGATCCGGCCGCCGTGCCGCTCGACGATGCTGCGGCTGATCGACAAGCCGAGGCCGCTGCCGCCCATCTCGCGACCGTCGGAGGAGTCGACCTGTTCGAACCGCTCGAAGATCTGCTCCAACTTGTCGGCGGGGACGCCGCGGCCCTGGTCGCGGACCGTGAAGACGATCAGCTGGTGCTCGCTGTCGGTGTCGGTTCCCACCGGCAGTGCAGGCTCGGCGCTGACCGTGACGACACCACCGGCAGGGGGAGAACTTGATCGCGTTCCCGATCAGATTGACCAGCGTCTGCACGATCCGGTCGGCATCGGCGTTCACCTGCCCGATCGCAGGCCCGGTGTCGATGCTGACCCCGGATTCGGCGGCGATCGGCCGCAACTGGGCGGCGGCGGTCTGGACGAACTCCGACACCTCGTGATCGCGGAAATCCATCGGCATCGACCCGGATTCCATCCGCTCGATGTCCAGGATGTCGTTGACCAGCCGGCCGAGCCGTTCGGTGCTGTCCAGGGCGATGCCGATCATCCGGCGGGCCTGCGGCGACAACGCCCCCAGCCGGTCGCCGGACAGCAGGCCGAGCGATCCGCGGATCGCGGTGAGTGGTGTCCGCAGTTCGTGGCTGACCACCGAGACGAACTCCTGCTTCATCCGGTCCACCTCCCGGCGTGAGGTGATGTCCCGGAAGACAATCACCGCTCCGGGCGTGCTGGTGTCGCTGTGCAGCGGGCTGGACGTCACCTCGACCGGGATCTCCCGGCCGTTTGGGCCGAGATACAGATCCTCCTCACCACTGGTGGTCAGTCCGGTCTCGATCGCCTCGGCGATGTAGCAGCTCCGGTAGTCGTACGGCGTCCCGTCCGGCTGCGGCGCGTGGAACAGGTCGTGGGCATGCCGGCCGATCAGCTCCTCCGCAGGGTAGCCCAGGGTCCTGGCTCCGGACGGGTTGACGAAGGTGATGATGCCGTGGCTGTCCACCCCGTAGATGCCGTCGCCGACGGAGTTGAGCAGCAGCTCGCTCTGCCGGGTCATCGAGGCCAGTTCCCGGGTCCTGCTGTGCACCCGGCGCTCCAAGGCCCGGCGGAGCAGTTCGTTGTCGGTGATCAGCAGCAACTGCCGGGCCACGACCGCGGCAACCAGCAGCAACCAGATCGCCCCGACCCACGGATTGATGTCCGCCGGGGTCTTGATCAGGGCGTTGGTCACGGCGGCGACCAACAGCAGTCCGAAGGTCATCACGGTGTCACCGAGCGGCGGCGCCTCGTTGACCCGGGCCGGCGAATCCGAGGTCTTGATCCGTCCCGGGAGCAGGGCAGCGAAGGCGATCAGCGAGTAGCCGAGCATCCAGCCGACCGGTCCGGCCGTCGTGTAGAACGTCTGCCCGCGGACCGTGAGCACCCACCGCACGAGGTCGGTCACCGCCCAGATCGAGAAGCCGAGCGCCAACATCAACTGCACCGGACGGTCGGCCCGGTCGCCGCGGATCAGCAGCAGACCGGCGACCGTTGCGACGATCACGTCGATGATCATCAGAGCGATCGTGTCGGCCCGGAAGACCGGGTTCTGTCCCTCGCTCAACACCGGAGCCAGGGCGAAGACGGTGGTTGTCAGCAGTACGGATCCGCCGACGACGACGCCGTCGAGCACCATCCGGAGCAGTTCCCGGCCGCGTCGCGGCGTGGTCGGGAAGGATGCCATCCCCCAGATCGCCAACAGGCTGGAAGCCAGGAACCCGACGTCGCCCACGATGGCGATTCGCGTCCACCGCATCGCGCCGCACAGCACGTACCACTCGATACCGAGGACGACGAAGATCGCCGAGATCGACAGCAGCTGCCACGCCCGTCGCTGACGCTGCGGGCCGCGTCGCGCGGCGACGGCTGCCATGACGATGACCGCCAGACCGGACAGCACCAGCCCGATGTTGTTGATGAACAGCCGGGTGGCCAGATCCAGCGGACCGGACAACACAATCGCCAGGCTCATCAGGGCCGCGACGACGGCAGCTCCCAGCACCAGCAACCATTTGAGGTCGCCGGACCGGATCACCTGCTGTGTGCGGCGAGGCGACACGTCGCAAATCCTCCGATGCTTCTCATGACGAGACCGTGACCTGGCCGTGACATCAGGTCTCGGTCATGCTACCTATTACGATGACGGATGCCATGGGCCCGGACAGGGGTCCTTCGGGCTGCAGGTTGGGAAGTCGGGAGACCCGCCAAAGCTTGCAGGCGTGGTTTGAGGACGTACTCCAGCAACGAGATGCGGCGGTGAGGCAATGTCGCGCAAGGACGTCTTGGTGGTCGACGACGACGCGTCGATCCGGGAAGTGATCCAGATGACCCTCGAGGTCGTCGGTGGCTGGACCGTGCGCTTGGCCGCCAACGGCATGGAGGCGGTGGAGAAGGTTCGTGAACGCCGTCCCGATGCGATTCTGCTCGACCTGATGATGCCGGGCATGGACGGCCCGTCGACCTTGGCCAGACTGCGCGGCGGCTCCGACCAGAACGTTCCGGTGATCCTGCTGTCGGCCAAGATCCAGCAACGCCGCGACGACCAGCAACTCACGGGACTCGGAGTCGCCGGCGTGATCGGCAAACCCTTCGACCCCATCTCCCTGCCGGACCGGATCTCCGGCATTCTCGGGTGGGCCTCATGAGTGAGAAGAACGACACCAACGCAGGGCGTCCGAGCGCCGACGGGCAAAGCCGTTCCGGAGGCGACCCGACCACCGACATCAGTTCCGGCACCAGTTCCGGCACCAGTCCCGACGCAGCTGAGGCGCTCCACAGGGTGGCCGACATTGCCGACCGGGCCCGGGAGCGCAACATCGGCCGGGCCGGGGATCTGGCCGCCTGGGCGAGCATCGGCCGGGCGGGCCGGATCTCGGCGGAACAACGCGGCGAGGCTGCGGAGATCGCCCACCAGTTGGCCGGGTCGGCCGGCACCTTCGGGTATCAGGCGGCGACCGATGTCGCCCGGGAGGTGGAGCGGCTCTTCGGCGAGGCCGACGGTGCCGAGGCCTGGACCAGGCTCACCGAATGCGTACGCGATCTGGTGCGACGGCTGCAGGAGCCTCCGGAGCTGACGGCGCTGGAATGACTCGCCCAGGCTGATCCTGCCCGGCCCAGCGGTCACAGCTTCCGAATCCGCACCCACTCGATGTGGTGGTCGTCGCCCTTGCGCAGGACCGCGGTCGCCCGGCCGCGGGTCGGCAAAACGTTCTTGACCAGGTTGGGCCCGTTGATGGTGTCCCAGATGAACTCGGCGGTCGACACCGCCTCGTCGTCGGTGAGCGTCGCGTACCGGGTGAAGTACGACCGCGGGTCGCGGAACGCCGTCTCCCGCAGTCCAAGGAACCGCTCCACGTACCACTCCCGGATCGCCTCGGTCCGGGCGTCGATGTAGACCGAGAAGTCGAAGAAGTCCGACAGGGCGAGGCCAGTGGTGCCGTCGGCCCGCGGCCGGGCCGGCTGCAGCACGTTCAGTCCCTCGATGATGAGGATGTCGGGCCGCCTGACCACGATCTCTCTGCCCGGGACGATGTCATAGCTCAGATGGTCGTAGACCGGCGCGGTGACGTTGTCCTTGCCTGACTTGATGTCCATCACGAAACGCAACAGCGCGCGGCGGTCGTACGACTCCGGGAAGCCCTTGAGATTCATCAGCCCGCGCCGCTCCAACTCGGCGTTGGGCAGCAGGAAGCCGTCGGTGGTGACCAGCTCGACCTTGGGATGCTCCGGCCAGCGCGCCAGCAGTGACTGCAGCAACCGCGAGGTGGTCGACTTGCCGACCGCGACCGACCCCGCGACACCGATCACGAACGGGGTCCGGCCGACCGACAGCCTCAGAAACTCGTTACTGGCCTGGTGCAGATTCCCCGTGTGCTTGACGTACTCGGCCAGCAGCCGGGTCAGCGGCAGATACACCTCGCGGACGTCGTCCAGGCTGGTCGGATCCTGCATGCTGCGCAGCGATGCCAGAGTCTCCTGGGTGAGCGTGAGTGTTGCGGAGTTGGCTAGTTCGGCCCAGTCGGCGCGGCTGCGTTCGACGTACGGTCCGCTGGTCACGCCATTGTGGCTCCCGGCTTCTGACACGCCGACGATTATTGCCGTCGACCGCCGAACCCTCGAATCGGCGTGTCACAGTCGGGCCGTGACCCCAAACCGCCGACACCGCCAGCAAGGCGAACGCGGTCAGCGAGAGCGCGGCGGAGACGGCGTGCGCCATCTCCCACGTGTTGCGATAGGCGGTCCAGTCCGGTGGCAGGGTGGCCGGTGTCCAGTCGGTGACAAGGGCATTGACCGGCCGGTTACCGACGAAGTACGCGACGAGCGTGCCCAGCAGGGCGGCAGCTGCGATCAGGGCCCGAACGCCGCCCGCGACGTACCGGTGGCCGATCAGCCAGATGCCCAACGCGCCGGCGGCGATGGCGCCGACGATCTCACCGATGCCTCCGACGACGGCGAATCCGCCGTAGAAGGTGTGCTGCACCGCGAGCCACGACGCTCCGTCGAGCCCGCGGCTTCCCGGGTCCTGAAGGACATGGGTCAGCGTCAACCCGGAGACCAGTGCGCTGCTGATCAGGGCGACGAACAGCAGCGCCTTCATCCACCTCGTTCCGGTAACTGTGTTGCTGTACGACATAGGCGCATCTTCCGGCGCGTGGCACCTGCGCCACCACGGGCAAACCCCTGATGCGCGGGCCGGAACGACCCGGAATGATCCCCGTGACCGGCCAGCCGGAGGATGATCAATCTCCGTGGGCCGAACCGGGCAGCCCGGCGTAGTGATTCATCGTTCACCAACGACCGGTCCAGCATTTTTCGTGCCGCGGTGGGTAGCCTGACGGCCATGTGCGGGATCGTGGGATATGTGGGCCCGGGGCCTGCCGCAGCCATCATCATGTCCGGACTGAAACGGCTGGAGTACCGCGGCTACGACTCGGCCGGGGTCGCCGTTGTCACCTCCGACGACGCCGGGTCGCGGATCGCGCTGGCGAAACGGGCGGGCAAGATCGGCAACCTGGCCGGCGCTTTGGACGCCGAACCGATGCCCGTCGACGGGGTCGGTGTCGGGCACACCCGGTGGGCGACGCACGGCGTACCCAACGACCTCAATGCCCACCCGCATCTGTCCTTCGACGGTCGGGTGGCCGTTGTACACAACGGCATCATCGAGAACCATGCCGCGCTGCGCGCCGAACTCGGTGCCGCGGGGATCGCCACCGTGTCCGACACCGACACCGAGGTCGTGGCACATCTGCTGGCTCAGGAACTCGAGGCCGGCCGGAGGCTGCCGGATGCGATGCGCGCGGTCTGCAATCGGCTGGACGGTGCGTTCACCCTGGTCGCCGTCGACCGGGACGATCCGGCGACGGTGGTCGGGGCGCGGCGGAACTCCCCGCTCGTCGTCGGGATCGGCGACGGCGAAAGCTATCTCGCCTCCGATGTGGCCGCCTTCATCGATCACACCCGCGAGGCGATCGAACTCGGCCAGGACCAGGTCGTGGAGATCCGCGCCGGCGAGGTGCGGGTGACCGGCTTCGACGGACGTCCGGCGCAGACGCGCCCCTATCACGTCGACTGGGACACCTCGGCCGCGCAGAAGGACGGCTACGACTGGTTCATGCGCAAGGAGATCTACGAGCAGCCCAAGGCGGTGGCCGACACGCTGCTCGGCCGCTACGACACCGACGGATCGCTGCGGTTGGACGAACTGCGGATCTCCGAATCCGAACTGCGCCGGGTGAACAAGATCATTATCGTGGCCTGCGGTACCGCCTTCTACTCCGGCCTGGTGGCCAAGTACGCGATCGAGCATTGGACCCGGATCGCCTGCGAGGTCGAGCTGGCCCACGAGTTCCGCTATCGGGACCCGATCGTCGACGCCAACACCCTCGTGGTCTGCATCAGCCAGTCGGGCGAGACCGCCGACTCGCTGATGGCGATCCGGCACGCCTCGGAACAGGGCGCCCGGGTGCTGGCGATCTGCAACACCAACGGCTCGACGATCCCGCGAGAGTCGGACGCGGTGATCTACACCCATGCCGGCCCGGAGATCGGGGTCGCCTCGACCAAGGGCTTCACCACCCAGCTGGTGGCCTGCTATCTGCTCGGGCTGTATCTCGCCCAGGTCCGCGGCACGCTGTTCGGCGACGAGATCGCCCGGTTGATGGACGAACTGGAGCAGATGCCGCAGACCATCCAGGGTGTGCTGGACGACGCCGAGCCGGTGCTCAAACTGGCCGCCGACTTCGCCGAGCAGCCGTCGGTGCTGTTCCTCGGCCGGCACGTCGGCTATCCCGTCGCCCTGGAAGGAGCGCTGAAACTCAAGGAACTGGCCTACATCCACGCCGAGGGCTTCGCCGCCGGGGAACTGAAACACGGACCGATCGCGCTGATCGACCAGGGGCTGCCGGTCTTCGTCGTCGTACCGCCGCTCGGCCGCGACATGTTGCACGACAAGGTGGTGTCCAACATCGCCGAGATCCGGGCCAGGGGCGCCTTGACGGTCGTGCTGGCCGAGGAGGACGACGAGGCCGTCGGACCGCTGGCCGATGTGTGGATCCGACTGCCGAAGGTCTCGACCCTGCTGCAGCCGCTCGCGGCGACCGTACCGCTGCAGCTCTTCGCCTGCGAGCTGGCCACCCGCAAGGGTCACGACGTCGACCAGCCGCGCAACCTGGCCAAGTCCGTCACCGTCGAGTGATCGTAGGCTCGGGTGTTGTGAGTACGGCTATCGCATGCGGCCCGGTGATCCGGTGATCATCGGTGTCGGCATCGACGTCTGTGACGTCGAACGGTTCGCGGCAACGATCGACCGCCGGCCGGGATTGGTCAAACGACTGTTCACCTCCACCGAGGCGACCCGCCCGGTCGCCTCGCTGGCTGCCCGGTTCGCGGCCAAGGAGGCGCTGGCCAAGGCACTCGGCGCACCGAGCGGGATGTCCTGGCTGGATGCCGAGATCGTCACCGACGACGAGGGCAGGCCGGGTTTCGCGATCGCCGGCACCGTTGCTGCTCGGGCAGCCGAGCTCGGCGTGACGGAGATTCACGTCTCGTTGTCCCATGACGCCGGGATAGCCTCGGCGTTCGTGATCTGCGAACGCTGAGGAGTTGATCATGCAGACGGCCTATCCGGTACACGACATCCGGCGCCTGGAGGAGACGGCGATCGCCGCCGATCCCCGACGTGACCTGATGCAGATCGCGGCACGGGCACTGGCCTCGGTGATCATCGACGAGCTGCTCCGGCGACGGGGCGCAGTCTATGGCGCCCGGGTTCTGGTGCTGGTCGGCGGCGGCAACAACGGAGGCGATGTGCTGTTCGCCGGTGCACACCTGGCCCGGCGGGGCGCCGCCGTGACTGCGCTGCCGGTGATCGGGACGCCGCACGCGGCCGGCCTGGCAGCACTGCGAGCTGCCGGTGGTCGGGTCGGCGAATCGGATCGGGGATCCTTCGATCTGGCTGTCGACGGGATCTTCGGGATCGGTGGCCGACCCGGCCTTCCTGATCAGATCGCCGCCCTCGTCGCCCGTCTCGAACAGGCCGGCGTACCGATGATCGCCGTTGATCTTCCTTCCGGTGTGAATGCCGACACCGGGGCGGTTCCCGGTGCCGCAGTGCGGGCCGATGTCACGGTCAGCTTCGGGGCGGCCAAGCCGAGCGAACTGATCGAGCCCGCCAAGGGGCACTGCGGTCGCCTGGTCCGGGTCGACCTCGGCTTCGAAGTTGATCATGCCGTCACCGGGCTGTACCAGCTGGACGAAGATGATCTTGCTGCCCAGTGGCCCTATCCGGGTGCCCGGAGTGACAAGTACGCCCGCGGTGTCGTCGGGATCGATGCCGGGTCCAGCCAATATCCCGGTGCCGGGATCCTCGCGGCCCACGGTGCTGTCTATGCCGGTGCCGGGATGGTCCGGTTCCGCGGCAGCGAGGAGGCCCGGCGGGTGCTCACCGCGGCGTTGCCGAATGTCGTCTACGCCGAAGGCAGGGTGCAGGCCAGGTTGTACGGCTCCGGCTGGGGTGACCGCACCGACGGCGCCGAGGTGATCGCCCGCGGTCTGGCTGACGGGTTGCCCGCCGTGGTCGATGCGGACGGGTTGCGGCACCTGCCGGACGAGGGACTCGATCCCTCCTGGCTGCTCACCCCGCACGCCGGTGAGCTCGCCCGGCTGCTCGGCTGCGAACGTGCCGAGGTGGAAGCCGACCCGGTGGGCGCCGCCCATCGCGGCGCCGACCGGACGGGTGGGACAGTGCTGCTGAAGGGTGCGACCCAGATCGTCGCACAACCCGGTAAGCGGTCGGTGCTGATCGCCGTACCCGGACCGGCTTGGACGGCACAGGCCGGTTCCGGCGACGTACTCGGCGGAATGTGTGCGACCTTGCTGGCTGCCGGCGTGCCGGCACCGCAGGCCGGGGCACTGGCCGCCTCGCTGCAGGCGGTCACTGCGGCGTCGCTGCCCGGTCCGGTGCCACCCCACGAGTTGGCCCGGGAGGCGGCCCGGATGCTCGGCCGGCTGCAGAGCCGCGATGACGGTGGGAGTTGATCATGGGCGAGCCGATCATGGAAGCAACCGCTGTGCCGGCCCCGGGAATCGATCCGGACACGGCGTCGGCCGTTGTCGATCTTGCCGCGTTCGGCCGGAACATCGCCAGACTACGCGAGCATGTCGGCGGCATGTCGATCATGGTGGTGGTCAAGGCCGAGGCGTACGGGCACGGCATGATCAACTGCGCGGCGGCCGCCCGCCGGGCCGGTGTCGACTGGCTCGGGGTGGCAACGCCGTCCGAGGCACTCCGGCTGCGGGCTGCCGGTGATCAAGGCCGGTTGTTGTGCTGGCTGTACGGTCCTGACGAGGATTTCGAGGCTGTCGTCGCCGCAGACATCGACATCACCGTGCATCATCCTGAACAGTTGTCGGTGATCAGTGCCGCAGCCGGTGCGGTGCAGCGGACCGCCCGGGTCCAGTTGAAGATCGACACAGGGCTGTCCCGCAACGGTTCGCCGATCGCCGATTGGGAGCAGCTCTGCGCACTGGCTGCCGAGGCGGAGCAGTCCGGTGCGGTCCGGGTGGCCGGCATCTGGTCGCACCTCGCATCGGCCGACGAGCCCGGGCATCCGTCGATCGCCCGGCAGTCCGAGCGTTTCGCCGATGCTCTGGAGGTCGCGGCCCGCAACGGACTGCACCCCGACCTACGGCATCTGGCCAACTCCGCGGCCGCGATCACCCTGCCGGAGGCTCGGTACGACCTGGTCCGGCTCGGCATCGCCTGTTACGGCGTCGAACCGGCACCCGGCGTCGCCGGCGGCGCCGGGCTGGAGCTGGAACCGGTGATGACTCTGCGGGCGCGGCTGGCAGCCGTCAAAGCGATCCGGCAGGGCGAGGGCGTGTCGTACGGGCACACCTGGATCGCCGACCGGGACACCGTCCTCGGCCTGGTGCCGCTCGGTTACGGCGACGGCGTCCCGGTGCACGCCGGCAACACCGCCGCGGTCGTTGTCGGCGGCCGCACAGTCCCCGTCCGGGGACGGATCTGCATGGACCAGTTCGTGGTCGAGCTCGGTCCTGACGCGCCGGAGCAGGTCGGTGACGAGGTCGTCGTTTTCGGCGCGGGCGGGCCCACCGCACAGGACTGGGCGGATGCCTGCGGCACTATCGGATATGAGATCGTCACCCGGATCGGGGTCCGGGTACCGCGGGTCCACCGGACCGACCCGGAGTAGGAGGGTGCAGGGAGCATCATGAGTCGTCGCGAGGGATTCGGCCTGGCCGCGGGCGTTGCCGCGCTGGCGCTGGGCGGTGTCGCAGCCGGGTTCACGCTGGAGCGTGAGCTGATCGGCAAGCGGTTACGTCCCGCGATCCACGGTGCCGATGCCGAGCAGTTCTTCGCGCTGCGCACCGAAGGTCAGCAGGTCGAGACGCTCGACGGGGTGAAGCTGCACGTGGAGGTAGACGAACCCGAACCCGATCTCGTGGACCGGCCCGAGGTGACCCTGGTCTTCATCCACGGTTACGCGCTGAGCCTCGACTGCTGGCACTTCCAGCGTCGTGCGCTGCAGGGGAAGTACCGGATGATCTTCTACGACCACCGTTCCCACGGTCGGTCGGGACGCTCGGCGTCGAACCTGTGTCGGATCTCCCAGCTGGCCGCCGACCTGGCCCAAGTCCTGCAGGAGGTGGCCGGACCGGGTCCGGTGATCTTGATCGGGCACTCCATGGGCGGGATGACGATCATGGAACTGGCCAGGCAGCGTCCCGAGTGGTTCGGCGCCACCGGACCGATCGACGGTGTCGGCCCGATCAGCGGTGTCGGGCTGGTCTGTACCTCCAGCGACGATCTGCTCGACCCGCACCCGGTCCGTGGACTGCCCGCGCGGCTGCTCGCCCGCGCAGCGATGCCGGCGATGGCTGCGCTGAACCGGATTCCCACGGTTGTCGAGCACACCCGGCAAGCAGGTTCCGATCTTGCCTGGCTGCTCACCGGACTGATGACCTTCCCCTCGCCAGTGCCGCCGGCGTACGTGAAGTTCGTCGGCGAGATGTTGTCCCAGACACCGTTGGAAGTGATCGCCGATTTCTACCCGGCCTTCGCCGAGCTGGATGAGTCCCCTGCGTTGCAGGTGATCAACACGGTGCCGACGACGGTGATCGGAGCGAAGCAGGATCTTGTCACGCCGTTCCGGCACACCGAGCTTCTGATCGAGGAGTTGCCGAACGCCGACACACTGATCCTCGACCCGTGCGGTCACATGGCGATGATCGAATACCACCGCCGGGTGACCGACGAGTTGGACAGACTGGTGGTGCGTGCCACCGGTGGTCAGCGGGGCAAGGTGACACCGGTGCGCAGCGTCGGATCGGAGTAGTCGCGCCCCTGACGGCGGCCACTGCCCCGGCAGCGGAGGTTGGTCCGGCCCGCGGCTGGGTAGCTCAGGGTCAGGTCGCACCCGGTTTCTAGTGCTGGGTGCGGTCCAGGCCCGGCGGGTTCGGAATGAGTGCCCGCCGGGCCGACCCCACTCTCTCTGGGCGCAGCGGCTCCAAGGCTGCGTTGTGCCACGATGGGATCGGTCCCGCGTTCGCGGGATGCCCGGACGAGACGCGCCGTACCCGGATCGCAAAGACGACGCTGAGATCGGGAAGGGCGTCATGGTTCTGCAAATAGTCCAGATCATCGGATCGCTGCTGATACTGCTCGGCTTCGCCGCCGCTCAGCTTGGGCGGATGAAGCAGGACTCGGTCTCGTATCTGGTGGTCAACACCATCGGGTCCGGCATCCTGGCGGTCCTCGCATTCCAGGAGCGGCAATGGGGTTTCCTATTGCTCGAGGGGACCTGGTGTGTGGTGTCGGTGATCGGACTGATCCGCAGCCTCGGCCGGCGGCGACAAGCCGAGCAGAGCGGGTCCGGTGACCCGTCGAGGTCGTCGACCTCATCGGGGTAGGGCGTCCGGAAGTTCGTACGCGATCACCGTGACGACCTCGCCTCGGTACTCCCTCGGTGCCGCACGGGCCGACCTCGACGAACCCTGCGCCGGTGAGCCGTGTCGGGTCCTCGCGGTTGCGCTCGATCAGGCCGCGGTGGAAGTGCAGATCCTCGTCCCGGTCGGCTGCCCACCAGTTCGTTCGCGCCGCACCAGTTCGTCCGCGCCGCACCAGTTGGTCGGCGGCGCACCGGCTGCAGGCGGTGCGGGGTCGAGTAGGGGTCGCGGGAACGAGCAACTGGTGCGGCGAGCCCACCGGGTACCCACGGATAGAGTCGGGGTGGTGAAGGTGCTCTGCATGCACGCGGCCGGCCTGGGCGAGTTGGTTGCCGTCTCGCTGACCTCCGACCTCAACGCTCAGGTCCTGTACGCCGACGACAGTGCGGTGATGATCAGCACCAAGGCGCCGGCCGCGAAGCTCGGGCAGCTGTCCTACATCAAGAACAGTTTCATCGTGATCGGATCGGTGCCGCGACGGCGGGAGCTTCGGCAGGCGGTCGACGCCATCAGTCGGGAGATCGGCAGGTGGACCCTTCCCCGTGGCCGCAATCCGTACCGGCTGATGTTCTCCGAGGACGGCCAGCTCGTCGGCGTACCGGCCGGCAGTCGATCACGGCTGACGGACGCGATCAACCGTGCAACCGGCGGTCGATTCACCCCACGCGGGGGTGGGGACGAGTACTGGACGATCACCCGTCGGGATCTGGACCAGGTGCTGTTCTGTCAGCGAACGCCGCGACGCCAGCGGCGCCAGGCGGTCAAGGGCGCACTGGCGCCTGATGTCGCCGAGGTCATCGTGCATGCGGCCGGACGGCCCCGACGCGCTGACGTGGTACTTGACCCGTTCGCCGGCAGCGGTGCCTTGATCGCCGCTCGGACACAGCAGCCGTACGGGGAGGCGATCTGCTCCGACCTGGGTTACCGCGACGGATCGGTCGAGCTGCTCCCGGAGCTGGCCGGCCGGGCGGGCATCAGGCAACTCAGCGACGACGCCCGGTCGCTGCCCTCGGTGCCGGACGACTCGGTGGATGTGGTGATCACGGACCCGCCGTGGGGTGAGTACGACGAGGGCGGCCCGTTGGAGGCCGAATCGGTGACCGCCGACGCGCTGGGAGCCATCAGCCGCGTCCTGCGACCCGGCGGCACCCTGGCCATGCTCGTCGCCCGAAAGCTGGCCGATGTCATCGAGAAGCAGTGGACATCCCACGATCTTCGGGTACGACGGTCGTACCAGATCCTGGTCAACGGGCACCCGGCCACACTGCTGGTCGGCGGCGCCCACGGCCAGGGCCCTGCAGCGCGACGATTCGGTTCCCAGGAGCCAGCGGCGTAGAATCAATCCAGCGGGTCGGTGCCGATCCACCGATTTCCCGCTTCCATCCATCGAACCCTTCCTCAGCCGAGTTGCTGTGGTGTGCCAACGCCCGGGTTCGACCACGATGCGTGCGTCCTTCCAGGGGCGCGTGCGCCCCGATCACCCGACACAGTCGGTGAAGAAGAGAGATTCATGCCGTCAGGTAAGCCCGAGCGCTCCCCGCGCTCGAACCATTCGTCCAAAAAGCACCGCTGGTCGGCGGAGGAGCGAGCTGCCCGTGGCCGCCGCCCGCGTCGCCGCGGCGGCGCCGAACGGACCGTCGACAACCGTTCCGACCGGCCGGCTGGTAACCGTTCCGACCGCGCCGTGAGCAACCGCTCTGACCGTTCCGACCGCGCCGTCAGCAACCGTTCGGACCGTCCGACCACCCAGCGTCCGCAGTCGGACCGCGGCGCCCGTTCCGAGAAGCGCCGTTTCGAGACGCGTCGTGTCGAGTCGCGCCGTTTCGAGTCGCCGCGCTCAGATCTCGGCGGCTCGCCCACCGTCAGCCGCCCGACCAGCCGCCCGATGGATGCCTCGGCAACCGACTTCGCCGAACTCGGCGTCGACCCGGTGCTCGTCGAGCGACTGTCGGAGGACGGCATCACCACACCGTTCCCGATCCAGACTGCTGCCATCCCCGACGCGGTCTCCGGCCGGGACGTGCTTGGCCGCGGCCGGACCGGATCGGGCAAGACGCTCGGCTTCGGCCTCCCGTTGCTCACCCGCCTCGCCAAGGGACGGCGTCCCGGTCGTTCTCCGCGCGCCATCATCCTGCTGCCCACTCGCGAACTGGCCACCCAGGTCTCCGATGTGCTGGCACCGCTGGCCCGCGCCATCGGACTCCGTACGGTGCTGGTCGCCGGCGGGATGTCGTACACGCCTCAGCTGCGCGGTCTGGAGCAGGGCATCGACGTCGTCATCGGTACGCCGGGTCGGCTGATCGATCTGATGGATCGTGGCGCCCTCGACCTGGGATCGATCGAGATCACGGTGCTGGACGAGGCAGATCACATGGCCGATCTCGGCTTTCTGCCCGACGTCACCACCATCTTGGACGCGGTCCCGGCCGACGGTCAGCGGATGCTGTTCAGCGCCACACTGGATCGTGGCGTCGACCGGCTGGTCGCCACCTACCTGACCGATCCCAGCACACATGAGGTCGACACCGATCGGGCATCGGTCGACACCATGACCCACTACCTGTTGCCGATCGCCCCCGCGGACAAGAAGTCGATCACCGCGGAGATCGCCAACCGCTCCGGTCGCACGGTGATCTTCGTACGCACCCAGCTCGGCGCCGATCGGGTGGCCGAGGAGTTGCGCACCGCCGGCGTGATGGCCGGCGCCTTGCACGGCGGGCTTCCCCAAGGCGCCCGGAATCGCACGCTGGAGGCGTTCAAGAACGGCTCGCTCCCGGTCTTGGTGGCCACCGACGTCGCCGCCCGCGGCATTCACGTCGACGAGGTCGGTCTGGTCCTCCAGGCCGATCCGCCCGCCGACGGCAAGACCTACCTGCACCGTGCCGGTCGGACCGCGCGAGCCGGCCAGGCCGGAGTGGTGGTCACGTTGGTCCTGCCCGACCAGCGGCGGCAGATCCGGCGCCTCGCCCGGGATGCCGGTGTCAACGCGGTCCAGCTCAACGCCCGTCCCGGTGACGCCGAACTGGCCGCCGTCACGGGCGCTGTCGTGGTCGGCGGCGACCGGATCAGCGACCGGGACTACGCCAAGCTCATCGCGCCGCGTTCGGATCGCGGGCCGCGGTCCGGTAACCGCCGGGCCGGTGGCTTCGGCCGTCCCTCCCGCGGCCCTGCGGGCCGGTCCAATCGCGGCCCGGCCAACGGAAAGCCGAGCGGCAAGGGCAACGGCGGCAAGGGCAACGGCAGATGGAATTCCGACGGACGACCGGAGCGGGCCGCCTACCATAGCGGGCGATGACCGACCAGCATTCGTCTGACGAGCCGTTCCCGAGTTACCACCGGGCCACTGCCGAGCACGCTGCCGGCATGGTCGAGGTGATCCATGCCGCGTTCGGCGCCCGACCGCCGCTGGACCCGCCGTCGACCGCTGACGCCGAAACCGCGGACAGCGTGGCGGCGGCACTGGCGCACGGCAGTGGCGTGTACGCCACCGTCGCCGGTCGACCGGCGGGCGCGATCATCATCGAACGCGCCCATGATCAGGGTGACGGACGGACCGGTGTGCTGCGCCGGGTGTCGGTGCATCCGGATTTCCAGCGCCACGGCATCGCGTCGGCCATGGTGATCGAGGCAGAGGTGCTGGCGGCCGAACTCGGCTGCAACCGGTTGGAGTTGTTCGCCCGGGAAGAGTTTCCGGAGTTGATCACCTACTGGCAGCATCGCGGCTTCGGCATCGACCGGCAGGCGCCGCACGGGGTGATCCTTGCCCGCCCGCTGCCGGTGCGGATCGTCGTGCCGACCGCCGACGACATGACCGATCTTGGTGTCGCCCTGGCGGGTCTGCTGCGAGGCGGAGACGTGATCATCGCCACCGGCGACCTCGGCGCCGGAAAGACGACGTTGACCCAGGGCATCGGTCATGGCCTCGGTGCGGCCGGACCGATCATCTCCCCGACCTTCGTGCTGTCCCGGATCCACCACTCGGTCGACGATCGCCCGGATCTGGTGCACGTCGACGCCTACCGGCTGTCCGGTCCCGACGAACTCGAGGATCTTGATCTCGAGGAGACCCTCGACCGGTCGGTAACCGTGGTCGAGTGGGGAGAGAACGTTGCCGAAGGGCTCAGCCCCGAACGACTGGAGATCACCGTGCTGCGCAGTGCCGACCCGGAGGACGAGACCCGAACGGTGTTGATCACCGCCGTCGGTGAGCGCTGGGTAGGAGTTGATCTTGACAGCGTCGCCGGCCTGGAACCGGTGGGGGAGAAGTGACCGACCAGCTGATCCTCGGCCTTGACACCTCGACCCAGGTCGCGGTCGGGCTGTCCGACGGTGAACGGGTGCTGGCCCGTCGGAACTTCGCCGACGCCCGGCAGCATGTCGAACAGCTGGCGCCGCTGGTGTCCTCGGTGATCACCGAAGCCGGTGTGGAGTTGGCCACACTCACCGGGGTCGTCGTCGGCGTCGGACCAGGGCCGTACACCGGACTTCGCGTCGGGATCGCAACCGCCCGCATGCTCGGTTCGGCCCTCGGTGTTCCGGTCCACGGTGTCTGCAGCCTCGACGTCTTCGCCGCCCAATGGCTGCGGACCGGTCGGCCCGGTGGTGAGTTCGTGATCGCGACCGACGCCCGCCGCAGGGAGGTCTATTGGGCGCGGTACGACATCGATGGCCGACGGATCGAAGGGCCGGCCGTCGGCCGCCCCGACCGGGTGCCCGGACTGCCCGTGGGCGGGCCGGCAACCCTGCTGTATCCGGACCTGCCCCGGGCACAGGATGCGCCGAGTGAACTCGACGGCGGCATCCTCGCGCTGGCCGGTACGGCCCTGCCGGATGCCGGAATCGAGCCGCTCTATCTGCGCCGCCCGGACGCAGCCCCACCCGGACCCCGCAAATCCGTGCTCGCCCACCCGAGGGCCCTGCGGTGATCACCTTGGCCGTCCGCGCCGCAGATCCGGATGATCTGTCGGCGATCATGGAATTGGAGTTGGCCGGATTCGACGGCTGCGAGCAGTGGGGCCGGGACAGCTGGGAACACGAGCTGAGCCATCCGGCACTGGCGGTGCTGGTCGCCGGAGATGATCAACTCCACGGCGTGATCGCGCTGCGGATCGGCCCGGACGTCTGCGACCTCGACCGGATCATCGTCACCCCCGGCAGCCGCCGGCGCGGTATCGGACGGCGGTTGATGACCGCCGGCCTGGAACTGGCCGCCGGTCGCGGCGTCCAGGAAATGATCTTGGAGGTGCGCACCGACAACGAATCGGCGATCGCGCTCTACCGGTCGTACGGCTTCGAGCAGTTCAGCGTACGCAAGGACTACTACGGGCCGGGTAGCGACGCGATGATCATGCGCCGGCCGCTGGGGGATGACGACCATGACTGAACCGCTGATCCTCGGCATCGAATCGTCCTGCGACGAAACCGGAGTCGGCATCGTCCGCGGCAACCGACTGCTGGCCAACGAGGTCGCCTCGAGCGTCGAGGAGCACGTTCGCTTCGGCGGGGTGGTGCCGGAGGTCGCCAGCCGAGCCCACCTGGAAGCGATCGTGCCGACCCTCGAACGCGCCCTGGCCACAGCCGACATCGAGTTGTCCGAGGTCGACGCGATAGCGGTCACCGCCGGGCCGGGTCTGATGGGCGCCCTGGTCGTCGGCATCGCCGCCGCCAAGGCTCTGGCGCTGGCGACCGGAAAGCCGCTGTACGGGGTCAACCACCTGGCCGGACACGTCGCGGTCGACCTGCTGGACCACGGGCCGCTGCCGCAACCCGCGGTGGCTCTCCTGGTCTCCGGTGGGCACACCTCGCTGTTGCAGGTCGACGACGTGGCGACCAAGATCATCGAGGTCGGCGCGACCATCGACGACGCAGCAGGGGAGGCGTACGACAAGGTCGCCCGATTGCTCGGGCTGTCCTATCCCGGCGGTCCGGTGATCGACCGGATCGCCAACGGCAACGGTGATCCCGCGGCCGCCGGAGACCCTGCGGCGATCCGGTTCCCGCGTGGGCTGACCGCGCAGAAGGACCTGATCAAGCACCGGTTCGACTTCTCCTTCTCCGGGCTGAAGACCGCCGTCGCCCGCTGGGTCGAGTTGCGGCAACGCGACGGACTGGACGTGCCGCTGGCCGACGTCGCGGCAAGCTTCCAGGAGGCGGTCTGCGATGTGCTCAGTGCCAAGGCGATCGACGCCTGCGCGGCGCTGGGTGCGGAGGACCTGTTGATCGGCGGTGGGGTGGCGGCGAACGGCCGACTGCGTGCGCTGCTCGCCGAACGAGCCGAGCAGGCCGGAATCCGGCTGCGGCGGCCCAAGCCGGCCCTGTGCACCGACAACGGAGCCATGATCGCGGCACTGGGTGCGGAGATGGTGACCCGGGGATTGCCGCCGTCGACCCTGGAGTTCGGCGCCGACTCCACACTTCCGGTCAGCCGACCTCTGGTCTGACTCGATCTGGGAGGAAGCTGATCAGGGAAAGATCAGTGACATCTGTCGGTTGCGTCGCCCCGCCATCGCGTCAGGATGGAGACCGGACTTCGGGACGGGGAGGCGGGACGATGGCGATCGGTCGACAGCAGGTGGCGTTCATCCGGGAGCTGTACGGGACCCGGCTGAGGGTTGCCTACCAGGGGCACGTCCGGCGGAATCCCGCCGCCCGGCTGCTGCTGGAAGCGGGTCGACAGGATCCGTACCCGATCTATGAACAGATCCGGCGGCGTGGCCTCCTGGTGCCCACCCCGTTGGGAAACCACGCGACGGTCAGTCACGCAGCCTGCAACGAGGTGCTCCGCTCCCGGAACTTCGGAGTCGGCCAGACCGAGGGACGCGACAACCAGCTGTCCCTGCTGGATCTCGATCCGCCCGACCACACCAGGCTGCGCCGGCTGGTGGCGCCGGACTTCACTTCGCGCCGGATTCCCGCGTTCGCACCGCGGGTGCAGTCGGTGTTGGACGACCTGATCAAGAAACTGCCGAGGGACGAGCCGTTCGACCTGGTCTCCTCCTTCGCCGCCCCGCTGCCGATCGCGGTGATTACCGACCTGCTCGGCATCCCGGATGCCAATGCCGAGGAGTTCGCCATGCACGGCGCCCGGTTCGGCAGTGCTCTGGGCGGCATCCAGTCGCTCGCCCATGCCCGCGAACTGATGGCGACCCGGGCGCGGCTGGCCGAGATCTTCACCGAGATCTTCGAGCTCCGCCGGCAGGAGCCCAAGGACGACCTGATCGGCCGGATCGTGGCCGCCAACCAGAGCTCGACCGAAGCCGTACGCCCCGAGGAGATGGTGCCGCTGTGCACCCTGCTGCTGATCGCCGGTTTCGAGACGACGGTCAACCTGATCGGCAATACGGTGCTCGCGCTGCTCTCCCATCCCGACCAGTGGCGGCTGTTCACCGAGCAACCTGAGCTCGCCGACAAGGTCGTCGAGGAGGGACTGCGCTACGACCCGCCGGTCCAGCGCACCGGACGGATGGCGATGGTCGACACCGAAGTACTCGGCCGGCCGGTTGCCCGCGGCGAGTTCGTGATGACCGCCCTCGGCGGTGCCAACCGCGACCCGGCCGTCTTCACCGATCCGGGCCGGTTCGACATCACCCGGTCCAACGCCGGTGAACATCTGTCGTTCTCCGGTGGCATCCACTACTGCGTCGGCGCGCCGCTGGCCCGCCTCGAGGCGAGCATGGCGCTGCGCACCATCGCCACCGAGTTCCCCGATCTGCAGCCGGCCGGCAAACGCGTACGCCGCGCTGGCAGCCTGATCCGCGGCATGCAGCACTTCCCGGTGTCGGTGCCGAGAGCGCGCCAGACGACCATCGTGTAGCAGTCCGATGAGTTCCCCCGTCCTGATCGACTGACCCGGCCGGGGCCGCCTACAGTCAGGGGCGTGTTGCCCCATCCGGTGACCGCCGAGGCCCTGGCGGATGCCGCCGCCGAACCCGATCCGGGATCGCTGGCGGCAGCGCAGCGGCTGCGCCGGCACCATCCGCCCGAGGTCGCCGCCGCGGCGCTGGAGCAGGTGACCCTGCGGCGGCGGGCGTCCGGCAAGTTCGGCGACCGCGCCGCCTCGCTGTTCTTCACCCGGGACGGACTCGAGCAGGCCACCCGGCCGTCGGTCGCTGCGCACCACGCGGGGCGGTTCGTGCTCGCGGGCGTGCGGCGGGTGATCGATCTCGGCTGCGGAATCGGTTCGGACGCGATGGCCTTCGCCGAGGCCGGCCTCGAGGTGATCGCGGTCGAGCGGGATCCACACACGGCCGAGATCGCCGCCGCGAACCTGGCGGGGCGCGCCGAGGTGATCACCGGGGACGCCGAGGAGGTGGCCGACGCCCTGATCGGCGCCGGTGACGGCGTCTTCCTCGATCCGGCCCGGCGGACGACGTCGGGACGATTGTGGCGGACCGAGGACTTCACGCCCCGGTGGGCCTTCGTCACCGCGCTCCTGGACGGCTCGCGGACGGTCGGGATCAAGCTCGGGCCGGCCCTGCCGCATCGGGAGATCCCCGCAGCGGTCGAGGCCGAATGGGTCAGCGATCGTGGCGAGACGGTCGAGGTCAGCCTCTGGTCAGGGCCGGGCTCGGTCCCGGACAGTCGATCGGCGTTGATCATGCCCGATCACCGGCTGGTGGCCGACCGGACCGGTGGGCGGCCTGCGGTGGCCGGCCCGGGCCGCTTCCTCTACGAACCGGACGGGGCGGTCATCCGTTCCGGCGCCATCACCGTACTCGGTGAGGAGCTGGGCGCCTGGCTGCTCGACGATCAGATCGCCTACCTGTCCGCCGACCGGCTGACACCGACGCCGTACGCCACGGCCTTCGAGATCAGTGAGGTGCTGCCGTACAGCGAGAAGATCCTGCGCCGCTGGGTCCACGACCACGACATCGGCCGCCTGGAGATCAAGAAGCGCGGCATCGACGGCGACCCGGCGGCGCTGCGCAGGCGGCTGAAACCGGCCGGCGACCAGGAGGCGACCATGATCATCTCCAGGACACCGGTCGGCGCCCGCGTACTGATCGGCCGTCGAGTGCGCTGATCGCCCTCTCCCGCACCGCTTGCTCGGCGGCGCACCAACTGCAGCCGGTGCGCGGCCGAGGAACTGGTGCGCGGCCGAGGAACTGGTGCGCGGTCGAGGAACCGGTGCGGCGAGGAACCCATGGAGGGTCGTCAGGGTTCAGCTGAAATCGAAGCGCCAGGGCACGGTCAAGAGGCCGAAGGAATCCACACCGAGCGCCTGGGTCAGCGTCTCCAGCGGGCCGGGCGGGCGTCCGCCGAGGACGGCAGCCGCGGGCGACTCGCTGGACTCGGCCGGACGGAGCCTGGCCAGCATCGGCAGCTGGGGGAACCGCTGCACCTGGACATGATCGAGATCGACACCGACCCTGCGGCAGGTCGCGATCACCGCGTCCTGGAAGCCGCCGAGATCATCGACCAGGCCACGCTCCTTGGCATCGGCGCCGGTCCAGACGCGACCGCGGGCCACCGGTTCGAGGACGTCGTAGGACAGGCCACGGTCCTCCGCGGCCTTGTGGGTGAAGTCGTCGTAGACCGTGTCGAGCCACGACTCGATCCTGAGCCACTCGTCGTGCTCGAAGACCCGGGTCGGTGAGAACATCGTCGCCGGCCGATCGCCGATCGTCTCCCGGACGATCCCGATCTTGTTCAACGTCTCCTTGATCACGACCTTGCCGCCGAGCACACCGATCGAACCGGTCAGCGTACTCGGCAGGGCGGTGATCTGGTCGGCGGCCATCGAGACGAAGTACCCGCCGGAGGCAGCCAGCGCACCCATCGACGCGACCACCGGCCGGCCGGATCTCTTGACCTGCAGCACCGCATGGCGGATCGCGTCGGAGGCGACATAGGATCCGCCCGGGCTGTCCACCCGCAGCACGACACCGCGTACCTGATCGTTCTGCGGGACGGCACGCAGTGCGGCGATCACGTGGTCCGACCCGGCTTGGGGTTGGCCGAACGGGAGTTGCCGGTTGCCGCGGCCGGTGACGATGGCACCCTGAACGTCGACGACGGCGATGATCGGCCGGCGCCTGGTCCTGCCCAGGCGGGTCCGGCGGATGGCCTCCTTGGTGATCGAACGGGCATATCGGTGGGCGAAGACCAGCCGGATCTGGACATCATCGTCGTCCGGTCGCCCGAATTCCTCGCGGATCGCGCGGTAGACGTCGGCCCGGTAGCCGAGCCGGTCCACCAGGCCGCGGTCGATCGCCTGCTGGGCCGACAGCGGAGCTGCGGCGATCGCATCGGTGACCTGGTCGGGTTGGATCCCGCGCGCGGCGGCGGTTGCCGAAACCACCTGCCCGGTCACCGAATCACACATCCGGCCGGTCATCTCCCGGTTGGGTTCGCTGATCCGAGTGGAGGTGTACATCTCGGCTGCGGTCTTGTACTCGTGTCGTTGGCCGATCTGCGGTTCGGCGCCGATCTTGTCCAGCACCCCGCGGACGGTCATCACGTTCAGCGCGATGCCCTGCAGGCCGAGCGACCCGCTGGGTTGCAACCAGATCTGGTCCGCCGCGGTGGCCAGGTAGTAACCGACGGTGCCGGGCCCCAGTTCACCGAAACTCTCGGTCCAGGCGATCACCCTCTTGCCGGCCGCGGCGAACGCCTGCAGTGCCCGACCGAGCTCCTCGGCCTGCCACACCGTCAGCTGCGGGGTGATGTGGACGACCGCTGCCACGACGTCGTCGTCCTTGGCGCCGTGCCGCAGACCCGACACGATCGTCGGCAGCCGTGGGACGTTGCGGGATCGTACGGCGCTGACCGGATCCTGCGGATCCGAGCTCTGCAGGCCCAGGCCGAGGTCGATCTCCAGCACCACCGGTTTCTTGTCCATACGACGAACCTAACGCCGTACCGAAGTCAGCCTCCGGGCCGGGAGTCCGTCGGCAGCAGACCGGCGCGCAGCCCGATCTCGACGGCATGGGCCCGGGAGGTCGCCCCGAGCTTGCGATACAGGCTCTTGCGCTGGTTGCGGACGGTCGCCGGGGAGACGTGCAGGTCGGCAGCGATCTCATTCAGCCCCCCGTCGCCGGCCAGCCGGCCGAGCAACACCTGCTCTCGCGGAGTGAGCCGAGCCGGCGAGCGGGACAGTCGGAACGGCCGAGGCGGGGCGATCTCGGCGAGCCGGGACAGTAACGGTGCGGTCTCCGGTGCGTGTCGACCGAGCAGGTCGACGGTGGCCGGGTCGTGCACCGCCATCGTGAACAGCCAGGGATCGACCTCGTTGGCGGTCTCCACCGCGGCACGCCGCAGCAGCCGGATGCGGTCGTCGGAATTCAGCCGGAGGGCGAGATCGGCGGTGACGTGGAGCAGCAGCAGATTGAGCCGCACCCGCCGGCTGATCCGTACCGGCCAACGGGAGTCGGCGACGATCTCCTCCGCCGCCGCCGGGCTGCCGGTGACCAGCCGGAAACGGGCCGCGGCGACCCGTTCCAACGGATCGTCACCGAGCCTGGCGGCGACCTCCGCGGCCGCGTCCAGGTCGCCGAGGCTGACCAACAGATCCAGCTCGGCACTGTCCAGCAACATGCCGGGCAGGGAGTGGGCGGAGAAGATCAACGGCACCTGGTCGCGGAAGTCGTGCAGTTCGTTGATCAGGATCCGCTGGTTGCCGAGGAACAGACCCGCACGGGCCCGCGCGTAGACGACGTACATCCAGTTCTCACTGGGCACCGCCATGTCCTCGGTCACGTTGTGCCGGTGGAAGTCGGGCCAGTCCAGCCGGTCGATGGCCAGCAGCATGCTGGCCGCCGCGATGCTCTGCCGTTCGGTCGACCGCAACCACCAGTCACCCGCGCCGGGCTCCAGGCTCTGGGCTCGCTCCAGCCAGGTCGACGCCAAATGGGATTCGCCGCGCAGGGCGTACAGGAAGCCGAGCTTGCCGGCGGCATCCAGGCCGTGGTTGGCGAACGGCGAGAGATCCCGATAGGCGGCCGACAGATGCCGCTCGGCGCCGGCCAGGTCCGCGGCCATCAGATGGGCGATCCCGGCATGCAGTTCGAGGGCCGGCACGCTCGAGCCGTCCAGGAAGCCCGGATCGAGTAGTTCGATTCCGAGGTCGACGACCCGGCGGCCCAGCGCGGCCGCCTCGGCGAACCGGCCGCGTCGGGTCAGTGCGATCATCGCCGCCAGCCCGACGCCGACCCTGGCCCGATGATCATCCAGACCGGCATGGCCGTCGATCGCCCGATCGAGCAGCGGGTCGTTGCGCCGCATGATCGCCGGCCGGATCGGGGCGAACAATTCCTGCACCAGGGCAGCGGCCGGATGACGGTGCAGGGCGTCACCGGACAACGCCCGGGTGGCCCGCAGCAGCAGCGAGGCGTCGGTCCTGATCACGTACGACCAGTGGCGTTCGATCAACTCGCCGACCTGGTCGGCGCCCCCGCCATCCAGGGCACGACCCAGGCATGCGAACACATCCGCTGCCGGCACTCCTACGATTCCCCCCACTCCGACGATCACCCCTTCGGCGCCCCGGGGCTCCGCCGGCTATGCGGCCGCGCAGGGCCAACCGGGGGCCACGTCCGGAACGGACACGGGGCTACTCGTCGCAACTCTAGATCCGCCGTGAGGGCTTCGGGGGCCAAATCTGCGGATTGGCCCCACGACGACGCCATCCCTGAGGTACCTATATGGACAGGGCCTGCCGCAGGACGATCAACTCGGGGGATTGATCGGCTGCGACAGGCCCGAACTGTGCTCCCGCACCAATGCAACAAGCCAGTTCCCCGGAGGCATGCCGATGAAACGCCGGAAGTCGTTGGTCAGGTGCGCCTGGTCGGCGTATCCGAATTCCGCGGCCAACTCGGCAAGAGGCTCGGAGTGCCGGCCGGCCAGCGTCACCAGGCGTTCGGCGGCAGCGTGCAACCGGCCGCGGCGCAGCACCCAGCCCGGCGTCAGTCCGAGGTAGTCGGCGAAGAGCCGTTGCAGGCTCCGGTCGCTGATCTGCAGCCGGCGCGTCGCGTCGGCGACCCGTTTGACGCCGGCATCGGCGACCAACAGGTCGACTGCTCGCTGGACCATCATCAGGTCCGCATCGGGCGCCAGTCCGAGACCGGCGATGTGATCGGCGAACGCGGTGGCGCGGCCGGCGTCCGAGGTCTGCTCCCGCAGGGCTGAGGCCAGTTGGCGCCCGCCGCCAGCAAGCCCTCCGCCGGCTGGCCGGTGCCGGACAACGACCGGATCGGCACGTCGGTGAGCAGTCGGGCAGCGCCCGGCCGGAGCTTGATCCCGAAGACCTGACCGTGGCCGGTCAGTGTCCGGGCGAAGACCCCGGACGCCACGCCGGTGATCACCAGCCCGTCGCCCTCGAGGGTCAGGTTGACCGTCGGATGCGGCAGGATCCTCGCCGTCACTGCACGACCCTGCGGAATGTCCCATTCGGTCATCCAGAACCGGTCGACGCACCAGCCCAGCTGCTCCGGGGGCAGCAACCGGTCCAACCGGTAGGGCAGCCTGCCGGGCAGAGCGAGGATGCCGCGGTGAGACGTGTTGCCTACGGTCACCCACCCAACTATGCCGCCGGGCTCAGACGGCCGGGGAGTGATCTGGCACTCACGGTGACCGAGTGCTAATCTCGGCTTAGCACTCTCGGACTGAGTGTGCCAGAGTGACCGGTGGACACCGGACGGCACCCGCGACGACGTCTCGTGTCTTACCGCCTTACCTGAACTCGTAAAACCACACAAGAACTGAAAGGGGTTTGAACGTGGCAGTCACGATCAAGCCGCTCGAGGACCGGGTCCTCGTTGAGCCGCTCGAGGCCGAGCAGACGACCGCGTCCGGCCTGGTCATTCCGGATACCGCCAAGGAGAAGCCGCAGGAGGGCAAGGTCCTGGCGACCGGCCCGGGACGGATCGACGACAACGGCCAGCGGGTTCCGCTCGACGTCGCCGAGAACGATGTCGTGATCTTCAGCAAGTACGGCGGCACCGAGGTTCGCTACGACAACAAGGACCTGCTGCTGCTGAACGCCCGCGACATCCTCGCCGTCGTCTCCAAGTAAGTCCGACGAAACTCCAGAAGGGATAGTTCATGCCCAAGATCCTCTCTTTCGATGAGGAGGCGCGGCAGGCGCTGGAGCGGGGCGTCGACACCCTGGCCAACACGGTGAAGGTGACCCTCGGCCCGAAGGGCCGTTACGTGGTCATCGACAAGAAGTGGGGCGCCCCGACCATCACCAACGACGGCGTCACCGTCGCCCGTGAGGTCGAGCTCGACGATCCGTACGAGAATCTCGGCGCTCAGCTGGCCAAGGAAGTTGCGACCAAGACCAACGACATCGCTGGTGACGGTACGACCACCGCGACTGTGCTGGCTCAGGCCATGGTGCACCAGGGCCTGAAGGCCGTTGCGGCCGGCGCCAACCCGATCGCCCTCAAGCGGGGCATCGACGCTGCGGTCGCCAAGATCACCGAGCGCCTGCAGGCCGACGCACGTGAAGTGCAGACCACGGCGGACATGGCATCGGTTGCCACCGTCTCGTCCCGCGACGAGGAGATCGGCTCGCTGATCGCCGAGGCGTTCGACAAGGTCGGCAAGGACGGTGTGATCACCGTCGACGAGTCGCAGACCTTCGGTACCGAACTCGAGTTCACCGAGGGCATGCAGTTCGACAAGGGTTACATCAGCCAGTACTTCGTCACCGACGGTGATCGTCAGGAGTCGGTGCTGGAGGATCCCTACATCCTGATCCACCAGGGCAAGATCAGCTCGATGAACGATCTGCTGCCGCTGCTGGAGAAGGTCATCGGCGCGTCCGGCAAGCTGGTGATCATTGCCGAGGACGTCGACGGTGAGGCGCTGTCCACCCTGGTCGTGAACAAGATCAAGGGCACCTTCACCTCGGTCGCCGTCAAGGCTCCGGCGTTCGGTGATCGTCGCAAGGCCATGCTGGAGGACATCGCCATCCTGACCGGTGGCACCGTGATCAGCTCCGACGTCGGCCTCAAGCTCGACCAGGTCGGTCTCGACGTGCTCGGCCGGGCTCGCCGGGTGGTTGTCACCAAGGACGACACCACCATCGTCGACGGCGCCGGCAAGGCCGAGGACGTTTCGGCCCGGGTCGCCCAGCTGAACGCCGAGATCGAGCGGACCGATTCCGATTGGGATCGGGAGAAGTTGCAGGAGCGGGTCGCCAAGCTCGCCGGCGGCGTCTGCGTGATCAAGGTCGGCGCGGCCACCGAGGTCGAGCTCAAGGAGAAGAAGCACCGGATCGAGGACGCCGTGTCCGCGACCCGGGCCGCGATCGAGGAGGGCATCGTCGCCGGTGGCGGCGCGGCGCTCGTCCATGCGGCCGCTGCGCTGGACGGTGGGCTCGACCTGCCGGCCGACGAGGAGCTCGGCGTCAACGTCGTCCGCAAGTCGGTCGTCGAGCCGCTGCGCTGGATCGCCGAGAACGGCGGCCAGCCGGGTTACGTGATCACTTCCAAGGTGGCCGAGCTGGGCCCGACCGAGGGCTACAACGCGGCCACCGGCAAGTACGGCGACATGATCGCCGACGGTGTGATCGACCCGGTCAAGGTCACCCGTTCGGCACTGGCCAACGCCGCCTCTATCGCCTCGCTGCTGCTCACCACCGAGACCCTGGTGGTGGACAAGCCGGAGGACGAAGAGCCGGCCGCCGGACACAGCCACTGATCGGTTGTCCGATCACGATTGATCAACTCAGAGGGCCTCTCCCGGACGGGAGGGGCCCTCTTTGGTCCGCCGTCGACAAGCAGCATGATCATTTGTACCGTGGGTCAGGATCGGTGCGTACGACGAGGGAGCGTGATGTCCGGCTCGGGAGGGATCAGCCAGTCGTTGATCGCTGATGCGCGCTCCGGCCGTCCGCGGTCCATCATCACGCACCGGATGCCTCGCCGGAGCCTGCTCGCGCTGTTGGCCGCGGCGCCCGCCGCAGTCGTCACCGCCTGCACGGGCAAGACGCCTTCCGGCCCGAGCCCGACGGTGCCGACCGCGACAGCGGCCGCCACGGACCAGGCATCTGCTGGCCCGAAGCCCGCGAACCCGACTGCATCGGCCGGGAAGGTCACGGTGACCACCAAAGGGCTCACCGGCGGCCTCGCCGAACTCGCCACCGCCCTGTACAGCGGCAACGACGTCCGGACCACGGCAGCGACGGCGATCCTGGAGCAGCGGCGTCGGCCGAACACCGACGAGGTGGTGGTCACCGGCAGCGCCGGGCGGTGGCGCGGCACACCGGTCGGCGTCCTCGCTCACGGCGACGACCTCACCTTCGCCGTGCAACGGCGCGAAGGCTGGACCGTCGTGGCCGGCAGATGGCCGAGCCTGGGCCTGCACGCGCTGTCCGCCGGAGACCGGCAGTTCGCGTTGATCATCGGCTCCGACGCCCGGGAGAAGCAGGGTGAGTCGATCACCCGCAGCCGTGGCGACACGCTGCATGTCTGCGGCGTCGACGGCCGTGGCGGCGCAGCGATCGTCGGCATCCCGCGGGACTCCTGGATCGACGGGGAGAAGATCAACGCAGCAATGGTGTTCGGCGGCCCGGCCGGGCAGACCGCGGCCGTCGCGAAGCTCACCGGGTTGCCCGTCGATCACTACGTGGTGACCGGGTTCCTGGGCTTCCAGCGGCTGGTCCGGGCCATCGGCGGTGTCACCGTCGACAGCCCGGGGATCCCCGGTCGCGGCATCCCGAAGGGCGTCGTACGGCTGAAGCCCGAGAAGGCGCTGCAGTTCGCCAGGGAACGGCACATGCTGCCCAACGGCGACTTCGGCCGATCGGCCAACCAGCAACGGCTGCTGGCCGGGCTCGTCCTGGCGATGAAGACCCTCGGGCCCACCCGGTTCGGCAGTCTGGTCAACGCGGCGAGCCGGCTGACCGAGACGAACCTCCCCGCCGAGAACGCCCTGCAGTACGCCGCCTGGGCCTGGACCATCCGGCCGTCGAAGGTCGGGCGGGCGGTCGCCACCGGCGGATTCGGCTGGCGGGGCAGTCAGTCGGTCGTGCTACTCGGCTCCCACGCACAGACGATCTTCAAGGACTTCGCCGACGGCAACCTGTCGCACTCCTAGAGGTACTTCTCCAGCCGGAAGGTGTTCACCGGGACCCGACCGGCAAGATCGCCGGCGATCTCATGCGCCTCGTCCTCGCCCAGCTGATGGGTGGCGACGAGGCCGGCCAGGAACCCGGCATCGAGGCGTCGGGACATGTCGTGCCGGGCCGGGATCGAGCAGTACGCGCGGGTGTCGTCGATGAAGCCCGAGGTCTTGCCGAAGCCGGCGCTGTCGGTCGCCGACGCACGGAACCTGCCGATCGCGGCCGGGGTGTCGATGAACCACCACGGTGCGCCGACGTAGACGCTGGGGTAGAAGCCGGCGAGCGGGGCGATCTGCTGGGAGAACGCCGTCTCGTCGGTGGTGAAGAGCACGAGCCGGAAGGTCTCGCTCCTGCCGAAGTCGTTCAGCACCTGGCGCAGACCGGCGGTGAAGGTGGCCGGGCCGGGAAGATCATGACCGGTGTCCGGGCCGTACTTGTCGAAGGACGCCTGGTCGTAGTTGCGGAGGACGTCGGCGTGCAGTTGCATCACCAGACCGTCCTCGGCGGCCATCGCAGCCAACTGGTAGAGCAGGTTCCGGCGGTAGGCGGCCGACTCGGCCGGTGTCACCGTCCCGGCCAGGCCGGCCCGATGGATCCTTTCCGCCTCGGCATCACTGATCGGCACGGCGTACGCGTCCGCCATGCCCGAGTCGGTCGCGGTCGCACCGTGCTCCTGGAAGTACGCCCTCCGGTTGCGCAGCGCGTCGACCAGCCCGCGGTAACTTCCGGTGTCGATGCCGGAGGCGGAAGCGAGTTCGTCCAGGAAGCCCGGCCACCCGGTGACGTCGGGCGACATGTAGCGGTCGGCGCGGAAGGTCGGGACGACGGCCCCGGAGAAGTCGGGGTCATCGGCAAGCAGCCGGTGGGCCGAGAGATCAGCGGCCGGGTCGTCGGTGGTGGCGAGCACCGCGATGTTGAAGCGGTCGAACAGTTCCCGCGGCCGGAAATCGGGTTGGGCCAGCTTCTGCGCCAACTGGTCGTAGATGTCGTCGGCGGTCTCGGCACTCGGCTGCACGTTGATGCCGAACACCTCCGACAGCTCGCTCTCGAACCAGTAGCGGACGACAGTCCCGGCGAAGACCTGCCAATGGGCGCAGAAGATCCGCCAGATCTCCCGCGGGTCGGCGGCCGGATTCCGCACGCCGAGTTGATCAAGCCCGACACCATGGGCGTGGATCAACCTGGTGACGTAGTGATCGGGAGTGATCAACAACTCGGCCGGGTTACCGAACGGGCGGTTCTCGGCGATGATCGCGGCATCGACGTGACCGTGCGGGGAGTAGATGGGCGCGCCGGCGACCGACCGGTAGATCGACCGGGCAAGCTCACGAACCCCGGGATCGGCCGGCAGCAGCCGGTCCGGGTGGGGGCGAGCCGCCGGGCAGTGGCGGTCGGGCGGAGGCCGGAGGTGGTGGTCATCGGTGTCCTTCCTCGGACGATCGGGCGGGGGTGCTTCTGCGCGTTGTGCCGGGTGTCGGGGTGACCGGTCCGGTGCTGGCCCGGATGGTCAGGTGGGTGGGCAGCAGCACGCGACGCTCGCCGCCGCGCGGACTGACCTGTCCCGGGGTCAGCGGATTCAACAGGCCGAGCAGCATGGTGGTCGCGGCCCGGCCGGCCTGTTCGACGGGGGCGGTCATCGTGGTCAACGGCGGATTGCAGAAGTCCGCGCCGAAGATGTCGTCGCAGCCGACGATGCTGACGTCGTCGGGCACCGACAGGCCGCGAGCCGCGAACCGGTGCAGCATGCCGATCGCCAACAGGTCGTTGTATGCGATCGCCGCCGTCGCACCGGTGTTGATCATGGCATCGGCGGCCCCGGCCCCTGAGGTGGTCTGTGGTGCGAACGGCCCGATCCGGACCGCCTCGATCTCCAGGTCACCCGGACGCCGCCGTGATCGGATCGCCTCGTTGATGGCCCGCCAGCGCCAGCGGTTGGAGAAGGAGTTGGGCGGCCCGGAGACATAACAGATCCGCCGATGGCCGAGCGACAGCAGATGATCGATCGCCTGGTTGATCGCCGACGGGACGTCGAGCAACACACTCGGAACGCCATGCACGTTGCGGTTGACGGTGACCAGCGGGTGCACCCGGGAGGCGGCGACGATCTGCTCGTCGGTCAGTCGCGACGCGGTCAGGATCACCCCGTCGCAGGTCTTCCGCAACCGTTCCAGCGACTCCGACTCCTGGCCGGCCGATTCCTCGGTGTCCAGCAGCACCTGGCTGTAGCCGGCCGCCTTCAACTGATGCTGGGTGCCGCGGATCAGGTCGAAATAGAACGGATTGGTGATGTCGGGGACGAGCAGCGCGACCGTACGCGTCCGGCCCGAGGACAGCGCCCGGGCCTGGCTGCTCGGCACGTAGTTGAGCTCGGCGGCGATCCGCTGCACCCGTTCCCGGGTCGCGGCGTTCACCCTGCCGGGGTTGTTCAGCGCCCGGGAGACCGTCGAGGCGGCAACGCCTGCTCGGGCTGCGACATCGTGAATGGTCACCGAACGTCCGGCGGCCTCCCTCGTCGTCATTGATGCCACGGGCAAAGCCAAGCACAGCCCGGCAACGAGTGGCAAACGGTTGCCAGCATGTGAGCTACCCCCCATTCCTCGCGGGAATGGGCGGAGGAGGAAAGTCGGGGAGTGGACGGTTACCATGGAGGTCACCGCCACCCCTTTTGCCGTCGGAAGGTGTTTTCCTGTGACCCAGGGCCCCGATCTCTCGCCAGCCGGCGTTCCCGGACCGTTCGAAACGCTCGGCCTCACCTTCGATGACGTTCTGCTGCAACCGGCGGAGTCGGACGTCATCCCGTCCCAGGTGGATACCCGCGCACAGGTCTCCAAGAACATCTCGATCAAGATCCCGCTGCTGTCCTCGCCGATGGACACGGTCACCGAGGCGCGGATGGCCGTCGCCATCGCCCGGGAGGGCGGGCTTGGCGTGCTGCACCGCAACATGCCGCTGGAGGACCAGGCAAGGCAGGTCGACCAGGTCAAGCGCTCCGAGGCGGGCATGATCGACGAGCCGATCACCATCTCGCCGGACGCCACCTTGCGCGAGGCCGACGAGTTGTGTGCGCACTACCGCATCTCCGGCATCCCGGTGGTCGACGAACACCAGTTGCTGCTGGGCATCGTCACCAACCGCGACATGCGCTTCGAGACTGATCCGGAGCGCAAGGTCGGCGCGGTGATGACCCGGATGCCGCTGGTCACCGGCCGGGTCGGGATCAGCAAGGACGAGGCGCTGAAGCTGCTGGCGAAGAACAAGATCGAGAAGCTGCCGCTGGTCGATGATCATGACCGGCTGTGCGGCCTGATCACGCTGAAGGACTTCGTCAAATCAGACCAGTTTCCCGACGCCAGCAAAGATGATCAAGGCCGGCTGCGCGTCGCAGCCGCAGTCGGATTCTTCGGTGACGCGTGGGAACGGGCCATGGCCCTGGTCGAGGAGGGCGTCGACATGTTGATCGTCGACACCGCCCACGGCCACTCCCAGGCGGTGCACGACATGGTCCGCAAGCTCAAGACCGAGCCGCTGGCCGAGCACGTCGACGTGGTCGGCGGGAATGTCGCCACCTACGAGGGAGCCAAGGCCCTGGTCGATGCCGGTGTCGACGGCGTCAAGGTCGGTGTCGGGCCGGGCTCGATCTGCACCACGCGGGTCGTCGCCGGTGTCGGTGTCCCCCAGGTGACCGCGATCTACAACGCAGCCCGGGCGGCCAAGCCGGCCGGCGTACCAGTGATCGGCGACGGCGGCCTGCAGTATTCCGGCGACATCGCCAAGGCGCTGGTCGCCGGGGCCGACACGGTGATGCTCGGCTCGCTGCTGGCCGGCTGCGACGAGAGCCCGGGCGAGCTGGTCTTCATCAACGGCAAGCAGTACAAGTCCTACCGCGGGATGGCGTCGCTGCCGGCATTGTCCGGGCGCGGGCGGAAGGGGTCGTACTCCAAGGACCGCTACTTCCAGAGCGACGTGAAGGCCGAGGACAAGCTGGTGCCCGAGGGCATCGAGGGCCAGGTGCCCTACCGCGGCCCGGTCGGCGCCGTCGCCTATCAGCTGATCGGCGGCCTGCGGCAGTCCATGTTCTACACCGGCGCCACCACCATCGAGCAACTGCAGGAGCGCGGCCGGTTCGTCCGGATCACCTCCGCGGGTCTGCGGGAGTCCCATCCGCACGACATCCAGATGACGGTCGAGGCGCCGAACTACTACTCCCCCAAGTGATCCGAGGGCAGGCATGTACGAGATCGGTCGCAACAAGCGCGCCCAGCAGGGCTTCGCATTCGACGACATCGCGATCGTTCCGTCGCGACGCACCCGTGGTCAGGAGGAGGTCAACCTTGCCTGGCGGATCGACGCGCTGACCTTCGACTTCCCGATCATCGCCGCGCCGATGGACTCGGTGATGTCCCCGGCAACGGCGATCGCCATGGGCCGGCTCGGCGGGCTGGGTGTGCTGAACCTCGAGGGCCTGTGGACCCGGTACGACGACCCCGAGCCGCTGTTGGCCGAGATCGCCCGGATCCCCGACGCCAAGACGGCCACCCAGCGGTTGCAGGAGATCTACGCCCGGCCGATCGACCCGGCGCTGATCGCCAAGCGGATCAACGAGATCCGGGAGGCCGGTGTACCGGCCGCCGGCTCACTGTCGCCGCAGAACACCAGCGAATACGCCCGCGCCGTGGTGGACTCCGGTGTCGACTTCTTCGTCATCCGGGGCACGACGGTGTCAGCCGAGCATGTGTCGTCGGCCTCGGAACCGCTGAACCTGAAGGAGTTCATCTACGAACTCGACGTTCCGGTGATCGTCGGCGGCTGCGCCACCTATCAGGCGGCACTGCACCTGATGCGCACCGGCGCCGCCGGCGTGCTGGTCGGCTTCGGCGGCGGTGCGGCACACACCACCCGGGACGTACTCGGCATCGCCGTCCCGATGGCCTCGGCCGTCTCCGATGTCGCCGCCGCCCGGCGGGACTACCTGGACGAGTCCGGCGGCCGCTATGTGCACGTGATCGCCGACGGGTCGGTCGGCCGTTCCGGTGACATCGCCAAGGCGATCGCCTGCGGTGCCGATGCGGTCATGGTCGGCTCACCCCTGGCCCGTGCCACCGAGGCGCCCGGCCGCGGCTTCCACTGGGGCGCCGAGGCCTGGCACGAGTCGCTGCCGCGCGGCGAGCGCGTCGAGGTCGGCGCGGTCGGCAGTCTGTCGGAGATCCTGCACGGGCCGTCACGGGTCAGCGACGGAACGATGAATCTGGTCGGCGCGCTCCGCCGTTCGATGGCAACGACCGGCTACACCGAGGTCAAGGAGTTCCAGCGCGTCGAGGTGATCGTCGGCTGATGGCGGGCCGGGTCGAACCCCTCCTGCTGAAGTTTCCGTTCCGCGGCCGTTGGACGGCCCGGAACAGTCCTGCCGACCGCGTCCCCAGTCACGGTGTCGATCTGTTCGGCCAGCGGTACGCGATCGACTTCGTCGCCGTCGACGACCGGGACCGGTCGGCCCCGCGTACCCTGCGGTCGATCTTCGCCCCCGAGCCGCCCGAGCTGTTCGTCGGTTTCGGACGATCGATCCTTTCGCCCGTCGCCGGGACGATCGAGTCCTGCCACGACGGAGAAGTCGATCATGCCGCGCGACGTTCGCCGATCACCCTGACGCCGTACGCCTTCGGGCAGGCTTCCCGGGCCCGCGCCGGGGTGGGCGCCATCGCCGGCAATCACGTCGTGATCGCCGCCGGTCCGGCCGGGCCGTACGTGCTGCTGGCCCACCTGCGACAGGGTTCGATCCGGGTACGTCCCGGCCAGGTCGTCGAACCGGGCACGCCGATCGGGCAGTGTGGCAATACGGGCAACAGCACCGAGCCTCACGTGCATCTCCAGGCGACCGACTCTGCCGACTGGTCCCGGGCCACCGGTCTGCCGATCGCCTTCTCCGGTGGGTCGGGAGACTGCACCGGATGGCTGCCGAGGAACCGCGAGCCGTTCGACGTCGGTTGAGGTACTAGATTCTGATCCGTCCGATCGTCCGGCGGCTGTGATGCAGCGGAGGTGCTGATGGTCCAGACCCACGATTCCCGGTTCCCGGATCCGACCCGCACCGGGACGATGCCGTTCCGCGACGGGAACACCTGGTACCGGATCACCGGTGATCTTGACGGCGCCAAGCCGCCGCTGGTCGTCCTGCACGGCGGCCCGGGCGCCGCGCACAACTACAAGTTGATGATGGCCAATCTTGCCGCCCAGGGGCGTGCCGTGATCCACTACGACCAGTTCGGCTGCGGAGAAAGCACGCACCTGCCGAAGGCACCGGCCGACTTCTGGACCGTTGATCTCTTCGTCGAGGAACTCCGTACGCTGGTCGCTCACCTCGGCATCGAGCGGTTCCATCTGCTCGGCCAGTCCTGGGGCGGGATGCTGGCTCCGGAGGTGGTGCTGGCCGACAGCGCCGGCATCGCCAGTCTGACGATCTGCGACTCGCCTGCCTCGATGGAACTCTGGCTGCGAGCCGCCAATGAGCTGCGTGATCAACTTCCGGCCGACGTGCAGGAGACCCTGCTGCGGCACGAACGGGCCGGGACGACAGAGCATCCCGAGTACGCCCGAGCCATGAAGGTGTTCTACGACCGGCACGTCTGCCGGGTCGTGCCCAACCCGGTCGAGGTGGCCGCCTCCTTCGACCAGATCGAGGCGGAGCCGACCGTCTACCACACCATGAACGGTCCCTCGGAGTTCCATGTGGTCGGCACCCTGCGGGACTGGAGCATCGTCGATCGTCTGCCCGGCATCCGGTTGCCGACGTTGGTCGTCGCCGGGGCGTACGACGAGGCGCGGCCGTACGTGTGGCAGCCGTTCCTGGACAAGATCAACGGAGCGCGATCCCACGTGTTCGCCGAATCCAGCCATATGCCGCATGTCGAGGGAGCCCGAGGAGTTCCGCCGCGTGATCGGCGGCTTCCTGGCCGAACACGACTGAACCCTGCTCGTCCCCATCACTGAAAGGTGTCGCGATGCCCGAAGCACCGGATGACCAGACCCAGGAACTCGCCGGGTTCGGCTACAAACAGGAACTCAGCCGGCGGCTCTCAACGATCGACCTGCTGATCTACGGCCTGATCTTCATGGTGCCGATCGCACCCTGGGCGATCTTCGGCACGGTCTTCAACGAAGCCAAGGGCATGGTGCCGCTGGTCTACATCATCGGCCTGGTCGCGATGATCTTCACCGCTCTGTCCTACGCCCAGATGTCCCGCGCCTTCCCGATCGCCGGATCGGTCTACTCCTACGTCGGTCGGGGCCTGCATCCCAAGCTCGGGTTCATCGCCGGCTGGACCATCCTGCTGGATTACCTGTTGGTGCCAACACTGCTCTACGTCTTCGCCGCTGAATCGATGTCCGGAATCTTCACCGGGGTACCCAAATGGGTCTGGGTGATCATCTTCCTGTTGATCAACACTGCGATCAACTACATCGGGATCTCGTTCACCGCCTTGGTCAACCGGCTGTTTCTGGCCGCCGAAGTGATCTTCATTATCATCTTCGTGATCATGGCGATCACGGCGATCGCTCGGGGGATCGGCGGCGCGACCTTCACCACGACGCCGCTGTTCAACCCGCAGTACTTCAGCGCTCCGCTGGTCGCCACGGCGTTGTCGATCGCCGTTCTGTCCTTCCTCGGGTTCGACGGCATCGCCACCCTGGCGGAGGAGAGCAAGGGCGGCCACAAATCGGCGGGCACCGCCATGATCGGCGGCCTGGTCATCGTCGCGATCTTCTTCATCAGCCAGACCTGGCTGGCCGGCATGCTGGTCCCGGGCAAGACGTCCTTCCCCGAGGACCAGGCAGGCAACGCCTTCTTCGACATCGTGGCCTCGGTGTCCAGCCACGCCTGGCAGGTCGCCTTCCTCGCGATGAACGCGCTGGCCGTCGGCATCGCCAACGCGGTAGCCGCGCAGAGTGCCACGTCCCGGCTGCTGTTCTCGATGAGCCGGGACGGCCAGTTGCCGCGTTTCCTGGCCCACATCAATGCCAGGAACAAGGTCCCCGAGCGGGCGATCCTGCTAGTTGCCGCGATCACTCTGGTGCTCGGCCTGTTCTTCGTCGGTCAGCTCGGGCTGATCAGCAGCCTGGTCAACTTCGGTGCGCTGACCGCCTTCCTGCTGCTGCACGTCGCCGTGATCGGCTACTTCGGTGTACGGCGGCGGTCGCGGAACATCCTGCTGCACTGGGTGGCGCCGATCATCGGCTTCGCGATCATCGGCTTCGTCCTCTGGAACGCCGAACCGGCCGCCAAGATCGGCGGCATCGCCTGGCTGATCATCGGCATCGGCGTGCTGATCTACTACACCCGGCGTGGAATCGGCATCCTGCCCGAGCACCGTGCCGACAGTGACGAGCTGACCGCGGACCGGCAGGTCTGATCAGCGGGCAGCGTCGCCCATCCGGTAGTCGCGGGTCAGCTCGTCCAGCCGCGCCAGCATCCCATCGTCCAGCGTGACCTCGGCCGCGGCCAACGAGTCGGCCAACTGGTCCGGTCGGCTTGCTCCGATGATCGGCGCGGTGACCGCGGGGTTGGCCAGCACCCAGCCGACGGCCAGGGTGACCAGCGACCGGCCGGACTCGGCGGCGATGTCGCGGAGCTGCTCGACGGTGTCGAACTCCCGCTCGTGCCAGTACCGGTTCTGGTAGTTCGACGCGGCGTTGCCCAGGGTGAACCGGCCCTCCGGCGGCGGCGCGGTCCGGTCGTGCTTGCCCGACAACAGACCGCCGGCGATGGGGTTGTAGGGGATCACGCCGAGTTGCTCCTCGACGGCCAGCGGCAACAACTCGCGCTCGATCTGGCGGAACAGCAGGTTGTAGCGCGGCTGCACGGATTCGAAACGGACCAGGTCGCGGGCCTCGCTGCGCCCGATCGCCCGGGCCAGCCGGTAGGCCAGGAAGTTGGAGCAACCGACATACCGCACCTTGCCCTGCCGCACCAGGTCGTCCAGCGCCTGCAGAGTCTCGTCCAGCGGCGTCTCGGGGTCGTCGCTGTGCAATTGGTAGAGGTCGATGTAGTCGGTCTGCAGTCGACGCAGGGAATCCTCGACCGCAGCCATGATGTGTTTGCGTGAGGCACCCTGGTCCCACGGGTTGGGGCCCATCCGTCCCACGCACTTGGTGGCCACGACGAACTCGTCGCGGCGCCCCTTCAGCCAGCTGCCGACAATCTCCTCGGTGCGACCCTTGAGTTCCAACTCGCCGCCCAGCGGGTAGACATCAGCTGTGTCGAAGAAATCGATGCCGCCCTCCGCGGCGGCGTCCATGATCGCGAACGATGTCGATTCGTCGCTCTGCAGGCCGAAGGTCATCGTGCCGAGGCACAGCCGCGACACCAGCAATCCGGTTCGTCCAAGACGTAGGTGTTCCACGGCCGACGATGCTACTCACCACGCGCGAAGGAACTGCAATGGATCTGTACGCCGAGCTTGATGCGGCGAAGTCGGTTGTCGAGGTCGGCGAGGTGGTGCGCCACCTCGGCCGCAGCTGTTGCCGGGCAGACGGTGCGACCTTCGTGCTGCGTGAGAACGATCAGTGTTTCTATGCCGACGAGGATGCGATCGCCCCGTTGTGGAAGGGACAGCGGTTCCCGATCGGTAGCTGCATCTCCGGTTGGGCGATGATGCACGGGGAACCGGCAGTCGTTCCCGACATCACCACGGATGCGCGGATCCCGCAGTCGGCCTACCGGCCGACCTTCGTCAAGAGCCTGCTGATGATGCCGGTGGGCGCTCCCGACCCGTCGGCCGCGATCGGCGCCTACTGGGCGCGTCTCCACTGGCCGACCGATCAGGAGATCGGGAACCTCCGGGCGTTGGCGCAGCGGACGGCGACGGTGTTACGACGGGTGGGGTTGACAGAGGCGCCCTGGGCGCCGAACTTCCGTGGGATCGGGTAGAGCTGATCAGCCGAGGAGTCCGTGCCGCCGGGCGATCGCCACGGCTTCGGTCCGGCTCTCCGCGCCCAGCTTGGCCATGATGTTGGAGACGTGCACGCTGGCGGTCTTGGTGCTGATCACCAGCCGACGTCCGATCTCCCGGTTGCTCAGCCCGTCGGCCACAAGATCAAGCACCTCGCGCTCCCGCGTGGTCAGCGGATTGGTGTCCGCCGAGCCGGCCGGCGGACGAGGGCGGACGCCCAGCGCGGCCAATTCCTGTTGCAGCGGTCTTGCGCCCAGCCGGTGAGCGACCTGACCGGCTTCGGCGATCAACTCCTGGGCCCGACGGCGGTCGTCGGCCTCACCGCAGAGCAGCACAGCGGCCAGCCGTGCCTTGGACCGGGCGGATTCGAAGAGCTGGGGATAGGTGGCGAAGCCCAGGACCGCCGCCTCCCAGGCGGCCACCTGGTCGGCGTAGGGATCCGGACTGCCGATCGCCGCACGGAACCGGGCGTGCTCGGCATGCACCCGAGCCAGCCAGGCGTACGCCTCCGGTCCCGGCGGCCGCATCTTCTGGAAGCTTTCCATCGCCTCGGTCGCGGAGACGACCGCGTGCTCGGCACGATCGAGCAGCGGTGCGGCGTCCCGCCCGGACATCACGGCCGTGGTCAGCACAGCCAGCAGTACGCCGGACATCCGCACCTTGCCGATGAACTTCTGCCCGTAGGCCCGATCGGTCGCCTCCCGCAGGTCGTCGTACAGCTCGAGTGCGGCGTCGAAGTCACCGACACAGGCGTACAACTCGACGGCCGGCAGGGAGTTGATGATCGTCATCGCGTCATAGCGCCACCAGCGCCGCAGGCGGGGCAGCAACTCGAAGCCGCTGACCTCACCGCGCCCGGCACGGACCGCGAGGATGCCCAGGTCGAGATTCGCCCGGCTCAGATCCGGCACGTGTTCGTCACCGGCAGACAGTTCCAGGGTCCGGTCCCATTCACCGAGTGCGAAGGCGGTCTGGGCGGCCATCACCGAGGAGTCGAGTCCGTGCGGGGACCAGCGGCGCCCGATCGAGGTCGCCCGCTCGACGCCCCGTTCGAAGGCGGCCAGAGCGTCGGCCAGCCGGCCCTGTTCGAAACGGATCGAGCCGATCTGGTCGGTGGCCCGCAGCTCGGTCGCGGTGTCACCCTCGGCGGCAGCGGTGTCCCGCACCCGCTCGGTCTCCCGGATCGAGGCCTCGGGATCACCCAGCCGCTGTTTGATCTTGGCCAGCAGGATGGTCTGGTAGGCGACGGTCCGCCGCAGGCCGAGTTCCTTGGCCAGCGCGGTCGCGCGCTGGGCGGACTCGATGGCGTCCTCGTACCGGCCGCGGGTCATGAACGACCGCGCCCGGGTGGACAGGATCTTGCAGTAGAGCTCCCGGTCCCGTTCCGGATCGATCAGTTCGAGGGCTTCGGTCAGCAGGGTGCGTTCGTCGAGGTCGTAGTCGCTGTAGAGCAGCGAGGCGGCCAGTGCCTGCAGCAGCGACGCACGGACGGTGCCCGTCATCGCCGGGTCGGTCAGCCGATCCCTCAGCAGGTCGATCGACTGGTCGAGATGTCCGGCGGTCTCCAGGGCGTCGGCCGTCTTGATGGTCAGCGCGGCGAGTCCGGCGGTCTGGTCGGCTACGTCGGGGATCGGGTTGGTCTCGGCCAACTGCAGGGCGTTGCGATAGTGCTGCCGGGCGTCGTCGGGACCGCCGACCCGGATCGCCTCGTCACCGGCGTCGATGCTGGCCCGGATCGTTGTGGGAATGTCGTGCGCCGCGCGGGCGTGCCTGGCCAGCTCGGCGGCCGTGCCGCCGATGCCGGGTTTCGCCAGCGCCTGGACGTAGCGGGCGTGGTGCCGGACCCGCTCACCGGGCAGCAGGTCGTCGTAGACGGCCTCGGCCAGCAGCGCGTGTCGAAAGACGTAGCCGTCGTTCCGGCCGACCAGCACCTGCCCCTCGACGGCACCGCGGATCGCCTGGTCGAGTTCGGCGGTCGGCAGGTCGGCGACCTCGGCCAGCAGTTCGTGTCCGACCTGCCGCCCGGCCACGGCCGCCACCCGCACCACCTGCCGGGCGGTCTCGGACAGCACGTCGAGCCGGAGCAGCAACAGCCCGGCCAGATCCGACGGCACCATTCCCCGGACATTCGCGGCGGCCGCCAGCTCCTCGGCGAAGAACGCGTTGCCGTCCGCCCGGCGGACCACAGCAGCGACGTCGGCCGCTGCCAGGTCCGGTCGGAGTTCGGCGACCACCTGCTCGATATCGGCCTCCGAGAGCGGCGGCAGATCGACCCGCTCCAGTTGGTTGAGGCGCGACCAGTTCGCCAGCACCGCCCGGACCGGGTGGCTGCGGACCAGATCGTCGGTCCGGTAGGAGACCACGAGGGAGACCGGATGCTCGAAACGGCGGGTCAACAGATAGGTCAGCAGATCCCGGCTGGACGGATCGGACCAGTGCAGATCCTCGATCATGATGACCAGGCCGCGGTCAGCCGCGAGCCGGTCGAGGGCCCGGGCGACCGCATCGAACAACTCGGTCCGCGCGACGTGCCCGGCGGAGCCGGTCAGGTCGTCGGGCAATGCCCGCTCGTCGGGCAGCAGCCGGTGGATGGCCCGATGGCGGCGGGCGATGGCGGCCATCTCGTCGGGCGCCTCAGCCTGCAGTTGGCCGAAGATCTCGGTGAAGGGCAGGTAGGGCAGCGACGCGTCGCCGAAATCGAGACAGTGGCCGACGGTGACGCGCCGACCGGAGACGACAACGATCTCGCCCAGCGCCGCCAACAACCGGGTCTTGCCGATTCCTGCATCGCCGGCGACCAGGGCATGCCGCAACGGCCCGGACTGCCCGGGCGTCACGTCCGAGCCGAGACCGAGCGCCCGGGTGAGCCGACCCAGCTCCGCGGCACGACCCACCAGAGTGGTCGCCGCGGGGGAGCGATCGCTCAGCAGTTCTGTTGGCACCCGCATATTCTCCCCGATGCCACTGACAATTCGCCCCTCAATTCCGGCCTGTCGATCCGGCCGCCTGCATTATCCGCCACAAGCAGAAAACCCCTGGCCGGATAGGCTCTTGCTTCGTGACCGAGGACGTATGGGCAGAGCTGCATCGGCTGCGGCTGAGCATCGACAACATGGACGCCGCCCTGGTGCATCTGCTGGCCGAACGGTTCAAGATCACCCAGCAGGTCGGCGAGTTGAAGGCCGCCCACGGCCTGCCGCCGGCCGATCCCGACCGGGAGACCCAGCAGATCGCGCGGCTGCGAGCACTGGCCGAGGAGTCCCACCTCGATCCCGAGTTCGCCGAGAAGTTCCTCAACTTCATCGTCGCCGAGGTGGTACGCCACCACGAGGCGATCGCTCGGCGGGCCGTCTGACCGCTGAACAGTCGACGGCCGATCAGCCGACGGCGCGCGCCGCCGCTCGACCGGCGACCCGGCCCGAATACAGGCAGCCGCCGAGGAACGTGCCCTCCAGGGACCGGTATCCGTGTACCCCTCCGCCACCGAACCCGGCCACCTCGCCGGCCGCGTAGACACCCGGCAGCGGGGTCCCGTCCGCGGTCAGCACCCGTCCGTCCAGGTCGGTCTCCAACCCGCCGAGCGTCTTGCGGGTCAGCACATGCAGCCGTACCGCGACCAGCGGCCCTCCGACGCCGGCAACGCCTTCGCCGGGTCGTCGGACGTCCAGGTAGGGATGTGGCGTGGCCACCCGGGTCAGCCGATCCCCCAGATACCGCCTGGCCGCCGCGGTCGCGGTGATCTGCGGATCCTTGCCCAGCCCGGAGACCACCTGCTGGTCACGGGTCTCGATCAGCCGTTGCAGTCGCTGTGCGTCGATCAGCTCGGTACCGGTCAGCGCGTTCATCCGTTCGGCGAGTCCGGCGACGGTTCTCGCCGTCAGGAAGTCCGCACCGCGGTCGATGAAGGCCCGCACCTCCGGTGTCGGCCCGGGCCGTACCCGGGTGGACAACTGCCTGAGGTCCTTGCCGGTGAGATCGGCGTTCTGCTCCGAGCCGGACAGGGCGAACTCCTTGCCGACGGTCTCCAGGTTCAGCACGAACCAGGAGTAGTCGTCGCCGTGGCTGGTGATGTGCCGCAGGGCACCGAGCGCGTCGAACCCCGGATACAGCGGGAACGGCAGCCGTTCGCCCCGTGCGTCAAGCCACAACGCCGAGGGGCCGGGCAGGATGCGGATGCCGTGGCCGGTCCAGACCGGGGAATGGTTGATCACGCCCTCGGGGTAGTGCCACATCCGTTCCTTGTTGATCACCCGGCCGCCGGCGTTCTCGGCCACCTGCAGCATCGAGCCGTCGACGAAGTCCGGTACGCCCAAGATCATCTTCTCCGGCGGGTTGCCCCATTTCCTCGGCCAGTTCTGCCGGACGAGATCGACGTTTCCGCCGATCCCGCCGGCGCAGATGATCACGGCCTGCGCCGACAGTGAGAACTCCCCGGCCGAGTCGTCCGGGCTCCGAGCACCGCGCGGCACCGAACTCGCCGCGAGCACGTGGCCGTCGACCCGGACGCCATCGGTACCGGCCGAGAGCCCGGAAACCTTGTGTCGATTGAGGATCCGGACCCGTTCCCGATCACGGATGCGGTCGGCGAACGGCTGTACCAGGCCGGGCCCGGTGCCCCAGGTGATGTGGAAGCGCGGCACCGAATTGCCGTGGCCGGGCACCGGACCGCCGCCGCGTTCGGCCCACTGGACGACCGGGAACCAGCGCACGCCCAGGCCGTACAACCAGCTCCGCAGCTCGCCCGAGGCGAAGGACACGTACGCCTCGGCCCAGCGTCTTGGCCAGTAGTCCGACGGCGAGTCGAAGCCGGCCGAGCCCAGCCAGTCGGCCAGTGCCAGGGCCTCGGAGTCCCGCACCCGCATGCGTCGCTGCTCCGGGGTGTCGACCATGAACAGTCCGCCGAATGACCAGTGCGCCTGGCCGCCGAGCGCCCGCGCCGGCTCGCCGTCGAGCAGGATCACCGACCGGCCGGCGGCGACGAGTTCGGCGGTGGCGACCAGACCTGACAGGCCGTGCCCGATGACGATGACGTCCGCATCCATGACCACGGCTTACCAGCCGGTAGCAACCGGGCGCAACGGGTCGGAGGACCCGGATCGGTTCCCCGGTAGACTCAGGCCCATCACACCTGCGATCGCAGAGGGCTGCCCGACGCTGATGACCACACACCCAACGCCGAACTCGACAACGAGTCCTGCTGAGGACCACGATCTGGTGATCGTGGTCGATTACGGCGCCCAGTACGCCCAGTTGATCGCCCGGCGGGTTCGCGAGGCCAACGTCTATTCCGAGATCGTCCCGCACACCGCGACGGTCGCCGAGATTCTGGCGCGCAAGCCGAAGGCCGTCATCCTTTCCGGCGGGCCGTCCTCGGTGTACACCCCTGGCGCTCCGCAGGTCGACCCCGGGATGTTCTCCGGTGACGTGCCGGTGTTCGGGATCTGCTACGGCTTCCAGGCGATGGCCCGGGCGCTGGGTGGTGAGGTGGCACGGACCGGTGGGAGCGAGTTCGGCCGGACCGCGCTGCAGGTCGGCGATCACGGTCGGCTGCTGGCCGGGCTGCCTGATCACCTGCGGGTCTGGATGAGCCATGGCGACTCCGTGGTCAAGGCGCCCGACGGCTTCGTTGCGCTGGCCGGCACCGACGGAGCGCCGATCGCGGCGTTCGAGGATCTGGGTCGCGGACTGGCCGGGGTGCAGTGGCATCCCGAAGTGCTGCACAGCGAGTCCGGTCAGCGGGTGTTGGAGAGCTTCCTCTTCGAGGTGGCCGGCGCGCGGCCGACCTGGACCGCCTCGAACATCGTCGAGGAGTCGGTGGCCGCGATCCGGCAAGAGGTCGGTGACAAACAGGTGATCTGCGCGTTGTCCGGCGGCGTCGACTCAGCTGTCGCCGCGGCGCTGGTGCAGCGGGCGATCGGTGATCAACTCACCTGCGTGTTCGTTGATCATGGTCTGCTGCGCAGGGGTGAGGCGGAGCAGGTCGAGCTGGATTTCGTCGAGGTGACCGGTGTCGATCTGAAGGTGTTCGATGCCCGCAAGCAGTTCCTGGATGCGCTTGCCGGCGTCTCCGACCCGGAACGCAAGCGCAAGATCATCGGGGCCGAATTCATCGCCTGCTTCGAACAGGCGGCCCGGGAGATCGTCGGTTCCGTCGACGGATCGGTCGAGTTCCTGGTGCAGGGCACCCTGTATCCCGACGTCGTCGAGTCCGGCGGTGGCGAGGGTGCGGCCAACATCAAGAGCCACCACAACGTGGGTGGCCTGCCCGATGATCTTCAGTTCACCCTGATCGAACCGCTGCGCACCTTGTTCAAGGACGAGGTCCGCGCGGTCGGTGAGGAACTCGGTCTGCCGGCGGCCATGGTCTGGCGGCAGCCCTTCCCCGGCCCCGGGCTGGCCATCAGGATCATCGGCGAGGTGACCCAGGAACGGCTGGACATCCTGCGTGAGGCCGATGCGATCGTTCGCGCCGAGGTGACCGCTGCCGGTCTGGACCGGGACATCTGGCAGTTCCCGGTCGTGCTGCTGGCTGATGTCCGTTCAGTGGGTGTCCAGGGCGACGGCCGGACCTACGGCCACCCCATCGTGCTCCGCCCGGTGACCAGTGAGGACGCGATGACCGCTGACTGGGGACGGCTGCCGTACGACCTGCTGGAGCGGATCAGTTCCAAGATCACCAACAGTGTCCGGGAGATCAACCGGGTGACGCTGGACATCACCAGCAAGCCGCCGGCAACCATCGAGTGGGAGTGATCAGCCCTCCGGCTTGTCGTCACCGGCCGGTTCGGGCCCCTTGTCCCCGGCCGGGCCGGGGTCGGACTGGGCGGGCGGCGTCGGGGGCTGATTGACGGTCGGGCCGCTCGGCTGGGTCGGGTGCTTGGCCCGGCTGAACAGGTCCTCAGCGCTCTGCCGCGGCGGCTGCGGCGCCGAGGTGTCGATGTTCGGGTCACGGTTCGGCCGCCACGGGGGACCAGCGGCGCCCCAGACCGGATCGCTGTGCTGCTGCGGATTCTGCTGCTGCCACCCGAACCGCGGTGCCGGACCGATCGATCCGGGCTCCCGGGGCTCGGCCTCGGGAATCAGCAGCATCATCAGCAGATAGATCGCGATGACCGGGACCGCCGCGGTGACCAGGGCGATGATCACGACGGCAACCCGGACCAGCGTCGGATCCATGTTCAGGTATTCGGCGATCCCGCCGCAGACACCGCCGATCCATCGATCGTTCCGACTGCGGCGCAGCCGGCGGGGGCGGGACTCGGGATAGTTCATGATCGTGCCTTCCGGATGAGTTGGTGGTCAGGAGCGTGGGTCAGGAGCGCGGTCGGGAAGCGGCCAGGCCGATGATCCCGATCAGAACGAGGGTCAGCGGGGCGGCGATCCGGAGTGTCGACCACTCGAGTCGGCCACCGAAGGACAACCAGAGTCCGCCGATGGCCAGCAGGGTGGCGAGCAGACCGAGGACCAGCGAGACTGCATCGGGTCGGCGCTTCATCGACGTACCTCCAGCTGGCCTTTGCCGACCTTCAGATCGACCGTGAACACCGGCCCGACGGTTGCGGCCGGAGGCTGCTCACGGAAGGAAAGGTTCGGACCGGAGCTGAGTTGTTTGCCGTCGGCGCTGATCATTCCCTCGCGGACGGTCCCGGTCACCCGGGTCGCAACGCCGCGGGGCAGTTCGACGACCAGCCGTCCGGTGCCGACCGAGGCGGTGTAGCTGCGCGACTGTTCCGGTGCGACCTGGCGCAGGTCGACGGTGAGCTGTCCGACACGCAGGTGGTCACCGGCCGGCAATTCGGCTGCCGACGTGTACTGCAGCCGCTTGATGCCGACATCACCGGCGAAGGCCGTGTTGTTCTGGGCGACCAGGGTCAGAACCATCGAGACCGCGACGACAACAGTGGCGAACGCCAGTCCGCGGGGCCGTCCGACGCGGGCGCCGACCAGCAGCGTCGTGCCGAAGATCAACAACGCCGCCGACAGGTACGCCGGGGCGGTGATCGGTGCGCCGAGTACGGACGCCACCCCGAGCCCGCTCATCGCGACACCGAGCACGATCACCGAGACCAGGCCGAGGCGGCGTGCCGCACGGCGACGCAGGCGGGTCTGCGCGGCCAGTTGTTCCATCGCACTGTCCGGTGTCGGCTCGGAATAGAGGCCGACGGGGTCGGGATGGGAGAGGAACACCTGCCGGTCCACATCGGCTGCCGGTTCGGGCGGCGCCGGGCGGAGACCGACGCCGGCGTTCGGTGCCTCGGCCGTCGAGGAGGAGGGCGCGGCTGCCGACCGCCGCATCATGGCCTGCTGGTAGTCGGCGATCCGCTGCTGCCAGGCTGTGGCGGCTTCGGTGAAGGCGGTCGGTTCGCCGGGGAATTCGGCGAACTGCAACGGTGGCGGCTGCCGGTCGTCCCGATCGGCCGGGCGTCGCCGGTTCCGGTAGTAGCCGAAGTACCAGACCGCGGCCACCACGAGCGCGGCGGTGAAGCTGAACGGCACCAGCCAGGACAGGGCGAGCGCGCCGATGATGCAGGCGGCAACGACGACGCCGATCTTCACCTCGCGCGACCAGGTACGGGTCTGCGGGACCCACTCCTCGAGTTGGGACTGATCCTTGTCCTCGGCGGGCAGCATCAGCCAGCCGGCCGCGTACAGGACGAGTCCGATGCCGCCGCTCAGGGCGAGCACGGCGAATCCGACGCGGACCAGCATCGGGTCGACGTCCCAGGCGTCTGCCAGACCGGCCGACAGCCCGCTGACCTTGCGATCGGTCGCGCTGCGTCGGACCGTCCAGATCGAACTCATGGCATCAATACTGGTGCGCCGGGCCGCGTCGCACCATCAGGGACCACCCCAGCCGACGCCGATTCGCCGCGTCGAACCGAATGGCCAGGTCAGGGCGGCAATCAGGGTGCTGGTGCGGGCTAACCCTGCTGCCCCCGGGCCCAGATCGTGCAACTCTTGGTATGACATGGTTTCCATCGGCGCTCAAGGCCGGTCCGGCTCCCAGCTCGAGTCCGGGCCGGTGCGGGCGCGCCCTGAATCCGGCGAGGAGTCGCCCACCGACTCGGTCCGGGATCAGGTGCTGCAGACAGCGGCGCGCAAGGCCGAGGAAGAGACCGCCCCCGGACGTCGGCGGGCGACCCGGGTCAGCGACGGAGCGCTGCTCGGTGGCGTGTGCACCGGCCTGGCGCGTCACCTCGGCTGGCCCGTGATGGTGCTGCGCATCGGATTCGTCGCCCTGGCCATCACCCAGTTCGTCGGCGTCATCGCCTATGCCGCCCTCTGGCTGTTGATGCCGCCGGAGACCCGCACCGCCGCCCCCGGGCTCGAGGCGCACAGCCGGCAAGGACTGCGGCAGGAGACCAAACACCGGCGGCGCTCCGACTGGGGCGTCCTGCTGGCCCTGGTCGTCTTGGGCGCCGGGCTGATCTGGTTGTTGCAGATGACCGGGCTCGGCATCCGGCAGCAGATCTTCTGGCCGGTGGCCTTCGCCTGCGCCGGCGCCGCACTGGTCTGGCGACAGGCCGACACCGCGCGGCAGAACCAGTGGAAGAAGGACGCCGGCGGTCGGGTCTGGTTGGCGCCGCTGGTCGCCCGGGGCGGGTGGCCGTCGATCATCCGGGTGGTGATCGGACTGGCCCTGGTCGGTGCGGCGTTCGGCATCGTCGTCGCCCAGCAGAACCAGATCCAGCAGCTTCCCGACGTGTTGGCCATGACCGTGCTCGCACTGGCGGGGCTCGCCGTGGTCGCCGCACCCTGGCTGCACCGGTCGCGCAGCGCATTGAACGAGGCCCGGGCAGAGAAGGTCAGGGCCGACGCCCGAGCCGACATGGCCGCCCATCTGCACGACTCGGTGCTGCAGACGCTGGCGCTCATCCAGCGCCAGTCCGACGACCCCAAGCAGGTCCAGCGGCTGGCCCGCCGCCAGGAACGGGAACTGCGTACCTGGCTGTACGGCGAGGAGGTCTCCGACGCCACCTTGAAGGCCGCGCTGACCAACGCCGCCGCCGACATCGAGGACGACCGCGCCATCCCGGTCGAGTTGATCATGGTCGGTGACTGCGACCTGACCGAGTCGCTGCAGCCGATCATCCGGGCGACCCGGGAGGCGATCGTCAACGCCGCCAAGCACTCCGGCGCCGACAAGATCGACGTGTACGCCGAGGTGTCGGAGGAGAACGTGGAGATCTTCGTCCGCGATCGCGGCAGGGGATTCGATCAGAACGACATCGACGAGGACCGGATGGGCGTCAAGGGCAGCATCATCGGGCGGATGGCCCGCCACGGTGGCACCGCCCGGATTCGCAGCGGTCCCGGCGAGGGAACCGAAGTACGACTGGAGATGCCCCGATGACAAAGGACCGCCCGATGACCGAGCAGCGCAACGAGTTCACCCAGCCGGACACCCTGGGAAGGGCCGGTAGCGACGCAGGGACGCCGGTCGAACGTCGCCCCGACGACCCGCGCAGCGTGGTCATCGTCGATGATCACGCGATGTTCCGCAGCGGTGTACGGCACGAGATCGGCAACCGGTGTCGGGTGCTCGGCGAGGCCGAGGACGTCGATTCGGCAGTGCGGGTGATCCTGCAGGCCAAGCCGGATGTCGTACTGCTCGACGTCCACCTGCCCGGCGGTGGCGGGGTCGAGGTGTTGAATCGGGTGCATCAGAAGAATCCGGAGCAGAAGTTCCTGGCATTGTCGGTCTCCGACGCGGCGGAGGACGTGATCGGGGTGATCCGCGGCGGTGCCCGCGGTTACGTCACCAAGTCGATCAGCGGGCCCGAGTTGATCGACGCCATCCGCCGGGTCGCGGAGGGCGACGCGGTGTTCTCACCGCGGCTGGCGGGCTTCGTGCTGGACGCATTCTCCGGTGCCATCGACATCGCCAGTGTCGACGAGGACCTGGATCGACTGTCCCCGCGGGAGCGGGAAGTGATGCGATTGATCGCCCGCGGGTATGCCTACAAAGAGGTGGCCAAGGAATTGTTCATCTCGATCAAGACGGTGGAGACCCATGTCAGCAGCGTGTTGCGCAAGCTGCAACTCTCCAACCGTCACCAGCTGACCCGGTGGGCGACGGACCGCCGCCTGGTCTGAGTCTCGAGGAGAAGAGGGGCATCACATGACCATCATCGGAACCATCATCGCCGGACTCGTCGTCGGCATCCTCGCCCGCGTCGTGCTACCCGGCAAGCAGGCATACGGATGGATCGTCACCATCCTGCTCGGCATCGGCGGTGCCTTGATCGGGTACTGGCTCGCCTCAATGATGGGCGTCGCCGAGACCGGGGGGATCGACTGGATCCGCTGGATCCTCAGCGTCGCCGTTGCCGCCGTGTTGAGCGTGATCTTCAGCGCCATCACCAAGCGGCGGAAGGAGGTCCTCTGACCCCCGCCCCACGGCCAGGTCCCGCCCGCCGACCGGCTCGTCGCGCCTGCGACCCGAGCCGGTCGGGGGCTGCTAGTTTGCCCACATGGAGCTGGCCGACGAGATCGTCCTGCTACTGCACCTGATCGGCTTCGCCGCCCTCTTCGGCGGCATTCTCGTCCAGATCAGGGTGCGGGAGCCGGAGGTCAATGCGGCCATGCTGCACGGCTCGTACACGATGCTGGTCACCGGCCTGGCACTGGCCGTTCTCGCCTGGACCGGCGGCGGTCCCGGGAACGACGACCAGGTCAACGTCGCCAAGCTGGTGACCAAGCTCGTGATCGCGGCGATCATCGCCTTCCTGGTGATCATCAACCGCCGGTTCACGTCCATCCCGAGGGGATTGTGGTCGCTGCTCGGTCTGCTCACCCTGGGTAACGCCGTCCTGGCCGTCCTCTGGCAGTAATCTTCATTCCCTATGAGACTTTCAGCGCGCGTGGACTACGCCCTCCGGGCCGCCGCCGAGCTGGCCGCGGCGGGTGGGCCTCGCACGCTGGACCAGCTCGCCGCCGCCCAACAGATTCCTGCCAAGTATCTGGAGAGCATTCTGGGCGAGATGCGCCGGGGCGGCATCCTGCGCAGCCAGCGAGGGCCGGAGGGCGGCTACCGCCTCGGCCGGCCCGCGGAGCAGATCAGCATCGCCGACATCATCCGAGTGCTGGACGGCGAACTCGCCAACGTCCGCGGCAGCCGGCCGGAGAACCTCGAATACACCGGTGCGGCAGTGCCGCTGCAACAGGTCTGGATCGCACTCAGAGCGAGTGAGCGGTCGATCCTGGAACAGGTCACCCTCGCCAACATCGCCAGCGCCACCATGCCGCAGACGATCGCAGACCTGATCGCCTCGCCCGCCGCCTGGTCCTAGAGGGTGCTCGTCAACAGACCGATCGCCATGGCGTTTCCACTTTCCCTACTCTATATGTAGGATAGGTTGGGTCTGCAGGGATAGTTCCCTTCGAGAAGCAACGGAAGGCGGATCCAGATGCGCAAGCTCGTCGTGGTCGGCATCGTCGGACTGCTGGCCCAACTGGTCGACGGCGCACTGGGAATGGGCTACGGCGTGACGTCGACGAGTCTGTTGGTCGGCCTGGCCGCGCTGTCCCCGGCAGCGGCCTCGGCATCGGTGCACCTGTCCGAGATGGCCACCAACATCGCATCGGGTGTCGCGCACTGGCGGCTGAAGAACGTCGACTGGAAGGTCGTCGCCCGGATCGCCCTGCCGGGCGCGATCGGCGCGTTCCTCGGCGCCACCGTGCTCTCCCGGCTGTCGACGCAAGGAGCTGCGCCGCTGATGTCGGGCATCCTGCTGGCGCTGGGCATCTACCTCTTCATCCGGTTCCTGATCGGTATCAAGCCACGGCTGGCCGGCCGCCCGACGCTGCGCCTGCTGGCCCCGCTCGGGCTGTTCGCCGGATTCATCGACGCCACCGGAGGGGGCGGCTGGGGACCGGTCGCGACTCCTGCGCTGCTGACCGACGGCCGGATGCCGCCACGCAAGGTGATCGGTTCGATCGACACCGCCGAATTCTGCGTCAGCGCGGCCGCAAGCATCGGCTTCGTCGTTGCGCTGGGATCCCAGGGGATCCACTGGGGCCTGGCACTCGCGTTGCTGGTCGGCGGTGTGATCGCAGCGCCGATCGCCGCCTACCTGGTGCGCATCGCTCCGGCCCACCTGCTGGGCATCGCGGTCGCCGGGCTGATCCTGCTGACGAACACCCGGACCATCCTGAAGACGGCCGACTCGCCGGCGGACCTCAGCTGGACGCTGTATGCGGTGATCTTCGCCGCGACCGTCCTCGGGTTGGTCTTCGTCGCCCTCCGCCACCGGAACCGGAGGACCGCCGAGGTCACAGCAACGGCCGGAACGGCGTCAGCACACTCTCGCTGAACTTCACCATCACCGGGCGGCTGTGCCACTCGTCCAGGGTGAGTTCACGACAATTGCCGGAGTCGACGTCGAAGATCTCCTCCAGTTGCCGGGCGACGGCATCGGAGAACACCTCGATGTTGATCTCGTAGTTGCCGGCCAACGACAGCCGATCGATGTTGGCTGTACCGATCGTCGACCAGTGTCCGTCGATCGAGGCGGTCTTGGCGTGCACCATCGCACCCTGGTACAGGAACAGCCGTACACCGCCGCGGAGCAGTTGGGTGTAGAAGCCGCGGGACAGCCAGTCCGCGACAATGTGGTTGGACTCCTCAGGGACGATGATCCGCACGTCGACGCCCCGGTCAGCGGCCTGGGTCAGGGCGCGCACCATGTCGTCGTCGGGGATCAGATAGGCGTGGGTCAGGTAGATATGGTCACTGGCCCGGTCGATCGCCTCCAGGTACATGCCGCGGATCGGGAACACCAGGTTGCGCGGCACGTTCCGGTAGAGCCGGATGTTGGGCTGCCAGACCAGCCCACCGGTGTCCGGCAACGTCGGTAGCCGGCGGCGCGGGAACAGGTTCCAGTAGTCGATGAAGGCGTTCTGCATGTCCCAGACGATGTCGCCGGTCAGCCTCGCGTGCGTGTCACGCCAGTTGGTGGCGTACAGCGACCCGATGTTGTAGCCGCCGATGAAGGCGACATCGCTGTCGACGACCACCAACTTGCGGTGGTTGCGTCCCAGCCGCCTGGGCAACGGGAGTGTCCGACCGGCGACCCGGTGCGGCTTGACCTTGATGTTGGGGTGTCCCGGGAAGCGGAAGAACGACCGCGGTACGACGAGGTTGGCGAACTCGTCATAGACGATGTAGACCCGTACGCCCCGGTCGGCGGCCGCGATCAGCTCGTCCTTGAACCGTTGACCGACCTCGTCGCCCTTCCAGATGAATGTCTCGAAGAAGATCTGCTTCTTGGCCTGCCGGATCGCGCCGAGCATGTCGGCGTACAGGTCCTCACCGTAGGTGTAGACGGTGACTTCCGAGCCGCCGGCGGTGACCGACCGCGGCGGCACGCGGGGGAAGACCACCGGCCCGCGCTTCTTCTTGCGGCGGTGGTCGACGACCGCCAGCGAGGCCAGGGTCACCGCCTGCGCGGCGACGGCCGCGAGCGCCGTACGACGCAGGATCTTTCGCATCGGTACCCGGCGCAGCCACATGGCGACAAGCGTAGCCGCCGCAGAAGACCGCTCCGCCGGTCGGCGACGCGGCTGTCCGCCACCACTACTAGGCTGGTCCGGTCATGGCCACAGCATCATCCTCCGCCGGTAATCCGAGCGACACCGCGCGCCCGACGCCGCAGGAGGATGCGCTGTTCCCCGAGGCCGATCGGGCGCGCCGGCGCAAGGACCGCAAGCGCACCAAGGACCTGCTCGACGGGCTGAATCCGCAGCAGCGCCAGGCGGTCACCCACGAGGGCGGCCCGGTCCTGGTCGTCGCCGGCGCGGGTTCTGGCAAGACCCGCGTGCTGACCCGCCGGATCGCCTATCTGGTGGGGGAGCGCAATGTGCATCCCGGCTCCATCCTGGCGATCACCTTCACCAACAAGGCCGCGGCCGAGATGCGCGAGCGGGTTGTGGAACAGGTCGGCAACCGGGCGAAGTTGATGTGGGTCTCCACCTTCCACTCCGCGTGCGTCAGGATCCTGCGTTCCGAGATCGGCCGCTTCGGGATGTCCCGTACCTTCTCGATCTACGACGACACCGACGCCAAGCGGCTGATGCAGTTGGTCTGTCGTGATCTTTCCCTCGATCCCAAGCGCTTCCCGCCCCGTGCGGTGCTGAACTGGGTGTCCAACCTGAAGAACGAACTGGTCGACACCGAGTCGGCCGGTGATCGGGTGAACACCGCTCTGGAAGAGGGCTATCTGGAGGCGTACAAGGAGTACCAGCAGCGGCTGACCGCGGCCAACGCGCTGGACTTCGACGATCTGATCATGACCACCGTGCACCTGATGCAGGCGTTTCCCGAGGTGCGGGAGCAGTATCGTCGGCGGTTCCGGCATGTGCTGGTCGACGAGTACCAGGACACCAACGTCGCCCAGTACGCGCTGATCCAGCAGTTGTGCGGGGAGATCGCCGACCCGGACGACGATGCGCCGGTGGCAGCACCGGCGGAGCTGATGGTGGTCGGTGACTCCGACCAGTCGATCTATGCCTTCCGCGGCGCAACGATCCGCAACATCCTCGACTTCGAGACCGACTTCCCCGGCGCCGAAACGATCTTGCTCGAGCAGAACTACCGGTCGACCCAGAACATCCTGGACGCCGCCAATGCGGTGATCAGCAACAACCAGGGCCGGACCGAGAAGCGATTGTGGTCCGATGCCGGCAAGGGCGAGCAGCTGGTCGGGTACGTCGCCGACACCGAGCACGACGAGGCGCAGTTCGTGGCCGGCGAGATCGACGAGCTGACCGACCAGGGCAAGATCAAATACAGCGATGTCGCGGTGTTCTACCGGACCAACGCCCAATCCCGGGCCTTCGAGGAAGTCTTCGTCCGTGTCGGGTTGCCGTACAAGGTGGTCGGCGGCGTGCGGTTCTACGAACGGCGGGAGATCCGCGATGCGATCGGCTATCTGCGGGCGATCGCCAACCGGACCGACGACGTGTCACTGCGCCGCATCCTGAACGTGCCGAAGCGCGGTATCGGTGACCGCGCCGAGGCAGCGGTCGAGGCATACGCGGCCGAACAGCAGATCAGCTTCGGCGACGCGCTTCGCCGGGTCGATCAGATTCCGGGGATCGCCGCTCGGTCGGCCAAGCAGATCGCCGCGTTCACGGCCTTCATGGACAAGTGCGAGCGGATGGTCGCCGACGGTGCGCCTGCCGACCGGGTGCTCACCACGGTGCTGCAGGATTCCGGGTACCTGACCGAGTTGCACGAGTCGAGCGATCCGCAGGACGAGACGCGGATGGAGAACCTGGTCGAACTGGTTGCGGTGGCCCGGGAGTTCGTGACAACAGGGGCAGCGCCGCTCGGCGGCACCCCGGGCGCGGGACTCGAGGCGCTGAGCACCGATCCGACGATCGCGTACGGCTATCAGCTGCCGGCCCCCGAACCGGTGAAGACCCCGGACGCCGCTCCGGAGGACAGCCTGTTCGCCGAGGGCCTGTTCGCCGTCGACGAGCCGGAGACGGCGCCGTCGATCCTCGAAGAGGTGACGGTCGGGCCGGAGGCCGACCAGCTGACCGGCACCGAATTCGAACTCGGCGCCGGCGCACCGGAGCCCGACGTCTCGCTTGGGGCCTTTCTGGAGCGCGTCGCGCTGGTTGCCGATGCCGACCAGATCCCCGATGCGCCGGGCGGCGAGAGTACGGGAATGGTCACCCTGATGACCCTGCACACCGCCAAGGGACTCGAGTTCGACACGGTCTTCCTCGGCGGGATGGAGGACGGGATCTTCCCGCACCAGCGGGCACTGGGCGACCGGACCGAGCAGGAGGAGGAGCGGCGGCTTGCCTATGTCGGTCTGACCCGCGCCCGCAAGCGGCTCTACCTGACCCGGGCAGTGGTCCGGTCGGCCTGGGGTGCGCCGCAGCACAATCCGCCCAGCAGGTTCCTGGCCGAGATCCCCGACGAGCTGATCGACTGGCGCCGTACCGAGGGAGCGGTGACCAGCTGGCGCTCCTCCTCGGCCACCTCCCGATGGGAGCGGGAACGCGCCAAGGACGAGGCGACGGCGCGCTGGCGCAACACGATCGGCTTCGGCAGCCCGCTGCCGAAGAAGAAGGAGATTCCCAGCCTGGCGCCGGGCGACCGGGTGCTGCACTCGGTCTTCGGCATGGGCAGCGTGGTGGCCACCTCGGGTGCCGGTGAGAACGCCAAGGCCGACGTGGACTTCGGGTCCGCCGGCATCAAACGCCTCAGCCTGAAGCACGCGCCCCTGGAGAAGCTCTGACCTGATCGGTCAGACCTCGAACACCGACCAGCAGATGGCGTTGCGCCGCCGCTGGTCCTCCAGCACCAGCTCGCGGATGGGGTCGGCCAGCTGGTCGCGCTGCCACCGGCACTCCCGACGGCCGGCGGCTTCCCCGTCACCATCGGCTGCCGCGGCCCGTACCGCCTTGATCGCGTACGCCGCTGCCCCCAGGTCATGTTCGGCGACGTGGGCGACGACCGCGGCCTGACCGGCCGCGTAGGCGGCGAAACGCGGCGCGCCGACCAGATCTCGCGCCGCGCCCATCGCGTGACCGCCGGCCGCGCGAGTATCCATCATCCCGAGTTCGCCGCGCACCCAGGCACGGGCCGCCTCGATGGCGTGACGCGGGCGGGTGTCGTCAGGTCGTACCGCCTCGAAGAACCCAAGGACATGCTCGGCGCAGGTCGCCGCCCACAGGGCCAGGAGATGATGATCGGAATCGGTGAGCGTACCGCCGCGGCGGATCGTGATCAGTCGAGGATCCCTCTCCTTGGACAGGATCATGATTCGATCCTCCCGCGGCCGGGTACCACCGGCCCGATGCAGGTGACCAGATCAGATGTGCAGCCCGTGCGCGACGAACCACGGCGCAGGGTTGACCGCCGAGTAGACGTCACCCGGGGTGACGCCGGCGGGGTAGAGCTCCACGTGCGTGTGCGGGCCGAAGGCACGACCGGTCATGCCGACGTGCCCGATCAGCTGCCCACCGCTGACCTGCTGTCCGCTGCTCACCGCAACCGACGACATGTGAGCGAAGAGCATCTGCTCGCCGTTGGCGAACTTGATCACGACGTAGTTGCCGGCCCAACTGCTGGCCGGGCCGATGCCCGCGTTGGTCACCACGCCGTTCGCGGTGGCGTGGATCGGGGTGCCGATCGGCGCAGCGAAGTCGATACCGGTGTGGTAGCGGGCCCAGGCCCCGACCTGGCCGAAGGTGGCCGCGATGGTGAACTGGCCGGGGTTGACCGGCAGATGGGCCTGGCCGTCGCCACCGGAGACGGTGTAGTCGCCCGAAGCCGTGTCGCCGACCGAACCGGCGCGATCGTCCGAGCCGGCAGCGGCAACGCGGGCGAGTTCCCGTCGGCGGGCCTCCTTGCTGAGCTTGCTGGACAGCTTCTCGGTCTTGTCGGCCGTGGACTTCAGCGCCTTGGCGCGAGCCTGCGCCGCAGCCTCGGTCCTGGCGTCCTGGCCGCCGGTGTCGACGACCTTGGCGTTGGCCTGGGCGTCCCGGCGGGCGCTCATGTCGACCGTCCCGTCCAGCGGTTCGCCGGACTTCGGGTCGGTCCCGGCCAACGCCTGGCGCTGAGTGGAGCGGCTGGTGCCGGTGGTGCGCTGCGACGCCGGATGGTCACCGGCGGACTGGCTTACGGAGAATCCTGGTTCGGCGGCGCCGGTTGACTCGTGGGCCCAACCGGTGACCGCGACGGCGCCGGCAGCTCCGAGCCCGAGCGCGGAGATCGCCAGAGCGGCGAGCCCGTTCCGGAGCCAACCCCGCTTGTCCTTCTCGATCTCCTCGATGGCACGACGGGCGCGCGAATGCCGGAAGGCGCCTGATGCCGTCACACCGAGGCTTCTGAAGCCCTTCAGCGACGGGTCGCCCTGGCGGCGCGGTTGCGATGGCACGCGGGATGTACTCCTTGGTCGTCGATTGCCGGTGGCGCGGTAATGTCCCCTACCGGGCTGCAGGCACCCGAAGACCATAACGGACGCATAACGGAAGTCCAAACCCCCTCTCCGGGGATCTGTGGACAAATTGCGGTGCCGTTGAGGATTACCGGGGGTGAACGCCAATACTTGCCAGCCACGGCACCGGGTCGACGGCACGATAGACGTCGCCGAAGCGGACTCCGGGTGGATACACCTCGAAATGCAGGTGCGGACCGAATGCCCGTCCGGTCTGCCCGACCCGGCCGATGACCTGGCCCGCCGCGACCTGTTGTCCGACCGTTGCGCCGATCCACGACATGTGGCAGTACATGGTGGTCACGCCGTCGGCGTGCCGGACCGCAACATGGTTGCCCGCCCAATCACCGGTGTTCCCGGCGAACACCACGACCCCCGCGGCGGCGGCGTGGATCGGCTCTCCGTAGGCCGCCCGGAAATCGTCTCCGGTGTGATAGCTGGACCATGAGCCGTAGGCCCCGAACGGTGCGCCGATCACTCCGGACGCGATGGGCAGCGCCCCGCCCTGGCTGTTCGCGGCCTGGCTGTCGAGTGAGCCGGTGGGCGCCGCGAGCGCGTCCGCCGGCGGTTCCAGCCCCTGTGCACGCTGTTGTTCGGCCGCGGCCCGGGCTGCCGCGTAGGCCCGGCGGAGTTCCTCGAGCTTGGCCTTGGCCGCGGCGACGATCTGCCGGTGCTGCCGCTCGGCGAAGATCCTGGTCTGGTGGTCCGCCGTCTGTTCCGACTCGTCGGCCAGCGCCCGGTGTCGCTTGTCGGCCAGCAGTTGGTCGTTGGTCTGGATGAGGGATTGTTGTTCGGCCGCCAGTTGGTAGTGCCGCTGGACGGCGACCATCCTGGTCTGCGCCGGGGTGTTGAGGCGTACCACCGGAGCGGAACCGTCGGTGGGGTCGTAGACGGCGATCGGTGGCGGGCCGGAGGCGGGCTGCTCCGCGGCCTGGGATCGGGTCGGCGCGGTGAGGTTTGTGCTCGCGGCAACCAGGATGCCGACGCCGCTGATCATCGCCACCGCGGCCACTGCAGACGCCCAGACCCGGATCCACCCCGCGACGTCGGAGCGCACGCTGCGCAAAGTCGTCCCGGGCAGTGGGCGACGGAATCTCTTCGGTGCGGCTCGTAACACGGCTCTCCTCGGCAACGCCGACGCGTTCCAGTGTTCCACCGCCTCGGTGCATCCGCTGCCGAGTGCGAGGAAAATCCGCGGGCCGCGCGGTAACGTCGGCTGCATGGAGACACCGTCGGCCCCACTGAGGATCGTTGTCGCCAAACCTGGGCTGGACGGGCACGACCGCGGCGCCAAGGTCATCGCCCGGGCACTCCGTGACGCAGGCATGGAGGTGATCTACACCGGACTGCATCAGACGCCCGAGCAGATCGTCGCGACCGCCATCGCCGAGGACGCCGACGGGATCGGCCTGTCGGTGCTCTCGGGTGCGCACATGACGCTGTTCGCGCGGGTGACGGAGTTGCTGAAGGAATCCGGTGCCACCGACATCGTGGTGTTCGGCGGCGGCATCATCCCCGAGGAGGACCGCGCGCCGCTGGCGGAGATGGGAGTCGCGGGCATCTTCACGCCGGGGGCCAGGATGGACGAGATCGTCGACTGGGTCCGCCGAAACGTTCGCCGTACCGCTTCACTCTGAGCACGCCTGAACCCGCCCGCACCGGCTGTCGGCCGGCTGCGGGCCCGTCCACCCGGGTGGTCGCCCGGATCCGTGCCGGGGCTAGGCTGCGGCTCGTCTGCTACCGCGGACCGAATCAAACCGTCAGGCGTCACCAAACGCGAATACAAACAGCGAATATCGGAGGTAGGGCGCGTGGATCTGTACGAGTACCAGGCGCGTGATCTGTTCGAGGCCCACGGCGTCCCCGTTCTGCGCGGCATCACCGCGGCGACGCCGGACGAGGCGAGGTCGGCGGCGGCAGACCTGGGCACCCCGGTGGTCGTCGTCAAGGCCCAGGTGAAGACCGGTGGCCGCGGCAAGGCCGGGGGTGTCAAGATCGCCAAGAGCCCCGATGAGGCCGCGGCGCGCGCAGAGGAGATCCTCGGCCTGGACATCAAGGGTCACGTCGTGGCGAAGCTGATGATCGCCGAGGGCGCCGACATCGCCGAGGAGTACTACTTCTCGGTCCTTCTGGATCGCGCCAACCGGCAGTACCTGGTGATGTGCTCCGTCGAGGGCGGCATGGAGATCGAGCAACTGGCCGAGGAGCGACCGGAGGCACTCGCCCGGGTGCCGGTCGATCCCGTGGTGGGCATCGACGAAGCCAAGGCGGCCGAGATCGTCCAGCAGGCGGGCTTCGACGCCGAGACCGGTGCCAAGATCATCCCGGTGTTGATAAGACTCTTCGACGTCTACGTCAAGGAGGATGCGACGCTGGTCGAGGTCAACCCGCTGGTGAAGACGGGCTCGGGCGAGATCATCGCCCTGGACGGCAAGGTCACCCTGGACGACAACGCCGCCTTCCGGCATCCGGACCACGAGGCGCTGGTGGACAACGCCTCGACCGACCCGCTCGAGGTCGCGGCCAAGGAGAAGGGGCTCAACTACGTCAAGTTGGACGGCGAGGTCGGCATCATCGGCAACGGCGCAGGTCTGGTGATGAGCACACTCGACGTCGTTGCGTACGCCGGCGAGGAGGTTGCCGGCACGCCCAAGCCGGCCAACTTCCTCGACATCGGCGGCGGCGCCAGCGCCGAGGTGATGGCGAACGGGCTGGAGATCATCCTGTCCGACGATCAGGTGAAGAGCGTCTTCGTCAACGTCTTCGGCGGCATCACCGCCTGCGACGCCGTGGCCAACGGCATCGTCCAGGCGTTCGATCTGCTGGGCAAGCGTGGTGACGAGGTGACCAAGCCGCTGGTCGTACGGCTCGACGGGAACAACGCCGACGAGGGTCGCAGGATCCTGACGGACGCGGCACTGCCCGGACTCGAGCAGGTCGACACCATGGACGGCGCGGCGAAGCGGGCCGCCGAACTCGCCGGCGCGGCGAACTGAACGGGAGCGGACAGCAATGGCAATTCTTCTGAACGCAGACTCCAAGATCATCGTCCAGGGCATGACCGGCTCCGAGGGGCGCAAGCACACCGCCCGGATGCTGGCGTCGGGTAGCAATGTCGTCGGCGGCGTCACCCCGGGCAAGGGCGGCCAGAGCGTCGACTTCGAGGGCACCGATGGCACCGTCACGCTGCCGGTCTTCGGATCGGTCGGCGAGGCCAGGGACGCCACCGGCGCGAACGTGACGGTGATCTTCGTCCCGGCCAAGTTCGCCAAGGCAGCGGTCGTCGAGGCGATCGAAGCCGAGATCCCGCTCGCAGTGGTGATCACCGAAGGCATCCCGGTCAAGGACTCCGCCGAGTTCTACACGCTGAGCAAGGACTCCAAGACCCGGCTGATCGGTCCGAACTGTCCGGGACTGATCACTCCGGGCGTCTCCAACGCCGGGATCATCCCGGCAACGATCACCAAGCCCGGCCGGATCGGTCTGGTGTCCAAGTCGGGCACGCTGACCTACCAGATGATGTACGAACTGAGGGACATCGGCTTCTCGACCTGCGTCGGCATCGGCGGTGACCCGGTGATCGGGACCACCCACATCGACGCGCTGAAGGCGTTCCAGGACGATCCCGACACCGACGCGATCGTGATGATCGGCGAGATCGGCGGCGACGCGGAGGAGCGGGCCGCGGACTTCATCAAGGCCCACGTCACCAAGCCGGTGGTCGGCTACGTCGCGGGCTTCACCGCCCCGGAAGGCAAGACGATGGGGCACGCCGGCGCGATCGTCTCCGGGTCGTCCGGCACCGCGGAGGCCAAGAAGGCGGCCCTCGAGGCGGCCGGGGTCAAGGTCGGCAAGACGCCGAGCGAGACCGCTGAGCTGATGCGCAAGATCATGAACGGCTGACCGCCGTCTCCCCACCCGTCACCCGCCACCACGTTCTTCCCGCACCGCGCACTGCATCCCGCACCGGGTACACCCGGTGCGGGATGCAGTAGCTGGTGCGGCAAGGGGTGGACTAGCGCACCTGGGTGGCGCGTTGCGCGGCCCGGACGGTCAGCGTCTCCCACTGATCCTGGGTCAGATCCCAGTCCGGGGTGCGCGGCAGGAAGGTGTAGACGAGCTTGTTGCCGGCGGCGACGATGCCGACCCGGTACTTCGAGGTCTTGTTCGCGCTGATCTTCTGGCTGACCAGGGCGACCGAACCGGAGATCGCCGTGTCATCGGCACCGGTGCCCGACACGGTGGAGAGGTCGTTGACGTCCGCGGTCGGCAACCGGTCGGAGCAGTTCTTGAGGTTCTTGGTGATCAGGTCGGCCTCGTCGGAGGCCGCCTTGTCCGATTTCATCGTCAGGGTGATCTGGTCCAGGCCGAAGGTCTCCGGCATGCCCTTCGGCTTGTCGACGAGGATGTAGCTGCGGGCAGCTCTGCTGTCGGCGGAGATCGTGTTGAAGTCGACGTTCTCACAGCCCGAGGTGACCACGTCGGCCGGTGAGCCGGGGGACAGTCCACCCCAGGTGCCGGTGTGGCTGGTCGGGACCGGGATGTCGGCCAACGCCAGGAAGCCCGGCTCGTCGCCGGCGACCGGAGGCGGCCCGTCAGCGATGTGCGGGTTGCTGGCGCACACCCCGATGGCCGCCGTGCACTGCCGATCGGTGAGCCGGCCGAGTGCGGTGGCCGCCTTGTCCAGGTCGGGCTCGGTCTTGGCCTGGGCGATGTCGACAACATTGACCAGGCGTCCGGTGCGGTTGGCGACCACGGCACGGTAGGTGTTCTTGGCGGGATCCTTCAGCAGGACCGCCGTCGCCTGGTCGCCGAGTCCGGTGATCACCCGGGCCGAGGCGATGTAGCTGCCCTTCAGGTTGCACTCGCCGAGGGACTTGGCGATCAGGGCGAACGACTCGGTGGCCAGTTCGGCCGACTTGTACGCCTCGGCAAGGTGCAGCGCGGTCGGTCCGTTGCTGGCTGTGGTCAATGTCCGGACCACGCCTTCGGCCGGGATCGGCGCGTCGTCCTGGGGCTCGGCCAGACACGCCGGCACGGGGGAGTCCGGCGTTCCGGCCGGCTGGTCGGCGGTGATCTTCCAGCGCTGATCGATCACCGACTTGGCCAGCGCCGGGTTCAGCATCGCCTGGTCATTGACCATGCTGGTGTCGATCGGCGCCGTGGCCGACGGTGCCGGGGGCTGCACGGACGGCGTGCCCCGTTGGTCGGACCAGAACAGATAGCCGACGGTGAGGGCGGCAACCAGGACCAGGGCGATGACGCCGCCGAGCACGAACCGGCGGCGGCGGTGCGGAGGCACGGCCGTTTCGGCGACGTTGTCACGGTGGCCGACATCGGGTCGATCGGCCCGGTCGACATCCGAGGCCGCGACGCTGTCCCGCAGTTGCTGCAGTTCCGCCCGCCGCTCGGCACGCCGGGACGCGGCGATCCGGTCCTCTGTGGTCGGCTGGGTGGCCGTTTCGCTGGGTTGGGCGGTCTCGGCAGCTTCGCCCTCGTCGGCGCGGGCCCGGCGCGGTCGGTAGTCCCCCTGCTTCTTGCCGACCATGCGCGAACGAACTCCCTGCTGACGTGCTGATTCACCGGGCATCCGGCGGGCTCGCCGTCCGGCAGGCCGCTCTCGGGCCGTTGGGAACTGTACCTGCTCGGGCGTGTCTGTCCCAGATTGCAGCGACCGCGGGAGAGCATGGACGAGCCATGGCCTCGCTGCTCTCTTCCCGCCGTTCCGGCCGGTCCTCACGCCGGCAGGCCCCGGATGTACCCCTGACGACCGCCCGCGCGGAGGAGGCCGGGTCCGATCCGGCGCCGTACGGTCCGCGGTACGGCTGGCAGCTGCTTGTCGTCGGCGGAGTCCTGGCGACCGCGGTCGCCGGCTGGATCCTGGTGGCAGGGCTGACCGTCGTCGGCTGGTTGGCCGCCGACCCGGGTGATCTCGGCGCCGCGATGCACACCGGGACCAGGTTGTGGTTGCTGGCCAACGGGACCCCTGCCGACCTGGCCGGGGTGCACTGGTCGCTGACACCGCTCGGGATGAGTCTGGTGATCGCGTTCATGATCAGTCGGTTCACCCGGGCGGCCGTCAGGTACGCCGATCCGGACGACTCCGAGGCGCTCCGGGTGATCCTCGGTGCGGCCGGTCTGGCCACCGTCGGTTACGCCGTGATCATCGCCGCGGTCGGGCTCAGCTCCGGTGCGGAGATCACCCGCGGCGTCGTCGGTGCCGCGTTGCTGGCGGCGCTCGGCGGGCTGTGGGGCGCCGTCCGTGGCGCCGACCTCCGGCTGACCGCCCGCTGGCCGGTCTGGGCCAGGTCGCTGCCCGTCGCGATCGCCGGCGCTCTCGGCGTGCTGCTGCTCGCCGGCGTCGCCGTGCTGACCACCGGGATCGTTGCGAACGCGGACCGGATCGCCTCGCTGACCGCCGGACTCGGCGCCGGGGCGGTCGGCGGGATCGCGCTGTGGGCGGCGCAGGCCGCCTTCGCACCCAACGTCATCGTTTGGTGTGCCAGCTATGCCCTGGGAGCCGGTTTCCGGATCGGCCAGGGTTCGGTGGTCGCGCCGTCGGATTCCAGCCTCGGTCTGTTGCCGTCGATCCCGATCCTCGGCGCGCTGCCGGGGAGCGGGCCGGGCAACGAGTTGAATCTGCTCTGGCTCCTCTCGGGCGTCGCCGCCGGCGCCGTTGCCGCGGTGCTTGTGGTCCGCGGTCGACCGGCCGCCCGGCCCGACGAGACGTCCCTGGTCGGCGGGCTGGCAGCCGTGGTGGCGGCCCTGGTCTTCGCCGGGCTGGCGTGGACCACCGGTGGCGATCTCGGCGACGGTCGACTGACCGGCGCCGGACCGCGATCGGTGGAGCTGCTGGTGATGAGCTGCACGCTGCTCGGGTTGTCCGGGATGATCTGCGGCCTGCTGCTGGGCGTCATCGGGCTGCTCCGCAGACGGTCGCAATCGCGGGCCGACCGGTCGATGGAGGAGGACGACACCGTTGCGGTGGACGTGCCTCCGGGGGCCGAGAACGACACGACCCGGATCCCGGTCGGGGCGAAGGGCGGCTCCGACTAGGCTGCGCGGCGTGGCATTTCGCGTGGTCGTGCTGGTCTCGGGGTCCGGGACCCTGCTGCAGTCGTTGATCGACGCGCAGGCAACTGCGGGGTTCGGCGCCCGGATCGTGGCGGTCGGCTCGGACCGGAGCGGCATCGAGGGCCTTGAGCGCGCCGACCGCGCCGCGATACCGACCTTCAGTCATCCGCTGGCCAAGGGCGCGGACCGGGCGCAATGGGATCGTCAGCTCACCGACCTGGTGGCCGGGTATCAGCCGGACCTCGTCGTCCTGGCCGGTTTCATGAAGCTGGTCGGCTCAGCGTTCCTGGAGCGGTTCGGCGGACGGATCATCAACTCCCACCCGGCGCTGCTGCCGTCGTTTCCAGGCATGCACGGAGCCCGGGATGCACTGGAGTACGGCGTCAGGATCACCGGCTCGACGGTGTTCCTCGTCGACGAGGGTGTGGACAGCGGAGTGATCCTGGACCAGGCAGCGGTCGAGGTACGCGACGACGACACGGCGGACACGCTGCACGAACGGATCAAGGTCACCGAGCGCGAGTTGCTGGTCAGGGTGGTGCAGCGGCTGGCCGGCCATCCCTGGCGGATCGACGGCCGGAAGGTCCGCTGGGACGACTGAGATGGAAGCCGAACGCAGGCGGGTGCCGCCGACCACGCCCGCCGAGGTGGCGCCGCTGGCTGTCGTTGTGGGGGGCATGCTGGCCGGTGTCGTCGTCGTGGTGCTGGGTCACTGGAGATTCGGCAGCATGATCATCGGGGTCTTCCTGACCGCCGGCGGGGTCGCTCGATTGGCGCTCAACGACCGCGCGGGTCTGCTCAGGGCCAGGAACCGGTTCTTCGACGTGATCGCGTTGCTGGGGATGGGCATCGCGATCATCGTGCTTGCCATCGTCGTACCCAACGGCACTCCGGCTCCGTAGCCCCGACCGGTCAGGAGGAGGTGCTGGCGATCGCCGCCGCGATGAGCACGATCACGTAGATCAGCACACCCAGGCCCTGCAGGATCACCGAGATGATGCCGCAGATCCGTCCGGCGTTGACCGTACCGCGATTGGTGTACGCACCGGGGTTGGCGTCGATCTCCCGGAGTGCCCGGTTGCCCATCACCCAGGCGGCGATGCCGAGGCCGAAGCAGATCACGATGCCGAGGATGCCGAAGATCAGGATCATCGTGCCCTGGGGATGTTCCCGGGGCGCTCCGCCGTAGCCACCGTAGGGCTGGGCCGAGGTCCCGTATCCCGAAGCGCCGTATCCCGACGATCCGTAGTCCGATGACCCGTACGGCTGCGCCCCGTACGATCCCGGCGTGCCACCCGGCTGGGCGCCACCCGGCTGGTTGCCGTATCCGGAGGCCGGCGTCCCGTAGCTGGAGGGCGTTCCATAACCCTGGCCCGGCGGCTGCTGCCCGTAGCCCGGCGGCTGCTGCCCGTAGTCAGGTTGCTGACCGTAACCGGGCTGCTGACCGTAGCCCGGCTGTTGCTGACCGTAGCCAGGCTGCTGTCCCGACTGATCGCCGGACTGGTTACCCGACTGGTTACCGGACTGGTTGCCCGACTGATCGCCGGACTGGCCACCCGAACCCGACTGGTCGTCGTAGGGGTTGGAACCGTAAGGAGAACTCATGACCACATCATTTCGTCTTCACGCGACCTGCGCGAGTTGTTGAAGCCGCCGATCCACAAGTCAGCTGCCCTGGCCGAGGCCGGACAGACGGACGATGAAGCCGACGACGACGATGACCAGGCCGATGATCCCCAGGATCCGGCCGGCATTGACCGTTCCGCGGTTGCTGTACGCCGACGGGTTGGCGTCGATCTCCTTCAACGCCCCGTTGGCGAGGACGATGGCGATGATCGCGCAGGGCAGGCAGCCGACCAGGCTGACGATGCCGAGGATCAGGACCGGAACACCACGCGGATGGGCTTGCGGCTGTGCCGCACCGTAGGGCTGCTGGCCATAGGGAGTAGTCACAAGCTCAGCATGTCGGATCAGGGGGCCAGGCCAGGATAGAAATACCGATCGACCCGTCCGGCTTGAGCCAATCCTGATCTTCGGTGGCTCGCCGTGGTCAGATCAGCCCGAGGCTCTTGACGGCCTCCGCCTCGTCCCGCAGCTCAGCGAGGGAGGCGTCGATCTTGGCCCGGGAGAACTCGTTGATCTCCAGTCCCTGAACGATCTCGTACTCGCCGTCCCGCACGGTCACCGGGAAGGAACTGATCACTCCCTCGGCGATGCCGTACGAGCCGTCGGTCGGTACGGCCATCGAAACCCAGTCGCCCTCGGGCGTACCGGTCAACCAGGTGCGGGCCGCCTCGAGCGTGGCGTTGGCGGCGCTGGCTGCCGAGCTGGCGCCGCGCGCCTCGATGATCGCCGCGCCCCGCTGCTGGACGGTCGGCAGGAACACCGACTCCACCCAGTCCTGATCGCTGATCACCTCGGCCGCGGACTTGCCGTTGATCTTGGCGTTGAACACGTCGGGGTACTGGGTGGCGGAGTGGTTGCCCCAGATCGTCACGTTGCTGACCTCGCTGACCGCGACCCCGGCCTTGGCCGCCAGTTGTGCCTTGGCCCGGTTGTGATCAAGACGGGTCAGCGCGTTGAACCGTGAGTCCGGGATGTCGGGTGCGTTGCTGGCAGCGATCAGTGCGTTGGTGTTCGCCGGATTCCCGGTGATCAACACCTTGACATCGTCGGCCGCGTGATCGTTGAGCGCCTTGCCCTGGCCGGAGAAGATGGCGCCGTTGGCCTGCAGCAGATCCGAACGTTCCATGCCCTTGCTCCGCGGCCGGGCACCGACCAACAACGCCAGGTTGACACCGTCGAAGACGGTGTTGGCGTCGTCACCGATCTCGATTCCCGCCAACGTCGAATAGGCGCAGTCCTCCAGCTCCATCACCACACCCTCCAGCGCCTTGAGCGCGGGAGTGATCTCCAGGAGACGCAGTTCGACCGGTTGGTCCGGGCCGAGCAGTTCACCGGAGGCGATCCGGAACAACAAGCTGTAGCAGATCTGGCCTGCGGCACCGGTGACGGCGACCTTGACAGGGGCGGGGCTCATGACTGTCTCTCCTCGGATGCATACCAGTGGGTCGACTGGACGACCCGGTCCTGACGCTAGCAAGATGTGGCGACACGGTGACCTGCCGGGTGGCGTGAGACTGCCCACAGTTCGGGCGGACAGAGGGAGTCGCATCCATGGCTGAGATGTCTGAGGAGTTCGACGAGGAGTTCGACGAGGAGTTCGGTTGGCATCCACTCGGTGAGCCGGAGGGTCGGGGCTGGCCGATGCCCCAGACGCTGCGGATGACCGATCGGCTGCCGGCCCGTGCCCGGCGACTGGTTCCCGAGCCGGTCTGGGAACTCAGTCGGCATTCCGCCGGCCTGTATCACCGGTTCCGCACCGACGCCGCCGAAATCGCGGCGCGCTGGACCGTCAATCTCGAGCCGGTCGCCCTCGGGCACATGCCGGCCAGCTCGTGCAGTGGCCTGGACCTGTACGCGGCCGACGACAGGGGCAGGCTGCGCTGGGCCGCGGTCGGCGCGCCGACCGGCATCGGCACAACGACCGCCAGACTGCTCACCGGCATCCGGCCGGCCGACTCCGGGCTGCGCGAATACCGGCTCTACCTGCCGCTGCACAACCAGGTCGACGACGTCGCGATCGGAGTCCCGCCCGGGGCGCGCCTGGAGATCGTTGATCATGATCCGACGCCGCCGGTGCTCTACTACGGAACATCCATCGTGCACGGCATCGCCGCCTCCCGGTGCGGGATGGCGATGCCGGCCCAGCTCGGTCGCATCCTCGGCCGGCCGGTGATCGGCCTCGGCTTCTCGGGTAATGCCCGGATGGAGGTCGAGCTGGCGGCGCTCTACGCCGAACTCGACGTTGCGGCGTACCTGATCGACTGCCTGCCCAACATGACGGCCGAGCAGGTGGCCGATCGCGCGGAGCCCTTCATCCGGCGGCTGCGGCAGGACCGGCCGACCACGCCGATCCTGCTGATCGAGGACCGGACGATGACCGATGCCTGGATCCGGGAGGGCGTCGACCAGGGGCACGCCGAGCGGCGGGCGGCACTGCGACGGGCCTACCAGAGACTCGTCGGCTCCGGGGACACGAACCTGCACTATCTTGCGGCGACCGGCCTGCTCGGCGCCGACGACGAGGGCACCGTCGACGGGTCGCACCCGACCGACCTCGGGTTCACCAGGATGGTGACCCACCTGGTCCCCGCGTGTCAGAAACTTGTCGGTCCGGCCGGTGGGCAGGTCGGTTAGGTTGGTCGGGTGACGAATATTGCGGTCGTCGGAACGGGCTACGTCGGACTGTCGATGGCGGTGCTGCTCGCCAAGCACAACCGGGTTGCCGCCTACGACATCGACGCGGACCGGATCGCGGTGCTGCGGACGGGGAAGAGCCCGATCGAGGACGCCGACATCGCCGACCACCTGGCCAACGTCGCGCTCGACCTGACCTTCACCACAGACAAACAGCAGGCGTACGACGGCGCGGAGTTCGTGATCATCGCGACGCCGACCAACTATCACCCGGTGACCAACTACTTCGACACCTCGACGGTGGAGGAGGTGATCGGCGACGTCGCGAAGATCAACCCGGATGCGGTGATGGTGATCAAGTCGACTGTTCCGGTCGGGTTCGTCCGCGACGTCACCCGTAGGCTCGGTACCGACAACGTGATCTTCAGTCCCGAGTTCCTCCGCGAGGGACAGGCACTGCACGACAATCTGCATCCGTCACGAATCATCGTCGGCGAGACGACCGAGCGGGCCAAGCGGTTCGCGGCGCTGCTGCTCGAGGCGGCCGAGGACACCGACGTGCCGGTGCTGATGACCGAGCCGACCGAGGCCGAGGCGATCAAGCTCTTCGCCAACACCTACCTGGCGATGCGGGTGGCCTACTTCAACGAACTGGACACCTTCGCCGCCCTGCACAGTCTTGATTCCCGCCAGATCATCGAGGGCGTCGGCCTCGACCCGCGGATCGGCAGCCACTACAACAATCCGTCGTTCGGCTACGGCGGCTACTGCCTGCCCAAGGACACCAAGCAACTGCTGGCCAACTACAAGGACGTCCCGCAGACCCTGATCGAAGCGATCGTCAGCGCCAACACCACCCGCAAGGACTTCGTCGCCGCCGACATCCTGGCCAAACGACCCGGAACGGTCGGCATCTATCGGTTGATCATGAAATCGGGTTCCGACAACTTTCGCGAGTCGAGCGTGCAGGGCGTGATGCAGCGGATCAAGGACGAGGGCGTCGAGGTGCTGGTCTACGAGCCGGAACTGGACGAGGACACCTTCCTGGGCTGCGAAGTGGTTCGTGATCTTGCCGAGCTGAAGGCCCGATCCGATGTGATCGTCGCCAACCGGCGGCATCCCGATCTGGCCGACGTCGGTGACAGGCTCTACACCCGCGACCTCTTCGGCAGGAGCTGAGCTTTCCGGCTCCGGCCGGGGATACAACTAGTCTTGGCGTGTGAGCGCCGTAATTCGTGACGCCGGGCTGATCCTGCTCTTCATCGTGATCAGCGGGGTGTTCGCGGCCGCCGAGATGGCGCTGGTCTCCCTGCGGGAGAGCCAGGTGCGGCAACTGGCCAACCGCAGCAGTCGCGGCGAGACGATCATCAAGCTGACCTCCAATCCCAACCGCTTCCTGTCCGCGGTCCAGCTCGGTGTCACCCTGGCCGGCTTCCTTTCGGCGGCCTTCGGCGGCGCAACGCTGTCCGGTCCGCTGGGCCGGCAACTGGAGAAACTGCACCTGTCTCCCGCAGTGGCCAGTACCGTAGCGCTGGTCGTGGTCACCGCGGTGATCTCCTATGTCTCGATCGTTGTCGGTGAGCTGACGGCCAAACGGCTGGCGCTGCAGCGCTCGGAGTCGTTCGCCCTGGCGCTGGCCCCGTTGGTCGACTTCATCGCCCGGATCGCCCGGCCGGTGATCTGGCTGCTCGGCGTCTCGACCGACGGTCTGGTCCGGGTGCTCGGCGGTGACCCGACGGCGTCCCGGGAGGAGGTCAGCAGCGAGGAGATCCGGGCCATGGTCAGCGGTTCGGAGAGCCTCGGCGAGGAGGAACGTCGGATCGTCGACGAGGTGTTCGCGGCCGGTTCCCGCAGCCTTCGGGAGGTGATGGTGCCGCGCACCGAGGTCGACTTCCTCGACGCCAACGTTCCTGCCTACCGGGCGGCGCGCGAGGTGAGCACCGCGGCCCGGTCCCGCTATCCCGTCCGGGGCGAGTCCGCCGACGACATCATCGGCTTCGTCCACATCCGCGATCTGCTCGACCCCCGCGTCAGCACCCGGGCCGTCCCGGTCCGCGACCTGGTCCGTCCGGTGGTCTCGCTGCCCGACACCGTACGTGTCCTGCTGGCCCTGACCGAGATGCGCCGGCAGGCCGCCCACCTGGCCATCGTCGTCGACGAGTACGGCGGCACGGCAGGCATCGTGACACTGGAGGACCTCGTCGAGGAGTTGGTCGGCGAGATCACCGACGAGTACGACGAACCGGTGGTCGACCGCGGCCCGGACCATGATCACGAGGTGGACGGTCTGCTGACGCTTGAGGAGTTCTCCGACCGCACCGGATTGGAACTGCCCGAGGGGCATTACGACACCGTTGCCGGCTTCTTCGTCGCCCGGTTGGGCCGGATCCCCGAGCTCGGCGACAGCATCGACGAGGTGATCTCCGCGGAAACGGAAGCCGGCGACGACCGGACCCGGCCCGCCACCCGGCTGGAGATGCGGGTGATCGAGCTGGACGGGCGCCGGGCGGCGCGGTTCTGGGCCCGGATGACGCCAGTGCTGCCCGACCTCGACGGCACCGTCCCCGACGACTCGGATGCGGGCACGGATTCGGAGGCTCAGCCGGCGATGAAACAATGACCGCTATGCCTGACCGCTCCACGCCTGAACAGATCGGCGCCCGGCCCCGCGTCCTGTCACTGATCCAACCGACCGCCGACTCGCTCCACCTGGGCAACTACCTCGGCGCGCTACGCCAATGGGTGCCGCTGCAGGACAGCTATGACGCGTTCTATGGGGTGGCGGACCTGCACGCACTGACCGTCGAGGTCGACCCGGCAGTGCTGCGGGAACGCAGCCTGCGGGCTGCCGCGCAGCTGATCGCGGCCGGCATCGATCCCGGACGGTCGACGGTGTTCGTGCAGTCCCACGTCGTGGAGCACACCCAGCTGAGCTGGGTGCTGTCCTGCATGACCGGGTTCGGCCAGGCCAGCCGGATGACCCAGTTCAAGGACAAGTCGGCACGGGCCGGCTCGGAGTCGACCAACGTCGGCCTGTTCAGCTATCCGATCCTGATGGCCGCCGACATCCTCCTCTACCAGGCGGCCCAGGTCCCGGTCGGTGAGGACCAGCGGCAGCATCTCGAGCTGACCCGCGACCTGGCCGGACGGTTCAACACCCGCTACGGCCGCACCTTCGTCGTACCCGAACCGCACATCCTCAGGTCGGTCGGCAAGATCCAGGACCTGCAGGAGCCGACGGCCAAGATGAGCAAATCGGCCGGCTCACCCAACGGCCTGATCGAGTTGCTGGACGATCCCAGGATCAACATCAAGAAGATCAAGTCCGCGGTCACCGACTCCGGCCGGGAGATCGTCTTCGACGAGGATGCCAAGCCGGGCGTGTCGAACCTGCTCACCATCCTGTCCGCGCTCACCGGTGAGGACGTGGACTCGCTGGTCGCCGGGTTCGCCGGCAAGGGCTACGGCGACCTGAAGGGCGCGGTGGCCGACGCGGTCACGGCGTTCGCGGCGCCGTACCGCGAGCGGACCCTCCAGCTGATGGAGGAACGCACCGAGCTGGAGAAGATCCTTGCCGAGGGCGCCGCCCGCGCCCGCGAGGTCGCCCACGCGACGATCACCGACGTCTACGGCAAGGTCGGCCTGCTTCCGGGATCCTGATCCGGCGGGTCAACCAAGCGCCTCGTCGATGAAACACCACCGCCACTTCTCGCCCTGCTCGAAGCTGCGCATCACCGGGTGACCGGTGTCCCGGAAATGCCGGCTGGCGTGTTTGCCGATCGACGAATCGCAACAACCGACATTCCCGCAGGTCAGGCACAGGCGCAGGTGCACCCAGCGCAACCCCTCGCGCTCGCAGTCCCGGCACCCGCCGGGCCCGTCGGGTTTGACCACATGAGGTGCGTCGCGCAGGTGTTGGCAGTCACCCTCGAGTGACGCCCTGGTGATCAGTGGCTCGGCTTCGGACACCTCACCAGTCTGATCCTCCAACACCGTCAACATCGACTCCTCGACGTCCAACGTGTACAAAACGTCATCGATCACCTCGTGGTCGATCTGGCCCATCGCCCGGATCTGCAGTACCTCCTCGCGTTCGGCCTCGATTGTCTGCAGGCGTAGCCTGCGGTACTCCTCGGCCGGGGTCTCCACATCACTTTCGGTGCCCAGGTGTTCCCACATCTCGTTGGTCCGGCGGCTGATCCGCTCCCGGAGTTGGTCGATGGTCGTCTCGGCATCGGTCGGCCGCCTGATCTCCTCCAGCTTCTCCAGCGCCGCCCGGGAACTGGACTGCAACACCGACGCGGCCTGCAGCGCATCCTCCCGGGCGTCCGGTCCGCGCAGACCGAGCCGACGCGCCAGGGCCGGGAGTGTCAGTCCCTGCAGCAACAGCGATCCGGCCGTCACCGCCATCGCCAGAAACACCAAGAGGGGGCGGAACGGGGTCTGCTGCGGCAGCACGAACGCCGCGGCCAACGTGACCACTCCGCGCATCCCGGCCCAGCCGATGATCGCCGTGCTTGCCCAGCTGCGGCTTCCGCCGCCGTGCACCAGGACCAGCCGGGAGAGCACCGTCATCAGCAACCGGATGACGATCACCCCGCCGAACACCGCGGCGAACAACGCGATGATCGTGCCGACACCGATGTCGACGGTGGCCAGGTCGGCGACGATCCACCGCGCCTGCAGCCCGATCAGCAGGAAGACCGCGTTCTCCAGGAGGAACTGGATCGTTGTCCAGTTCATCCGTTCACTGAGCCGGGATCGCGCGGTCTGCACCACCGGAGCCTTGTGCCCGATGATCAGTCCGGCGGTGACCACGGCGATCACCCCGGACGCATGCATGCCGGAGATGTCGACCTCCTCGGCCGGCAGATAGGCGGCGAACGGCAACAACAGCGACAACGCGTTGTCCAGCCGGGCGGAGGTGATCATCTTCCGGATCCGGACAGCCAGGAACGCCACGGCCAGGCCGATGGCGACACCGCCGCCCGCCGCGATCAGGAACGACAGGCCGATCCGGAAGACCCCGATGCCGGTGGTCATCGCCAGGATCGCCACCCGCAGACAGGTGATCGCGGTGGCGTCGTTGAACAGCGACTCGCCCTCGAGGATGGTGATCACCCGGCGCGGCAACCCCACCCGGCGGGCGACCGAGGTGGCGGCCACCGCATCCGGTGGTGCCACCACCGCACCGATCGCCACCCCGACCGAGAACGGCACCGGCAACAGCAGATGCACCACAACACCGATACCCAGAGCGGTGATCACCACCAGCCCGACCGACAGCAGGCCGATCGCCCACGCCTGGGCGCGGAAGTCGACCACCGACGAGCGGATCGCGGCCGCGTACAGCAGCGGTGGCAGCAGGCCGAGCAGGACGAGCTCAGAGGTCAGATGGACCTGCGGGATCTGGGGTACGAACGACGCCGCGATGCCGACCACCATCAGCACCAGCGGCGCCGGAAGATTGAATTTCTGCGCTGCTGCCGTGATCGCAATGACCGCGGCGGTCAGCGTCGCTATACCGAGTGCCACCTCCACGCGGGCTATGGTGCCACCCATGGCCGATGTACCCACGCTGCAGCGGGACGACGGCTCGGACCTGCTCACCTCGGCCGAGGCGCAGGAGGTGCTGACGGCAGCCGTCGGCCACGGCGGCGGACGACTGGTGTCCTGGCAACTCGACCACGTCGACGCCAACCCGCGTCGGAGTACGACGGCCACCTTCCACGTCGTCGTCGACTGGCCGCATGGGCGAAAAGAGGAGTTGATCGGCGTCAGTGCGCGGGTCGACGGCAGAACCCGCAGCGACGAGCGCGCGGTGATCTTCGGCGACGGCACGCGCGAGGTCGCGGTCTGGCTGTACCCCGACGACCCGGACCTGCCGGGGCTGCACCGCGCCGCCTTTCCGGACCGGTTCGCCGCGGCGCTGAGCGATCTCGGCACGCTGGGCCGACCGGTCCGTCCCGACCAGGTACGGCTGGAGCTGATCGGCTACCGGCCGCGACGCCGGGCGGTGGTCAAGGCGGTGGTCGACGGACCGTACGGACCCGAGGTGTTCTTCGTCAAGGCCCTGCGGGAACGCAGCTTCGCCGGTGTCCTCGGACGCCACCAGCTGCTGCTGGACGCCGGGCTGCCGGCCCCACGGATCGCGGCCGCGACAGCCGACTTCCTGCTCGTCCTGCGCGAACTGCCCGGCCGTCCGCTGGCGACCGCACTCTTCGACGACGCCCCGCCGATCCGCGCCGACGACCTGGTTGCGGTGCTGGACGCCATGCCGGCACAGGTGACAACACTCGACCGGCACAGGCCATGGTCGGACGCGGTGGAGCAGTACGCCAGGATGGTCTCGGCCGCGCTGCCGGAGGCGAAGCCGACTCTGGACCGGATGGTCGACCGGATCCGGAACGGGTTGGCCGGCATCCCGGAGGGCAACGAGCCGACCCACGGCGATTTCTACGAGGCCCAGTTGTTCGTCAACCAGGGACGGGTCAGCGGCATCCTCGACATCGACACCATCGGCCCCGGACGGCGGGCCGACGACCTTGCCTGCCTGGTGGCCCACCTGGCGACGGTCCAGCGGATGAACGCCGACCAGGCGGCGCGGGTCCAGCGGCTGATCACCGAGTGGCTGCCTGTCTTCGACCGACGGGTCGATCCGATCGAGCTGAGGTTGCGAGCCGCGGCCGTGGCAATCTCCCTGGCAACCGGGCCGTACCGGGGTCAGGAACCCGATTGGCAGGGGGAAACCTGGCAGATTCTGCGATCAGCCGATCAATTGATCCGCAGCATTTCCTGAAGACGTGCCTTAATCGGTTAGGCACGCTACGATCCTTTCGTCTTCGGAACAACGATTCCGACGGCCCATGATCACCGGCCAAACCCCCGATGGCCGGTATCGGATGCCCGCAGGCACCGCCTGCGGGCATCCTTATTCTCTTCTGTACCCTCGGTTGGGTGGCAGGGTTCACCGAATCGGGCACGCCGTTCTCCCCGGTGTACGGGCCGGAGGATCTGGCCGGATTCGACCCGCAGCGACTCGGCGCACCGGGTGAGTTCCCGTACACCCGCGGCGTCTATCCGCAGATGTACACCCGGCGGCCCTGGACCATGCGGCAGTACGCCGGGTTCGGAACCGCCCGGCAGTCCAACCAGCGGTACCGCGAACTGATCGACAACGGCAGCCACGGGCTCTCGGTCGCCTTCGACCTGCCCACCCAGATGGGCTATGACTCCGATGCGCCGCTGGCCCACGGTGAGGTCGGCAAGGTCGGGGTCGCGATCGACAGCCTGGAGGACATGCGCGTCCTCTTCGACCGGATCCCGTTGGCCGAGGTCTCCACCTCGATGACGATCAACGCCCCGGCGGCGGCCCTGTTGCTGCTCTACCAGTTGGTGGCCGAGGAACAGGGCGTCGATCCGGCGGAACTCACCGGCACCATCCAGAACGACGTGCTCAAGGAGTACATCGCCCGCGGCACCTACATCTACCCGCCGGCGGCCAGCCTGCGATTGGTCAGCGACACCTTCGCCTACTGCCATCAGCTGCTCCCGCGCTGGAACACCATCTCCATCTCCGGCTACCACATGGCCGAGGCCGGCGCCCACCCCGCGCAGGAGATCGCCTTCACCCTCGCCAACGGCATCGCCTATGTCGAGGCGGCGATCGGGGCGGGGCTGGGTGTCGACGACTTCGCGCCACGGCTGTCGTTCTTCTTCGTCGCCCGGACAACGCTGCTGGAGGAGATCGCCAAGTTCCGTGCCGCCCGGCGCATCTGGGCCACCGTGATGCGCGACCGCTTCGGTGCACAGAATCCGAAGTCGATGATGTTGCGCTTCCACACCCAGACCGCCGGCGTCCAGTTGACCGCACAGCAACCCGAGGTGAACCTGGTCCGGGTCACGATCCAGGCGTTGGCCGCGGTACTCGGCGGGACCCAATCGCTGCACACCAACGCCTTCGACGAGGCGATCGCGCTGCCCACCCAGAAGGCCGCGAGGCTGGCACTGCGCAGCCAGCAGGTGATCGCCTACGAGACCGACGTCACCGAGACCGTCGATCCGTTCGCCGGTTCGTACGCGATCGAATCGCTCACCGATGATCTTGAAGCACACATCCTCAAGCTGATGCAGGCGGTGGAGGACCGCGGGGGTGCGGTGGCGGCGATCGAGGACAACTACCAGAAGAACGAGATCGAACAGACCGCGTACGCAACGGCACAGCAGATCGACTCCGGCGACCGGGTAGTGGTCGGGGTCAACCGGTTCGCACTGGACAGTGAGGAGCCGTACGAACCGTTGCGGGTCGATCCGGCGATCGAGCAGGACCAGAGACAACGGTTGGCCGGGCTGCGTGAACGACGGGACAGCGCCGCCGTACACCGCGCTCTTGATCAACTGGGTGCAGCGGCCCGGGCTGAGGAGAACGTGCTCCATCCGATGAAGGAAGCCCTGAAGGCCTTGGCAACCGTCGGGGAAGTGAGCGACACGCTGCGCCGGGTCTGGGGTCGGTACGTGCCGCCGGATAGCGTGTGATGGTGATCAACGATCTTGACACCAAGATCAACTCTCTGGCCGCACAGCTCGATCAGGAGTTGATCAACTTCCGTCGGGACCTGCACGCCCATCCCGAGCTGGGATTCGCCGAGCATCGCACCACCGACCGGATCATGGCGCGACTGACCGCTGCCGGGCTGACGCCGCAACGGCTGTCATCGGGAACCGGCGTGTTGTGCGACATCGTCGGCGAGGGTGCTGAGGGCCTGCCACTGATCGGGCTGCGGGGCGACATCGACGCCCTGCCGATCCCGGACGGCAAGGACGTCGCCTACCGGTCAACGACGCCCGGCGTCTGTCACGCCTGCGGCCACGATGTGCACACCACGGTCGTCCTCGGCACCGGTCTGGTGCTGGCCCGCCTGCGTGATCTCGGTCTGCTCGACAAACCGGTACGGCTGATCTTCCAGCCGGCGGAGGAGGCGAGCCCCGGTGGCGCTCCGGGAACCATCGAGGCCGGCGCCCTGGATGGTGTCGACGAGGTGTACGCCTTCCACTGCGACCCCCGGACCGAGGTGGGGAAGATCGCGCTGAGGGTCGGGCCGATCACCTCGGCCAGCGACCGGGTGTTGGTCCGGCTCACCGGCGGCGGCGGGCACACCTCGCGACCGCACCTGACCGCCGACCTGATCACCGCGCTGGCCCAGATCGCGGTCACCGCGCCGCTGCTGCTGTCCCGGCGGATCGATCCGCGAGGCGGCACCTCGCTGATCTGGGGCCGGATCCGCTCGGGTACAGCGGCCAACGCGATTCCCGACATCGGCGAACTCGAGGGCACCGTACGGTCGACCCAGGTCGGCGGCTGGCGGGACGCGCAACGGATCCTTCCGGACCTGATCCGGCAGATCGCGGCCCCGTACGGCGCCGGTGTGCAGGTCACCGTCACTCCAGGAGTACCGCCGACCGTCAACCACGCCGCCGGCGTCCGCCGCCTGACCGAGGCGGCGGCCGCGATCCTCGGCGGGGACGCCATCGCCCTGACCGAGCAGTCCCTGGGCGGGGAGGACTTCTCCTGGATGCTGGACAAGGTGCCCGGCGCGATGGCCCGGCTCGGCGTCCGTAGCCCCGACGCGACCGAGGTGGTCGACATCCACCAGCCACGGTTCAGCCCCGACGAGCGGGCGATCGGAATCGGTGTCCGGGTCTTCAGCCGTCTGTGCACCACCGCGGCCGCCCGCTGAGCCGTTACGAACAGGTATCGGGCTGCTCAGCGGAGGCGGCGAAATCGACACCCAGCCACTACAGTGCCGGATGGCTCGGGCACCCCTTATTCACCAGATTCTCGCCCGAGGTTCAGCTCGACCCGGCAGATCCTGGGTCCGAGGAGGAGGCGGAGTGACAAAGTTATCGGGAAGCCGATCATTGGTGGTCGCCGCGGCAGCGTCCGCGTCGATCGTTCTGGCACTGGCCGGTTGCGCCAAGCCACCGAGCGAATCCGGGGGTGCGGCACCCCAGACCGGGGCAACAACCTCGGCCGCGCCGTCCGGCGCAGCCTCATCGTCGGCGCCGACCGCGGGCAGCTCCGATTTCAAGGCGTGCATGGTCTCCGACTCCGGCGGCTTCGACGACAAGTCGTTCAACCAGACCTCCTACAAGGGCATGACCGATGCCAAGAAGGAACTGGGGATCCAGACCAACCAGATCGAGTCGAACTCCAACTCCGACTACGCCAAGAACATCCAGTCGATGGTCGCGGCGAAGTGCAACATCATCGTCACCGTCGGCTTCCTGCTCTCCGACGACACCCTGGCGGCGGCGAAGGCGAACCCGGACATCGATTTCGCGATCGTCGACAACTACGACCCGAAGTACGCCTCGGTCAAGAACCTCAAGGGTCTTGAGTTCAACACCGCCCAGTCGGCCTTCCTCGGCGGCTACCTGGCCGCGGCGATGACCAAGACCGGCAAGGTCGGCACCTTCGGCGGACAGAAGATCCCCACCGTGACGGTCTACATGGACGGTTACTCCCAGGGCGTGCAGTACTACAACCAGCAGAACCACAAGAACGTCAAGGTGCTCGGTTGGAACGCCACCAAGCAGGACGGCGACTTCACCAACGACTTCGAGAATCCCAAGGGCGGCCTGACCAAGGCCAACAACCTGATCAGCCAGGGAGCCGACATCCTCTTCCCGGTGGCCGGTCCGGCGGGTGAGGGTGCCCTCCAGGCGGCCAAGGCCAGTGGCGGCAAGGTCAACGCGATCTGGGTCGACACCGACGGTTGCGTCAGCGCGGCCAACTACTGCCCGCAGATCATCAGCAGCGTGTACAAGGGCATGGATGTCGCCGTCAAGGACGTGATCACCAACTCCAAGAACGGTTCCTTCGACCCGACCCCCTACATCGGCACGCTGGAGAACGGCGGCACCGGCCTGACTCCGTTCCACCAGTGGGACTCCAAGGTGCCCGCCGACGTCAAGTCCAAGCTCGACCAGCTGAAGGCCGACATCATCTCTGGCAAGATCAAGATCACCTCCAAGGCGCAGCCGAGCAGCTGATCTTGACCGCCATGACCAACAGCCCTGCCGAGGACGAAACGGGACTCCGGCTGCGCGGTATCACCAAGCGGTTCGGCGGTCTGGTCGCCAACGCCGGCGTCGATCTCGAGGTCCGGCCGGGCGAGATCTGCTGCCTGCTCGGCGAGAACGGCGCGGGCAAGTCGACGCTGATGAACATCCTCTACGGGCTGTTGCAGCCCGACGAGGGCGAGATTGTCGTCGACGGCGTGCCTCGGGTGTTCCACAACCCGAGGCACGCCATCGCCGCCGGGATCGGCATGGTGCACCAACACTTCATGCTGGTCGACGTGTTCACTGTCGCGGAGAACATGATTCTGGGCAGGGAACCCGGCCGGGCCGGCCTGCTGAGCATCGGCCGGGCCAGGCGCCGGGTCACCCGGTTGTCGCAGCAGTACGGCCTCCGGGTCGAGCCGGACGCGCTGATCGAGGACCTGCCGGTCGGCGTCCAGCAGCGCGTCGAGATCTTGAAGGCACTCGCCAACGACGCCCGGTATCTGATCTTCGACGAGCCCACTGCGGTCCTGACCCCGCAGGAGATCGACGACCTGATGAGGGTGATGCGGTCGCTGCGGGATCAGGGCAAGGGCATCATCTTCATCACCCACAAGCTCCGTGAGGTGCAGCAGATCGCTGACCGGATCGTCGTCCTGCGACGCGGCCAGGTCGTCGGCGAGGCCGGCCCGGACGACTCGGCTGCATCGTTGGCGGAGAAGATGGTCGGCCACGGAGTGAATCTTGTGGTCTCCAAGGAACATCAGGAGCCCGGGGACGTACGCCTGGAGCTGTCGCAGCTGAAGGTCGCCGCACCCAGCGGTGCAGTGGCGGTCGACGGTGTCGACCTGGACGTGCGCGGCGGTGAGATCGTCTGTATCGCCGGTGTCCAGGGGAACGGCCAGACCGAACTGGCCGAGGCACTGGTCGGCACGCTGCCGGTGACCGCAGGTTCGATCACCATCGACGGCCGGCCGGTCGAGCGACTCGCCACCCGGCAGCGGATCCGCGCCGGCCTGGGCTACGTACCAGAGGACCGGCAGCACGACGGGTTCGTCGGCAGTTACACCGTCGCCGAGAATCTCGTACTGAACACCTATGACGAACCCCCGTTCGCGCGAGGTCTCGCCCTGCGTCCGGAGGTGATCCGGAACAACGCCCGGGATCGCGTCGACGAGTTCGACATCCGGACGCACTCGATCGACACCACCGTTTCCGCACTCTCCGGTGGCAACCAGCAGAAGGTCGTCCTCGCCCGGGAGATGTCCCGGCCGCTCGCCGTCCTGGTCGCGAGCCAACCGACCCGCGGCGTCGACGTCGGCGCGATCGAGTTCCTGCACAAACGGCTGGTCGCCGAACGGGAACGCGGCGCCGCGGTGTTGATCATCTCCACCGAGCTGGACGAGGTCGCCGCGCTGGCCGACCGGGTTGCGGTGATGTACCGGGGGCGGATCGTCGGCATCGTGCCGCCGAACACGTCGCCGGAGGTGCTCGGTCTGATGATGGCGGGCGTCCCGACCGAGGAGGCGATGGACTCGGTCGACAGCGTGACCACCGAGATCGACGGAGTGGTGACATGAGGGCTGCAGTGCGGGAGATCATCACGACCCTCGTCGCGATCCTGCTGGCGCTGATCGTCGGCGCGATCCTGATGGTCGTCTCCGATGCCGACGTGATCGGCAAGTACGCCTACTTCGCCTATCGGCCCGGTGACGCGGTGGCCGCGACGTTGTCCAAGGTCGGCGGCACCTACCTCGCCCTGGTCAAGGGCGCTGTCGGCGGCTTGGGCCCGATCACCGAGACGACGGCACAGGCGGCACCGCTGATCTTCGCCGGACTCGGCGTCGCGCTGGCGTTCCGAGCCGGGCTGATCAACATCGGCGGCCAGGGCCAGGCCGTCTGGGGTGCCATCTTCGCTGCCTACATCGGCTTCGCGGTGCATCTTCCGCTGGTCATCCATGTCGTCGTCGCGCTGATCGCCGGCGTCATCGGCGGTGCGATCTGGGGCGGCATCGTCGGCTGGCTCAAGGCCAGGACCGGGGCACACGAGGTGATCGTGACGATCATGCTCAACTACGTCGCCACCGGCATGCTCAGTTGGCTGTTGACCACCTCGGTGTTCCGCCGGCCGGGCCGGACCGACCCGATCTCCCCGGTCGTCGACTGGACCGCGACCTTCGCCCGGCTCGAAGGCACCCAACTGCACGTCGGGTTCTTCCTCGCGCTGGCCGCCGCGGTCGGCGTCTGGTGGATACTCGAACGGTCGACGGTCGGCTTCGTCCTGAAGGCCGTCGGATCGAACCCGAACGCAGCGGCGACGGCGGGGATGAGCGTCGGGCGGGCGATCGTGATCGCCATGGTGCTGGCCGGTGCGCTGGCCGGTCTGGCCGGTGTCAACGTCGCCCTGGCACCCAGCGACAGCGGCGTGCCGGTGCCGCTGACCAACGGCATCGTCGGGACCGTCGGCTTCGATGCCGTCACCGTCGCCCTACTCGGCCGCTCCCGGCCGCTGGGTGTGGTGCTCGCCGGCCTGCTCTTCGGCGCGCTCCACGCCGGCGGACTCGGGATGCAGAGCATCGCCCAGACCCCGTTGACCCTGACCACGGTGCTGCAGGCGCTGATCGTGCTGTTCGTCGCCGCGCCAGCGCTGATCGGCAAACTGCTGCCCTTCCTGAGAGGCCGGCAGCGTACCGGAACCCCGGAATCGACCGGAGCGCTGACATGACGACCGACCAGTTGCCCACCGCCGTACCCGGAACCGAGGCCATCGTCGAGGCGCCGGCCGCGCGACGCCAGCGGTTGACCACGGGGGGACTGATCGTTCTGGTCGGGCTGCTGCTCTTCGCGCTGCTCGCCGCGACCCACGGCAGCGCGAAGTTCGCGCTGTCCAGCGCGTTCGACCCGGTCCAGCTCCCGACCTTCGCGCTGCCGGGCGTCGTGACGGTGATCATCTGCGCCGTGGCCTGCGTGGCCGCCGGCGCGGGCTTCCTGTCCGGTCGCCTGGGCGGCCGGTTGCCCGCGCTGGCCGGAACGGTGGGTGGCATCGGCTTCCTGCTCGGCTTCCTCACCTGGGCGGCCGCCGGACGTGATCTGCCCTTCCAGCTCAGCAACCAGCTCGCCGGAACTTTCGCTGTGGCCACACCGCTGGTGCTCGGCGCCCTGGCCGGGGTGCTCTGCGAACGCTCTGGCGTGATCAACGTCGCGATCGAGGGGCAGTTCCTGGTCGCTGCGCTGGCGGCGGCCGTGGTCGGCACACTGACCCACTCGATCCTCTGGTCGATCGTCGCCGCCGCGGTCGCCGGTGTCGGCATGGCCGCGCTGCTGGCGGTGTTCGCGATCAAGTACCTGGTCAACCAGGTGGTGCTCGGCGTCGTACTCAATCTGCTGGCCACCGGCATCACCGGATTCCTCTACGACCAGCTGATCCAGCCGCATGCCGCCACGTTGAACAGTGCGCCGGTGATGGAGAACATCGCCATCCCGGTGCTCTCCAAGATCCCCTTCTTCGGGCCGGTGATCTTCGACCAGAACGCCCTGGCCTATCTGGCCGGGATCTCGGTCGTCGTGGTCTGGATCCTGTTGTTCAAGACCAAGTGGGGCCTGCGGGTGCGTTCGGTCGGCGAACATCCGCGGGCCGCCGACACGGTCGGCATCAGCGTGGTGGGGATGCGTTGGCAGGCGGTGCTCGCGGGTGGGGTGTTCGCCGGGATGGGCGGTGCCTTCTTCACGCTGGCCTCGACCGGAGCCTTCTCCAAGGAGTTCACCGTCGGCAACGGCTTCATCGCACTGGCGGCGGTGATCATGGGCCGCTGGCACCCCGGCTGGGCGGCGCTGATGGCGCTGTTCTTCGGGTTCGTCACGCAGCTGGCCTCCCAGCTGCAGACCCTGAACACACCGGTTCCCAGTGACTTCCTGCTGATGTTGCCGTACGTGGCGACTGTGATCGCGGTGGCCGGGCTGATCGGCCGGGTGCGCCCGCCGGCCGCCGACGGCGAGCCCTACCAGAAGGCATGATGGAAGCCATCGACTGGGACGCGCTCCGTGCCGCGGCCCGTGAGGTCAACCAGCGGGCGTACGCGCCGTACTCCGGCTACCGGGTCGGCGCGGCGGGGCTGGTCGACGACGGGCGGGTCGTCGTCGGTTGCAACGTCGAGAACGCCGCCTACGGCGTCACTCTGTGCGCCGAGTGCGGTGTGGTGTCTGCCGTGCACAGCACCGGTGGCGGCCGGCTGGTCGCCGTCGCCTGTGTCGACGTGCAGGGCCGCCCCCTGATGCCCTGCGGCCGCTGCCGGCAACTGCTCTGGGAGGTCGGCGGCGCGGAATGCCTGCTCGACACCCCCTCCGGACCGAGACCGATGAGTGAGATCCTTCCCGACGCCTTCGACGCCGGAGACCTCGACCGCTGATAAGAACGTCCTTGCGAACGGCGGATGCGGCTCGTCAGGGGCGGTTTCTCGGTTTGGCGAGGACGTTGTTATCGATGCAGCGCCGCAAGGATGCACCAGATCACCCAGTCAGGCTCTTCGGTGACTTGTCGCCAGGTGAAGTTGAGAACCGTGTAGCCTGCCGCGACCAACTCGTTGCGGCGTCGCCGATCGTTCTCGAATGCCACGCGATCGCCGTGATACTCCCATCCGTCGAACTCGACAACGAGTCGTGCCCGGCCGAACAGGAGATCGACGAAATAGCCGCCATGGCGGGTCTGGATCCATACGTTGGTGCGCCAGCCGGTCATTCGCCGCTTCCTGAGCAACCGATGCCCGGCCCGTTCCAGTTCCGACCATGGCATGTCCCGGGAGTCCCGAAGCACTTCGAGCCGGCGCGCGTTGCCGCGCCGGCGGCGCAGCGACCTGAATGCCGACCACATGCCGTCCAGACCGGCCTGGCGACTACGGAGCGCGCGATCGATGATCTCAGGTCCGTCCTCGTCTGCGGCGAGTTCGACCGCGGTGTACGCGGGAGAGCTGACCCGCAGCCCGGTCCGCACCCAGATCATCTCCGGTGGAACCGTTGAGTTGACCACCGGCCAGTCCGGCTGCTTGCGCGGCGGATTTCTGACCGTGAACGTCACCGTGTCGACGTCGCATTGTGGCCAGAACGTCAGCCGCGCTGCGCCGTGGCGGGTCAGCACGGCGTCGGAGCCAGCCCACAGCGCACCGGCACGTACCCGGACCGTCCACGCCGTCGCGCCCGCCGGGGTGGTCAGGTAGCCGGGAAGTAGGCGGACAAGTTCCCCTGACGCGCGCAGACGGTCGAGCCGCTGCTGCATCGCAGGTGGATGCTCCGCGCGGTGGATGACGCCCTTGCCGTCGGCCAGCAGCGCCTGGATATCGGCCTTCATATCCTTATATATGTGGCCGTCGGCGACCGCTGGTTCACCTAGGGAGCATTCTGTGGACAGTGATAAGAACGTCATCCGGGCTGTGGAAAATCGTTCGAATCCGTGGCCAGGCGGAATTCGGAACGACGTTCTGGTCACTCTGACTATCCTTGCGCTGTGGGGATCGCTCGGGAGTTGGTGCAGCGGGCACCCAAGGTGTTGCTCCATGATCATCTGGACGGCGGGCTCCGCCCGCAGACGATCATCGAGTTGGCTGCGGCCATCGGCCACGAGTTGCCGGCGACCGAGGCGGGAGCGTTGGCCGTCTGGTTCGCCGAGTCGTGCGACTCCGGTTCGTTGGAGCGCTATCTGGAGACGTTCCGGCACACCGTCGCGGTGATGCAGACGTCGGACGCGCTGTACCGGGTCGCCAAGGAGATGGTTCTCGACCTGGCCGCCGACGGTGTCGTCTACGTCGAATCGCGCTGGGCACCAGAGCAACACCTCGAGGCCGGGCTCAGTCTCGGCGATGCGGTGGAGGCAGTCCGCGACGGGCTCGCCAAGGGCATGGCCGACGCGGAGGCACTCGGCACGCCGATCGTCGCGCGGCAGATCCTCACCGCGATGCGGCACGCGTCGAGTGCCCGGGAGATCGCCGAACTGGTGGTCCATTACCGCGACGACGGCGTGGCCGGGTTCGACATCGCCGGCGCGGAGGCGGGCTATCCACCGACCCGCCATCTGGCCGCCTTCGACCACATCAAGCGCAACAACGGCTACATCACCATCCACGCCGGTGAAGGGTTCGGGCTGCCGTCGATCTGGGAGGCGGTCCAGTTGTGCGGCGCCAACCGGCTCGGCCACGGCGTCCGGGTGATCGACGACATCACAATCACCGACAGCGGAGCCGTGCTCGGCGAACTGGCGAGCTACATCCGAAACGTTCGGATTCCGTTGGAGATGTGCCCGTCGTCCAACGTGCAGACCGGGGCTGCCGCATCGATCGCTGATCATCCGATCAGGACGCTGGCCGAACTCGGCTTCCGGGTGACCGTCAACACCGACAACCGGCTGATGAGCAACACCTCGCTGACCCAGGAGTTCGTGCTGCTGGCAGACGCCTTCGACTACCAGCTGACCGATCTCAGGTGGCTGACGCTCAATGCGATGAAGAGCGCCTTCCATGCGCATCCGGAACGGCTACGGCTGATCGAGAAGGTGATCAAGCCCGGGTACCAGAAGTTGATCAGCGAGGCCGAGGAGACCCGATGACCGGTGACGAGGTGCTGAACGCCGTCGCCCTGATCGTTGCCGGGCTGCTGGTGATCAACATCGTCGGCGCCATCATCACGCTGTTCCTGGAACGTCGCGACACCGCATCCCTGTGGGCCTGGATCCTGGTGCTCACCCCTTGTCCCGGTGCTCGGCTTCGTCCTCTACCTGTTCATCGGCCGGCGGATCACCAACTCCAAGATCTTCCGGTTGCTCGACGGTTCGGAAGCCGGTCACCACAAGGCCGGCAAGCGGCAGCTCGACGAAGTCAACCGCAACGAATACCAGTTCGTGAACGCGGTCAGCCGGGCCAACGTCGAACTCGCCGTGCTGTTGATGAACGACGACACCGGCTCACTCAGCCACAACAACGCGGTCACCGTGTTCGACGACGGTACCGAGAAGTTCGACTCGCTGATCGACGACATCCGCTCGGCCAGGGACCACGTCCACATCCTCTACTACATCTTCCGTTCCGATCACCTGGGTCAGCGGGTGCTCGAGGCCCTGATCGAACGTGCCGAAGCCGGAGTGGCGGTACGACTGTGCTACGACGCATACGGCGGCCGCAAGATCGCCCGCCGCTACCTGAAGCGGCTGCGGGCGGCCGGTGGGGAGGCGTACCCGTTCTTCCCGAACAACTTCGGGCCGATCAACTTCCGTGTCAACTTCCGTACACACCGCAAGATCGCGGTGATCGACGGCCGGATCGGTTACGTCGGCGGGTTCAACGTCGGCGACGAGTACGTCACCCCGACCAAGAAGTTCGGCTACTGGCGGGACACCCACCTGCGGATCGAGGGCAGCGCTGTCGACTCGTTGCAGACCAGGTTGCTGATGGATTGGAACGTCGCCGCACCCGGGAACCGACGGGTCGGACACGAGCCGCGCTACTTCCCGGCCCGCGAGTCGCAACCGGGTGACGTCGCAGTCCAGATCGTTTCCAGTGGACCCGATTCGGAGTGGGAGTGGATCAAGTACGGCTACCTCAAGGCGATCCACAAGGCCAACGATTCGATCCGGATCCAGACCCCGTACTTCATGCCCGATGCGGCGGTGATGGACGCGCTCAAGATCGCGGCGCTGTCCGGGGTCGATGTGCACCTGATGATCCCCGACCGGCCCGACCATCCGCTGGTCTATCCGGCGACGCTGTCCTACGCCGACGAGCTGGCCAAGGTCGGGGTCAACGTGCACATCTACCAGGGCGGGTTCCTGCACGCCAAGACGCTGCTCGTCGATGACGAACTGGCCTCGGTCGGCACCGCGAACTTCGACTACCGGAGTTTCCGGCTCAACTTCGAGGTGAACGCCTTCATCTACGATGTCGAGCTGGGCAAGCGGATGGCGGCGATCTACGAACGCGACCTGCTGAAGTGCCGCCCGTTCGACCATGATCAGGTCTATCGCCGTCCGCTCGTCGGGCATGTCAAGGAAGCCGTCAGCCGGCTGGTCGCGCCACTGCTCTGAATTCCCTGCCCAACCACGATGCGGGGTGGGGTTCGGCTCCCGATTAGGGTGAGCCCATGGCTTCTCATGTGTTGACCTCTGTCGCCTGGCCGTACGCCAACGGGCCGCGGCACATCGGTCACGTCTCGGGTTTCGGCGTTCCCTCCGATGTCTTCTCCCGCTACATGAGGATGTCCGGCCACAACGTGCTGATGGTCTCCGGTACCGACGAGCACGGCACGCCGATCTCGGTACAGGCCGAGGCCGAGGGGGTGACGGCGCGTGAGCTGGCGGACAAGTACAACGGCGTCATCACCCGTGACCTGCAGGGCCTTGGACTGTCCTACGACCTGTTCACCCGGACCACGACCCGCAACCACTACCGAGTGGTCCAGGAGCTGTTCACCGCTCTGTTCAAGAACGGCTATGTCGTGCCGAAGAAGGCCATGGGAGCGATCAGCCCGAGTACCGGCCGTACGCTTCCCGACCGCTACATCGAGGGAACCTGCCCGATCTGCGGTTACGACAACGCCCGCGGCGACCAGTGCGACAACTGCGGCAACCAGCTCGACCCGATCGACCTGATCAACCCGCGCTCCCGGATCAACGGCGAGGTTCCGCGGTTCGTCGAGACCGAGCACTTCTTCCTCGACCTGCCGGCCCTGTCGGGGTCCCTGGACAAGTGGTTGGCCACCAAGACCGAGTGGCGCCCGAACGTGCTGCGCTTCTCCCACAACCTGCTCGCCGACCTCAAGCCGCGGGCGATCACCCGTGATCTCGACTGGGGCGTACCGATCCCGCTCGACGGCTGGCGGGACCAGTCGATGAAGCGGATCTACGTCTGGTTCGACGCGGTGATCGGCTACCTGTCCGCCTCCATCGAATGGGCACACCGGGTCGGTTACCCGGACGCCTGGAAGCAGTGGTGGCTCGACCCCGAGGCGCAGGGCTACTACTTCATGGGCAAGGACAACATCGTCTTCCACTCGGTGATCTGGCCGGCCATCCTGCTCGGCCAGAACGGCCAGGGTGATCATGGCGGCGAGGTCGGGCCGTTCGGCACGCTGAACCTGCCCAGCGAGGTGGTCTCCAGCGAGTTCCTCACCATGAGCGGATCGAAGTTCTCCACCAGCCGCGGCCAGGTGATCTACGTCGGCGACTTCCTGCGCGACTTCGGCCCCGACGCGTTGCGCTACTTCATCGCCGTTGCGGGACCGGAGAACCAGGACACCGACTTCACCTGGGCCGAGTTCGTCCGGCGGACCAACTTCGAACTGGCCAACGAATGGGGCAACCTGGTCAACCGCTCGGTGTCGATGGCCCACCGACAGGTCGGTGCTGTTCCGGAGGCGAACGACCGACGCGATGTCGATCATGATCTGCTGGCCCTGTCCCGTACCGCGTTCGACGAGGTCGGCGCACTGCTGCGGCGCAGCCGGTTCAAGCAGGCGATGGCCGAATCGATGCGCGTGGTGAACGCCGCCAACAAGTACATCTCCGACCAGGAACCCTGGAAGCTGCGGCACGATCCGGTCCGCCGGGACACCGTGCTGCACACCGCACTGCAGGTGGTCTCCGACGCCAACACCCTGCTCACGCCGTTCCTGCCGCATGCCGCCCAGAAGGTGCACGAGGCACTCGGCCGGGACGGCATCTGGGCCGCCCAACCCGAGATCCACACGGTCTCGGAGGAGGACGGGCCGGATTATCCGGTGCTGATGGGGCAGTACGCCGCCGAGCAGGCGCGGTGGGAATCGGTCCCGATCACGCCGGGGACTCCGCTGCAGAAGCCGACCCCGCTGTTCCCGAAGCTCGACGAGAGCCTCGGCGAGACCGGACCGGACTGGGCCCGCCTCGACTGACCCAACCTTGCATTTAATTAGGTCGACTATATATACTGGGTGAGTGCCGGTGCCGCGTTCTGCCAGGGTGCGCTCGGCGAACGGTTTCGTGATCAACAGGACGTGACCTCGGGCGACAACCAGAAAGGCGATCTCCGGTGACCGGCAGTGCGCACGCGGAACGACCCTCGATCTTCCGCCAGACGAAGGCGGTGTGGGCCGTCGCGTTCGCCTCGGTGATCTCCTTCATGGGCATCGGCCTGGTCGACCCGATCCTGCCGGCGATCAGCCTGCAGCTGGGCGCCTCGGCGTCGCAGACGATGTTGCTGTTCACCAGCTATCTGATCATCACCGGTGCGGCGATGTTCTTCACCAGCTACGTCTCCGGTCGGATCGGCGCCAAGCGGACGCTGCTGATCGGCCTGCTGCTGATCGTGCTGTTCGCCGCCGCGGCCGGCGCATCGGACTCGGTGGGCATGATCATCGGCTTCCGGGCCGGCTGGGGACTCGGCAACGCCCTGTTCATCTCCACCGCACTGGCCACCATCGTCGGCGCCGCCAGCGGCGGCGTCGACAGCGCGATCATCCTGTACGAGACCGCGCTCGGCGTCGGCATCGCGATCGGCCCACTGCTGGGCGGAATCCTCGGCCGGATCAGCTGGCGCGGACCGTTCTTCGGCACCGCCGTGCTGATGGCCATCGGCCTGGTCGCCATCCTGGTGCTGTTGGGCAGGACCGGCGCGGAACCCCAGCGAGTCAGCCTGAGCGCCCCGCTCACCGCCGTACGGCACAGGGCCATCCTCACCCTCGGCCTGGTCGCCCTCTTCTACAACTTCGGTTTCTTCACCCTGCTGGCCTACAGCCCGTTCCCGCTGAACGCCGCGGCGAAGGCGGCGACCGGCGAGGACATGGACCCCATCCAGCTCGGATTGATCTTCTTCGGTTGGGGTGTCTGCCTAGCGATCACCTCGGTCTTCGTCGCCCAACCGATGGCCAACCGGATCGGCCGGCGGACCACGATCTACATCGCCCTGGCCGCCCTCGCGGTGGTCGAGGTGATCATGGCGCTGCAGACCGCCTCCTTCGCCGTGATCACGATCTGCGTGATCGTCGGCGGCCTGTTCCTCGGCATCATGAACACGGTGATGACCGAGTCCGTGATGGAGGCCAGCGACCTGCCCCGGAACGTGGCATCGTCGACCTACTCCGGCATCCGCTTCCTCGGCGGCGCCATCGCACCGGCCGTCGCCGGTCCGATCTCCACCCACATCACGGCCGGCGCACCGTTCCTGTTCGGCGCGGCGGCATTCGTCGCCGGGATGCTCGCGCTGACGATCGGCCGTCGGGCGATCGCCTACATCGACGCCGAGGAGGCATTGTCGGAGGCCGAAGAGGCCGAGCTGCTCACTGTTGCCGACTCCTGACCGGAGCGGCGACCATCTCCAGCGCCTCGGCGGGGCCGACCGGCCGGAAACCGGCGGCCATCGCCCGGCGCCTGAGTTCGGAATCGGTCCTGGACAGGGCCAGGCCGCGCCGGACCAGCACCGGAAACGGCTTGCGACGCTCACGGACGTCGCGCACGAAGCGCAGCAGGGTGACCAGCCAGGTCGGCCGGTCCAGATAGCAGGCGACGAACTCCACGTTCGCGTTCCGGCAGAACGCCGCCGATTCGATCGCGAAGATCCCCTCGGCGATGAAACACGAGGCATCACCAAGATCGACCGTCCGTGTCCCGACGGCCGCACTGGTGGAGATGTCGTAGCGGGGCACCTCGGCGCGCCCCGTCCTGGCCAACTCCTTGATCGCCTCCGCGGCAGCCGGACCGTTCCAGGTCAGCGCGTCGTCCCAGTCGATGATCCCGCGGGTGTGCGGCAGACCCGGATGATCGGCGCCGTAGTAGAAGTCGTCCAGGTTCAATGTCGGTACGCCGGCCTTCCGCGCCACCCGGGACTTGCCACTTCCCGATGGCCCGGCGAGCAGGAACACCGTACGCGTGCTGCTCAGTAGGAGCTCCCACCCGCCAACGACGGTGCGCCCGTCGGATGCCACACGGTCTTGATCTCCAGGAACGAGCGCAACCGGACCGTTCCCGGTGCGGCGCGGAAGTCCGGCCGGCCCCTCGGCCGATAGACCCGCTTGACCGTGCCGGCGGCCGCCACTTCGAGGTCCCTGGCGAGCTCGGCGTCGGTCCCGGTGAGATCGAGTGCGTTGACATCGGCGTGCGCTGCCAGGTGCGGTGCGATCTCGGCTGCTATCCCGGTCAGGATGTTGACCACGCCGGCGGGCACATCCGAGGTTGCCAACACCTCACCGAAGGTGATCGCCACACAGGGGTCGGCCTCCGCAGCGATCACCACGCAGGCATTGCCCCCGGTGATCACCGGAGCGATCACCGACACCAGGCCGAGCAGGGGCGCGTCGGCCGGGGCGATGACCGCCACCACCCCGGTCGGCTCGGGCGCCGAATAGTTGAAGTACGGCGCCGACACCGGGTTGGCCGAACCGAACACGGCCGTCAGCTTGTCGGTCCAGCCGGCGAAATGCACCAGGCGGTCGATCGCGGCATCCACTTCCGCGGCCGCCTCGGCACGATCCACGCCTCGGCTGGTGATCAACAACTCGACGAACTCCGGCTGCCGGGACTGCAGCATCTCTGCGATCCGATAGATCACCTGACCGCGGTTGTACGGGGTCGCCTTCGACCAGCTGCCGAAACCCTTGCGGGCTGCGACGACCGCATCCCGGGCGTCCTTGCGGCTCGCCAGGACAGCATTGGCCATGAAACTCCCTCCGGCATCGGTCACCTGATAGGTGCGGCCGGACTCCGATCGCGGGAACGTGCCACCGACGTACAGCTTGTAGGTCTTGGCCACCGCGATACTCACTTGATCACCGCCTCGTCGTCGGTGTCCAGGTAGCCGGCGAGCCCGGCCGGCCCGCCTTCCCGGCCGAATCCCGACTCCTGGTAGCCGCCGAAGGGCGCGGCCGGGTCGAACTTGTTCCAGGTGTTGTCCCAGATGACGCCTGCCTGCAACCGGGCCGCCATCGCCATCGCGCGGGAACCCTTCTCGGTCCAGACTCCGGCGGACAGGCCGTACGGGGTGTTGTTCGCCTTGGCCAGGGCCTCGTCCGGGGTGCGGAAGGTGATCACCGACAGCACCGGTCCGAAGATCTCCTCTCGGGCGATCCGCATGGTCTGGGTGGCGCCGGTGAAGATCGTCGGGGAGACGAAGAACCCCTTGTCCGGCAGCGGACAGGAGGATCGCCACACCTGGGCTCCCTCGTCGATGCCCGCGTCGGTCAACTCGGTGATCTTGTTCCACTGATCACGGGAATTGATCGCGCCGACGTCGGTGTTCTTGTCCAGCGGATCTCCGACCCGCAGCGTCTCGGTGCGTTCGATCAGCCGGGTGATCAACTCCTCGGCGATCGGCTCCTGCACCAGCAGCCGGGAACCTGCGCAGCACACCTGTCCGGAGTTGAAGAAGATCCCATTGACGATGCCCTCGACGGCCTGGTCGATCGCTGCGTCGGCGAAGACGATATTGGCGCCCTTACCGCCGAGTTCCAGGGTGAGTCTGCGGCCGGTGCCGGCCAGGGTCCGCTGGATCTGCTTGCCGACCGCGGTGGATCCGGTGAAGGCCACCTTGTCCAGCCCGGGGTGCCTGACCAGCGCCGCACCGATGTCGCCGGCTCCGGTGACGACGTTCACCACGCCCGGTGGGAGATCGGCATCGGCGATGATCTCGGCCAGCACCAGGGCCGACAGCGGCGTGGTCTCGGCCGGCTTGATCACCACCGTGTTGCCGGCGGCCAGCGCCGGCGCGATCTTCCACGCGGCCATCAGCAGCGGGAAGTTCCACGGAATCACCTGTCCGGCGACGCCGAGCGGTCGCGGATCGGGCCCGAAGCCGAGATGACCGAGCTTGTCCGCCCAGCCGGCGTGATAGAAGAAGTGCTGGGCGACGGTCGGGATGTCGAAGTCCCGGGTTTCCTTGATCGGCTTGCCGTTGTCGAGGCTCTCCAGCACCGCCAGCTCCCGCGACCGCTCCGCGACTCCGCGCGCGATCCGGAAGAGATACTTGCCGCGTTCGGCGCCGGACAGTTTCGACCACGGACCGTCGTACGCCCGGCGGGCTGCCCGCACCGCATTGTCAAGATCAGCTTCGTCGACCGTCGAGACCGTGCTCAGCGGCTCGTCACGGCCCGGGTTGACGGTGACAAGATCATCGCCGCCGCCCTCGATGAATTTGCCGTCGATGAAGGGCAGATAGCGGTCCTTGACCCGGCCGATGGCCTCGGATTCCGGAGCCGGTGCGTACTCCCAGTCGATCGAAGATGACTCAGTCGACGGTGACATAATCGCCTCCCCAGTAGTGGCCCTCGAGCTGAGTACGTCGTTGCATGATCAGGTCGTTGAGCAGTGACGAGGCGCCGAAGCGGAACCAGTACGCGTCCAGCCATTCCGGGCCGGCAACCTCCCGGACCGCAACCAGGTAACGGATGGCGTCCTTGGCGGTGCGTATCCCGCCGGCAGGCTTGACCGCCCGCTGCTGGCCGGTCAGCCGCTTCCAGTCGCGGACCGCCTGCAACATCACATGGGTGACCGGAAGCGTTGCGGCAGGACTGACCTTGCCGGTCGAGGTCTTGATGAAGTCGCCGCCGGCGAGCAGGGCGAGCCAGGAAGCTTTGCGGACGTTGTCGTAGGTGGCCAGCTCTCCGGTCTCCAGGATGACCTTGAGCCGGGCCGGGCCGGCGGCGTCCTTGATCTCAACGATCTCGTCGTACACCTTGCCGTACTGCCCGGCCAGGAATGCCCCGCGGTCGATCACCATGTCGATCTCGTCGGCACCTGCCTGCACGGCTGACCGGACGTCGGCGATCTTGACCTCGAGCGCAGCCCGTCCCGACGGGAACGCCGTCGCCACCGAGGCGATCTTGATCCTGCGGGTGGTCCCCGCCTCGGCAAGTGCCGCGGCCGCGACCGGAACGAGATCGGGATAGATGCAGACAGCTGCGACCGGGGGAGTGTCCGGCCGCTCCGGGTCCGGCAGCAGTCCCTTGCGGATCAGGTTGCGTACCTTGCCCGGGGTGTCCGCGCCCTCAAGGGTGGTCAGATCGACCATCGAGGTGGCCAGGTCGATGGCGGTCAGCTTGGACTGTTTCTTGATCGAGCGGGTCGCCAGCGACGCCGCGCGCTGTTCCAGTGCAACCGGGTCGACCCCGGGCAGACCGTCGAGGAAATGCCGCAGCCGACCCTCGTCGGCGACCACATCGCCGAACGCCGGTCCGGCAGCGTTGATCGCGGTTTCGGGCATACTCGCGACCCTACCTGTTCCGGCGTCGGACGCTAAGATCTGCGGTGATGGCTGCCACCCGAGCGCCGATCCGATTGCTGACCTACAACATCCATCGCTGGGGAGACGACCGGCAGGCGGTGGCCGAGATCATCGCCCGCTGTGCGCCGGATGTGGCGATGATCCAGGAGGCGCCGACCTGGTGGGGTACCCGCCGCCGCCGGTTGGCGTTCGCGCGTTCTGTCGGATTGCACTACGCAACCGGCGCTGCCCGGACGATCGCACTGGTCGCAGATCCGTTGCGGTGGACGGCGCGGCGGGCCCGGATCCGCCGTCCGGCGGTCCGGCGTCGGAAGCGGTTGGTCGCCCTGCAACTGCCCGGCGGCGCTGTTGCGGTGAGCGGTTCCGATCCGGTGCTCACCGTGATCGGATGCCATCTCGGGCTGGCGAGGAGTGCCCGGTCCGCCGAGCTGGAGCAGGTGTTCGGCCTCCGGCGCCCCGGTGAGCCGACCGTGATCGTCGGGGACGTCAACGAGCGACCCGGCGGTCCGGTGTGGCAGCTGGCCGGTCGGGCCGGCCTGGCCGACGCCACCGCCGATGCCGGGCCGACCTTTCCGGCCAGGGACCCGCAGGCCCGGATCGACGCCGTCTGGGCGTCGCCGGAGCTGACCGTGAACCGGATCGACCCGAATGACGTAGGCGTGACCACCGTGCTGATGTCGCGCGCCTCGGACCATCTGCCGGTGCTGGTGGAGCTCCGCCGGTCCTAGGCGGTTCGGTACGCCGCCCGTAAGGCCTCGCTGATGTGGGCCTGCCAGGCGCGTGACCGGTCCGAGACCGCTGTCAGGACGCTGGAACCGTGCAGGTGACCGGGTTCGCGGATCATCGTGACCACGTTGCCGGCGTCGCGCAGCCGGCATCCGAACCGCTCCGCGGAGTCCCGCAGCGGATCGAACTCGGCGCTGACCACCAGTGTCGGCGGCAGCCCGGCCAGATTCGCGATGTGCATCGGCAGGGCGTACTCGTCGCGGGCCTGGGGCGGCAGGAACGCTGTGACGATCTCGGTCAGGAAGTCCAGGTCGGCGTCCGAGGCGAAGCTCTCGCTGGGGTCACCCGATCGTTCGAAGGCCAGCATCGGCGACTCCAGCGCCAGGTGGACCGGCTGGGTGCCGCGCCGGTCGCGGATCCGCAGCGCTGCGACGGCCGCCGTGAACCCGCCGGACGACACTCCGCCGAGTCCGAGCCGGTGCTCGTCGACGCTGAGCCCGGTGCCGGTGAGCGCGGTGTCATAGGCCAGCATCAGGTCGTGCACACCGGCCGGATAGCGGTGTTCGGGTGCCTGCCGGATGTCGACGGAGATGATCTGCAGGCCGGTGGCCTCGGCCCGCGCCGCGCAGATCCGGTCGTTGACCACCTCGTCCACGGTGCCCAACAGGAAGCCGCCGCCGTGGCACCACAGCTGGGTCGGGAAGGGAGCGGTGAGCCGTTCGGGAAGGTAGCGCCGCAGCCGCAAGCTGCTGCCGTCCGGCCTTTCGATCGGCTCGTCGCTGATCCGGACCGTGTCCGGCGCGGGTGCGGCGAACTCGACGGCCAACCGGTCCGAGAGTTGCCTCAGTGCGTCCCGACGGTGCGCGGGATCGGGGTCTCGAAGCCCGGGCAGCACAGCGCCGTGCTCCGCGATCCGGGTGAGCCACCTGGCCATCGGATCCGCGGGGTCGAGCTGGACCGGCTCCGGCGTCATGGACCCCTCCAAGAATCGTCACGCGACGTTATCGCGCCGGAGTCCGTCGCCGGGGTGATCGGGGCCGATGCCGCAGAATTCCTGAGTAGCTGCTCAGTCCAGCCTGATGATCATCTTGCCGGTGTTCTCACCGCGCAGCATTCCGATGAACGCGGCGGGCGTGTTCTCCAGTCCGTGCACGACGGTTTCCCGGACGACGAGCTGCCCGGAGGCGTACCAGGCTCCGACCGATCGTTCGAACTCGTCGGCGATGTCAGGGTGATCGCCGACCAGGAAGCCGGTCATCGTCAGCCGCTTGCCGATGAACAGCGGCAGATTGCTGGGACCCGGCTGCGGCCGGGACTGGTTGTAACCGGAGATCGCGCCGCAGATGGCGATCCGGCCACCGAGGTTCATCCGGCCGATCGCGGCTTCCAGCTGCTCGCCGCCGACGTTGTCGAAGAACACGTCGACGCCCTCGGGTGCGGCCTTCTCCAGCAGGTCGGCCGCCTGGCCGTCGTGGTAGTCGAAGGCGGCGTCGAAACCCAGGTCGCCGAGCAGATGGTCGACCTTGGCCGCGGAGCCGGCACTGCCGATCACCTGACCGGCGCCGGACAACTTGGCGATCTGTCCGGCGAGGCTGCCCACCGCGCCGGCGGCGCCGGACACGAAGACGCGGTCGCCCGGCTGGAAGCGGGCGATCCTGGTCAATCCGACGTACGCGGTACGGCCCGGCATGCCCAGAACGCCGAGATAGGCGGTCGGTGAAACGTCGGCACGGCGGGCGACCCGCGTCGCCCGGTCGGCCGGCAGCACCGCGACGTCACGCCAGCCCAGGTTGTGCACCACCAGGGCACCGACCGGGATGTCGGTGTCGACGGACGCGATCACCTCGCCGACTGCACCGCCCTGGGCTGGCTGCTCGAGCTGCCACGGCGGCGCATAGGACGGCTCGTCCCGCATCCGCCCGCGCATGTACGGGTCGACCGAGATCGCCAGATTGCGGACCGCGATCTCACCCGGGCCGGGATCGGGCAGGGTGCTGGTCACCAGCCGGAAGTTGTCCTCGGTCGGCTCGCCGTCCGGCCTGGACACGAGATGGAAGGCGTGACAGGTGATCGACATGGCAGCTCCTCAGCCGAACGCGTTCTCGCCGGTCAGTGCTTGACCGATGACCAGTTGGTGGACTTCGCTGGTGCCCTCGTAGGTGAGCACCGATTCCAGATTGTTGGCGTGTCGCATGATCGGATACTCGCCGGTGATGCCGTTGGCGCCGAGGATCGTCCGGCAGGTCCGGGCGATCTTGATCGCCTCGCGTACGTTGTTCAGCTTGCCCAGGCTGACCTGTCGGGGATCGAGTCGATGATCATCCTTGAGCCGGCCGAGATGCAGCGCCAGCAGGAATCCCTTCTGCAGTTCCAGGGCCATGTCGGCCAGTTTGGCCTGGGTCAGTTGGAAGGACGCCAGCGACCGGTCGAACACCTGCCGGTCGGCGGCATAGGCCAGTGTGCAGTCCAGACAGTCGCGGGCGGCGCCGAGGGCACCGAAGACGATGCCGAACCGGGCTTCGTTGAGACAGGACAGCGGTCCGCGCAAGCCGGTCACCTCCGGCAGCACGGAATCGGCTGGGAGGCGTACGTCCTGCAGGACGAGTTCGGAGGTGATCGACGCCCGCAGCGACAGCTTCTTGGTGATCTTGGGAGCACTGAAACCTGGCGTGTCCGTAGGGACGACGAATCCCCGGACACCCTTGCCCGGATTGTCAGGATCGGTCTGTGCCCAGACGATCGCCACGTCGGCCACCGATCCGTTGGTGATCCACATCTTGGTGCCGTTCAGCACCCAGTCGTCACCGTCCCGGCGAGCGAGGGTACGCATCCCGGCCGGGTTGGACCCGAAATCCGGTTCGGTCAGGCCGAAACAGCCGATCGCCTCGCCGGTCGCCATCCGCGGTAGCCAGTGCTGCTTCTGTTCCTCGCTGCCGAACTTCCAGATGGCGAACATGGCCAGGGATCCCTGGACCGAGACCAGGCTGCGGACACCGGAATCGCCCGCTTCGAGTTCCATGCAGGCCAGGCCGTAGGAGACGGCATTGGTTCCGGCGCAGCCGTAGCCGGTCAGATGCATGCCGAGCAGACCGAGCGCGCCGGCCTCCTTGGCCAGACCGGGATCGATCTCACCGCGCTCGTACCAATCCGCGACCTCGGGACGTACCCGCTCCTCGACCCAGTCCCGTACGGTCGCCGCAATGTCCCGTTCCTCAGCGGACAGCAGATGATCGACTCTCAGCAGTTCCAACGGCGATGTCGGCATCGTTCTCTTTCCGATTCCTCAGCGGGCGCGCCGGGCGGCGCCCCGTGTTGCGGTGATCAACTCGTGAGCGGCCTTCTCGATCTCGTCCGGACCCAACAGCACGTGATCACTCGCGCTTCCCAGCGGGATGATGCTGTCCTGGCCGGCCACCCGGGCGATGGCGCCATGGAAGCCGTGTTCGACGAGAGCGGTGACGACGCCTTCGCCGACACCGCCGCTGTGCCGGGTCTCGTCCACCACGAGGACCCGACCGGTCGTCACCGCCGCGGCCAGGATGTCCTCGACCGGCAGCGGACTCAGCCAGCGCAGATCGAGGACGGTCGACTCGACGTCGTCGGCCGCCAATCGCTCGGCGACGTGCAGGCTCATCGGCACCCCGTTGCCGAACGTGATCATGGTCAGCGCGTCGCCCTGGCGGCGGATCCGGCCGGCGCCGATCGGCACCAGGCCACCATGATCGACACTGAGCCAGCGGTTGTCGCCGGTCTCGGCCAGATCCCTGCGGTGATAGAGCGCGATCGGCTCAAGGAATACCGAGACCGTCCCGTCGACCGCAGCCGCGGAGACCAGCGTGCGGAGCATCCCCGCGGCGTCGGCACCCTGGGACGGGCAGCCGACCACGAGTCCGGGGATGTCGCGCAGTGACGCGACGGCGTTGTCGTTGTGGAAGTGGCCGCCGAATCCCTTCTGGTAGGACAATCCCGGCAGCCGGAGCACCATCGGGTTGCGGTACTGGCCCGTCGAGAAGAACTGCTGGGTCGCCGCCTCACCGCGAAGTTGATCAATGGCATTGTGCAGATAGGCCAGATACTGGATCTCGGGGATCGGCAGCAGCCCGGCCAGTCCGGCACCGAGCGCCAGGCCGAGGATCGACTGCTCGTCCAGCACCGAGTCGAAGACCCGGGCCGCACCGTGTCTGCGGGCCAGGCCGCGGGTGATGCCGTAGACACCGCCCTTCACCCCGACGTCCTCACCGAAGACGATGGCTCTCGGCTCAGCGGTCAGGACGTCGTCCAACGTCTTGTTGATCGCTTCCGCGAGGGTGCACGGCCTCGCAGGATCCTCGACACGCCGCGAATATTGGGGGATCAGTGACCCCTCGGCGTGAGTGGCGACGCGTTCGGGGTGGCGCGGGGCGAGGGGCGCCATCACGGCCTCGGCGGAGGCCAGTCGGGGCCGGCCGACCAGTGCCTGGAGTTGATCATCGATCTCGCTGCGCCGGGCGTCGTAACGGCCCAGCACCTCCTCCGGCGTCACACCAAGATCAACCAGCGCCTGTGCGGTGCCGAGCAGCGGGTCGCGGGCGTAGTCCGCCTCGATCTGCCGTCGGCTGCGGTAGGTGATCTCGGCGTCGCTGCCGGCGTGGGCCAGGAAGCGTACGCAGTGCAGGTGCAGGAAGACCGGGCGCCGCTTTGTCCGGGCAACGGCCACTGCCTGCCGCGCGGTCGCGTACACCTGGTCGGGATCGGTGCCGTCGCAGCTGAAGTACGACAGGCCGGGACGGGCGCCGTAGGCGGTTTCGATCCATCCCTTGGGCGTCGGCACGGAGATGCCGTAACCGTTGTCCTCGCAGACGAACAGGATCGGCACCGGTAGCCCGCGGTAGGCGGTGTTGATCGCGGTGTTGATCGCCCCGGTCGCGGTGGAGTGATTGGCCGAGGCATCACCGAAGGAAGCGACGACGACGGCGTCGGCCGGCCATTCCGGGCGGGTTCCCCGCGGCGCGATCCGGTGGGTGCGGGGCAGGGCGACCGCCAGCCCGACCGCCCGGGGCAGGTGCGAGGCGATCGTCGACGTCTGCGGGATGATGTGCAGCGCCTTGTTGCCGAAGACCTTGTGCCGTCCGCCGGCGATCGGCTCGTCGGCGTGCGCCATCAGACCCTGCAACACGTCTTGCACTCCGGACCGACCCGATCGGAGCAGGTAGAAACCGCCGGACCGGTAGTGCAGCAGGGCCGGGTCGTCGGGACGCAGGGCGTACGCGATCGCCGCATTGCTCTCATGTCCTGCCGAGCCGATGGTGTAGTACCCCTCGCCGAGCGCCTGCAGTTCACGGGCCACCACGTCCAGCTGCCGACTGCCGGCCTGCGCATCGAAGATCAACTCCAGCTCCGGACGGGTCAGCGGGTGCTGGGTCGGCGGGCGGGCGGACAGCGTGCTGACGCTGGCGCGGAAGTACGCCTCCAGCGCCCCGCCGGGTGTCGTGGGGGAATTACCGGCCATGCCTGATTATCGCAACGCCTCGCCTCAGTCCAGCTTGAACCCCGGGTTGCCGACCAGCGCGGCGGTGTCCATCTGTGCCTTCTGCAGCCTGCCCGAGTAGTCCCAGTTGACCGATTGCCAGCGAGTGAATTGATCAAGCACCCAGACGCCGGACTGTCGCGATCCGTTGCCGGACTTGCCGTTGCCGCCGAACGGCAGATGAGCCTCGGCGCCCGAGGTGGAGTTGTTGATGCTCAGCATGCCTGCCGAGATGCCGTCCCGGAATCCGAACGCCTCCCGGGCGTCGTTGGTGTAGATCGCCGAGGAGAGACCGTAGCCCGGAGCGTTGGCCAACTCGATCGCCTCGGTGAAGTCCCGGTAACTGGTCACGCCGACGATCGGGCCGAACGTCTCCTCATCGAAGATCCGATCACCGGGCCGCACACCATCGACGACGACCGGGTGATAGAACAGGCCGGCCGTCGGATCGCCGACGAAACCCTCCCGAGGATTGTCGGCGGTGATCCGGCCGCGCTGCGCCTGCACCCGGTGATGCGGCTGGATCAGGGAGAGGAATTCCTCGTACCGCTCGGCGAACCTGGCGTCCATCAACGGTCCCATCACCACGTCGCGGGTCGGATCGCCGACCGGCGCGGCGGCCACGGCCGCGTTGTAGCGGGCCAGGAAGTCGTCGTGCACCGACTCGTGCACGATCACCGTGCCCAGGGACGTGCAGCGCTGCCCGGCGGTGCCGAAACCGGCGAACAACGCGCCCTCCACAGCAAGATCGAGATCGGCTGCCGGGGTGACCACCATCGGGTTCTTCCCACCGAGTTCGAGACAGGCGGTCTGCAGATGACGTCCGGCCAGGCCACCCACCTCACGGCCGACGGCCGATGACCCGGTGAAGCCGATCTTGTCGATCAGGCCCTGCTCGAGGCTCTGCTCGAGGCCCGCGAAGGTGTCGGGTCCTCCGGCGTGCACGATGTTGAACACGCCGTCCGGCAGCCCGCCTCCGGCGACGAAGATCTCGTGGAACGCGGAGGACGCGGCCGGGGAGTATTCCGCCGGTTTCCAGACGATCGTGTTGCCGGCCAGTAGTGCCGGGACGATGTACCAGGACGGCACCGCCACCGGGAAGTTGCCGGCGGTGATCACCGCGACCGAGCCGACCGGGCGGCGGAAGGTGAAGAGTTGCTTGTCCGACATCTCGCTGGGCACCGTCTGCCCGTAGAGCCGGCGTCCTTCGCCGAGGAAGAAGTCGCAGGTGTCGATGATCTCCTGCACCTCGCCGAGCGCCTCGGCGTACGGCTTGCCGATCTCGGCCGTGACGATCCTCGCCAGCGCCTCCTTGTTTCCCTCGACCGCGCGGCCGATCTGGGCGATCGCCCGTCCCCGGACGGGAGCGGGGACCGCCGCCCAGGCGGACTGCGCCTTCCTGGCCGACTCCGCCGCGGCGACGAACGTCGCGGCGTCGCCGAACGAGACCTCTGCGATCACCTCGTCCAGCCGGCTCGGATTGGTGCTCGCGGCGGTCCGGCCACCCGGCACCGGGCGGCCGCCGATGATCGACGCGACCTGCTTCACTTGGCTCCTCCTACGACCTGGGCGACGGCACGATCCAGTGCATCGGCGGCTTCGTCGATCTCCGCCTCGGTGACCGAGAGCGCCGGCCGGAACCGGATCGCCCGCTCGCCGCAAGGCAGCGCCAGGACGTGCTCGTGATCACGAAGCCACGCCAGCACGCTATCGCGGGTGGTGCCGTCGATGAGATCGACGGCGACCAGCAGGCCGCGCCCGCGGACGTTGCCCAGGGTGCCGTCGGGATACTGCTCGGCGACTTTGTGCAGACGTTCGACGAAATGCCGACCCTTCGGCCCGGCGGTCTCGATCAGCCCGGTGGCCTCGATGTGTTCCAGGATCCGGGTCGCGCGAACCATGTCGACCAGACCGCCGCCCCAGGTGGAGTTGATCCGGCCGGAGACGGTGAACACGTTGTCCGGGACCTCGTCGACCCGGCGGCCGGCCATGATCCCGCCGAGTTGCACCTTCTTGGAGAAGGCGACGACGTCGGGTTGGAGTCCCAACTGCTGGTAGGCCCACGGCGTGCCCGTGGTGCCCATCCCGGTCTGCACCTCGTCGAGGATGAACAGCGCGTCATGATCATGAGTCAGCTGCTGCATCGCCTGCAGGAACTCCGGGCGCAGGTGGTTGTCACCGCCCTCACCCTGGATCGGTTCGCAGATGAACGCCGCGATGTCGTGCGGGTACTGCTCGAACGCCTGCCTGGCCTGGTCGAGCGCGCGCTCCTCGGCGGCCACCAGCTCGGGAAGATGATCTTGCAGCGGGAAGGTGATCGCCGGTACATCGATCCGCGGCCAGTCGAACTTGGGGAACCTGGCCACCTTGTTCGGCTCGGTGTTGGTCAGCGACATGGTGTAGCCGCTGCGGCCGTGGAAGGCGCGGGTCAGGTGCAGGATTCGGGTGCCGAGATCGGCGGACCTGCCGGCGGCCTCGTTGCGCCGGCTCTTCCAGTCGAAGGCCACCTTCAGGGCGTTCTCCACCGCCAGCGCGCCACCCTCGACGAAGAACAGATGGGGCAGCGCCGGGTCGCCGAGCACCCGGACGAAGGTCTCGACGAACTCGGCGTACTCCGGGCTGTAGATGTCGGAGTTGGCGGGCTTGTTCGCGGCGATCCGGGCGAGCTTGTCCAGGAATGCCTGGTCGTCGGTGATGCAGCGCGGGTTCAGGCCGAGCGGCGCGCTGGCGAAGAACGTGTAGAAGTCCAGGTACACCTGCCCGGTCCGAGCGTCGACCAGTCGGCTGCCCCGGCTGGCGGCCAGGTCGGCGACGAGTTTGAACCCGTCGGTCAGCACGTGACGACCGAGAACCTGGTGCACATCGGCAGGTAACACGGGATGGGACATGGTGACCTCCTGGCGATCCACATTCGTCGGCGTGACGCATCAGCTACGGGAGCATTGATGCTTATCGCAACTCTATGCCGAAGATTCTTCGGAAGACAGCGGAAATCGCGGGAAATACTGCCCGTCTGACGGGCTGTGTTGTGAATATCGTCCCGTCACCGCGCGTCGGGGTCAGGCCGTGACTCCCAGGGCAGCGGCCATCTCCGTGCGCAGCGAGCGCAGCAGGTCCGCGGCGACCGGATGCGCCTCACTCGCCCGGCGCGCGGATGTCGGCACCCGGGCCTCCAGGTAGCACTTGAGCTTCGGCTCGGTTCCCGACGGCCGGGCGACGACCTTGATCGACCTACCGGTGATCAGGACGCCGTCGGTCGGCGGCAATACGCCGGCGTCGCCGAGATCGACGCCGTCGGCAAGGTCGCGGACCTCGACCGGTTCGCCGGCCAGTACGGTCGGCGGATCGCTGCGGAGCCGGGACATCGCGTCGGTGATCAGCGACGGGTCCTCGACCCTGACGGTCAGCTGATCCGTGGCGTACACGCCGTATCGCTCGGCGATCTCGTCCAGCCGGTCGGACAGGGTCCGTCCCCCGGCGCGGAGGGAACCTGCCAGGTCGAGCACCCGGAGCAGGGCGGTGATGCCGTCCTTGTCGGGTACGGCGGCGGGGTCGACGCAGTAGCCGATCGCCTCCTCGTAACCGAACGCAAGGTCGGGAACCCGGCCGATCCACTTGAAGCCGGTCAGCGTGAACCGGAACGGATGATCATGGTCCTTGGCCATCGCCTGCAGCAGCGAACTGGAGACGATCGAACAGGCGTAGGTCCCCGGTACGCCGCGGCGCAGCGCATCGTCGGCCAGCAGTGCGCCCAGTTCGTCCCCGCGCAGCATCCGCCAGCCCGTTCCGTTCCGGTCCGGGACCGCGACGGCGCAGCGATCGGCGTCCGGGTCGTTGGCGATCACCAGGTCGGATTCCTGCCGGCCGGCGAGCTCGATCGCCAGGTCGAGTGCGCCGGGTTCCTCCGGGTTGGGGAAGGGCACGGTCGGAAAGTCGGGGTCCGGATCGGCCTGGGCGGCGACGACATGCGGCGCGCTGAACCCGGTCCGGGAGACGAGTTCCTCGACGATCTTCCGGCCGACGCCGTGCATCGGCGTGTAGACCCAGTCGACTTCCCGGGGCCCGTGCCGGGAGACCAGCTCGGTCGCCCGCCGCAGATAGGCGGTGATCAGCTGCTCCCCGATGCGGTCGTAGTCGCCGGAACGTTTGAGGTCGGCCGGTCGCCCGGACGCGACGGTGTCGATGTGCGCCGCGATCTCGCCGTCGACCGGCGGAACGATCTGGGACCCGTCACCCAGATAGACCTTGTAGCCGTTGTCCTGTGCCGGATTGTGTGAGGCTGTCACCACGATCCCGGCCACACAGTCGAAGTGGCTGATGCCGAAGGCGACCACCGGCGTCGGCAGTGGATGCTCGATGAGCAGCGGACGGAATCCGGCGCCGGCGAGGATTTCCGCGCTGTCCCTGGCGAACACCTCGGAGTTGTGCCGGCCGTCATAGCCGATGATCACCGTGCCGCCGGACAACTCGTGATCGACCAGATAACGGGCCAGGCCGGCTGCGGCCTGACCGACGGTCACCCGGTTCATCCGGTTCGGGCCCGGGCCGAGCGGCCCGCGCAGCCCGGCCGTGCCGAACTGGAGCCGTCCGGAGAACGCATCGGTCAACTCCGCCTCTGCGGCGGCGTCACCGCCCGCCGAGCGTCGCAGAAGATCATCGAGTTCGGCGGCGGTCGCCGGGTCCGGATCCTCCGCCCGCCACCGGGCCGGATCGATCATCACAGGACCTTGGCCAGCTCAGCGAGCAGCCCTCGAAGCCGCGGCGCAGCATCCAGTCCGGCCTGGACGACCTCGGCATGGCTCAACGGCTTGGCAGAGATCCCGGCTGCCAGATTGGTGATCAAGGAGATGCCGAGCACCTCCATCCCCGCCTCCCGGGCGGCGATGGTCTCCAGCCCGGTGGACATGCCGACCAGGTCACCACCGAGTCGGGCGGCCATTCCGACCTCGGCCGGGGTTTCGTATTGCGGGCCACGGAACTGCACGTACACGCCCTCGGACAGCTCCGGCGCCACCGACCGGGCAAGATCACGAAGCTGTCGCGAATAGGCATCGGTCAGGTCGACGAAGGTCGCGCCGCGCAACGGTGACTGCCCGGTCAGATTGATGTGATCACGGATCAGGGTCAGGGTGCCCGGCGGCAGCTCGGGGTGCAGACCGCCACAACCGTTGGTCAGCACCAGCACCGCCGCACCCAGGGCGGCTGCGGTCCGGACGCCGTGCACCACGGCCTCCACCCCGCGCCCTTCGTAGAAGTGGGTGCGGCCGGTGAACACCAGCGCCCGCTTGCCCCCGGCCGTGGTGACCAGGCGGAGCACTCCGCCGTGACCGGCGACGACCGGTGTGCTGAAGCCGGGCAGGTCGGCCAGCGGGACCTCGGCGACCGTCTCTCCGATCGCGTCGGAGCCGGCGCTCCAGCCCGATCCGAGTACGAAGGCCAGGTCGGCCGCGTCGACACCGAGACGTCGGCGCACCGCGTCGGCAGCCGCCCGGGCTGCGCCGTGCGGGTCCTCGATCAGATCAACCACGGGCGACAGGATAGCTACCAGCCACTGGCGCACTGACGGCGTCGGAGTTCGGCCACGTAGTCGTCCGGCGCACCGGCCGCTTCGGCGGCATCGGCCAGGATGCCGATCGTCCGGGCACTCGGCAGACCGCCCTCGAAGTCGTTCAGCACATAGGTCCAGGCCGGCAACTCCCCGTCCAGGGTGGCGACCCGGACGGTCAGCTTGCGATAGAGCCCGGAGTCCGCGCTCTCCCAGCCGTCCAGGGCGGCGACATCGGATTCGCCGACATCGTAGAGGCCGACGAAGACCTGACCGCCCGGCTGCTCGGCCAGGGTCGGAAGAGCGCCGTCCCAACCGTCGCCGCCGAAGGTCAGGCGCCAACCCGGCAGCCAGCCGACGCCGCGGGTCGGTGAATGCGGGCAGCGGCCGGCCATCTGACCGGGATCGAGATTGCTCCCGTACGCGGCATAAATCACGCCAGCAGACGCTACCGCTGGTCAGCGGTTGTCGGTGGATTCGTCGTCGACCGGCACGTTCATCGGCGGCCCGCCGTGCGCCGGCGGCCGGATACCCGGCCTGCCGGCCGTGCCCGCCGACTCCATGATCCCGCGGGCCAGCCACTTGCCGGCCGCGACGAGCGGACTGTCGGGTGTCTGCGCGACCCGGGGCGGCATCACGACGACCGGGCAGGCCGCCTGGTAGACCAGTCGATGCGCCAGTCCCGGCGAATTGCCGAAATCGGTTCGCCGGGGTGCGTCGATGACCACCAGGTGAGCGGCCTTGGACAAGGCGGTCAGCACGGCAGACGGCGTACCCTGCCGGATCTCGCAATGCGCCCGGTGGTCGGCGCCGAGGGTCTCCCGGACGTCGTCGAACAGCGCTGCCTCGGCATGCGCCCGCTCCGCGTCAACGTCCCGGGTGACCACCGAGGGTCTGCCGGAGGCCGCCGACGGCGGCCGGGATGGACGCCAGGCGCGGACGGCGAGCAGATCCGCGTCGTAACGATCTGCTGCATCGGCCGCCCAGCGCAGGGCCATCGGCGAGTGGCTGGTCCGGCTCACCCCGACCACGATCAGCGGACGGTCGGACTCTTCGGTCTGTTCAGTCATGATCAACTCGCAGTATCGGGCAAGGCGACCTTGGACAGCGGATCAGCCACGTCCTCCAGTGACTGCCGTTCGGCATTGATACCCATCGCCAGGGCGACAACACCGCCGGCGATCATCACCGCTGCGCCGATCAGGTAACCGACGGTCAGCGGTCCGCGGCTGGAGAAGTCGCCCATCAGGTTGCCGTACAGGAACGGTGCGAACGCGCCGGCGGCCTGGGCGACGCAGAAGAAGTACGAGATCGCCTGGCCGCGTACCTCGAGCGGGAAGATCTCGCTCACCGTCAGGTAGGCCGAGGATGCGCCCGCGGAGGCGAAGAAGAAGGACACGCACCAGAAGATCGTCTGGGTCGTCGCGTTCAGCAGTCCGGCCTGGAAGAGCACAGCAGACGCGGCCAGCACCAGACCGGAGATCATGTAGGTGCTGAAGATCATCTTTCTTCGGCCGATGGTGTCGAACAAGTGCCCGAGGACGAGCGGGCCGCCAGGTTGCCGATGGCGAACGGGAAGAAGAAGTAGCCGACGTTGGCCTCGCTGATGTTGTAGAACCCCTTCAGCACATTGCCCTGGGAGAAGAAGATCGCGTTGTACAGAAAGGATTGGGTGACCATCATGGTCAAGCCCAGGATGGTCCGCCGTGGATACTGCTGGATGAAGATCCGGACGAGCTGGCCGAACGGTACCGGCGGATAGTCGATCACCGCCATCGCCTTCTCCTGCGGCACCGGCTCCAGATGGACGCCCTGACTTCGGACCCGTTCCTCGATCTCGTCCACGGTCGTTTCGGCTTGCGCGGCGTGGCCGTGGGTCAACAACCAGCGCGGGCTCTCCGGGATCGCCCGCCGCAGATAGATGATGATCAGGCCCAGGACCGGCCCGATGAAGAAGCCGATCCGCCAGGCCCAGTTCGGGCTGAACAGGTTCTGGGTCAGGATGGTGGCCAGTGCACCGAGTGCCGCACCGCCCCAATAGGTGCCGTTCACCGCGATGTCGACCCGACCCCGATAGCGGGAGGGGATCAACTCGTCGATGGCGGAGTTGATCGCTGTGTACTCTCCGCCGATGCCCATCCCGGCGATGAACCGGAAGATCCACAACATGGTGATGTTGAGGGAGAGACCGGCCAGCCCGCTGCCGGCCAGGTAGATCGCCAAGGTGAGGATGAAGAGACGTTTTCGGCCGATGGTGTCGGTCATCCGGCCGAAGACCAGAGCGCCGACGACCTGGCCGATCAGATAGACGGTGGCTGTGAAGCCGACCTGTGCCGCGCTCATGTGGAACTCGGTTGCGAAACCGCCGGCCGAGACGAGCTGGATCTCCAAGCCGTCGAGGATCCAGCTGACCCCGAGCCCCATCACCACAGACCAGTGGAAGCGGGTCCAGGGGAGCCGGTCCATCCGGGCCGGTACCAGACTGATGACGGGCGACTGTTCCTGCGCGCTAGCTGTCACGCTTGCCCTCCCTCGGCTATCTGTGAACCTTCGGGTCTCGGCGGCGGGTACACCGTCGTCGCAGCACACCTTCTGGCAGCATATAGCGACAACGATCGGGCGGGAGGGAGCGTGGCCGGGCAGTCGATCGACCTGTTGTTCACCGGAGCGATCTTCTGCGATCTGGTCTTCGCCGGGGTCACCAATCCGGAGGCCGGCACGGAGGTGTACGCCGACGGATTCGCCATCTCACCCGGTGGCGCGGCCAATCCGGCGGTCGCCGCGGCCCGGTTGGGGCGCCGCACGGCCCTGCTTTCCGAACTCGGCGACGACCTGCTCGGCAGCACGATCCGTGGCTCGTTGGCCGCCGAGGACAAGCTTGATCTCACCTGGATCGCCGAACGGCACGGCTACCAGACGCCGGTCACCGCGGCCATGACCGGACCGCACGATCGCCGGTTCGTCACCTACGCCGAGGATGAGTGCAATCTCGACTGGCCGGAGGATGCACCGCCGGTCGGGGCCGCCCATGTCAGTGTCGACGGCAACCTGCGTCCCTGGGTGCGCCGGTTGCGAGAGCAGGGCACGCTGATCTACGGCGGTGTCGGCTGGGACGAGTCGGGGTTGTGGAGCTCGGGCATCCTTGATCGGCTCGACCAGGTCGACGTCTTCGTCCCCAACGATCTCGAGGCGATGAACTACACCCGCACCGGGTCGGCCGCCGAGGCCGCCCGGAAGCTGGGGGACTACGTCGAGTTGGCGGTGGTGACCCGGGGCCGTGACGGGGTGACCGCCTACCAACGCAGCACCGACGAGCTGGTCGAGGTGCCGGCCGTGCCGACCCGTGCCGCCGACCCGACCGGCGCCGGTGACGTCTTCGTCGCAGCGTTCATGTCGACCTACGACCTCGACTGGGATCTGCACCGGCGGCTGCGGCTGGCCAATCTGTGCGCTGCGCTGTCGGTGCAGTCGCTGGGCGGAGCCGTAAGCGCCCCGACCATGGCCGATCTGCGCCGCTACCTGGCCGACCGGGTGATCGCCGACGAGGAGTTGATCGCCGAGGGGTTGCCGCACGGCGATGCGTTCATCCGGGTCGACTGGCAACCCGGTCCCGAATGGCAGCCGATCCTCGACTGGTGCGAACGTGGAACAATCGAATGACGTGACGCATGTGGTGATCGTCGGCGGCGGGCCCGGCGGATACGAGGCCGCGCTGGTCGGCGCCCAGCTCGGCGGCCGGGTGACGCTGATCGACAGCGAGGGCATCGGCGGGGCCAGCGTGCTCACCGACTGTGTACCGTCCAAGACGCTGATCGCGACGGCCGAGGTGATGACCGAGGTCAAGGAGTCGGGAGAACTCGGGATCCGGTACGGGCCCGACGAGGTCCAGGTCGACCTCGGTGCGGTCAACAAACGGGTCTTGGCCCTGGCCTCTCAGCAGTCGACCGACATTGCCGATCGGCTGCGCCGCGATGGTGTCGAGATCGTCGTCGGTTCCGGCCGGCTGGACGGTCCCGAACGGGTGATCGCCGAGACCGTCGAAGGATTCCGTGCCTTCGACGCCGACGTCGTGTTGATCGCCACCGGCGCACATCCGCGGGTGCTGCCCGACGCCGTGCCCGATGGTGATCGGATCCTCACCTGGACCCAGCTGTACGAGCTCCCCGAACTGCCGCAGAAGTTGATCGTGGTCGGCTCCGGTGTCACCGGTGCCGAGTTCGCCAGCGCCTACCACGCCCTGGGTGCCGAAGTGGTGCTGGTGTCGTCGCGGGACCGGGTGTTGCCCGGCGAGGACGCCGACGCCGCCCGGGTACTGGAGGAGGTGCTGACCCGGCGCGGCATGCAGGTGATGCCGAAGTCCCGTGCCGCCGCGGTCACCCGGGACGGTGATCTGGTCACCGTGACCTTGACCGACGGCCGGACCGTGACCGGTTCGCACTGCCTGCTAGCGGTGGGCTCCATCCCCAACACCGAGGGCCTCGGTCTGGAGAAGGCCGGCGTGCAGACCGACGACCGCGGCTTCGTCGTCGTCGACAAGGTGTCCCGGACCACCGCGCGAGGCGTCTATGCGGCAGGGGACTGCACCGGCGTACTCATGCTGGCATCGGTGGCTGCGATGCAGGGCCGGATCGCGATGTGGCACTCACTGGGCGACGCCGTGTCACCACTGGACCTGGCCACCGTCTCGTCCAACGTCTTCACCGCGCCGGAGATCGCGACCGTCGGAGTCAGCCAGCAGCAGGTGGATTCCGGCGACTTCACGGCAGTCTCTGTGCTGCTGCCGCTCGAGGGCAATGCCCGGGCCAAGATGCAGGGCCTGCACGACGGTTTCGTGAAGATCTTCTGCCTGCCGATGACCGGCATCATCGTCGGCGGTGTCGTTGTCGCCCCACGGGCCAGCGAGTTGATCTTCCCCTTGACTGTCGCGGTGGCGCAGCGGATCACCGTTGATCAATTGGCCAAGGACTTCACCGTCTATCCGTCCCTGTCGGGTTCGGTGTCCGAAGCGGCACGCCGGCTGCACAGTCATGCGACGATGATCACGACACCGTGAGAGCGACCAACCTGCGGTTCGGCGCCGACTGGTTGCCGAGCCCACCCGAGGTGTTGGCCCGGCCACTCGACGATCAACTCGACGATCTGGCGTCGTTGATCAACGGCCGGAGCTGGACGGCGTTGACCGGTGCCGGAATCTCCACCGACAGCGGCATCCCGGACTATCGCGGTCCGGAATCGCCTCGTGCGACGCCGATGATGTACGACGAGTTCGTCGGGTCGCACAAGGCCCGGCAGCGGTACTGGGCCCGGAGTTTCCTCGGCTGGCCGCGGATGCGCACCGCGGAGCCGAATGCCGGACATCGCGCCCTGGCCGAACTGGCGGCGTACGGACTGAACGGCCTGATCACCCAGAACGTCGACGGCCTGCATCATGCGGCCGGCAGTGAGCCGGTGATCGATCTGCACGGCAGGATCACCAAGATCATCTGTCTGGACTGTGGGCAGCTCACCGAGCGCGCCGACCACCAGCAACGCCTGCTCGACCTCAACCCGCAGATCGCCGGCAGCGAGGAGGATCTGCGACACGCCGAGTTCAGGCCGGACGGCGACGCGGTGGTCGACGACTGGAGCGACTTCCGGGTGGCGCCATGTCTGAACTGCGGCGGTGTGCTGAAACCGGATGTGATCTTCTTCGGCGAGAGCGTGCCCAAGGAACGGGTGCAGCGCTGCTACGACCTGATCGACTCCTCCGAGGCGTTGCTGGTCGCCGGATCATCACTGGCGGTGATGAGCGGGCTGCGGTTCGTCCGGCACGACGCCAGGCGGGGCAGACCGGTGATCATCGTCAACCGCGGCGCCACCCGCGGGGACGATCTTGCCAACCTCAGGATCGATGCCGGCACATCGGAGGTGCTGACCGGATTGGTAGCCCGCCTGCGTGACGGGTACCGGCCGGTCGGGCACTGATCGAGGAGGGCAGAGGCATGGCTCGGAGCACCAGAGGAAGGGGTCTGATCGCCAAGGACCCGATCCACGTCCGGCTGATGAAGCGGGTCGAGACGACGCCGGCACTGAATCCCGGGGTCGGGTTGCTGCGGCGGGTCGCCGAACCGCTCACCGGCTCGCCGGCCCGGACCCGGGCGCTGCAGGGCAACTGGACGGGCCACGCGATCCACCCGCCGCTGACCGACGTCCCGATCGGAGCGTGGGTGTCGGCCAGCCTGCTCGATCTGCTGGGCGGCCGGTCCGCACGACCAGCGGCGACGCGGCTGATCGGGCTTGGCATCCTCGCCACGGTGCCGACGGTCCTGACCGGGCTGGCGGAGTGGCGGAGCATCGACCCCGAGTCCCAGCGGGTGGGCGTACTGCATGCGTCGGTGAACTCGGTTGCGCTGAGCCTCTACACCGCATCCTGGTTCGCCCGGCATCGCGACCGGCACGGCAACGGCGTGCTGCTGGCGCTGGCCGGTGGCTCGGTCGCCGGACTCGGCGCCTATCTCGGCGGGCATCTGACCGAGGTCCGCAAGATCTCCACCCGCCACCCGGGGTTCGATCGCTGAGCTCAGACCTCAGTTGCCGCCGAAGAAGTCCCCGAACATGTCGCCGATCCCGTCGAAGGCGTCGCCGATGCCGTCGCCGATGCCCTCGAAACCCTCACCGATGCCCTCACCGATCGCGCCGATGCCCTGGCCGAGGCCGCTGAACAGCCCGCCCATCGAGTTCATCCCGCCGAACAGCAGCCCGCCGACCATCATGCCGGTGAGCATGTCCGAGCCGCGCCAGCTGTTGTAGTAACCCTGAGCCCAGGGCGCGTACGCCGGTCCACCCTCCCAGTACGGCACCCGGCGGGCGCCCATCTGCACGGTGCGGATATACGGGTCCGCACCGGCGAGCACGCGCTCGGCATCGGCCGCGCAGGCCGGCACATCGCGTACCGAGCCCCCGGGCGGCGCCCACTGCACGTTCTGCGCCGACGGGCCATGTGCCGGGTTGAAGAAGCAGGGCGGCCGCTTCTGCGGCAGCGGCTGGTTGGCGACCCGCGCCTTGACGCAGGCGATGGCATAGCGACCGTCCTCGAGGATCTCGGTGACGTGCCGGATCTCCTCTGGCCGGCGTACCGCCGCCAGGGACGTCTTGGCGTCCTCATAGGCATCCAGGGCCCGCTGGTAGTCCTGCTGCATCGCCTCGTCCAGCGGCCGTCCGGCCACGTCGACGTCCAGTCGCTGCAGTTCCTCACCGAACTTGGTGACGTCCTCGTCGGCGGCCCGCTTGGACGTGGCCAGTTGGCTCTCCAGTTCGGCGCGCTCGGTGGCCTCCCGGCGCTTGGTCTGCTTGCGGCCGTAGACCAGGGCACTACCGCCGACCACGACGAGGATCAACAGCAGGACGATCGATTCCATGGATTCCAGTGTGCCAAGGCGGTTCGGTCGACCCGGTGCCCGATCGGACAATTTAAGCCATTCTTGGAGTCCGGTCTCGGGTTTCAGTCGACGATCTCGCAGATCACCGAGCCGCTGGTGACCGTCGCGCCGACCTCGGCCGACAGACCGCTGACCCGGCCCGACCGGTGTGCGGACAGGGGCTGCTCCATCTTCATCGCCTCGAGCACGACGATCAGCTCACCCTCGGCGACCTGGTCACCGTCCGAGGCCACCACCTTGACGATGGTGCCCTGCATGGGCGACGTCAACGCGTTGCCCGAGGCCGCCGCGGAGGCCGTGCGCTGCCGCTTGGGCTTCCTGGTCCGTGCAGGTGCCGGCTGCGCGGTGGCGGCGATCCCGGCCGGCATGGCCACCGCGAACCGCTTGCCGTTGACCTCGACGACGACGGTCGTCTTGTCCTGCGAGTCGGGTGCGGCGGCGACCTCGCTGTCGTAGGGCGGGATCCGGTTGTCGAAGTCGGTCTCGATCCAGCGCGTGTGCACGGCGAAATCACCGTCCGCCGCGACGAACGCCGGGTCACCGAGCACGGCCCGATGGAACGGTACGACCGTCGGCATGCCGTCGATCCGCAACTCCGCCAGGGCTCGCCGGCTGCGGGCGATCGCCTCCGCCCGATCGGCGCCGGTGACGATGACCTTGGCGACCAGCGAGTCGAAACTGCCGGGCACCGTCATCCCGGTCCGGTAGCCCTCGTCGACCCGGACTCCCGGCCCGGACGGCGGCTGCCAGGTGGTCAGCGTGCCGGGCGCGGGCATGAAGTTGCGGCCGGCATCCTCGGCGTTGATCCGGAACTCGATCGAGTGCTTGGTGATCACCGGATCACCGATCTCGAGCTTCTCGCCGTCGGCGATCCGGAACATCATCCGCACCAGGTCAAGTCCGGTGACCTCCTCCGATACCGGATGCTCCACCTGCAGGCGGGTGTTCACCTCGAGGAAGGAGATGGTGCCGTCCGGTCCGACCAGGAACTCACACGTCCCGGCACCGACGTAGCCCGCCTCGGCGAGGATCGCCTTGGACGCGGTGTAGAGCGTGGCCCGCTGTTCATCACTGAGGAAGGGCGCCGGGGCCTCCTCGACGAGCTTCTGGTTGCGGCGCTGCAGCGAACAGTCCCTGGTGGAGACGACGATCACGTTGCCGTGCTGGTCGGCCAGGCACTGGGTCTCGACATGCCGCGGACGATCGAGGAACCGCTCCACGAAGCACTCACCCCGGCCGAAGGCGGTGACCGCCTCGCGGACCGCGGACTCGTAGAGCTGGGGAATCTCCTCGATCGTCCTGGCCACCTTCAACCCGCGCCCCCCACCGCCGAACGCGGCCTTGATCGCGACCGGGAGGCCGTACTCCTCGGCGAAGGCGACCACCTCGGCGGCATCCTCGACCGGGTCCGCCGTGCCCGGCACCAACGGCGCGCCGACCTTCTGGGCGATGTGCCGGGCGCGCACCTTGTCACCGAGCGCGTCGATCGCCGGCGGCGGCGGTCCGATCCAGGTCAACCCCGCGTCGATCACCGCCTGTGCGAAGGCCGAGTTCTCGGCGAGGAAACCGTAGCCGGGATGGACCGCGTCGGCGCCGCTGCGGCGGGCGATGTCGATCAGCTTCGGGATGTCCAGGTAGGTCTCGGCCGGAGTGCTGCCGCCCAGGGCGTACGCCTCATCGGCCAGCTGCACGAACAACGAGTCGGCGTCGGGTTCGGCGTAGACCGCGACGGCGGTCAGCCCGGCGTCTGCGGCGGCACGAATCACCCGGACGGCGATCTCGCCGCGATTGGCGACCAGGACCTTGTGCATGCGACCTCCCCTGTTGACCTCACGGAGTCTAAGGGCTGGCACGCCACCGCAACCGCAGGCCGTCGCCGGGACGCAGCTGCGCGATGCGGTCGCAGTCCGCTGCCGGCACCACGCCGACCACCGGGTACCCGCCGGTGACCGGATGATCGGAACCAAAGATCAATGGCAGGCCCGATGGCGGCACCTGGACGGCACCTCGGATGATGCCCTCGCTGGGCAACTCCGCCGTGACCCGGCGGCCCAGCGGCGCTCCCTGCAACCGCACACCGGTGCGGTCGGAGTCGTTGCTGACGGTCCACACCCGGTCGGCCAGGATTTGCACGGCCTTCGGGGTCAGCCAGTCGGTGCGTGGCCCGGGCGTCAGGGCCACCTCGAGCGGGTCATCGGATGGCGGCGTGCGCACCAGGCCGATATGGGGGAAGGGCAGCGGCGTCCGTCCGACCGGCAGTCGGGTGCCGGGTTGCAGCGGTGCCGGACCGAGTCCGGAGAGCAGATCTGCGGAGCGACTGCCGAGTACGGGTGGGACGTCGATGCCGCCGCGGACGGCCAGATAGTTGCGCAGCCCGGCTGTTGGCGCCCTCACCTCCAGCCGGTCACCAGGACGCAGGTGTACGGCGTGGTGGGAGGCGTCGGGCCGGGCGTTGATCACCAGCGTTGTGGTCGCCCCGGCCACGGCGGCCCAGATCGGGCGTTCGGTGGAGACGACAAGGCCGCCGTGCAGCACCTCGATGGCCGCGAAGCCCTCGGGGTTGCCGACCAGGCGGTTGGCCGCCCGCAGGCCGTGCCGGTCGGCGGCTCCGGAGGGCGGGACGCCGAGGTGGGCGTACCCGGACCGGCCGAGATCCTCGATCAGCGCCAGTGGCCCGGTCTGTTCGATGATGATCATGGCGTCAGCCGGCGGAAGCGGACGCGGGTGCCGGGGGCGAGCACGGCCGGCGGCTCGGCGGTGACGTCGAACAGTGGCGCGTCGGTGCTGCCGATCAGCTGCCAACCTCCGGGGCTCGGGGCCGGATAGACAGCGGACCAGTGATCGGCCAGTGCGACGGAACCGGCGGGCACCCTGGTCCGCGGAGAGGCCCGGCGTGGCACCGGAAGCGGCCGCTCGGTCGGGGACAGGTAGCCGAAGCCGGGGGAGAAGCCGCAGAACGCCACCACCCAGTCCTGACCGGTGTGGTGGTTGATCAACTCCTCGGCGTCGAGGCCGAGTCGTTCGGCGAGAGCGGCGAGATCGGGTCCGTCGTACCGGACGTCGATGGCCACGAGGCCGGCGTCGCCGGCCGGAACCGGCGGCGGTTCGATCTCGATCAGGGTGCCGGCGAGTTCGGTCGGCAGCGGGGCGGACAATTGGAGAAGCAAGGTGCGTGCGCCGGGAACGATCCCTGAGATCTCAGGCCGGTCCTGCTGGTGCAGCCAGTGCAGCAGCCGCCGGCTGTCCTCCAGATCCCCACATTCCAGCAGCCGCGCCGTGTCGCCGTAGGGGAGCAGGCGTCGAGTCATCACCGGGCCTTCAGAGGAACGGCGCGATCTCGATGCCCGCAGCAGTGAGCGCGGAGCGGACGGTCTGCGCCATGGTCACCGCGCCCGGCGAATCGCCGTGTGTGCAGAAGGATTCCGCGACCTGCTCGCGTGCCGCGGCAACGGCACGCTCGGCTGCAGCCTCGGGGTCGATGATCAGCGCATCCGGTTGTCGGCGGTCGACCAGCCTGCCGTCGGGGGTGTAGTTGCGGTCGATGAAGTACTCGGTCACGGTACGGATGCCGCTGTCCTCGGCGATCTTCAGCACCAGCGACCCGGGCAGGCCGAGCAGCGGAAGCGGCTCCGGGAGCGCCAGCAGCGCGTCGACCACCGCACGCGCCTGGGGCTCATGATCGACGATGGCGTTGTAGAGCGCGCCGTGCGGTTTGACGTAGGCGACCCGGCCGCCGGCGCTGCGGGCGAGGGCGTCCAGTGCGCCGATCTGGTAGATGATCTCGGCAGTCAGTTCCGCCGGGTCGATGTCGATGAACCGTCGGCCGAAACCGGCAAGATCGCGATAGCCGATCTGGGCACCGATCACGACACCGCGCGCCACCGCCTCGCGGCAGGTCACCAACAGGCTCTGCGGGTCACCGGCATGGAAACCGGTGGCGACGTTGGCGCTGGTGATCAACTGCAGCATCGCCGCGTCGTCGCCGACTTGCCACTGGCCGAAGGATTCACCGAGGTCGGCGTTGAGGTCGATGGTCACCCTTGCCAGAATAGGCGCGGAACAGGCGTGGGGCTCGTCCAAGTATGAGTTGGACGAGCCCCACTTGTTGGCCAGGACTGATGACGCTTCCGGCCTCACCGTTGATCCTGCGATCACCCCGGCCCGTCATCGACCGGGCGGCGAGTCGAAACCCGCCGGATGGATCGTGGTCTTCATCGGATCCCGCTCCCCTTGCGGGGTGCGTGAGAGAAGTTCTACTCGCACCGCGAGCCGAACGCAACCCCAACGGACAAAGAAGATCCGGGAATTTCCCGGCGCGCCGATCCGTCCACAACGCGGGGTCCCTCATCCACCGAAATGCCGACCTTGTGCACAGGTGGCGCGCTCAACCTGGGGATACTCTGTGCCCATGGAACAGCCGCCGCCCGATACCAAGGATTGGACGTGGACGATCCAACTGCGTTGTCCCGAGTGCGGTCTGGAGGCCGGCACCATCGACGTCCCCGGGGTCGCTGATCGTCTGGAGGCCGCGGCGGTCGAGTGGGTGCAGATCCTCACCCAGAACCCTGCCGCGGATCGGAGACCGTCACCTCGGATCTGGTCGCCGCTGGAATACGGCGCGCACGTCCGGGACGCGATCGAGTTGTACGACGCCCGCTTGGTGATGATGTTGATCGAGGACACTCCGACGTTCAAGAACTGGGACCAGGACGAGGCCGCCATCGTCGGCGACTACGCACGTCTCGACCCGGATCGGGTGGCGGAAGAGATCGCCGGCTACAGCGCGACCCTGGTGGCCAGGATCCGCGCCCTGGAGGATTCCCAGCTCGACCGTCGCGGTACCCGGTCCGACGGAGCGGAGTTCACCGTGCGGACCTTCCTGCAGTATCTGCTGCACGACATCGTCCATCACCTGTGGGATGTCACCGGGCAGCAGGCCGAGGTCTGATGCGCGGCCCGGTCCTCGAGAAGGGATCCCGATGGCGTACCAGCTGAGCAAGGAACACCAGGACTTCCGGGCGGTGATGGCCGAGTTCGCGGCCGCCGAGGTTGCACCGTACGCCGCCGACTGGGACGCCGAACACCGGTTCCCGGTTGAGGCGGTCGGCAAGCTGGGTGATCTGGGCGTCTTCGGACTGCACGCGCCCCAGGAGTACGGCGGTGCCGGTGACTTCTCCAGCCTGTGCATCGCGATCGAGGAGGTGGGCCGGGCCGACCAGTCGCTCGGAATCACCATCGAGGCGGGCGTCGGACTGGGGATCAATCCCATCGCCACCTTCGGCAACGAAGATCAGAAGACCCGCTGGCTGCCGGATCTGGTCGCCGGGCGCGCGCTGGCGGGATTCGGGCTGACCGAGCCGGAGAACGGATCGGACGCCGCCGCCACCAGGACCCGGGCCGAACTGGTCGACGACGAGTGGGTGATCAACGGCGCCAAGCAGTTCATCACCAATTCCGGAACCGAGCTCACCTCCCTGGTCACGGTCACCGCCCGGACCGGAACCCGCCCCGACGGCCGGGCGGAGATCTCGGCGGTCATCGTTCCCAACGGCACACCGGGTTTCACTGTCGAACCCGGCTACCACAAGCTCGGCTGGCGCTCCTCCGACACCCACCCGTTGACCTTCACCGATGCCCGGGTCCCGGTCGATCATCTGCTCGGCGAACTCGGCCGGGGCTATGCGCAGTTCCTGGCGATCCTCGACGACGGCCGGGTGGCCATCGCCGCCCTCGCCCTGGGATGCATCCGCGCCTGTCGTGATCTTGCCGTGCAGTACGCCGGTGAGCGCAAGGCCTTCGGCACGCCGATCGGGCGCAAGCAGGGCGTCGCCTTCCAGCTTGCAGATCTCGACGCCATGGCCCACACCGCTGACCTGCTTGTCTACTCCGCCGCGGCGATGCGGGACGCGATCGACGAGGGCAGCGGACCGGGGATGGCGGCGTACAAACGCGCGGCGGCGATCGCCAAACTCCAGACCACCGGGTACGCCGTCACCGCGACCCGGATCGCAACCCAGATCTTCGGCGGCTACGGCTTCATGGAGGAGTATCCGATCGCCCGGTTCTACCGAGACGCCAAGGTCTTGGAGATCGGGGAGGGCACCTCGGAGGTACAACGGCTGCTGATCGCGCGGGGACTCGGTCTGGATGTCGAATGACTCGTGATCATGCCGCCGAGGTGTCCGCCGCCCGGGACGCGACACTCACCCCGCCGGAGAGGACGTCGGCGAAGCTGAAGAGCCAGAACAAGCTCTTCGTCCGGGACCGGATCAGGCTGCTGTTCGACGACGGCACGTTCGTCGAGGACGGGCAGCTGGCCAATGCCCGGGCCGGCGGGCTGCCGGCCGACGGTGTGGTCACCGGCCGGGGCCTGGTGGACGGCCGGCCGGCACTGGTGGTCGCCAACGATCCCGGGGTGAAGGCCGGCTCCTGGGGTGCGCGGACGGTGGAGAAGATCATTCGGGTCACCGAGATCGCACTGTCCGACGAGCTGCCGATCTTCTGGTTCGTCGACTCCGCGGGTGCCAGGATCACCGATCAGGTCGATCTCTTCCCCGGCCGACGTGGCGCCGGCCGCATCTTCCGCAACCAGGTCGCCCTGTCCGGCAAGGTACCGCAGATCTGTTGCCTGTTCGGGCCGAGTGCGGCCGGCGGCGCATACATCCCGTCGTTCTGCGATGTGGTGATCATGGTTGAGGGCAACGCGTCGATGTACCTCGGGTCGCCGCGGATGGCCGAGATGGTGGTCGGCGAGAAGGTCACGCTGGAGGAGATGGGCGGAGCCCGGATGCACGCCTCGGTCTCCGGTTGCGGTGATCAACTCGCCGTCGACGACGAGGACGCCATCGAGCAGGCGAAGGAGCTCTTCGGCTACCTTCCCGGCAACTGGCGGCTGCCCGCACCGTCCCGCCCTGCCGCCGGGCCGGTCCGGGATTTCACCGACGACCTGGTGCCCGCGGACGAGGCCCACGGCTACGACATCCGCACGGTGATCGAGGCGATCATCGACGAGGACTCCTTCCTTGAGGTCAAACCGCTGTTCGCACCGGAGCTGGTCACCGGATTCGCCTGCCTGGAAGGCAATCCGATGGGGATCGTCGCCAACCAGCCGGCAGTCAAGGGCGGCGTGCTGTTCGTCGACTCGGCGGACAAGGCGGCCCGGTTCATCTGGCTCTGTGACGCATTCAACCTGCCGCTGCTCTATCTCGCCGACGTCCCGGGTTTCATGATCGGCAGCGAGGTCGAACGGATGGGCATCATCCGGCACGGCGCGAAGATGATCACAGCCGTCGCCGAGGCAACCGTGCCGACCGTCTCGCTGATCGTACGCAAGGCCTACGGTGCCGGTCTGTATGCGATGGCCGCCCGGGATTCCAGCCCGATGCTTGCCTGGCCCTGCCGACAGCCAAGATCGCGGTGATGGGTCCGGAGGCGGCGATCAACGCCGTCTACGCCAACAAGATCGCCGAGATCTCCGAGCCGGCCGAACGGGCGGAGTTCGTCGCACGGTTGCAGGCCGAGTATGAGACCGACATCGACATCCTGCGACTGGCCTCCGATCTGATCATCGACGGCATCGTCGAACCGGCCGAGGTGCGCCGTGAACTGGTCGCCCGTTTCGCCGCTGCCGCGACCAAGGACCGAACGTTCAGCACCAAGCGGCACGGAGTGCCACCGGTCTGATTGACTTGACCGTTGTGCGCATGCCCGAAGCGGAGATGGACGTCACGCCATCGCTGGTGACCGAGCTGATCCGGCAGCAGCTCGCTGCCGAGCTGATCATCAAGGAGCAGCAATGGCTTTCCGAACTGGCCGGGCGTCTGCCCGTCGCGATCCCGGTCGCGGTGCGCGTCGGCCGGCCGACCGAGGAATATCCGTGGTTCTGGTCCATCGGACCGTGGTTCGACGGCGATGCGCTGACCGAGATCCCGGTGCCCGATCGGGCTGGGGTGGCCGTCGAACTCGCCGCCTTCTTCGCCGCACTGCACCGGCCCGCGCCGGCCGACGCTCCCAATAATCCGGTCCGCGGCATCCCGCTCTCGGTGCGGGCAACGCTGGTCGCCGACCACCTGGACCTGCTCGCCGCACCGCCGTGGATGCGCACCCTGTGGGCCGACCTTGTCGACACGCCGGAGCTGACCGGCCCACCCCAGTGGTTGCACGGCGACCCGCACCCGGCGAACGTGCTGACCAAGGATGGACAGCTGTCCGCGGTGATCGACTTCGGCGACCTCTGCGCCGGTGACCCGGCGACCGACCTGGCCGTCGCCTGGTTGGCGTTCGACGCCGAGGGTCGGCGGCAGTTCCATGATCACTATTCCGCGCTCACCGACACCGATGACAGGGCCGATGACAGGGCCGATGACAACCTGTGGCGACGGGCACGCGGCTGGGCGCTGAGCCTGGGAATGTCCCTGCTGGCCAATTCCGACGACAATCCCGGTCTGGCAGCGGTCGGCCGGCACGCCCTGGAGCAGGTGCGGCTAGATCGGTAGCCGCCGGAACAGCGGCCGCGGCACATGCCGCAGACCGGACATCACGATCCGCATCGGCCCTGGCACCCAGATCAACTCCTTGCGGTCCCGAACGGCGGCCACAGTGGCCTCGGCGACCTGTTCGGGGGTGACGGCCATCGGCGCCTCGTCCATCCCGGAGGTCATCTTGGATCGCACGAAACCCGGGCGGACCACCAGGACACGTCCGCCGAACGGCTTGAGCGCCTCGCCGAGACCGGAGTAGAAGCCGTCGAAGCCGGCCTTGGTCGATCCGTACACGAAGTTGGACCGCCGCACCCGTTCACCGGCAACGCTGGACAACGCGATGAGCTGGCCGTATCCCTGCCCTCGGAAGCGCTCGGCAACCAGGGCGCCCAGATGAACCGGGGCGGTGTAGTTGATCTCGGCCATCCGGAGTGCGGCGTCGGGATCGGTCCACGCCTCTTCAGCATCACCCAGGATGCCGAATGCCACCACGACACAGTCCACGTCTGCGGACTCGAACGCCTGCTGGACGACCTGGGTGCGCGATGCGGCGTCGGTGGCCTCGAAGTTCAACTCGGTCACTGCGCAGCCTGCCTCCCGGAGCTCGTCCGCGGCCGCGGTACGACGGTCGCCCGGCCGGGCGGCCAGCAGCACCCTCAGCTCCGGCCGCTTGGCGGCGTAGGTGCGGGCGATGGCCAGGGCGATGTCGGAGGTGCCGCCGAGCAGCAACAGCGACTGCGGGACACCGAGCGCGTCGATCATAGTTTTCCTCCGTAGACGGCGATACAGATGATGATCAGCCACAGCAGACCGAAGACCTGCAGCACCCGGTCGCGGATCACCACGTCCTCCGGCTCACCCGCCTCGCCGATGTCGATCTCCCGCGCGTACTGCAGCAGCCCCAGGGTGAAGGGTGCGATGGAGATCGCCGTCCAGCCTATGCCGAACGGGCGGAGCTTCAGATTCTCGAAGGCCCACAGGCTGTAACTGATCAGCACCATCGCGGCGGCCAGCATCCAGGTGAATCGCAGATAGGTGTCGGTGTAGCTGGCCAGCGATCTCCGGGTCCCGGCATCGGCGCCGAGCGAGAGCATCTCGGAGTAGCGCTTGCCGGCGACCATGAAGAGCGAACCGAACGAGGCGACCAGCAGGAACCACTGGCTCAGCGGGATATGCGCGGCGACGCCGCCGGCGATGGCTCGCAGCAGGAAACCGCTGGCGACGACCGCCAGGTCGATCACCGGCTGGTGTTTCAGGAAGAATGAGTAGCTGACCTGCAGCAGCAGATAGATGATCAAGGTCGCGCCGAGCGGGATCGAGGTGAGGAAGCCGATTCCCAGCCCGATGACGCCGATCACGGCGGCCAGCACCCACCCGGCGCGGATCGACAGCTCGCCCGCCGGGATCGGCCGGAACCGCTTCTTGGGGTGAAGCCGGTCCTCGTCGACGTCCCGGATGTCGTTGATCAGGTAGACGGTTCCGCTGATCAGGCAGAAGGCGACGAAGGCCAGCGCGGACGCCGAGAGGATCGCCGGCTCGAACAGCCGACCCGCGGCCAGCGGTGCTGACAGCACGAGGACGTTCTTGAGCCACTGATGGGGCCGGACAGCACGGATCGCTGCCGGAACCCGGCTGGGTGAGCGCACCTGGTCAGACATAACGACCCGAGGGTAGCCGTACCGACCTGTGGATGAAGGTCCCGACACTGTATAACCGTTAGGCGTGACCGCCGAGACTGCACCGGACCTGTTGACGACCGTCATCGATGCCATCGTTCCGGCCGACGACTTCCCGTCGGCCAGTGCTGCCGGCGGACTGGACTTCCTGCAACGGGTCCGCGAGCGCGAGCGGCCCGACTGGGGCCGACGGATCAATGCGGCCGTCGCCAAGGTCGACGCCGCCGCGTGGCAGGTCGGCGGAAACGGCTTCATCGGTCTCGACGCCGCCGGACGCCAGGCGGCCCTGGCATCGGTCGGCACCGATCCGGAGGTCGCCTGGTTCGCCCGGCTGGTCAACTACGGCTACTACGGCGACGGCCGCCGGCCGGCAGTCTGGCAGATGGTCGACTGGCAGCCCGACCCCGCCGGCGGCTGGCCGAAGGATCTTCCTGCACTGCCCTTCGACCGTGCCGGGCTGATCACCCCGGCTCAACTGCGGCAGCGCTACGACGCGATCGTCATCGGCTCCGGGGCCGGTGGAGGCGTGGCGGCGGAGATCCTCGCCGAATCCGGTCGCAGCGTGCTGATCATCGAATCCGGCAGCGGGCCGGCGGCCTCGGCGCTCGACCATGATCATCTGCACAACCCGCGGCTGAACACCGGACTCGGCACGCTCACCGGGCCGACTGCCGACAACGCGATCACCGTCGGCGGCGGCACCCGGGTGTACGGGGCACAGGCCTGGCGGTTCACCCCGCAGGATCTGCGGATGGCAAGTTCCTACGGCGTTCCAGACGGCAGTTCGCTGGCCGACTGGCCGATCACCTACGAGGATCTGGAGCCCTATTACAGCGAAGCGGAATGGCGATACGGGGTCAGCGGCCTGGCCGCCGGCGATCCCTGGGCGGGCACCAGATCCCGGGACTATCCGATGCCGCCGGTGGTCTCCGGAAGCGGTCGTCGGCAACTGCTGGCGGCCGGCGCCGCAAGCCTTGGCTGGGGCACAGTGCCGCCACCGTTGTTGATCAACTCCACCGCCTACCGGGGCCGTCCCGCGTGCATGCATTGCGCAATGTGTGTCGGCTTCGCCTGCCCGGTGGAAGCCAAGTCCGGCTCGCACAACACCGCGATCCCGACAGCGTTGGCGACCGGGAACGGTTTCTTGATCACTGCCACCACAGCCGAGAAGTTGATCACCGATCCCGCCGGCCGGGTCACCGGGGTCGCGGTCGTGGGCGAGGACGGCGGTCGGGTCTGGCGCCGGCAGATCGCGGCGGATGAGGTGATCATCTCCGCTGGTGCGATCGCCACCGCCCGGCTGTTGTTGGCCAGTGGTTCGGACCGGGAGCCCGGCGGCGTCGGCAACAACCACGATCAGGTCGGTCGGCATGTGCAGGGACACCTCTACGCCGGTGCGCTGGGGCTCTTCGAGGACGAGACCTTCGGCATCGACGGGCCCGGCCCGTCCATCGCCACCTGTGATTTCCGGCATGGCAACGACGGACTGGTCGGTGGCGGGATGCTGGCCAACGAGTTCGTGCCCATCCCGGCCAGCAGCTTCGACTACCTGGTCGGTGCGGGCGTGATCCCGCCGTACGGGCCGAAGGCGAAACAGGGCATGCGCCGCTGGACGCGACGGATGGAGCGGGTGGTCGGGCCGATCCAGGAAGTCACCACCGCTGACGCCCGGGTCCGTCTTGACCCTGCGGTCCGCGACCGGTTCGGCAACCCGGTCGCCGTGCTGAGCGGGTCGGTCCACCCCGAGGACGTGAGGTCCCGCGACTTCATGACGGCCAGGGCCCGCGAGTGGCTGGAGGCCAGCGGTGCCTCGCAGGTCTTCGCGCCGGCGCCGGGCGCGCGGCCGTCCGGGCCGAGCGCCGGCCAACATCAGGCCGGGACCTGCCGGATGGGCACCGACCCGCTGACCTCGGTGACGGATCCCTTCGGATCAGTGTGGGGTCATGCCAATCTGTGGATTGCCGACGGGTCGTTGCATGTCACCAACGGAGGGGTCAATCCGGTGCTCACCATCATCGCCAACTCGCTGCGGGTCGCCGATCACCTCGTCAAGCGCGGGGGATGAGCACCACTCTGTTGGGACGCGGTCGCGCGCTGCTCTACCGGTCCCGGCTGCTCGGCCCGGCCTTCGTCGCCGCCGTGGCCTATGTCGACCCCGGCAATGTCGCGACCAACACCACGGCCGGGGCGGCGTACGGTTACCTGCTGCTCTGGGTGTTGGTCGGGGCGACGTTGATGGCAGGACTGGTGCAGTACCTGTCGGCCAAGGTCGGCCTGGTCACCGGGCGGTCGCTACCCGAACTGGTCGGTTCGCGGACGCGCACCGGCAGCCGGGTCGCGTACTGGCTGCAGGCCGAACTTGTCGCGGTGGCCACCGATCTTGCCGAGATCATCGGTGGCGCAGTGGCATTGCGGCTGCTCTTCGACCTGCCGGTGATCGTCGGAGCCTTGATCACCACTGCCGTGTCGACCTCGCTGCTGGTCATCCAGGACCGCAGCGGGCAGCGGGATTTCGAGCGGGTGATCTCCGGGCTGCTGGCGGTCGTGACGCTCGGTTTCCTGGCCGGCCTGCTGGTCGACCCGCCGGACCCGGCGGCGACGCTGGACGGGCTGCGGCCTCGGTTGCAAGGCACCGAGAGCGCCCGGCTGGCGGTCGGCATGCTCGGAGCGACCGTGATGCCGCACGTGGTCTACCTGCACTCGGCTCTGGTACGGGATCGGCACGGTCCCGTCAGCCGTGATCGGCTCGGGCCGCTGATCCGGACCACCCGGGTCGACGTCGGTCTGGCGATGGGCGTTGCCGGCGCGGTGAATCTTGGCATGCTGCTGTTGGCTGCCAGCGCGTTGTTCGGTCGGGACGTCGGCGGGTTGGAGGATGCCCATCGTGCGCTGGGCGACGAACTCGGTTCGGTGATCGCCATGTTGTTCGCGGTCGCCCTGTTGGCGTCCGGGCTGGCCTCGACGTCGGTCGGCGGTTACGCAGGCGCAGTGATCATGGGTGGCCTGTTGCGCCGCCGGATCCCGATCCTGCTGCGCCGTTTGCTGACCGCCGTTCCAGCGGTGATCCTGCTCGGCATCGGCTGGGACCCGACCCAGATGTTGATCTGGTCCCAGGTGGTGCTGTCGTTCGGCATCCCGTTCGCGCTGGTGCCCTTGGTCAGGTTCGCCCAGGACCGGACGCTCCTGGCAGCCGCGCCGACCCATCGGTTGACGATCATGGTCGCCTGGGTTGTGGTGGGCTTGGTCGTCGCGCTGAACGCCGGGCTGCTGGCTGGTGTCGTCTACGAACGGCTCTGACCCTCAGGGGGACGACGTTTCCAACACCGACAGCCAATGTCGCAGCAACGCGGCGAGTTGATCCTGCTGCTCGGGCGTCAATGCAGTGAGCAATCGGCGTTCGTTGTCCAGGTGGGCGGGTGCACATCGCTCGAAGACGTCGCGGCCGGCTGAGGTCAACGCGACGATCGATCCCCGCCCGTCGTCGGGATCTGCGGTCCTGGTGACCAGACCGGCGCGGACCAGTCGCTCGACCCGTAGGCTCACGGTCCCTGAGCTGAGGTCGAGTTCGGCCATCAGGCCACGTTGGCTCATCCCGTTGTCCGGAGCGACCCGGACGAGCGTCGCCAGTACGGCGAAGTCGGCGCCATTGAGTCCGAACTGTTCGAAGATCATTTCGCGATCGATCGCTCGCTTCAGCCGGTCGAGGCGGGTGAAGATCCCGATCGGTGTCACATCAAGATCAGGTCGGGTCCTTGCCCACGACGCCATCACCCGGTCGACAGAGTCGGCGCCCGGATCGACGGTCGGTCGTTGATCATCACCGGTCATGATCGGAAAGGCTGGACCAGCTCGGCGACCAGCGAAGTGAGCGCCAGTGCCGCCACCATGGCCGCGTAGCCGATGGTCGTCGGCAGCAGTCCGAGTGTGCGGGCGGCGACACCGGCGATCACCGCGGGAACCGCGAACGCGAGGTAGGCCACGACGTAGATCGCCGCGATCAGCGCCGCGCGCTCATGCGGGCCGGCATCACTGACGAGATGTCGGAACGCGCCAAGAAATCCCGATCCGAAGCCTGCGCCGGCGATCACGCTGCCGGCCAGCAAGACGGCACCACTGCCGATCGTCACACCGGCCATGGTCACGATCACTCCGGCGATCAACACCGTGCAGCCTGCGACCATGGTCGTTGCCGGCGGCCAGGACCGGACGATCAGGCAGCTGATCGCTCCGGCGCCGCACAGCGCGACGACGATCGCGCCGCCGAGCATCAGATTCTCCGAGTGCTCGATCTCCATGATCAGCGACGGGCCGAGGGACAGGTAGAGCCCACCGAGCGCCCAACAGGCGACCAAACACGGAGTCGCGGCAAGGAAAGCCGTCCGACTTGCCGGACCGACGCCGATCTGCGGGATCAACGACAGACGTGATCTTGTGGTCACCGATTCCGGCACCGTCAACATCGCGGCGGCAAGTCCGAGATAGCTGATCAGTAACACCAGATACACCAGACGCGTGGGCTGTGGGGCATATTGCACCAGCAAGCCGGCGACGAGCCCGCCAACAGCCAGGCCGGCGGTCGGCATCACGGCGTTCATCACTGCCCCCGGCCGGGTCGGTCGGCGGGCTGCAGATCGAGTAGCGCGGCACTGACCGCCGCAGTGACCAGACCTGTTGCAACGCCCTGGGTGATCCGGGCCAGATAGAGCCATGCCACGCCAGAGGCGAGCAAGAAGAGAGCCATCGCCAGCGACTGGAGACCGAGCGCCATCAAGATCACCGGACGCCTGCCGAGGGCGTCGGAAAGTGTGCCCGAAACCAACAAGGTGCCTAGTAGTGCGATGGCGTAGATCGCGAATACGGCGGTCACGGTGACGGGCGAGAATCCCCAGGTCCTCGCATAGACCCCGTACAGGGGGGAGGGTGCACTGGCTCCGGCCAGAAACGCTGCAAGGACCGTAGCCACCACGATGAATGCGGCCGGTCGCCGCGCGACCTCGATTGCTGGTTTGGACATCTTCATGGCCTTCGAGAATAGCTTGGGGGCAAGCTATACGTCCACGGTAGCCGCAGCGACGAATCTCTGGAGATATCCACAGTCTGCGGTTCGCCCGCGAAGAAGTGTCAGACCGTTCGTCTAGCGTGAGGACATGTTCGAACCGGTGATGGACGGACTGGGTCCGCGCGAAACGCTCGCAGCCCTGGAACAGTCCGTCCTGCAGCAAGTTCGAGCCGAGTGTGCACAACTGGAGCTTGCGGCGCACTGGGCGGTGCAGCACCCCGGTGAGTCCGTCCGTCCGGATGGTGTGCCGGGAGCCGAACGGCGCATCCGGCTCGGCGGAGAGGGGGACCCCCGAGATCGCAGAATTCGCTCCGGTCGAACTCGGCCCCGTTCTCGGAATGCCGGAATGGCAGGCCCGCGCACTCGTCGCCGACAGTATCGACCTGCGCTACCGACTCCCGAGGTTGTGGGAGTTGGTGCTGGCCGGCCGGATCCACGGCTGGCGGGCGCGGCGGATCGCGCAACGCACCCGGGAGCTGAGCCTCGACGCAGCGGCCGGGGTCGATGCCGAAGTTTGGGAGTGCGTGGAAAGCATGCCCTGGCAGCGATTCTCCGATTTGCTGGAATCCAGGATCCTGCTGGCAGATCCGGACCGTGCGATCCGGTTGGCGGAGAAGGCCAGCCGCGGCCGGCATGTGTCCGTGTCCAAGCGTCCTCGGTACGGCACCAAGACCGTGATCATGCGCCTCGACGCCGCGGATGCGAATCAGCTGGAGGACTCGATCGACCGGACCGCGCGTGTCCTGCGGTCGTCGGCCCGCAGCGGTGATCAACTTCCCGGTGTCGTCGACCGGCAGTGTGCATCGGAGCAGGAGTTCCGTGCCCAGGCAGCGGGACTGATGGCTCAACCGCTCGTGGCGGCGGCTGTGATGGCTCACGACTCACGGCGATCGGACCAACGGGTCGAGATCGATGCCGAGACCAGGCGTCCGGTGGTGACGCCGGCGGTGGAGGATCAGCTGACCGGCCCGGTGCCGGAGTGGCTGGCGCGGGCCGATCTTTCCAAGCTCGCGCCCAGGGCGGTGTTGCACGTCCACGTCTCAGCCGAATCGCTGCGGGCCGGGTCCGGGATCTGCCGGGTCGAGGGCATCGGACCGGTGATCCTGGACCAGGCGCGGTGCTGGCTGGGCAGCGGTGTCCGCGTCAAGCTGCAGCCGGTGATCGACGCGAGCGACCTGACCGCGGTCGATGCCTACGAGGTGCCGTCGCGGATGCGGGAGGCTCTGCTCGCACGGTCGCCGGCGAGCTGTTTCCCGTGGTCGACCGTTGTGTCCCGGCGGATCGACGTCGATCACACGATTCCGTACCAGAAGGGTCCGCCGGGCCAGACCTGGTTGGGCAATCTCGGTCCGTTGAGCAGAACCGAACATCGGGTACGCACCCATGGTGGTTGGCAGGTCCGACAACCGGTGCCCGGCACCTATGTCTGGAGGTCGACCTACGGGTACGTCCTGCTGGTCAACCGGTCAGGCACGCACGCCTTGGGCAACAGCGACTTCGCTGAGCAGGTCTGGTCGTCGGCGGCTGACATCGGGCCGGTCGAACGACGATTCCGCGAGTTCATTCGTGACTTTGCCGATGACAGGTCCACAGCTCAGACCAGGAGTGACCCGCAGCGATGATCATCTCCCGCAGCAGCGGGAGGCTGATGCCGACGACGTTGTGTTGGTCGCCCTCGATCCCCGACACGAAGGGTCCGCCGATGCCGTCGACGGTGAAGCCGCCGGCGACCTGCAGCGGTTCGCCGGTGGCGATGTAGGCATCGATCTCCGCATCGGACAGGTTCGCGAAGTGCACCGTCGTTGCCGCGCTCCGACCTGCCTCATGGAGCACCGTGCCATCGGCGACTTTGATCAACTGGTGCCCGGTGTGCAGGACGCCGGACCGTCCGCGCATCATCTGCCAACGCTGTTTGGCGACGTCGGCGCTGCCCGGTTTCCCGTACGCGACACCGTCGAGTTCCAGCACCGAGTCACAGCCGACGATGATCACCGGCCCGGGCTCACCCAGGAGCTGATCGGTGACCGCCTCAGCCTTCAGCCGGGCCAGGGTCAGCGCGAGATCTGCCGGCCGGGTCTGGACGACAACCGACTCATCGACGCCGGAGACGATCACCTCCGGTTCGACCCCGGCCGACCGAAGGGTGGCCAACCGGGCCGGGGACTGTGAGGCGAGGACGAACCGCATCAGACCCGGGCCAGCGCGGCACGCAACGGATCCAGACCCATCGGACCGAGATTCAACGCATCCGCATGGAACTTGCGCAGATCGAAACTCGCTCCGGCCCGCTGCCTCGCCTCGTCCCGGGCCTGTAGCCAGATCCGCTCGCCGACCTTGTACGACGGCGCCTGGCCCGGCCAACCCAGATACCGATCAAGTTCGAACCGCAGGGTCGGCTCATCGGTGGCCAGATTCATCAACAGGAACTCCAAGCCGGCCTGCGGCGTCCACCGCTCGCCCGGACGGAAGCCCCAGGGATTCGGATCGGGGATCGTCAACTGCAGATGCATGCCGATGTCGATGATCACCCGGATCGCCCGGAAGGCCTGCGCGTCCAGCATGCCCATCCGGTTCCCCGGATCGCTCAGGTAGCCCAGGTCGTCCATCAGCCGCTCGGCGTACAGCGCCCAGCCCTCACCGTGTCCGGAAACCCAACACAGCAAGCGTTGCCAACGGTTCAACTGATCCTTGGCGTACGCGTTCTGGGCGACCTGCAGGTGATGCCCGGGCACACCCTCGTGGTAGACGGTGGTGACTTCCTTCCAGGTGGAGAAGTCGTCGATTCCCTCGGGCACCGCCCACCACATCCGGCCGGGACGGGAGAAGTCCTCGGTCGGCCCGGTGTAGTAGATGCCGCCGTCGTGGGTCGGAGCCAGACAACATTCGATCTTGCGGATCGGCTCCGGGATGTCGAAGTGAGTTCCGGAAAGGTCGGCCAGCGCCTGATCGGCCAGTCCCTGCATCCAGTCGCGGAACGCCTCGGCGCCGCTGATCTTGCGAGCCGGATCGGCATCGAGAGCCTCATAGGCCGCCTTGATGTCGCTGTGTCCGTAGAGATCCCGGGCGATCGCCTTCTGCTGGTCCTGCAGTCGCTCGAGCTCGGCCCAGCCCCACTGGTAGGTCTCCTCGAGGTCTACCGCGGCGCCGAGGAAGTAGCGGCTGTTCAGGGCATAGCGCTCCTCGCCGACGGCGTCCAGGGCGGGGGCCTTCGGGGCAAGATCGCTCACCAGCCAGCCTGCGTAGTCGGCGTAGGCCTGCCGCGCGACCACGGCGGCCTCCCGCAGTTCGCCGGCGAGGGTGTCGCCGAACCGGTCCGGCATGGATGCCACCAGCTCGTCGAAGAAGTCGTGGGATCCGACCTCACCGGTCCAGCCGCGGATCTGTTCCACCGCTCCCTTGATCTGCCGGATCGCCGACACGTTGCCCTGCTCGGCCTCTTCCGACAGGGTCTGCCGGGCCTGGGACAAGGGCGTTCCGACGGTCCGCAGGCGGGCGGCGATGTTCCGCCAGGCGTCCTCGGTGTCGGTGGGCATCAGGTCGAAGACTTCCCGGACCTCGTGTGCGATGTCGGCGACGACGCTGACCCGGCTGGTGACGACGTGTGCGTCGTACAACTCGGCCTGCAGCGTCAGCCGTTCGATCATCGACTCCTTGGCCGCGTTCTCCCGCTCGTCGACCGGGGTGGCACCGTGAAGCGCAGCCAGGGTGCGGCGGTCGCGATCGGCCTCGGCGGCGAACCCGTCCGGGGAGAAATCGTCCCACGCGTCGTCATAGCCTTCGATGCCCAGCACGGTGGCCAGGGTGGGGTGATTGGCGATGCTGTCGGCGACGTACGCCTCGGCGATCTCGTCGATCGGTCGGTCCATGGTCAGGACCCTACCGGCCGGCGGGCGGGCGCACGGCCGGTGCACTGAGCAACGACACGACACAGACGGCAGCGACCACCAGCAACGAGTGCCGGACCCCGACGTGGTTTCCGATGAACCCCAGCACGGGCGGCCCGATCAGGAACGCGCCATAGCCGATCGTCGACACGACCGAGACCCGGGCCGCGGCGTGTTGCCGATCATCGGCTCCGGCCGACATGCCGACCGGGAAACCCAGCGCGGCACCGGCGCCCCAGAACACCGCGCCGATCGCGGCCAGGTACGGCTCAGGAGCGAAGACGAAGATCAACAGGCCGACGATCGCCGCGATGAGGCAGCCGCGCAGCACCGCGACCCGACCGAATCGGTCCAGCAGTGAACTGCCCGCGTACCGGAAGATCGTCATCGACGCCACGAAGACGGCGAACATGATCGCGCCGATCGACCCGCTGACCCGGAAGCTGTCGACGGTGGCCTTGGCCACCCAGTCGTTGGCCGACCCCTCGGTGAGAGCGGCCGCCAAGACGACCAACCCGATCAGCAGGGTGCGCGGCTCGGTCCAGGCACGCCAGCGCGAGGTCCGCGGCTGCTCCGGATCGGCGTGGGCCGGCAGGAAGAACCGGGTGGCGAACACGATCAACACGGCACCGGCGGCGACGACCACCAGCAGATGCAGCCACAGGGGCACGTGGAGTCGGGACAGCAACCCACCCAGCAGCGCTCCGAGGAACGCTCCGCCGCTGAAGGCGGCATGGAACTTGGGCATGATCGTCTTGTCGCCGCGCCGCTCCACCTCCGCACCCTCGATGTTCTGCGAGACGTCCCAGACACCCATTCCCATGCCGTAGCAGAAGAGGGCGACGCCGCAGGGGATCAGCCAGCCGAACAGCAGGCTCAGGGCCACCACCACCATGGCCGCACCCAGCATCGAACCGGCAAGCCGGATCGCGCCGGCGGTCCCGACGCGTTCGGCGATGCCACCGGCCAGCGGTAGGCCGAGCACCGAGCCGAGGCCGGCCATCAGCAGCAGCAGTCCGAGACCGCCGGGGGTGAGGTGGAAGACACCGGCCACCGCCGGCAGTCGCGCCGACCAGCTGGCGAACAGCAGGCCGTTGAATCCGAACACGGCAAAGGTTGCGACCCGTGCCCGGCGCACGGTGAGGGTCGCCGTCGTCACTGTCACCAACCCCGGACCGCCGCCTGCCACTTACCCGGACCGGGCTGGATCGGTGCCTTGACCGTTCGCCAGTACGCCGCCCAGCCGGAGGGTGGCCGGTCCGGCTCGGTGGTGCGCCCGGCGGCCCGGACCGCAAGGAGCGCGAGGACGGCCGCGACCTCCTCGTCGGTGGGGTCCGCGGAATTCTCAGCGACGTTCACAGAGGAATGTTCCCATGTTTCTTCGGCGGCAGCTGCTCCCGCTTGGTGCGCAGCAGCCGCAGCGACCGGATGATCTCGGCCCGGGTCTCGTGTGGAGCGATGACCGCGTCAACGTAGCCGCGTTCGGCCGCCAGGTACGGGTTGGCGAGCTCCTCGTCGTACTCGGTCATCAGCTCCGCACGCCGGCTGTCGGGATCCTCGGCCTCGGCCAGCTCCCGGCGGTAGAGGATGTTGACCGCGCCCTGGGAGCCCATCACGGCGATCTGGGCGGTCGGCCAGGCGAGGTTGATGTCGGCTCCCAGATGCTTGGAGCCCATCACGTCGTAGGCGCCGCCGTACGCCTTCCTGGTGATCACGGTGACCAGTGGCACCGTCGCCTCGGCATAGGCGAAGAGCAGCTTCGCGCCCCGGCGAATGATCCCGTTCCACTCCTGATCGGTGCCGGGCAGGAAGCCTGGTACGTCGACGAAGGTGATCACCGGGACGTTGAACGCGTCACAGGTCCGGACGAAGCGGGCGGCCTTCTCCGACGCATTGATGTCAAGACAGCCGGCCAGCACCGACGGCTGGTTCGCGACGATGCCCACCGGCCGTCCCTCGACCCGTCCGAAGCCGGTGATGATGTTCTGGCCGAACAGCGGCTGGGTCTCCAGGAAGTCCTCGTCATCGAGCACGCGGGTGATCACGTCGTGCATGTCGTAGGGCTGGTTCGGCGAGTCCGGGATCAGCTCATCGAGTTGGCGATCGTCGTCAGTCACCCCGAGTTCGATCTCGACCGGCAGCGCCGGCGGTTCCTCGAGATTGTTCTGTGGCAGGAAACCGAGCAGCTCCCTGACGTAGCCGATCGCATCCTCCTCGTCCGTGCCGAGGTAGTGCGCGTTGCCCGACGTGGTGTTGTGGGTCCGGCCGCCGCCGAGATCCTCCATCGTCACGTCCTCGCCGGTGACGGTCTTGATCACATCGGGCCCGGTGATGAACATCTGCGAGGTCTGATCGACCATGATCGTGAAGTCGGTGATCGCCGGCGAATAGACCGCACCGCCGGCACACGGACCCATGATCAACGAGATCTGCGGGATGACCCCGGAGGCGTGGGTGTTCCGCCGGAAGATCTCGCCGTAGAGGCCGAGCGAGACCACCCCCTCCTGGATCCGGGCGCCACCGGAGTCGTTGATGCCGATCAGCGGGCAGCCGGTCTTCAGGGCGAAGTCCATCACCTTGACGATCTTCTCGCCGAACACCTGGCCCAGTGAGCCGCCGAACACGGTGAAGTCCTGGGAGAAGACGCAGACCGGCCGACCGTCGATGGTGCCGAAGCCGGTGATCACGCCGTCGCCGTACGGCCGCCGCTTCTCCATGCCGAACGCGGTCGACCGGTGCCGGGCGAACTCGTCGATCTCGGTGAACGAACCCTCGTCCAACAACAGCGCGATCCGTTCCCGGGCGGTCTTCTTGCCGCGCGCATGCTGCTTCTGGATCGCCTCGGCGGAACCGGCATGACCGGCCTCACCGAGCCGTCGCTCCAGGTCGGCGATCTTGCCGGCGGTGGTATGGAGGTCAGACATGGCTCGACCCTAACGGTAGGGTCGGCGGCGAAATGTATGACACGGATCCGGTAGATGCCGAGCGGCTGCGCGAGCTCGTCGTCGAGGACGGCAGGCGGCTGTGGCAACAGATCGAGGTGGTGTCGCAGACCGGTTCGACGAATGCCGATCTGGCACGGGCCGCTGCGGCGGGGTCCGCCGGGCACGGCTCGGTGCTGCTCACCACGTACCAGTCCAGCGGGCGCGGACGCCTGGATCGCACCTGGTCCGCCCCGCCCGGTGCCAGCCTGGCGATGTCGCTGTTGTTGGTCCCCGGTGACGTCGCATGGCAGCGGTGGACCTGGCTGCCGCTGATCTGCGGGATGGCCGCCTCCGAAGGCATCCGGCGGGCGACCGGGGTGGCGACAACGCTCAAGTGGCCCAACGACGTGATGGTCGGGGACCGCAAGCTGTCCGGCATTCTGGCCGAGCAGGTGAGCACGCCGTCGGGACCCGGTTGCGTGATCGGCATCGGCATCAACACCGACCTGACCGAGGACCAGCTGCCGGTGCCCTGGGCGACCTCGTTGTTGTTGGCCGGGGCGAGCACCCGGAACAAGACGACGGTCGCGGCGACGGTGCTGCGCGCCTTCGGCCTGTTGTACGAGAACTGGCAGCAGGATTTCGACGCCGAGGCGCTGAGTCGTGCCTACATCACCCGGTGCGCGACAATCGGCCGACAGGTGCGCGTCGTACTGTCCGGCGAGGACTCGGTGACCGGCAGGGCGGAGGCCATCGACAACGACGGCCGGCTGGTGGTCCGGACGGCGAACGGCCGGCAGGTCTTCGGCGCCGGTGACGTCATCCACTTGCGCTGATCTCTGGGTACCGTGGCTGGCATGGGTCTGCCACGGAAGCTGCTCGGCGAGGGTGAACACGTCGAGGTTCACGTCCGTACCCATGCCAAGAGGCTGATCGGCCCGGCCGTCCTGCTGATCCTGTTGGCGGCCGCCGTCGGCTTCGGCTGCGCACTGGTGCCACCCGACGGGACGCCGATCGGACAGTACGTCGTGATCATCGTCGGACTGGTGCTGTTCTGCTGGTGGTGCCTGGTGCCGTTCCTGCGTTGGCGGACCACGACCTATTCGATCACCAACCGGCGGCTGATCACGCGCACCGGCATCCTGAACAAGACCGGCAAGGACCTGCCGCTGATCAGGATCAACGATGTCAGCTATGACCGGAGCCTGCTGGATCGGATGCTGGGCTGCGGCACCCTCAACATCCAGACCGCCGGGGAGAACAGCACGATCAGCCTGGACGACGTGCCTGACGTGGAACGGATACACGTGATCATGAGCGAGCTGTTGTTCGGCGAGGTGCACGGTGACCGTCGCGATTGAGCGGCCCGGTGAGCATGTCGCCGAGATCGTCATGGACCGCCCGGACGCACTGAACGCGGTCGACACAGCCCAAGCGACGGCGATCGCCGGTGCCTGCGCAGAAGTCACCGACGACCGCGACGTCCGGGTGGTCATCCTGTCCAGCGCCGTGCCGAAGGCGTTCTGTGTCGGGGCGGATCTGAAGGAACGCCAGGCACTGTCCGACGATGATCTCGCCCGGCAGCGCCCACTGGCCAGGCGCGCGTACAACTGCGTTCTCGACCTGCCGATGCCGACGATCGCGGCCGTCGACGGTTACGCATTGGGGGGCGGCTGCGAACTGGCGCTGTCCTGCGATCTGATCATCGCCTCCGACACCGCCGTCTTCGCGCTTCCCGAAGTCGGGGTCGGCGTCATCCCCGGTGGGGGAGGCACCCAACTGCTGTCCCGGCGGATCGGCCTGAACCGCGCCGCGGATCTGATCTTCACCACCCGACGGGTCGGCGCGGACGAGGCGTACGCCATCGGGCTGGCCGATCGCCGGGTAGCGGCGGGCGACGCTGTCCATGCGGCCCGTGATCTTGCTGCGCTGATCGCGGCCAAGTCTCCGGTTGCGCTGCGCAATGCCAAGCAGGCGCTGCGCACCGGATTCGATCTGCCGATCGGCGAAGGACTCGAGGTCGAGGACCGGGCCTGGCGGAACACGGCCTTCTCCGCCGACCGGGCGGAAGGGGTTACCGCGTTCGTCGAGAAGCGTGAACCCCGATTTCGCACCCGGTAGGCACGGCGGACCCTGAAGTCAGGCCCTGATCGCCTTGTCGAGGCGAGCGGCGACATCGGACAGCACGTCGTCGAGCGGTTCCTCGGCCAGTGACTTCATGAAGGGTTCGACCTTGACCGGGCCGCTGTACCGGGCGGCCCGTACGGCGTCCATGAACCCGTCCAGATCGATCACTCCGGTGGAGCCCGGGAGCCGGCGGTCGAGATCCTGCTGCTCGTCGCGCTGCCGATCGTCGCGGGCGTCGTTGATGTCGACCGAGACGATGTCGGCGTCGCTCAGCCCGACCAGATCGATCGCCGTCTCACCTGCGGTGTACCAGTGGTAGGTGTCGAGGATCAGGCCGATGTTGGGCTTGCCGACCTCGGCGATCAGCTCCAGCGCTTCGCCGATCGAGTGGATGAACGGAAAGCGTTCGGTGGACCAGAAGGTCTTCGGGCCGATGTATTCCAGGCCGAGCCGAAGCCCGGCGTCGGCCAGCAGATCGGCGACCAACTGCAGCCGGCTGACGTGCAGCACCCAGTTGCGCCGGTAGGAAAGGTCATCGTGCATCGGCCGGACCCAGGTGCCGACCGAGGTGACTCCGGCGGCGGCCAGCAGGCCGAGGGTCTCCGGCAGGGTCGCAAGGGCGGCGCGGAATTCCTCTGCAGGGGCGGTCAGCGGCACCGGCAGGCCGGCGATGCCCCAGCGCAGCCCGCGTTCGGCGACCGAGGCCGCGTGTTCGGCGATCGCCGCATCGCTGCCGAGGCCGCGGAAGTAGCCGAGATCGGGGTCGACGCCGCCGAATCCGTGCTTGACGGCGAGGTCGATCGCCTGGGTGTGGTCGAGGGACAGTCCGAGAGCTCCAGCGCTCAGGTTCGAGAACATGATCATCACCCTAATGCCGGGGTACGGGGCCGGCTGATCCGCACCACCACGGCGTGCAGGCAGACGGACGCCGCCAGCACGGCAGCGGCAACGATCAGCAGCCGCGACGGCTGGTTCCCGGCGGCCAGGGTGACGCCGCCCAGCGCGCCGCCCAATGCCGACCCCAGCGAGATGGCGCTGCCGTTCAACGCCATCACGATGGCCGCGGAGTCCGGCGCCATCGAGGCGAGCCTGGCCTGCTGCGGTACGGCCGCACCGCCGTTGCCGATCCCGGCGAGGAAGAACCACAGCAGGCCGAACACCACCAGCGTGCTCGCCGTCGCCGTACCGATGCTCACCGCACCGACCACGGCGTTGACCAGCAACCCGATCAGCCAGATGGTCAACACCCGCACCGGGGTGAAGCGGTCGGCGAGCCGGCCGGTGACGGCGTTGCCGAGCATGCTCGCCAGCCCGTAGCCGAACATGATCACGATGATCATCCAGCCGTGCGCCCAGTGCAGGATCAGCACGGCATAGGTGAAGCAGGTGTAGCTGGCGCACAGGATGCCGGTGGACACCAGCAGCCCGGCCAACAGCCGCGGTTGCCGCAGCGGACGCAGCCGGTCCCGTAGGGTGCCCGGCGGTAGCTGCAGGTGCGGCAACCTGATCATGATGCCGACCAGCGCCACGGTGCCCACGACGGCCACCATCAGCAGCGGGAACCGCCAGTTCGACTGTCCCAGGAGCAGGCCGACCGGGACACCCAGCGCGGTGGCCGTCATCCAGCCGCCCAGCACGAAGGACAGTGCCTTGCCGCGGTGCTCCACCGGCGCCAGGTGGATGACGTAGCCGGTGATCGAGGCGTTCATCACGCAGGCGCCGAGGGCGGCCAGCACCCGTGCGCCGAGGGCGACCGAATAGACCGGGGCCAGCGCGACCAACAGGTTGCCCAGCACGAAGACCGCCAGCGACCCGACGATCGTCCGCCGCCGCTCCCAGCCGCTGGTCACCGCGCCCAGCACCGGGGCCGCCAGCGCCGAGGTCAGTGCGAAGACCGAGACGAGCTGCCCGGCTGCGGCGTTGGTGACCTCGAGATCGGCCGAGATCTTCGGCAGCAGGCCGGCCAACACATAGCCGTCGATGCCGTTGGAGAATGTGGCCACCGCAAGCCAGATCAGGGCGCGATAAGGGAGCACAGTCCCGACCGGCGCGGCCACCTGTGACGTGTTCATCACCTGACAGCTTCTCAGCAGGGCGACCGTCTACCCTTGTCGGGTGCCGGAAGAGCATCACCACCATCGACTCAGCGTGCAGATGGTCAGGTTCATCCTGACCGGTTCGCTCTCGGCGGTGGTCGACTTCGGCATCCTCGTTGTGCTGATGCACTTCGGTCTGCAGCACAACATCGCCAAGGCGATCTCCTTCGTCTGCGGCACCACGACGGCGTACGCGATCAACCGGCGCTGGACCTTCCGCGCCGGGCCGTCGACCCGCCGGTTCGTCGGCGTTCTGCTGTTGTACGGCAGCACCTTCTTCGTCCAGGTCGGCCTGTTCGCCCTGCTGTTCCCCCTGCTGCAGAGCTGGGGCCCGCCCCTGCTGGCGGTCCAGGTGACCGCGTTCGTGATCGCCCAGGGAGTCGCCACAGCCGTCAACTTCATCGTTCAGCGGGCCGTGATCTTCCGGCGTATCCGACAGCTGCAGTGACCCGTGATGATCTAGAGCGGCGTCACGTAGGCAGCGGAGATGCCGCCGTCGACCAGGAAGGTGCTGGCGGTGATGAAGCTGGACTCGTCGGAGGCCAGGAAGAGGACGGCGTTGGCGATCTCCTCCGGTTCTGCGAACCTGCCCATCGGTACGTGCACCAGCCGCCGGGCGGCCCGCTCGGGATCGGAGGCGAAGAGCTCCCGGAGCAGGGGCGTGTTCACCGGGCCGGGACACAGCGCATTGACCCGGATACCGGACCGGGCGAACTGCACCCCGAGCTCACGGGTCATGGACAGCACACCGCCCTTGGACGCGGAATAGGAGATCTGCGAAGTCGCCGCGCCCATCACGGCAACGAACGATGCGGTATTGATGATCGAGCCGCGCTGCTGCTCGCTCATGATCGCCAGCGCCGCCTTGGAACACAGGTAGACGCTGGTCAGGTTGACCTGCTGGACCCTGTGCCAGGCGTCCAGGTCGGTGTCCAGGATCGAATCGTCCTCGGGCGGTGAGATTCCGGCGTTGTTGAACGCGATGTCCAGCGATCCGTAGCCGTCGACCGCGGCCGCGAACAGGGCCTCGACCTGATCGGGGTCGGTGACATCGGTGCGCTGGTAGCGGCCGGCTACCTCCGCGGCGACGTCCGGTCCCCGTTGGTCATCGATGTCGCCGATCACGATCCTGGCGCCCTCCGCCGCCAGTCGGCGGACGGCCGCCAAACCGATGCCGGAGCAGCCGCCGGTGATCACCGCGACCTTGTCCTGCACCCGTCCTGTCATGGTTTCCTCTCAACTGCGTCGTCTCACTTGTCGGAGAAGAAGACGTTCTTCTCCTCGGTGTACGCGTCGGAGGCGTCCGGACCGAGTTCGCGGCCCAGGCCGGACTGCTTGTAACCGCCGAACGGTGTCCAGTAGCGCACCGAAGAGTTGGAGTTGACACTGAGGTTCCCGGCTTGGACCGCCCGGGACACCCGCAAAGCCCGACCAAGATCACGAGTGAAGATCGAACCGGACAACCCGTAGTCGCTGTCGTTGGCCAGCCGGATCGCGTCCGCCTCGTCCGCGAACGGCAGCACCGAGACCACCGGCCCGAAGATCTCCTCGCGCCACGTACGGTCGATCGTCGCGCTGCCGAGCAGGACCGTCGGCGGCATCCAGTAGCCCGGCCCGGCGGGGGCCCTGCCGCTATAGGCGATGTCGGCACCGTCGAGATATCCGGCGACCCGGTCACGATGCGCGGCCGAGATCAACGGCCCCATCTGCGTTCCTGGGTCAGCCGGGTCACCGACAGTGACGGCCTTGACCGCGGGCTCCAGCAACTCCAGGAAACGCTCGACGACCGAGGACTGGACCAGGATGCGGGACCGCGCACAGCAGTCCTGACCGGAGTTGTCGAAGACCGCCGCCGGGGCAGCGGCCGCCGCACTCTCCAGGTCGGCGTCGGCGAAGATCACGTTCGCACTCTTTCCGCCGAGTTCCAGGGTGCAGCGTTTGAGCTGATCGGCACAGCCCGCCATGATCTTCCTGCCGACAGCGGTCGAGCCGGTGAAGGTGATCTTGCGTACCAGTGGATGGCTGACGAACCTGTTGCCGACCACCGGCCCCTCGCCGGCGAGCACCGTGAAGACACCCCTGGGGATGCCGGACTCTTCGGCCAGTTCGGCCAACCGGAGGGCGGTCAGCGGGGTCGGTTCGGCGGGCTTGAGCACGACGCAGTTGCCGGCGGCAAGCGCTGGGGCGAAACCCCAGGCGGCGATCGGCATCGGGAAGTTCCACGGCACGATCACACCCACCACGCCCAGTGGCTCCCGGAAGGTCACGTCGATGCCGCCGGGGACCGGGATCTGCTTGCCGAACAGCCGTTCCGGGACGGCGGCGTAGTAGTCGATCACGTCGCGGACGTTCCCGGCCTCCCAGCGCGCGTTGCCGATCGGGTGTCCGGAGTTGGCCATCTCGAGTCGGGCGAGTTCCTCCAGGTGATCATCGACAACGGTCGCGAACCGGCGGAGCAACGCCGCCCGATCGCCGGGAGCCAGGTCGCGCCAGGCCGGGAACGCCTTGGCAGCCTGCTCGATGACGGCGTCGGCCTCCTCGACCGTCGCCATCGCGACCTCGGTGATCGGCTCCTCGGTAGCCGGATTGATCACCAGACGACTGCACACGGTCACATCCTCTCGAAGCCGCGCCGGAGTTCCCAATCGGTGACCGCTGACTCGAAGGCGGCAAGCTCGACATCGGCCATGTTGGTGTAGTGATCGACGACGTCGTCACCGAAGACCTCCCGGGCGATCGCCGACCGGGTGAACGCGTCCCGGGCCGAGGACAGCGTGTGGGGGAACCTCGGCAGTCCGGAACGGTAGGCGTTGCCGGCGACCTCGGGCGGCAGCGGCAGGTCGTGTTCGATCCCGTACAGACCGCCGGCGACCATCGCGGCCAGCGCCAGATAGGGGTTGACGTCGCCACCCGGAACCCGGTTCTCCAGCCGAGCCGATCCGCCCTCGCCGACCAGCCGTACGGCACAGGTGCGGTTGTCGGTGCCCCAGCCGATGGCGGTCGGCGCGAACGACCTGTCGGTGAAGCGCTTGTAGGAGTTGATGTTCGGCGCATAGAACAGGCTGAAGTCCACGATGGTGGCCAGAGCGCCGGCGATGAACCGGTCGTACAGGTCGGTCCGCCCGTTGTCCCAGAAGACGGTTCGTCCGTCGGTTCCGCGCAGCGAGAGGTGGATATGGCAGGAGTTGCCCTCCCGCTCGTTGTACTTGGCCATGAAGGTGATCGACCTGTCGTGCTGTGCAGCGATCTGTTTGGCGGCAGTCTTGTAGACGACGTGGTTGTCCGCGGTGATCAGGGCGTCGGCATAGCGGAAGCCGATCTCCTGCTGCCCGGGATTGCACTCGCCCTTGGCCGACTCGACGTCGAGCCCGGCGCCGTACATCGCATTGCGGATCTCCCGCAGTAACGGCTCCACCGCCGTCGTGCCGAGGATCGAGTAGTCCACGTTGTAGCTCGTCGCCGGCTCCAGATCCCGGTAGCCCTGCCGCCAGGCGTCGGGGTAGCTGGTGTCGAAGACGATGAATTCCAGTTCGGTCCCCGCCAGCACCTGGTAGCCGAGGTCGGCGGCGCGGTCGAGTTGGTGTTTCAGGATGGTCCGCGGCGACTCGCTCACCGGAGCGCCGTCCAACCAGGTCAGATCGCACTGCACCATCGCCGTACCGGGCTGGTGCGGCAACAATCGCAGGGTGTCGGGGTCGAGCCGGAACATCATGTCGCCGTACCCGGTGTCCCAGGAGGAGATCTCATAACCGTCGACCGTGTTCATCTCGATATCCACTGCCAGCAGGTAGTTGCAGCCCTCGGTGCCGTGGGACAGCACCTGGTCGGCGAAATAGGCGGCGTGCATCCGCTTGCCCTGCAACCGTCCCTGCATATCGGTGAAACCGACGATGACGGTGTCGATGTCCTCGTTGTCGATCATCGTCTGCAATCCGGCGACGCTGAGATGTCGATGGTTGCGCAGCGGGCTCACCTGATTCATCCTGGCAGGTTCCCCGTACCATCGGGTCACGTGACATACGTGGTGGGGATCATCGGCGCCGGCCAGTTGGCCAGAATGATGCATCAGGCGTCGATCGGCCTGGGCATCCAGGTCAAGCTGCTTGCCGAGGCAGCTGACAGTTCGGCCGCCCAGGTGGTGGCCGACGTGGAGGTCGGGGACTACACCGACCCGGAGACCGTCCGCCGGTTCGCCGCCGCCTGCGATGTCGTCACCTTCGATCACGAGCACGTGCCGACTGCCATCCTGGAGGAGCTGGCGGCTGACGGCATCGCCGTACGCCCCGGGCCCAAAGCCCTGGTCCACGCCCAGGACAAGGCGGTTATGCGGTCCAGACTCGGTGCCATGGGCATACCGTGCCCCCTCAACCGGCCGGTTGCAACACCGGAGGAGTTGACCAGCTTCGGCGCCGAGGTCGGCTGGCCGGTGATCGCCAAGACCACCCGGGGCGGCTACGACGGCAAAGGTGTCTTCAAGATCGACTCCGCCGACCGGGCCGGGGAGCCGTTCGCCTCCGGCGCCGACATCCTTGCCGAGGAGTACATCGACTTCCGGCGTGAGCTCAGCGCGCTGGTCGTCCGGTCACCCAGTGGGCAGGCCGTCGCCTATCCGATCACCGAGACCGTGCAGACCGCCGGCATCTGCACCGAGACCACTACGCCGGCCCCCGAGCTGAGCGAGGATCAGGCGATCGGCTGCCAGCAGCTGGCCCTGCGGATCGCCCACGAACTCGAGGTCACCGGCGTGCTCGCCGTGGAGCTGATGCAACGCAACGACGGCAGCGTGGTGGTCAACGAGCTGGCGATGCGCCCGCACAACACCGGGCATTGGTCGATCGACGGCGCCCACACCTCCCAGTTCGAGAACCATCTGCGTGCGGTGCTCGACCTGCCGCTCGGCTCGCCGACAGTGCGCGACGAGTGGACGGTGATGGTCAACGTCCTCGGTGGGAGTGTGCAGGACCTGCCGGCGGCGCTGTTGCATTGTTTCGCCCGGGACCCGCGACTGCGGGCGCAGTTGTACGGCAAGGAGGTCAAACCGGGCCGTAAGGTCGGCCACGTGACCGCGTACGGTGACGATCTGCCGAGTGTCCGGAGGCGTGCCCGGCATGCAGCCAACTACTTGATGGGAGTCGGCGATGAGTGACGGACCAGCACGGGTGGGAATCGTCATGGGCTCTGACTCGGACTGGCCGGTGATGGGCGAGGCGGCGACCGTGCTCTCCGATTTCGGCATCCGCTACCAGGCCAACGTGGTCTCCGCACACCGGATGCCCGAGGCGATGGTCGAGTACGGCCGGACCGCTCACACCCGCGGACTGGAAGTGGTGGTCGCCGGCGCCGGTGGCGCCGCCCACCTGCCCGGCATGCTGGCGGCGCTCACGCCGCTGCCGGTGATCGGTGTGCCGGTGCCGCTGAAGTATCTGGACGGAATGGACTCCCTGCTGTCGATCGTGCAGATGCCGGCCGGGGTGCCGGTAGCGACGGTGGCGATCGGCAACGCCCGCAACGCAGGGCTGCTGGCTGTCAGAATCCTGGCAACCGGCGACGCGTCGCTGACCCACGCCATGATCGACTTCCAGGACGAGCTGCGCAGAACGGCCGAGGCCAAGGGCGAGAAGGTCCGCGCCCAGCAGAGCTGACCATGATCTCCGACGCGCTCGGCGGGGCGATGTTGCTGATCCGCGGTTTCACCCTGGTATTCAGCCGCCGCCGGTTGTTCCTGCTCGGCGCGCTGCCGCCGCTGATCACCTCGGTGATCTTCCTGGCGTTGTTGATCACCGGCATCAGCAATCTGGACCGGATCATCCCCGACTACGCCGAGTGGATCCGCGTGCTGATCGGCGTCGGCGCGATCGGCGGATCGATCCTGATCATGGTCCTGGTCTTCACTGCGCTCACCCTGGTCATCGGCGGACCGGCGTACGAGAAGATCTCCGAACTGGTCGAGGCCGAACTCGGCGATGCTCCGGGTGAGGTTCACGAGTCCCTGGTGCGATCGGTGCCGCGGTCGGTCGGGCAATCGCTGGCCCTGCTTGGGATCTCTCTTGTGGGCGCCGTCGTCTTCGCGCTGCTCGGTCTCGTCCCGGTGCTGGGCCAGACGGTGATCCCGGTGCTGTCGACCGTCTTCGGGGCGTGGATGCTGGGCATCGAACTGCTCGGCACACCGTTCCAGCGGCGCGGCCGGGTGTCCATCGGCGAGCGACGGCAGGCGATGCGTCGACACCGTGCGCACACGTTGGGCTTCACGGTGCCGACCTTCCTGCTGCTGGCGATCCCATTCGTCTCGGTGCTGGTCTTCCCGGCCGCGGCCGCGGGCGGAACCCTGCTGGCGCGGGATCTGCTACGTTCCCGTTCGTGACGTCCCCCCTCGGTTCACGATTCATCTCGGTTCTCGTCGGAGTGGCTGCCCTGACTGCCGGTCTGCTGGTCGCGCCGACGGCGCCGGCATTCCCAATATCGACTCGGTGAAGTCGACGATCCGCACCTACTACGGCGACACCGGCAACGGGATCGCCGACACGCAGCAGTCGCCGTACATCACCCAGCTCAGCCGGATCGTCCAGCGCGAGGAACGCGATCTGCCGGTGGCGTACCGGCACGCGCTCAGGCACGGCAGGAAGCCGGCCCTGGTCTTCGACACCGACGAGTGGGTGCAGGCCGAGAAGTTTCCGGCAACGCCGGCAATGGTCGACTTCGTGAACGCCGCCCACCGGGCGGGCTGCACGCTGATCGGGCTGACCGGACGCAACTCGGGTCAGCAGGCCGCCACGCTGGGCAACCTGTCCGCCGTCGGCTACGAAGGCTTCACCGACGCCGACTACTACACCAAGCCGCAGGGCGACACCCGCAGCACGATCGAGTACAAATCCCAGACCAGGGCGTACCTGGAATCGACGGCCGGCGGCGCCGACGACATCGTTGCCAACCTCGGTGACCAGTACTCCGACCTGATCGGCGGGCACGCCGACCGGACGATCAAGCTGCCCAACCCGACCTACTACCTGCCGTAGCCGGCGGAGCTAGTCGGTCTCGTCCCAGGGCAGTTCACCGTGCGCGGTCGGAGTCAGTGGGATGACGATCACCGGACGCGGCTGCCGGTGGCTGAGGTGGGCGGCCACCGAGCCGCCGAAGAACTCGGCGATTCCCGAGCGGAGCCCCGGTCGCCGGGTGCCGACCATGATCATGTACGCCTGCTCGTGCTCGGCCAGTTCGGCCAGCGCGATGGCCGGCTCACCCAGCGGTCTGCGGAACTCGACGGTCACCTGCTTGTCGGAGCAGATCGTGGCGAGCTTGTCCCGGAGGCTGTCGGGGAACGGAGTGGGCTCCTCGACGATGTCCGGGTCGAGCGGCATGGCCATCAGGGTGCCGTCGGCGCCCTCGAACATGCTCATCTGACCGGTGTCGACGAAGGCGCAGACCAAGCGGCCGTTCAGCTTCCGGGCGAGTTTCGCGGCATGCCGGATGACTATGTCGGGCTGCCCCGGTGTGACGCCGACAACGATGACGGGGTCAGTCATGCGAACCTCCTTGTTCGACGCCCATGCCAGATGATGGCACGCAAAGCGACCCCCTCCCAACAACTGAACCGGTTCGGTAGTGTGATGGCCCGGACATCGGCACAACGGTGTCTGGGACGAGTAGTTCTCATCGAGGAGATTCAATGCCTACTTTGGGCACCGACGTGTTGTCGGTTCAGCTCTACACCATTCGTGAAGCCCTGGCCGAGGACGTCGACGCGAGCCTCGGACGGATCGCCGAGATCGGGTTCAAGCAGGTCGAGCCGTTCGCCTTCCAGAACTTCTTCGACGGCTTGAAGGCCGGCCTGGCCAAGTACGACCTGACCGCTCCGACCGTACACACCAGTGTGGTCGACGCCGATGTCGACGAGATCCTGGGTGCCGCCAAGGAGCTCGGCATCCAGACCGTGATCACTCCACACACCGACCCGGAGCAGTGGAAGACCGAAGAGGGCATCTCCGGTATCGCCGACCAGCTCAACGCGGCCGCCGACAAGGCTGCCGCCGCCGGGTTGTCCGTCGGGTACCACAACCACTGGTTCGAGCTCGAGTCGATGATCGACGGCAAGCACGGACTGGAGGTGCTGGCCGCCAAGACCGCGCCCGAGGTCGTGCTCGAGGTCGACACCTACTGGGCACAGGTCGGTGGCGCCGATGTGCCGGCGCTGCTCGGTCGGCTCGGTGACCGGGTCCAGGCGCTGCACCTCAAGGACGGCGACGGCACCCGCAACAACAAGAACCAGGTGGCTGTCGGCAACGGCGTCATCCCGGTATGGGACTTCATCAACGCCACCCCGAACCTGAAGTACGGCGTGGTCGAGCTGGACGACAGTGACCTCGACCGGTTCGAATGCATCGCCCAGAGCTTCGCCTATCTCACCGGGAAGGCCTGACCATGGCAGGGACGGGTCCGGTCGGCGTCGGCATCATCGGCGCCGGGGTGATCAGCAAGACCTATCTGGAGAATCTGACCTCCTTCCCCGACGTCGAGGTGCTGGCCATCGGCGACATCGTCAAGGAGGCTGCCACGGCGCGTGCCGAGGAGTTCGGCATCGCCACCAGTGGGGGCCCTGAAGCCGTGCTCGAGCACGACGGCGTCGAGCTGGTGATCAACCTGACCATTCCGGCGGTGCACGCCGAGGTGGCCAGTAGCGCGATCGCCGCCGGCAAGAATGTCTTCAACGAGAAGCCGCTGGCGCTGGAACGCGTCTCCGCCAAGGCCCTGCTGGAGGCGGCGGAGGCCAAGGGCCTCCGGGTCGGTTGCGCGCCGGACACCTTCCTGGGCAGCGGCCTGCAGGAGGCCCGCAAGCTCATCGATCGGGGTGACATCGGGGAGCCGCTGTCGGCCCTGACGCTGATGCAGAGCCCAGGTCCGGAATCGTGGCATCCCAATCCCGCCTTCCTGTTCCAGGAGGGCGCCGGTCCGCTGTTCGACATCGGCCCGTACTACTTCACGGCTCTGGTGCAGTTGTTCGGGGCGGTTGACTCAGTGGCTGCGATCGGCTCCAAATCGCGGGAACAGCGGGTGATCGGATCCGGCCCGAAGGCGGGCGAGACCTTCGACGTCACGGTGCCGACCCACGTCAGCGCGGCGGCGAGGTTCGCCGGCGGTCAGTCTTCGCAGACGATCCTGTCCTTCGATTCGGCCGCTCGCCGGATCCTGTTCGAGGTCAACGGCACCGAGGGCACGCTGGTGGTACCGGATCCCAACACCTTCGACGGTGAGGTCAAGATCATCCGCCGCACCGACGACGACTGGCAGACCGTCGCCAGCACCACAGCGTTGTCCAGTCGTGGCACCGGCGCGCTGGACATGGCCCGCGCCATCCGGGAAGGTCGACCGCACCGGGCGACCGGGGCACAGGCCTACCACGTGCTGGACATCATGGAGTCGGTGGCCGAGGCTGCGCTGTCCGGCGACTACGTCAAGCTGGACAGCTCGGTTGAACGGCCCGAGTTGCTGCCCGAGGACTGGGATCCGAAGGCCAAAACTCTCTGAGAATCCGCCGACAGCACACCGGTACGGGCCCGGACACCGTTACGTTATTGCGGTGACCGGGCCCGTTGGTTTGCAACCGAACCGCCTTGAACAACCGAATCGGGCACTCACCGGTGTCGAACAACGCATCGAAGCGGCAGCCCGCCGGCTGATCACCCGACTGCCGGACCGGCGGGGCAGCCGCTGGCTGGTCGAGTTCCTGGTTTTCGGCGCCAAGCAGGCATGGGCGTGTGTCTTCGGCGTGGCCATGCTGCTGGTGCTGCTGGCCGCCAAACTCTGGTATCCCGAGGGCGCCTGGCTGGCGCGCAACGATGCCGTCACCCTGGCAGCGGTGATCATCCAGACGATCATGATCACCACGAAGTTGGAGACCTGGCGTGAGCTCCGGGTGGTGTTGATCTTCCACGTCGTCGGTACCGGGATGGAACTCTTCAAGACCTCGATCGGGTCCTGGAGCTATTCCGCCGGCGGCTTCCTGCACCTCGGTGCGGTGCCGCTCTACAGCGGCTTCATGTACGCGGCGGTGGGCTCATACATGGTGCGCGTCCACCGGCTTTTCGATCTCCGGTTCACCCGCTACCCGCCGTTGTGGCTTTCGGCCGCCGTGGCCGCGGCGTGCTATCTGAACTTCTTCACCCACCATTTCATCCTCGATCTCCGCTGGCTGCTGATCGCGGCCGTTCTGCTCGTCTTCGGGCGGAGCATGATGTACTTCCGGGTCTTCGGCCGGCAGTTGCGGATGCCGCTGCCCTTGGCCTTCGGGTTGGTGGCGACGTTCATCTGGTTCGCCGAGAACATCGCCACCTGGGCGGGTGCCTGGTTCTATCCAGATCAGCTGGCGGGCTGGCAGCCGGTCGGTCCGACCAAACTCGCCGCCTGGTTCCTGCTGATGATCATCTCAGTGGTGCTGGTCACCTGGGTCTACCCGCCGGTGCCGCCGGACCTTGTCCCGGACAACCTCAGCTGGGGGCGCTCGTCTGCACCAGCGCGACAGCGCCGGCAACGCACGCGTAACCGCGTCCGGGAGTGATCGCAACCGGGGCCCGCCGGGGCAGCGTGACGCCGAGCAATTCCCCGTCGTAGTCGACGTTGGGCTGCAACAACACACCGCAGCGGGACTTTCGGACCGCCTTCGTCCAGTGGCTGTAGAGGGTCCGCAGATCGTCGGCGCGACCGGAGGCGATCACCACGATGTTCGACAGCCCGGCGCTGAGCAGGTTGCTGATCGCCTGATCCGCGTCGTCAACTCGTTCGGCGTCATCGATCAGGATCACCAGCGGGCCGGAGTGGATCCGCGCCCCGGCCATCAGCGCCGGCAGTTCGTCGGCCACGACCGCGACCCGGTCGAGCAGGGGGCTCCCGGACAGCGGCGAACGCCGGTCGCAGGCACCCCAGACGCTGACCGGCGGGCCGGCGGCATGCGTCGCGCCGCGCAACGACTCGGCGATGGCCAACAGCAGGGTCGACTTACCAGACCGCGCCGAGCCGGCGATCAGCAGGTGTTCGCCCTCGTACAGCTCCAGGTATTGCGGTTCAAGATCGGCTTCCCGGATGCCGACCGGGATCAGCCAGGGTTCCCCGACCACCGAGGCCGTAGCGCCGACCTCGGAGACGGTGACGCCTTCCGGCAGCCGACCGACGACGTCGGGTTTGCGGCGGCTGCCGGTCCACCGGGAGGCGACCGTCGCGACGGCAAGGTCCAGTTCGGCACCGGGCGTCGCGACATGGGTCTGCAGCCGGGTCCCGGCAACGATGCACCGTCCCGGTACGGCAGCCGGGGCCTCGTTGGGGCGGATTCCTGCGGCGGAGTAGTCGTACTGGTCGGCCAGCCGGAACAGCCACTTCTGGGTTGTCACCTCGTCGATGGCCGGCGGGACTGCCTTGGCGCGGGTGGTCGAACAGGCGAAGGACAGGCCGAGTTCCGGCCCGTCGGTGTAGGCACGGTAGAGGCCTTCCATCAGTTCGATGCCCTCGTAGTCCTGGAACTCCTCGCGAAGGGTGGCCAGGCCGTCGATGAGCACAACGGTCCGCCGATGGCCGCGCGGGTCGGCCTTGCGCCGATCCACCTCGGCGCGGACGTAGCGCAGGAACCGCACCTGCTGCTCGCGGGAGCCGCTGCCCGAGCCGACATAGCCGGTGGTGTGCGGCAGATCCGCCAACGGAGCGAGATCTCCGGACCCCATGTCGAGGACGACGAGGTCGAGATCATTGGGCGACATGGCGTTGGCAATGGTCAGTGCGATGCTAGTCAGTGCGGTACTGGTGCCGCTGCCGGGAATGCCCATCAGCAGCAGATTGCCCTGCTCCAGGTCCCAGGACGCCGGAATCTGCCGCTGCCGGTCGGGGTCGTCGGCGATGGCGAAGCTGACCTGCATCCGGTCGGAGACACCGCCGCCATCGGGATCTCGGCCTGCTCGTCGTATTCGAAGCCCGCCAACTGAACCCGCTCGCCGAGTGGTTCGGGCCAGACCGGCCGTGGCGGGCCGAATCCGGCCGTCTCGTTGGCGGCGATCACCGCGTCGATCAGTTTGTCCAGGTCGGTCGGCGCGCTGTCGCTGACCCGTGGTGCCGGCGGACGTCTGGTCCGGCCGAAGACCACAGGGTTGACCTCGATCCTGGTCTGCACCTGCTCCTCGGCCTGTCCGGTGACCAGCGCGGTCTGGACCGGCGTGATGTCGTCCTGGCCGAGTTTCACGTACGCCCGACCCTGCTGCTGCCGGCCGATCGCCGCCGCATCCGGTACACCGATCACGTTGCCGGAGTCCTCCCGGCTCTGCACCCGCAGCGCCACCCGCAGATTGGTGTTGGCCAGGATGTCGTCGTTGACGACACCGGCCGGACGCTGGGTCGCCAGGATCATGTGCACGCCGAGCGTCCGTCCGACCGCGGCCACGCTGACCAGCGACGAGAGCACATCCGGATACTCCTTGGCCAGCATGGCGAACTCGTCGACGACCAGCAGCAGCCGGGGCAACGGCTGTGCGGGATCGGTGGCCAGATAGGCGTCCAGGTTGTCCACGCCCTCACCGGCGGCCGCGAACAGCCGTTGCCGGTATTCCATCTCCGCCTCCAACGCCCGGAGCGCGCGGTTGGCCAGTTGCTCGTCCAGGTTGCTGACCGTGCCGATGGTGTGTGGCAGGCGTTCGCAGGTGGCGAAGGCCGCGCCACCCTTGAAGTCGATCAGGATGAACGTCAGCCGGGTCGGATCATTGCGCGCGGCCAGCCCGGCGACCAGGGAACGCAGGAACTCGCTCTTTCCCGAACCGGTGGTGCCACCGACCAACCCGTGTGGTCCGTCCCGGACCAGGTCGAGCCAGAAGCTGCCCCCCTCACCGATCCCGATCGGTGCGGCAACCCCGCGGGCGTCGGCCCAGGCCGAGCGCACGGCGTCGGCGGTGACTTGGTCCATGTCGAGCAGCGGCGGCAGTCGGACCAGCGACGGCAGCGCGGCACCGGGGACGACCAGATCGGGATCGTCGAAGCGGGCCAGATCCATCGCCCCGCGGAGGGCCGTGTCGACGCTGATGCCCGCCAGGACGACGTCGTCGACGTGGGTCAGATCGCCCGGTCTGGTGACCGTTCCGGCGGCGTCCGCGCCGACCGTGATGACCGTGGTGCAGGCCGCGGGCAGCTTGTCCTCGGAGGCGGCGATCACGATGCCGGACACCTGGGTCACCGGTTTGTGCGTTGCGCCGGCGGACACCGTACGGCCGTGTCCGAGCAGCGTCCTGGCCGGGGCGTTGCGACCCTCGGTCAGCACGTCGGAGTCCAGCAGGAGCAGGATCGCGGGAGTCGGGTGCTCGTCGATGCCGTCCCGCAGCGTACGCAGCATCTCTTCGCTCTGCGACCGGTCATCCGACAGCCAGCGCTCGCCGGAACTTCCGCCGTGCCGGCGGAGCTGAGGCAGCCACGACGTCCAGGCCCAGTCCTCGTCACGGCCTGGATCACAGAAGACGCCCACGGTGAGATCGGCCGGTCCGCAGTGCACCGTCGCCTGGGCCAGCAGGCTGCGGGCAACCGCCAGCGCACCGGCGCGATCGCCGACGATGCCCACGACCCCGCCGTCGGACAGGTCGACATCCACGGCGGCCGACGGCAGGCGGCTCTGCTGGATCGCGGTGCGGACCTTGTCCTCCAACCGGCCGGCCGACCGGTTCTCGATCGGCGGGGACCAGGGCAGGTCGCCGACCCCGGCGTGCAGGTGGAGGAAGTCGTGGGAGCCGAAGCGGGACCGCCATAGCGTGGTGGTCGGGATGGCCGCCCGGCGCAGCGTGGTGGCCGGGTCGGGACGGTCGAGGTAACTGGTGCGGCTCTCAGTCTCGGCGACCCGGCGCAGGTCGCTGGTGAAGGTGTCGAGCGCGTTGGCGAACCGTTCGTCCTCTTCTTTGAGGTTACGGCTCCGCCGGTGTCGCTGCTCGAACCACGACCCGACACCCATGATCGGGCTGAGCCCGGCCATCAGTGCGAAGCGCGGGTCGCCGAGCAGCATCACCATCGCCACCGCGACCACCAGGGGCGCTGCAACGGTGATGATGTTGAACCTGGCGGCCGCCGCGACATCCTTGCGGCCGGGCGGCTCGATCGGGTCCGGCGCCGGCGGGCGGCCGGGACGCGGTGGGCGGTTGAACGGAGCGGTGGCCGCCGGGGTCAGGTTGTGCAGCGAGCCCGGTTTCGGGGCCGGGTCCTCGTCGAGGTCCCTGCGGACCAGAACGGTGACGCCGCCGGCGATGATCACCGCTCGTTCGCCGACCAGGACCCCGTCGTCGCTGACCAGGCGGCCGTCGACCAGAGTGCCGTTGGTCGACCCGGCGTCCTTGATCCGTACGGACTCGCCCTCACGGCTGATCGTCACGTGCTGCCAGGACGTGCTCACCGATTCGACCGAGATGTCGGCGTGCGGCGAGCGGCCGATCACCAGCGGTCGGTCGGTCGGCAGCTGCATCACCGCGCCGGCGTCGAGTCCGCCGGCCAGTGTTGCGGTCCATCCGGTGAGCAGGTGGGGCCGGTCCAACGGTGTCCGGGACACCACGCTGCCCTCGAGCAGGGTCACCGAGGACAGTGGGGTGTCGGCGGGGTGTGCCGTGTCGTCGACGTAGAGCGTGGCGTCTGGCGACACGTGCTCGCCGCAGCCGTCGGCGACCAGATCGGCCAGGGTGGCTGAGGGCGCCATCCGTTCGACGTCGACCTCGTGTCGCTGCCCGGCGAGATCGATCAACAGCCGCATCGTGCAGAGCTCACTTCGTCACGGGGCCCGCGAACCAGATCAGCCGCGGCTGGGAGTCCTGGCTCTGCAGGCGGAGGCCGAGATCTTGGTCCGATGATCGCAGCGCCACGACCGCCCTTTCGTCAAGGGCAGCCGGGTGGGTGAAGTCGAGCGCCGGACCGGCCAGCCCCTGGGCGTGGCCGAGCCGGAGATGTTCCAGGGCTGTGGCGATATCGGACGGTGCCGTGCTCCTGGCGGCCGCGGCCGCCTGCACCAGGGCGATCACGGCGTCGTGACTGGCCGGATCGGCCTGGTCGGCGGCGGTGGCGAAGGTCTGGTCACCTGGCAGGGTCTTCTGGTCGCCGTCCTGGGCAACCAGCCGGACCGCTGCGAGGAAGGACGCCATCGCGCGTCCGTTGGTGTCGGTGCGCAGGGCGACGGCGTCGCTGTCGTCGACGCCCACGGTGTTGAGATTGCTGGACAGACTGGCGTCGGCTTCGAGCAGGGCGTCGCTGAAAGCCGGACTGGTGGCGTCCGGTGTGAAGAACACCGGCAGATTCGGTTGTGCGCCCTGCAGCCCCCGTTCGACGGCGGCCAGTTGGGTCGCGGGTCCGGAGACCACGATCGAGTCGACCGAGTTGTGCTGGGCTCCGGTCACCGCCTCGATCTGTTTGATCAGCTTGTCGCCGTCACCACCGGTCTTGAAGGTGATCTCGTTGTCCGGCTCGATCCCGTCCGGAGCTCCGCCGCCGGCGTTGATCAACAGCGGATGGGACACCTTCGCCGACGCCAACGCGGCCTGCATCGCGGTCCCGATGATCTGCTCGGTCGCTCCCGTGGCCCAGACATGATCGCCGAGCAGGTCGAGGTCGGCTTCGTACGGCATCAGCAGCGGCGTTCCGCTCTGCTGCGCGGCCTCGACAGCACCCGTCAGGTGGGATCCCTCGCTGGCGACGA